>NZ_JBMOUG010000003.1:0-596271 GCF_049319725.1 Pseudomonas sp. Mn2068 | reverse complement strand
GTGTGTAAGCGCTGTGAGGCGTTGAGCTAACCTGTACTAATTGCCCGTGAGGCTTGACCATATAACACCCAAGCAATTTGCTACTCCAAGCTGAAAGGCGAAAGAGACCAGATTGCGGTGTATGAAGACGAAACGAACCGAAAGTTTGCGGCTCACAAAGCACCGAATATCGATCACATACCCGATTTGCTGAAGCGCGGCCCCTGGCCACGACTCGGTACCCGAATTTCTTGACGACCATAGAGCATTGGAACCACCTGATCCCATCCCGAACTCAGCAGTGAAACGATGCATCGCCGATGGTAGTGTGGGGTTTCCCCATGTGAGAGTAGGTCATCGTCAAGATTAAATTCCGAAACCCCAATTGCGAAAGCAGTTGGGGTTTTGTTTTTGCGCTGCCGAACGGTCCTGTGGCAGCCCGACAAATTTGCACAGTTATTTTCGAGCCGGCCCACTAGAATAGGCTCAATCTTTTACAGAGCCTGAGCCTCTATTTATGCCGGATCCGGTTGACACTCCCCAGGTGTCTGAACTGCCCCTGGAGGAGCTGGTGGCTTGTCACGAATGTGACCTGCTGATGCGCAAGCCCCAGCTCGGACTGGGTGAAAAAGCCCAATGCCCGCGCTGTGGTTATGAGCTGTACGCCCACCGCCACAATGTCGTCGAGCGCAGCCTGGCCCTGGTGATCGCGGCCCTGTTGCTGTACGTCCCCGCGAACTTTCTGCCGATCATGCAACTCAATCTTCTGGGACGCTCTTCCGAGGACACGGTGTGGAGCGGCGTGCTGGGCCTGCATAACACCGGCATGACCGGCATCGCCGTCGTGGTGTTCCTGTGCAGCATGGGCATTCCGCTGCTCAAGTTGCTGTGCCAGCTGGCGGTGTTGCTGAGCATCCGCTGGGACATCGGGCGCAGCTACGGCCTGCTGCTTTATCGCATTTATCACCATCTGCGTGATTGGGGCATGCTCGAGGTCTATCTCATGGGTGTGCTGGTCGCCATCGTCAAGCTGGCGGATCTCGCGGAGTTGAGCCTGGGCCTTGGCCTGGCCTGTTTTGTCAGTCTGTTGTTGGTCCAGGTACTGCTGGAGGTGGTGATGTCACCTCATCAGATCTGGCAGGCGTTGTCGGGAGAAGATGAACATGCGGGCGATTGATGCGGGCATCCTGATCTGTACGGAATGCCACGAGCTGAACCGGCAGGAGCCGGACGCCGACGAACAGGTCTGCACCCGTTGCGGTGCGCTGGTACACCCGCGCCGCCCGAACAGCCTGATGCGCACCTGGGCACTACTGCTGACCTCGGCCATTCTCTATATCCCGGCCAATATGCTGCCGATCATGACCATCAGTTCCCTGGGCAAAGGCGATCCCAGTACCATCATGGCCGGTGTCATCGTCCTGGTGCAGCACGGCATGTTCCCGATCGCCGCCGTGGTGTTTGTCGCCAGTATTCTGGTACCCACGTTCAAACTGGTGGGCATTGCCCTGCTATTGTTCTCGGTGCAGCGCCATCAGCCGCTGTCGGCCCGGCAGCGGATCATCATGTACCGTTTCATCGAATTCATTGGCCGTTGGTCAATGTTGGATATTTTCGTGATCGCCATCCTGGTGGCGGTCGTGAACTTCGGAAGAATTGCCAGCGTCGAGGCCAATCTCGGCGCGGTGGCCTTTGCCAGTGTGGTGGTGTTGACGATGCTTGCTGCAGTAACTTTTGATCCCCGACTGATTTGGGACAACACGGAGTCGGACGACGACCATGAGTGATTTGCCAAAAGCCAAAACCCGTCCGGCCTCGAACTGGTCGGCCATCTGGGTCCTGCCGCTGATCGCCCTGATCATTGGCGGCTGGCTCGGCTGGCGGGCCTATAACCAGACCGGTATCGAAATCCAGGTTCGTTTCGAGAGTGGTGAAGGCATCCAGGCCAACAAGACCGAAATCGTCTACAAGGGCATGCCGATCGGCAAGGTCAAGGCGCTGACCCTGGACGCCGAAGGCTCCACCAAAGGCGTAGTGGCCACCGTCGAGATGAACAAGGATGTCGAATCGTCCCTGCGCACCAATACCCGCTTCTGGCTGGTGAAGCCGAGCGTCACCCTGGCCGGTATCACCGGCCTGGAAACCCTGGTCTCCGGTAACTACATCGCCGTCAGCCCCGGCGATGGCGAGCCCTCGCGCAAGTTCAAGGCCCTGTCCCAGGAGCCGCCGCTGTCGGATCTCAAGCCAGGCCTGCACATCACCATCAAGGCCGAACGCCTGGGCTCGCTGAACCGTGGCAGCCCGGTGTTCTACAAGCAGATCCAGGTTGGCCAGATCAAGAGCTTCGCGTTGTCCCCGGACCAGAACATGGTTGAGCTCAAGGTCTTCATCGAGCCCGCCTACGCCAACCTGGTGCGTAAACACACGCGTTTCTGGAATGCCAGCGGCATCAGCATCGACGCCAACCTGTCCGGCGTGAAGGTCCGTAGCGAATCGCTGGCCAGTATCGTTGCCGGAGGTATCGCCTTCGCCACCCCGGAGAACCGCAAGGACAGCCCGCCCACCGATCCGAGCCTGCCGTTCCGTCTCTACGAGGACTTCGACGCCGCCCAGGCCGGGATCCGCGTGAAAGTGAAGCTCAGTGACTTCGAAGGCTTGCAGGCCGGGCGCACCCCGGTCATGTACAAGGGGATCCAGGTCGGTAGCCTGAAGACCCTGAAGATCGATCCCGACCTGACCAGCGCCAACGCCGAATTGACCCTCGATCCCCTGGCCGAGGACTACCTGGTGGATGGCACCCAGTTCTGGGTGGTCAAGCCGTCGATTTCCCTGGCCGGCATCACCGGCCTGGAGGCCCTGGTCAAGGGTAACTACATCGCCATTCGCCCCGGCGACAAGGGCGGCCATCCACAGCGGGAGTTCGAGGCCCGGGCCAAGGCGCCGCCGCTGGACCTGCGTTCCCCCGGCCTGCACCTGGTGCTGTTCACCGACAACCTCAGCTCCCTGGAGGTCGGCAGCCCGATCCTCTACAAGCAGGTCAAGGTCGGTTCGGTGCAGAGCTACCAGTTCTCCCGTGACCGCAAGCAGGTGGTCATCGGCGTGCATATCGAGAAAGAGTACGAGGGCCTGGTCAACGCCTCGACCCGTTTCTGGAACGTCAGTGGCATCACCCTCACCGGTGGCCTGACCGGCGGCATCCAGGTGAAAAGCGAGTCATTGCAGACTCTGATCGCCGGGGGCATCGCCTTCGAGACGCCGCAGGAGAAAGCACCGCTGAAGAGACGCATCCCGCGTTTCCGCCTGTTCGCCAACCATGACGACGCCCAGCAGCAAGGCACCGTGATCACCATCCGGGTCGATCGTGCCGACGGCCTGCGCAGTGGCACGCCGGTCCGCTTCAAGGGGCTGGATGTGGGCAAGATCGAAAGCGTCGGCCTCAGCGACGATCTGCAATCGGTGCTGCTGTCGGCACGGATTACCGAAGTGCCGGACAGGATCGCCCGGGTCGGTAGCCAGTTCTGGGTGGTCAAGCCGGAACTGGGGCTGATCAAGACCGCCAATCTCGAAACCCTGGTGAGCGGGCAATACATTGAAGTGCAGCCGGCGGCCAGGAAGCAGGGCCCGCAGAAGGACTTCGTTGCGCTGAAGCAGGCCCCGGAGACGGTAGCCGCGGAAGCCGGCCTGAGCCTGACCCTGAGTGCCGCCCGCCGCGGCTCGCTGAAGGAAGGCGTGCCGGTGACCTATCGCGAAGTGACCGTGGGCAAGGTCACGGGGTACGAACTGGGCGCCACGGCGGACCGGGTGCTGATCCATATCCTGATCGAGCCGCGTTATGCGCCGCTGGTGCGCACTGGCAGCCGGTTCTGGAATACCAGTGGGTTCGGTGCCGATTTCGGCCTGTTCAAGGGCGTGACGGTGCGTACCGAGTCGCTGGAGACGCTGATCCAGGGCGGGATTGCCTTCGCCACGCCGGACGGCGAGCGGATGGGCAGCGCGGCGCGACCGCAGCAGACCTTCCCGTTGTTCGACAAGTTCGAGGACGAGTGGCTGACCTGGGCGCCGAAGATCACTCTCGGTAAATAACACCGCCTGTGGGAGCGGGCTTGCCCGCGAAGCAGGCAACGCGGTGCTATCTGGCAAACCGCGTCATCGTTCTTCGCGGGCAAGCCCGCTCCCACAGCAGAGACGAAGGCCTGCGGAATCAGGCCTCGTCCAGTTCCGGCTCCGAGGCTTCGCTCTGCAGGGTCGCCCTGACCTGATCGTGGCGACGGATGTACTTCCAGTCCGCCTCGTCGATATAGATCCCGTTGGGTCCGCTGCCGCCTTCCAGGTCGATGGCCACATGGGCCGAGACCTGCGGCTTGACGCTCGCCAGGATCGGCACGAAGCCCAGTTGCAGGCTGGTTTCCAGCAGCGCCGCCTGGTTCTTCTCGTCGATATCCGCGGCCTCGTCGAGGTAGTACGGCAAGCGCACGCGCCCGGCCTGGTCGCGGTCCATCAGGTGCAGCAACAGGTACATGTTGGTCAGCGCCTTGATGGTCATGGTGGTGCCGTTGGAAGCGGCGCCGTCGATATCGGTGTGGATCACCGGCTGGCCATGTACCTTGGTGATCTCGAACGCCAGTTCGAACAGGTCCTTCAGGCCCAGCTGGTTGTGGTTGGCCGCCACCAGCCGCGCCAGGTATTCCTTGGCCTCTTCGTTCTTGTTGTCCTGCTCGGCGCTCTGGCTCAGGTCGAACACCGACAGCGTCTCGCCTTCTTCGTACTGGCCGGCGCTGTGGATGATCTGGTCGATATGCTTGAGCGCTTCCTTGTTCGGGGCCAGGACGATGCGGAAACTCTGCAGGTTGGAGACCTGGCGCTTGTTGATCTCGCGGTTGAACAACGCCAACTGGTGCTCGAGGCTGTCGTAGTCGCTGCGGATATTGCGCAGGGTCCGGGCGATGTCGGTTACCGCCGCGCGGCGGGCCTTGCCCAGGGTCAGGGCTTCGTCGGTGCGGTGGTCATAGGCGTTGATCAGCAGTTGCAGGCGCCGCTCGACATCGTCTTCGCTGTCGAACTTGGCCACGCCCTTGAGGCGGACCTGGGCATACAGCGCTTCAATCTGCCCGTCGACCCGCTGCAGGCCCTGCCAGCTGTCCTGATAGTCGTTGAGCAGCGGCAGCAGGTTGTCCATGGAGTCGTCGACCGGGTCCATGAACGGCGTACCGAACGGCAGGTCCGCCGGCAGCAACTGGCGACGGCGCAGGGCATCGTCGAGGGTGCGTTGCTTGGCCTCCATGTCGCCGATCTGCCGGCCGACCAGTTGCAGCTTGGCCGAGAGCTGCTGGACGCGCTCGGTAAAGGCGTCGCTGGAGCGCTTCAGTTCGTCCTGGGCGGCTTCCATCTGTGCCAGCTGTTCCAGCTTGTCGCCTTCCTCGGCCCCGAGGGTTTCGGCGCGACGGAAGTCTTCCAGGGCCTTCTGCGCATCCAGCACCTGCTGGTACAGCGCTTCGGTCTGCGTCTTGCTCGCCGCGCGGTCGGCGGCCACGGCCTGCTGGGTCTTCAGTTGCTTGAGCTCCTTGTCCAGGCGCTCCTTCTGATCGCGCAACGCGGCGCGATCCGCCAGGGCCTGGAGCGCCGGCGGCTCGATATGCGACAGGTCGATGGACAGGCCCGGCACTTCGAAGCGCTCGCCCTTGAAACCGTCGAGGATCAGTTCCAGCGACTTGACCCACTCGCCGTCGTCGTCCAGCGCAATGCCGTGCTCGCCCAGCGGCAGGCTGAACAGGGCGCTGTTGAACAGGCGCATCAGGCGCTCGACATCCTGCTGCGAGAACTCTTCGCGCAAGCGTGCGTAGCTGTTGTTGTCCGCGTGGTCGAGCTGCTGCTTGACCGACTTCAGGCGTTTTTCCAGATCGCGCAGGCGCTCTTCCAGATCCTCGGCACTGAACTGCCGGGACTGGGCCAGGGCACCGGCCAGTTCGTCGTGGGCATCCTTGGCGGCCAGCAGTTGCTGTTCCAGGACCTTCACGTCGTCGACCAGGGCAAAGCGATGCCTGAGCACCGACAACTCGCCGAGCCAGCGCTGGATACCGCTGATTTCCCGCTCCAGGCGCATCAGCTCCTGGGTACTGCCGCGCTGGTCGTTCTGTAGCGCGTCCTGCTCGTTGCGGTAATGCTCGGACTGGATCAGCAGCTCTTCCTTGCGCGCACTGGCGTAGTCCGACCAGGTGCCCAGCAACGAGTCCAGCAACGGCGAGATCCGATGCAGCTTGCCGCGCAGGACATCACGCGAACGCACCCCGGCGGCCAGGGCCTCGACCAGCGGGCCGGCGGCCACCAGCGAGTTGTAGTCCTGCTCCATGCGCCGCACATCGCGGAAGGCCTCTTCGCAGGCGGCGATATAGTCGACGCTGCCGGAACGCAGGCTGTGCTCGAAGGCATCGAGGAACAGCTGCTTGAGCTTGGCCGCGGTGATTTCGCGCATGTGCAACAGGTTGATGAACAGGGCGCGGAAGGTCTTCAGGCTCTGTTCGCTGGTGGAGCGCAGCGGGATCAGGGTCAGGTCCAGCGGGATCGACGTGTGCCCGCCGACCAGCAGGCGGCGCAGTTCATCAGGCTTGAGTTCGTAGGCTTTCAGGCCGTTGCGCTCAAGGTTGTTGAACAGCTCTTTCTGGCGCAGGCAGGTGTCGTCTTTCTGGTAGTGGGCCAGGTCCAGTTGTCCGGCATAGGCGAAGAACTGGTGACCGAAGCCACCGCCCGGACCGCGGCCGACCACGCCGATCACGTGCGGGCCGTGGGGCAGGGCGACTTCCACGAGGATGTAGCTGGTGTCGCTGGCGAAGTAGAAACGGCGCGACTGTTCCAGGCTGTATTTGCCGAAGCTCATGTCCGACATGCGGGCCAGGATCGGGAACTGCAAGGCGTTGATCGAAGCCGATTTGCCGAGGTTGTTCGCCCCGTAGACCGACAGCGGGTGTTCGAGGGGAAACAGCCCGAGGCTGTAGCCGGCCGTGTTCAGCAGGGCGAAGCGGCGAATACCGTAGCGTTCCTGGCTCATGCGTCCATCTCCTGTTGCTCGGCGGCGATGGCACGGGCCAGCGCCTGCTCTTCACTTTCTTCCTGCGGTTCGGCGAATTCGCTGAGGTCCAGCGGATCATCGGTTTCCAGCAGCTTCTCGTCGCTGTCGTCATCCACCAGTACCGGCGTCGGCAACGGCAGCACGCTGTGCAGGCTGGCGGCCATGTCGCGGTCCTGCTGGACCGACAGGCAGACATCGAGGAAACGGTGCATCGGCGGCAGGAAGCGGTACAGGCCGGGCTCTTCGAGGGCAAAACCGAGCTGGGTCATGCGGCGCATGATCTTTTCTTCCAGCTCGTCCTGGGTGGTGACTTCGGCCTGGACGAACAGGTCGCGGTACTTGTCCAGCAGCGATGGCAGTTCGTCACGACCGAGGCTGCCACCGTCGAGCACGGCGATCGGGTCGCGACCCTGGTCAGCCAGGTGTTCCACCAGGATGAAGGTGAACAGTGCCAGGCGCTGGGCGGTCTTGTTCACCTGGGCGGCGGCATTGTCCGGGACGAAGTAGTAGAAACCACGGGTATCGCAGACCAGTTCGAAGCCCAGGGCCTTGAACAGCGTGCGGTACTGGTCCTGGAAGTTCGACAGTTGCGCGTACAGCTCCGGGTCGCGGCGGCTGACGTGGTAACCCTTGAACAGCTCGCGAAAGATCGGCGCCAGCTGGGACAGTTCGGAAAGATCAAGATGCATGGGGTGTGCTCGCGGAATTCTCGGCGGTTTCTTCAACACGCGAGAGCAGGGCGAAGGAGCGCAGGCTGACCTGATGCTCCTGTGTGTAGTAGTCGCGGCGTTCGAGACGTTCGCGCTGGAAACGCTTTTCCCGCGACAGGCGCGAGAACCAGTACAGCAATTCGTCGGTGGCGCCGTCCGGCTCCTGTTCCAGCAGCCAGCTCATCAGGTCCGGCATCGGCAGGGCGTCGGTGCAGCGTTCGAGCATTTCCTTGACCGTGCGCGGTGCCCGTGGCGACTCGCCGCCCTTGGACGACTTGTGTGCCTTGGGGAAGCGCGACGGCTTGGCCTCGAAGCGGGCGAGGGCGTAGACATAGGCTTCGACCTGCCCGGAGCTGCCGAGAAAGGTGCTCTGCGGCCGGGTGAACATCGGCATGGCCGCTTGCGGCACGGCGTCCAGGCCCTTGCGGCGGATCACCGACAGCGCCAGGGCCGCGCCACGGGTCACGGCATTGTGCCGACGCGCTTCTTCACGCAGCGGCAGCAGCAGTTCGCGGGCATGACGCAGGGTCAGCTGGGCGCTGGTCTGCATCTCCAGGATCCGCGCGTGGGTGCGCAGCAGCATGTCGTCGTCCACCAGGTGGCCGAGGCGCTGCTGTTCGCTGAGCATGCGCAGCAGGACGTTCTCGACCTTGCGCACGCCCTGTTCGAAGGCGCCGTCGGCATTCACCAGCTGGATCATCGGCTCGACGTATTCGTCCCAGGTCGCCAGGACCTCGGCGTAGCGCTGGCGCAGCGGGATCTGCCGGTCGCTGGTCTTGGCCCGCTCGGCGACGGCCACCAGGGCCTGTTCGTCGTTGGCGAGTTTTTTCAGGACGTCGCGCACGCGCATGTCGAGCAGGCGCAGCTGGCGGGCCAGGTCGTTGCCGTCGCGGATATCGAAGGCGTCCTGGATATACCCGGCCAGGCGCTCGAGGTGGCGCAGGTACGCTTCGATCTCCAGGCACAGGCCCAGGCGGTGCTCGCGGCGCAGGTAGGCCAGGAAGTCATGGATCTGCGCATTCAGCTCGAAACGGTTCGGGCTTTTCGCCACCGGGACCAGGATGTCGAGGCGAATCCATACGTCCAGCAGGCTGGTGATGTCCTGGGGCGTGCTGTCCAGTTGCTGGGCGGCCAATTGTTGACGCAGCTCACCGAGGCTCAGGGTGCCTTGGTCGAAGTGTTCGCACAGGGGCTCCAGAAGGGCCCAGTGCTCGGCGAGGGCGCGCAAGACGCGCTTGGGTTCGATCATGGGAGAGGCCGGCTGGTTGGCAAATTAAAAGGAGCGATTGTACTGCATGACGCGCCCGATTTATCCCCAGGTGATCAGAGGACAGGTGTTGTTGCGATCAACAGCGGGCGATCTTCGCCGAAGAACGGTAGAATCCCGGTCTTCAACTTATCCACAGATGGCCGCCCCTTGCTTATCGAGTCCCGCCGCCGCGCTTATCTGACCGCCATGCAGGTGGTCCATTGGCTGCCCCGTACCGAACTGCCGTTCGCCGCGCCGTCGCGCCCGGAGCTGTTTGTCGAGCCGGAGCCGTTGGTCGAGGCGCCGCCGGCGGTGCCGGAGGTGCGAACCGTCGCCGAACCCGCGGCCAGGCCGGCCGAACGGCCGAAAATCGAGGTGCCGCGGCCATCACCGGCCAACCGGGCGGAAAGCAAGCCGGCGGTCGTTGCCGAAGAGGCACCGGCACCGGCCAAGGTGGCCCAGCTCCCGCCACCGCGTTTCTCCCTGCAATTGCTGCGGGCGGGGCGTTGCCTGCTGCTGGTGGAGCTGGTGACCGGCCAGGCCTTCCAGAGCCGCGATCCGTCCTACCTGTTGCTCAAGGACATGTTGCGCGCCGCGGGCCTGCCGGATGTGCCGCAGATCATCGGCGAGCCGGTGCGCTGGCCGTTGCTGGCGCGCGGCAACCTCGACCAGGGCCCGGACCGTGCCCGAGAGTTCGTCCAGGGCTTTGTCCAGGCGCGCCTGGAAGAAGGCGAATGCGCCTGCCTGTGGCTGATCGGCCTGCCGGCGGTGCGTTTTGCCGGGGAGGCCAACGCCGAATCGTACAACCGCGAACTCCAGGTCGAAGGCCTGGGTTCGGCCTGGGCGCTGCCCGGCCTGGAATTATTAATGGAAGAGCCACAGCGTAAGGCTGATGTCTGGCAAGCCATGCGTCGGCTGATGGCGCGTTGGAAAAGCGTTGATGAGTGATGCAATCAGTTTTCGCCTGGCCACCGAGGCCGACCTGGAGGCGATCCTCAAGGTCGAATATGCGGCGTTCAGTCATCCCTGGACCCGTGGCATCTTTACCGACGCCCTCAAGTCCTACAAGGTCTGGCTGATGTTCGAAGGCAGCCAGCAGGTGGGGCACGGGGTGATCCAGGTGATCATCGACGAGGCGCATCTGCTCAATATCACCGTCAAGCCGGAAAGCCAGGGCCGTGGCCTGGGGCTGCGACTGCTCGAAGAGCTGATGAAGCAGGCCTATGACATGGGGGCCCGCGAATGCTTCCTGGAGGTTCGCGACAGCAACCAGACGGCGTATCGTCTGTACGAGCGCTACGGTTTCAATGAAGTCGGGCGACGGCGCGACTATTACCCGGCGGTCGGTGGGCGCGAGGATGCATTGGTCATGGCCGCCACCCTGGTCGACTGAGCCCGGTCGAATGGCATTTGTCGCGATCGCGGGCGTGACCCCGACCGACGGTCGGTTGTCACAGCTGTGCATCATTCTCGAGGCCTTACAGCATGAACGAACTACAAGACCTGATTGATAACAACGAGCGCTGGGCCGCTGCGATCAAGGAAGAGGACCCGGAGTTCTTCGCCAAGCTGGCACGCCAACAGACTCCGGAGTTCCTCTGGATCGGCTGTTCCGACGCGCGGGTGCCGGCCAACGAAATCGTCGGCATGTTGCCGGGCGACCTGTTTGTCCACCGCAACGTGGCCAACGTGGTGCTGCACACCGACCTCAATTGCCTGTCGGTGATCCAGTACGCGGTGGATGTACTCAAGGTCAAGCATATCCTGGTCACCGGCCACTACGGTTGTGGCGGTGTGCGCGCGTCGATGCAGGACCGCCAGTTCGGCCTGATCGATGGCTGGCTGCGCTCGATTCGCGATCTTTATTACGAGAATCGCAAGGCGCTGGCGCAGTTGCCGACCGAGGAAGAGCAGGTCGACCGCCTGTGCGAGCTGAACGTCATCCAGCAGGTGGCCAACGTCGCCCACACCAGCATTGTCCAGAACGCCTGGCATCGCGGGCAGAGCCTGTCGGTGCACGGTTGCATCTACGGGATCAAGGATGGTCGCTGGAAGAGCCTGGACACCACCATCAGCGGCTTCGAGCAATTGCCGCCGCAGTATCGGCTGCGGCCTGTCGACGCGCCCTAGGCTGATCGCAGGAGCCGGCTTGCGGGCGATGCAGGCGACGTGGTCTGACAGAACACCGCGTCGATACCATCGCCGGCAAGCCAGCTCCTACACAGGACGGGGTCTGGCCACGGACTATCGGCAAGCCTGGGACCTTGTAGGAGCCTGGCTTGCCAGCGATAGCGGTGCAAGCCGCGCCGCCGCTTTCGCTGCGATGCGGCTTCCCTGGAAGCCGGCTCCCACAGGGTAATCTCCCGCAGGACCCGGCGTTGCTTGCTTTGCTCAGATATGCGGCACCGCGGTCATCGGCGTTGGCGCCGGTGCCCGCAGTTGCTGGAGCTCGGTCTTGATCGACGGCGTCGCGCATTTCTTCTCGGCGTCGGCTTCGCTCAGGTTGCGCACCGAGACATAGAACAGCTCACAGGTTTTTTCCTTGTTGGTCACCTGCCAGTTCTCGGTACAGCTCTTGAGCTGGGCCGATGGATCGCTGCCCGGCTTCTGGCCCATTCCCGCCTGCCAGCAGGCGGCGCTCAGGTCCTGGCCCATGACCTTCAGGCCCGCGGCATCGGCCTTGGCCTGGTCGCCGCCATAGCTGGCCGGATCCGCCGCATACCAGATATAGCTCGGATGGTTGGAGCCCAGGACCGGCACCTTGACGCCGGCGCTCGGGCTGATCTCGGCCAGGCCGAGCACCGCGACCGTCGCGCCATACTGCTGCTTGATCCAGTTCCGTACCGGTGCGCCGAAGGCCACCATCGGTAGCGCGGTGCCCTTGGCGGTCACGCTGACTTCCTTGACCATGGTGGTCTGGTAGTCGGTGAAATACCCGTAGACCCCTTCCAGGGTACTGCCGGCGTTGGACGGCGCGGCAATCGGCGCGATGTCGACGATGGTCTGGTAAGCCGGTGTCTGGTCGGCGGGGATGCCGTTGTCGGTCAGCAGCTCGGCCCAGCGGTCGGTGGTTTTCGACTCCAGGTAGTCCTGGGCCTGGGTCAGCGAGTAATCCGGCGGGAAATGCAGCAGTTCGACGCTCTTGCGGTTGTCCAGGGCCATGCCCAACGGCAGGAACAGGTACCAGCTGTATTCCCACTTGCCGTCGGCATTGAGTTTCGAGGCGCCCTTGTAGGCCAGGTCACCGGCATCCAGCAGGGCCGCCAGCGGTTTGTCGTAGCCGTTCGGAACGCCGCTGAAGTGGGCGTACAACTGGCCGTTGTCAGTTTTCACCGTCACCTTGGCGTCCTTGTAGCCGTCGCGTTGCACGCTCTGGTTCAGGTAGTGCTCGGCGGTCTGCTCCAGGGTCCAGTTGCGGTAGCAGATGACGTTGCAGTTGTTGGGGTAGGCGAACAGTTGGGTGACCCGTTCGGTGCTGCCCAGCTTCAGGTCGACATCGGCGTGGGCGCTGGCCATGCCCAGGGTCAGCGCGGCGAGGGTGGACGACAGTACTGCGAGTTTCGACATGCTCAGATCCTTTTCAGCGTGAGCCCCATGGTGGGGGTAGGTACATACTGGTACAGATTTGTCCTGGATGCCTCTTTTGCCGTCCCGACCCGGCACTAGCTCGGGCGGGTCAGCGGAAAACCGGGGTAGATGAAGATGCAGGTCACCGTCACGCCCAGCATGATCAGGAAGAAGCCCAGTTGCGCCGGGCTCCACTGGGTCCAGTGCAGGACGGCCTGCAGGGGCCGCTGCCAGCCCGATGCCGGTCGTTCGGCACCACGCCGTGAGTGATCGAACAGACCGATCAGGCCGACGCCGACAAAGGTCCCGAGCCCCAGGGCGCCCAGCGCGGCCCAGAAACAGAGGGCCAGGACCGCCTGCGGCACGCCGTGGCGCAGCACCAGCCAGTAGCCGTTCGGGTTGATCCGCCGGGGCAGCAGGCGCTGGCTCAATTGCACATCCTGGACGATGAACCTCGAACTCAGGGTCAACCAGCGCGGCATCAGGAACCGTCCGACCCAGACCGGAATCAGCGCCCAGGTGCCAGCCAGCATCAGCGTGACCCAGCTCGACTCGCCGTGGAGGACTTTCTGCGCCAGCAGGGGCAGGAAATGCAGGAGCAGGGCCAGCGCCGAGGCCGCCCACAGCCAGCTCCAGCTATTGCCCGGCACGGGCCGCGGGGTGAACTCGCGCCAGAAGAACACGTCCGGGTCGGGCAGGCGTTCGAGCAGCGCCGGGTACTGGTAGGCCAGGGTTTCGGCCAGTTGCTGGCAGGCTTGCCATTCCGCCGCCTCGAAACGTTGGTACAGCGCCATCTGCTGGGCGCGGGTCAGGGGCATCAGCAGCAGGTGCGCGGCCAACTGGTTGGCGTTCCAGGGTTGTGGGTTCTGTGCCTTGGCCAGGAGCTGTTGATAAAAACCTTCCTGTTCGCAGCGCTGGATCAGCGCGCGCCAGACCCAGGCCGGCTCCGGCGTGACGCCCGTGCGCTCATCCCAGCCGAACAGCTGACAGACCCGTTCGAACAGCGGCAGGCTCCAGCGGGTTTCGTGGAGCAGTTGCAGGATGAGGTGTTGCCACTCCTGCCGGTGGTCGAAGACCTGCAGCCAGGGTAGCCCGCTGTAGAGTTTCAGCTGATTGACGAATTCACGCTCGCGCCCGGCTTGCAGGTGATCCTGGAGCACCTGGCGGTATTCCTGCATCAGTCTCGCCGCCTGCCCGGGCGTCAGCCATTCCTGCTGCTGCACGACCTCGGTGGGCAAGGTGTCGTGGCGGGATACTTCGCTGACAGCGACGGGCGCCGCCACCGACAGCTCGGCAACGTCTTCGTCGTCATCCCGCCAGCGGACAATTTCCAAGGCGTCTTCGTACGCTTCGCGCAAGCGCTGGAAACCTTCGGCGTCATCATCCGGCCGGGTGGTTTTCAGCAGCCGCGCATAGCTGCGCTTGATGCTGCGCTGATCGGCGTCGTCGGGCAGTTGCAGTATCGACCAACAGTCCATGTCACCGTCCCCTCAATGCCAGATGCCGTTGTCGAGTCGGTCCAGGTGTTCGCTCAGCTCGCTGCGGGCCTCGCGGATCCGTCGTTCGTCCTGGGTCTCGAGTACCTGCTGGAAGTGCCCGGCCCACTGGCCGATACGCTCGCGCAACTCGCCCAGGCTTTCCTGGTAGAGCCGCTCCAGGCGTGCGGTCAGCACAGTGTTCACTTGCTGATCGCGTGGGTGCACCTTGAGCAGGGCGAGGGCCTGCAGTCGCTGCTGGATTTCCTCCGGCGTGAGTACCCCGGGGTTGTTCTCGATGATCAGCGAATGCTGTTCGCCGGTCAGCGGGACACTGACCTGGGCTTCGAGCAGACCGTTGTTGTCATAGGTGAAACGCACGTCCAGGGCGACATCGCCGGCCTTGCGCTTGGGCACCGGCATTTCCAGCTCGCCAAGGAACACGTTGTCGCGCACCAGGCGGCTTTCGCCCTGGTAGATCTTCAGCTTCACCACTTCCTGGTTGTCGTGCAGGGTGTACACGCTCTTGACCCGGCTGACCGGGACAATGCTGTTGCGCTCGATGATCGGCAGATAGTGCCCGCTTTCGATCTGCTGGCCGTATTGCTGGGACGTCTCGATACCCAGGGTGTAGGAGCAGACATCGGTCAGCACCACCTCTTCCAGGGCCGCCGAGCGGGCCTTGAGCGCGGCCTGGATCGCCGCGCCATGGGCCACCACTTCGTCGGGGTTGAGGCTGATGGACGGGAAGCGTCCGAACAGTCCGGCCGCCAGCTTGCGCACCAGCGGCATGCGCGTGGTGCCGCCGACCAGGAGGATTTCATCGAGGTCGCTGACACGGATCCGGGCATCGCGCAGGGCCCGCTCGATCGGGCCGCGCAGGCGTTCCAGCAGCGGTGCGTAGAGATCGGCCAACTGCGGCTGGGTGAAGGTATGGCTCCACTGCCGGCCATCCACCCGCAGGGTGAACTCGGCGCTGGCGTCCTGGCCCAGGGCCTTGCGCACCCGTTCGGCTTCACGGCGCAGCGGCTGGAGCACGCTGGTCCGTTCCGGGAAGTCCGCTGCGCTGCGCTGGCTGTCGACAAAGCGTTCGAGCAGGACCGCGTCGAAATCCTCGCCGCCGAGAAAGTTGTCACCGGCGCTGGCGCGAACTTCCATGACGCCGTCGAACAGTTCGAGGATCGAGACGTCGAAGGTCCCGCCGCCGAGGTCGAAGACCAGGAACGAGGTTTCCTTGTCCCGCTGGTGCAGGCCGTAGGCGAGGGCGGCGGCGGTGGGTTCGTTGATCAGCTTTTCGACTTTCAGCCCGGCCAGTTCGCCGGCGATCCGCGTGGCCTTGCGCTGGGCATCGCTGAAGTAGGCCGGAACACTGATCACCGCTTCGTGCACGGTCTCGCCGTAGGCGCGTTCGACGTCTTCCTTGAGGCTCTTGAGCACCAGTGCGGAAAGCTCTTCCGGGCGGAACAGACGATCACCCAGGCGCACTTCCTGGGCGCTGCCCATATGCCGCTTGAACAACGCGGTGGTGCTGCGCGCATGGGTGTGCAGGCGCTCCTTTGCCGCCTGGCCGACCAGCACCCGGCCTTCATCATCGAGACCGACCACGCTCGGGGTCAGGAACTGGCCGAGGGCATTGGGCACCAACTCACTGGCTTCCCCGCGCCAGACGGCGACGAGGCTGTTGGTGGTCCCCAGGTCAATCCCTACGATCATTGCGGCGAACTCCCTTTACGGTCGGTAAAAAGCGGAAACAGAATAATATCCAGTCAGGATATTACCGGAGTGATGAAGGGGTAAAGGAGATAGTGGCGCAAGGCCATTATTTGCGACGAGATGGGAAGCGTTGCTGTCGGTGGGTGATCGTTCCCACGCTTTGCGTGGGCCTGCAGCCGTGATGCAGAGCGTCACGACCGCGGACGCGGAGCGTCCAATGAGGCATTCCCACGCGGAGCGTGGGAACGATCATCGGGCCAGGCGCTTGCGTCAGGCGGTAAAGCGCAACGCGTTGGTCAGGTCGCCCATCGGTTTCTGGCCACGGGCAGTCATCGCCGCGTCCCGCTCCTTGAGGCCATCGAGTTTTTCCAGCTGGAAGACCCGGGTGATCAGGCGCAGGATCGAGGCGGTGTCATACACCGTATGGTCCACCGTGCCCTTGCGGGCGAACGGCGACACCACCAGGGCCGGAACCCGGGTGCCCGGGCCCCAGCGATCGCCTTGCGGCGGTGCCACGTGGTCCCACCAGCCGCCGTTCTCGTCGACCGTGACCACCACCACCATGTTTTTCCATTGCGGGCTTTCGCGCAGCACTTTCAGGGCCCGCACGATATGCCGGTCACCGGCCGCCACGTCGGCATAACCGGCGTGCATGTTCAGGTTGCCCTGGGGCTTGTAGAAGGTCACCGCTGGCAGTTTGCCCGCCGCGGCGTCGGCGAGAAACTTGTTGGTGCTGGTCTCGTCGCCCAGACCGCCATCGCGCAGGCGCCTGGCCCGCTCGCCCGGATTTTCCGGGCCCTGGCGGGTGAAGTAGTTGAACGGCTGGTGGTGATACTGGAAGTTCGGGATCTTCGGAATGCCGCCCGAGTCCTTGAATTGCTCCAGGGTCACCTGCCAGGCACCGGCGTACCAGGCCCAGTCGATATTCTTCTTCGACAGCTTGTCGCCGATATGGTCGTGGGTCTGCGGCACCAGTACGGTCGGCAGGTCCGGCTTGGCGTAGTCCGGGCGCTCGGGGTCGCGGATCCAGGTCGGCCAGTACGGCGGAGCCATGGTGTTCACCGCATAACCATCGGGTGTCAGCGCGCTCGGCCCGAATTGCGGCGGGCCGCTCATGGCGCTGGCGGGGGATTTTTCCAGCGGCATCAGGCGCGGGTCGGTCGGATCGTCGCTCTGTACCTTGGCGATCTGTGGCTTGGCTACCGAATTGGCGGCGTCTGGATAGAACGGCACCTTGGCGCTGATCAGGTACTGGTGGTTGAGGAACGAACCGCCAAAGGCTCCCTGGAAGAAGTTGTCGCAGAGCACGAACTCCTTCGCCACGTCCCACAGGCGCAACGAATAGCGGGTCTGGGCGTAGTAACCCATGGTCAGGCCACCGGAGTCGGCCCAGGCGACGAAACGGTCGTTCTTGCCACCATTGATCTGCATCTGGTTCTGGTAAAACACGTGCCACAGGTCGCGGGTCACCACCCCCAGGGGCAGGTCTTCGCCGCTCGGGCCCTTGAGCGCGTAAGGCGCGTTGGGCAGGTTTTCCTGGTACTGGGTTTCCACCGGGTAGGTCACGCCATCGAGGCTTTGCGGGCCGACCTGGACCACGCCACCCCAGGCCGGCGGCAAGGTCTGCAGCAGGCTGCCGTCGCGGTCGTATTGCTGATAGTCCGCGGGCTTGAGGGATGAGAGAGGCTTCTCGACACCCGGAAAATCACCGAACAGGTTGTTGAAGCTGCGGTTCTCGGCATAGATCACCACCACGGTCTTCACCTGGTCCTGCAGGGCCTTGTCCAGCGCCGCGCCCGACAACTCCTCGGCCGGCGGCTGCTTGCCCGGATCACTCGACGAGCCGCAGGCACTCAGGGTCGCGCCCACGCCCAGCACGGCGACACCGCCGAGAAAGCGGCGGCGACTGGTATCGGTGGGGGTATCGGCGGCGTCGGTCTGCGACTGCTCGAGGTCTTTCTCGTCACTCATCCTGGGTTCCTGCTGGCTGGGTTAGACGTAACAAAATATTTCGCATCGCACGCTAGCAACGCAATGTGACAGAACGGCGATGGCCGTCCAGCCGGCCAGTATGCCGATTGCGGTGGGGGGAGGGCAGTCGTGGCGTTATGCCTCGTAGGGCTCAACGTGTCGATCGGCAGTCGTGCTCTTGCTCCAGCCCGCTGTTAGACTGAAACCTGTCTGGCCTCTTTCGAGAATGCACCTCATGAAACCTTCTGCCGCGCTGGAGCTTAAACGAGTCGCTGTGCGTGAAGTTGTCGGTCGCTTTCATACTGCCAATCCCAGGGTTTTTGGTTCGGTCCTGAGTGGCACCGATAAAGAGGGCAGTGACCTCGACTTATTGGTGGACGCGTTGCCAGGGGCGACCTTGTTCGACTTGGGCGGCTTGCAGATCGAATTGGAGGATTTACTTGGGGTGTCCGTCGATTTGCTGACCCCAGCCGATCTTCCGGTGAGGTTCCGCGAGCAGGTTTTGGCTCAGGCTTGCCCGGTATGACCGATAATCGATTGGGCGATTATCTTGAGCACATGCGGCAAGCGAGTGTGGACAAACCGCATTACCGCAATTATTGAAGTGCCTGCCGAATGAGTCTGAGAACCCAGGCTGATCGTTGCTGTTCCGAGCAGCAATGATCAGCCCTCCAGAAGGTTTCAGCTAAGGCATTACCGGCCCGCTATAGGCCAGGGTCGTCCCCAGCGCCCAGAGCAGGAACAGCACCAGCGGCGCATGCACCAGCAACTGCACGAACGAGAAGCCGATCAGGTCCCGCGCCTTCAAGCCCAGCACGCCCAGCAGCGGCAGCATGTAGAACGGGTTGATCAGGTTCGGCAGGGCTTCGGCCGCGTTGTAGATCTGCACCGCCCAGCCCAGGTGATACTTCAGTTCGTTGGCGACCTGCATCACATACGGCGCCTCGATGATCCACTTGCCACCGCCGGACGGGATGAAGAAGCCCAGTACCGCCGAGTACACGCCCATCAGCAGGGCGTAGGTATCGTGGGACGCGATCTGGGTGAAGAAGGTCGAGATGTGATGGGCCAGGGTCTGGGCGTCGGCCCCCTTGACCGTGGTCATCAGCGCCGCGATCGAGCCGTACAGCGGGAACTGGATCAGTACCCCGGTGGTGGTCGGCACCGCCCGCGACACCGCGTCGAGGAAGCTGCGCGGCCGCCAGTGCAGCAGGGCACCGACCATCAGGAACAGGAAGTTGTAGGTGTTCAGGCCCGAGATGGCGCTGATCGCCGGCTTGGTCGAGAACTCATGGAACAGCCAACCGGCGGCCAGCAAGGCCAGCAGGATGGTCAGCAACGGACTGTGTTCCAGCCACTCGCCGGGACGTGTGCGCGGGCTCAGCGGCGGCAGGTTGAAGCTCGGATCGACCCCGCAGGCCTTGGCATCGCGGGCCGAATTCGGGCCGGGGGCGGTGGCGTAGGCGACGGCCAGCGAGACCACGATCAGGGCCAGCAACAGGGCCCCGGACTGCCAGAGGAAAATGGTCTGGGTGAACGGAATCACCCCGGTGATCGACAGGATCGACGGCGGCAGGCTGGCCGGGTTGGCCTGCAACTGCGCGGCGGACGACGACAGGCCCAGGGCCCATACCGCACCGAGACCGAGGTAGGCGGCGGCGCCGGCGGCGCGGTAGTCCATGCGCAGGTCGGTACGGCGGGCGAGGGCACGTACCAGCAGGCCGCCGAACACCAGCGACAGGCCCCAGTTCAGCAGCGAGGCGACCATGGAAATCAGCGCCACCCAGGCCACGGCGGAACGACCGTTCTTCGGGATCCGCGCCAGGCGGTCGATCAGTTTCACCGCGGGCGGCGAACTGGCGACCACATAACCGCCGATGACCACGAAGGCCATCTGCATGGTGAACGGGATCAGGCTCCAGAAACCGTCGCCGAAGGCCATGGCGGCATCGGTCGGCTTGGCGCCCATGGCCAGGGTGCCGAGGGCGACGATGATCACCGCCAGCGCGGCGAACACCCAGGAGTCGGGAAACCAGCGCTCGGCCCAGTTCGAGCAGCGCAGGGCAAAGCGGGCATAGCGGCTTTCATCAATGACAGCGGCCACGGAAGTACCTCGTTTTTTTTATGGTTGTCAGGAGGTCGAGCGCTCCAGGTGGAGGCACTCGAGAACTGCGCAAGAATGCGTCAATCGGGGCCCGCTGCAAAGCGGTACAGGTTCCGGTACCCGTTGGTTTCGGTTGTCGAAAAACGGAACCGGGCACGCAGTTTTCTGCTAAAAAGTGACCCGCAGGCAGGTTTGAGGTTGTGGTTGCAGGCAACTGCACTAACCTTGGCCGGTCGCGAGCCGCGTAATAACGGGCTTGCCTGAGTGTTTTTCGTACAGTCCCGGACAGCCGGTAGTGCTGCTTCCGAATACGGTATCCAGAGTCCTTTTATGACCGTTGATTCTTATCCGCGAAATCGCCGCTTTTCCCGGTCCGACTACAAGACCCTGGGCCTGGCCGCGCTGGGCGGTGCGCTGGAAATCTACGATTTCATCATCTTCGTGTTTTTCGCCCTGACCCTCAGTCAGTTGTTCTTCCCGCCGGAAATGCCCGAGTGGCTGCGACTGCTGCAAAGCTTCGGGATCTTTGTCACCGGTTACCTGGCCCGGCCGCTGGGCGGCATCCTGATGGCGCACTTTGCCGACCGCCTGGGGCGCAAGCGCGTGTTCAGCCTGAGCATCCTGATGATGGCCTTGCCCTGCCTGTTGATCGGGGTGATGCCGACCTATGCCCAGATCGGTTACTGGGCACCGCTGTTGCTGTTGTTCCTGCGGGTGCTGCAAGGCGCGGCGGTGGGCGGCGAGGTACCCAGCGCCTGGGTCTTCGTGGCCGAGCATGCACCGCCGGGACATCGCGGTTATGCCCTTGGCGTGCTGCAGGCTGGGCTGACCTTCGGTTATCTGCTCGGCGCGCTGACGGCCACCTTGCTGGCGCGGGTCTACAGCCCTGCGGAGATTCTCGATTTCGCCTGGCGCCTGCCCTTCCTGCTCGGCGGTGTGTTCGGGGTGATCGGCGTCTGGTTGCGCCGCTGGCTCAGCGAGACTCCGGTATTCATGGCCCTGCAGGCCCAGCGTGCGGCCGGCGGCGAACTGCCGTTGCGGGCGGTGCTGCGCGATCATCGTCGTTCGATCTTCCCGGCGATGCTGCTGACCTGCGTGCTGACTTCGGCGGTGGTGGTGCTGGTGGTGATCACTCCGACCGTCATGCAGAAAACCTTCGGCATGAGCGCCAGCCACACCTTTGCCCTGAGCAGCCTGGGTATCGTGTTCCTGAATATCGGTTGTGTCCTCGCCGGTCTGCTGGTGGACCGTATCGGCGCCTGGCGCGCGGTGCTGTTCTACAGCCTGCTGCTGCCGGTGGGCGTGGCACTGCTGTACGCCTGCCTGATCAGTGGCGGTGCCTGGATCAACCTGGCCTATGCCCTGGCCGGACTGGCCTGTGGCGTGGTGGGGGCGGTCCCGTCGGTGATGGTGGGGTTGTTTCCGAGCCGGATCCGCGTGTCCGGCATTTCGTTTACCTACAATATTGCCTACGCTCTCTGGGCGAGCACCACGCCGTTGCTGCTGATCGGCCTGATGCCCTGGAGCCCCTGGGTCTGCGTGGGGTATTGCCTGGTGATGGGCACGGTCGGGGTCCTGACGGCGCTGTTTTTTGGTGGACGGATCGCCATGAGTGCCGATTCGCAGCCTTGCACCGGGCATTGAAGATCAACCGGTGGAATCCGGTTTTTTCGAGGAGGTTGACGTTCTGACATTCTGGACAGGACAACGCACGGAGTGGCGGCGTCGGTTCAGGCATTTTCCCGCAAGAGGCATTTCGAAATGGATTTTCGTGTACTGCTGCTGGCCGTGGGCATCGCCCTCGGCACTTCCTTGGCGGCACCGTTGGCAGGATCAGCCGGCGGGCCGTTTCCCGGACACCTGTTGCCTGGGGCATGGCGTTCGCCGGTCTTGCCCCCTTGTCCACAGGCGCAAACGCCGCACTGTGTCAGTCCCATTGTCCAGGCAGCGTTCGTGCGGCAGTCTTCTTCGCTGAAAAATGCGGTGTTTCGCAGCGTGCTCCATAACCCGCGGACCGAAGCCAACCGGCAGGCCGAAGGCGTGCGATTCAGTGGCCATATCGATGAACTGCCACTGAAGGAGCATTTGCCAGTGTGGGTGTTCTGAGCCGGATCAACGGGTTTCCGTGACTTTCTTGAGAAAGCGCGGCTGATCGGGATTGCGCCCACGCAACTCGGCCAGTTTCGCCGCCATCAGATAGAACCCCTGGATCATGGTGAAGGGCTCCAGCAGCGGATGGACGGTGGCAACGCTGGGCAACTCCACGCCGGGCGTGCCAGGCGGTGCCACGACCATGACCTGGGCCCCGCGCAGGCGCATATCCTCGGCGAATGCCAGGGTCCCGGCCTGTTCCGGTCCGGAGGGGGCGAACACCAGCACCGGATAACCGGCCTCGATGATTTCCATCGGACCATGGCGCACTTCGGCGCTGGAAAAGGCTTCGGCCTGGATGCCCGAGGTCTCCTTGAGTTTCAGCGCCGCTTCCTGGGCAATCGGCAGCGCCGGGCCGCGCCCGATGACTATCATCTTGTCGGCGGTCTGCAACACCTTCAGCGCCAGTGACCATTCTTCATTGGCCACTGCGGCCAGGGCCCCGGGCAGGCTGTGCAGGGCGGCGCGCAAACCGCTGTCGTGGCCTCGCCGGGCGCCCAGAGCAGCGACGGTCTGGACACCGGCCATCAGCATCGCGACATAACTCTTGGTCGCCGCCACGCTCTGTTCCAGCCCGGCCGGCAACAGCACCTCGGCATCGCTGGCGGCGGCCAGCGGCGAACCGGCGGTGTTGACGAAGGCCGCGACGCTGGCGCCCAACTGCTTGAGATAGGCCACGCTGGCGATCAGGTCCGGGCTCTTGCCCGACTGGGACAGCGCCGCCACCCAGCATTTCTTCAAGCGCAGCGGTGGTTGTTGCAGGCTGACCAGCGACAGTGGGATCGACAGCCAGGGAATTCCCAGCTGGCTCATCATCGCGTAGCCGAAGAAAGCGGCGGCGTGATCCGAACTGCCACGGGCGACACTGATGATCAGTTCCGGCAGGTCGGCGGCCAAGCGGTCCGCCAGTGCGTTGATCGCGGTATCGTCGTCGAGCATGTGCTGCACGATGGCGGGGATCGACAGGGTTTCTTGGCGCATCAGCGACATAACAGGGTTACCTGGGTGCTTCAGCCACGCGGGCTGTCGGGTAGGGAAAGAAGGTCGCCGGGGATAAAACTCAGTCCGGCGGCGTCCATGGCCATGCTCAACGCGCCCCAGAGCGGCGCATCGTGAGTGAAATGGGCGGCGACGATCTGCGGTGGAAACGGCACCACCTGGCGGATCAACTGCTCGATCACCGGGGCCAGGGTCGATGCCTGGTGGAACAGGCCGCCACCAATCGCGATCCGACCGACGTCCAGCGCCACCGCGAGGTTGGCCACCTGCACCGCCATGCCGGCGATACGTTGTTCCAGGGCCTCGCGCACGGCGCGGTCGTCACTGGCGAACAGGTCCAGGGCGCGGTGGCCGTGGCCGAGCATTTCGTTCGCCAGCTGGGTCAGGGCGGTGCCCGAGAAGAACTCCTCCAGGGGCGCCGCGCCTTTTTCGTGGGTTCGCCACTGGTCGGCGCGCAGCGGATCGAGAAAGGGTTCCAGCATATAGCCGATCTCCATGGCCGCACCGTTACGGCCGCGAATCAGGCGACCGTTGGCGATGGCGGCGGCGGCGAGCCCGGTGCCGAGGTTGAGGTAGATCGCGTCATCGATGCCCACCAGCGAGCCCCAGCGTGCTTCCGCCAGGGCCCCGGCCTTGACATCGTTGTCGAGCATCACCGCCTCGGTGCCCAGGCCGCTGCCGAGCAGGGCCGGCAGGTCGAGGTCTTCGAAGCCCGGCGTATTTGGCGCCATCAACAGCCGGCTGCCGCGCACCACGCCGGGAAACACGGCGGCCACGCTGGCCACCGGCACGTCGCCAAAGTCGGCGACGCAGGCCCGGGCGGCCTGGAGGATGCGCTCCAGCGCCGGCTCGCCGCGCAGGCCGTCGGCATGGGTCGCCAGCCTGCGGGTGCTCAGGTGCTGGCTCGCCGGGTCATAACAGGCGACCTGGGTCTTGGTCCCGCCGACATCGATCGCCAGCAGCACACCTTGGGTGGGCGCCGTGGCGCCCGGGGTATTCAACGGCTCGAACATCGTTGCTATCACTTATTGAAAGGCCAGAGCCGGTGTGCCCGGGCCCAGAACAGATAGGCCACGCAACCCGCCGCGACCCACACCAGCGACCACTGGATCGGATAGGCGCCGGGGGCGTTGTGGTTGGAAGCGAAGTAGATATAGATCCAGCCTACCAGTGCGATGACGGCCGGGACCGGATACAGCCACATCTTGTAGGGACGCTCCAGGTGCGGCTTGGTCTTGCGCAGCACGAACAGCGAAATGATCTGGGCCACCGACTGCACCAGGATCATCACCGTGGTCAGCAGCTGGATCAGCGTGGTGAGGTCGGTGAGGCGCCCGATCATGAAGCCGACCGAGGTCAGCACACCCATGCTGAGGATGCCGTAGACGGGGAAGTCATGCTTGGGATGGGTGACGCTGAAAGCATTGAAAAACACCTTGTCCTTCGCCGCTTCGAACGGCACCCGCGAACCGCCCAGCAAGCCGGCGAACACCGAAGCCACGGCGGTGATCAGGATCAGCACGGTGACCACGCCCGCTGCCGTATTGCCCCAGGTTTCGCTCAGCACCACCGAGGCGACGGACTTGTAGGCCGCCGATTCCGGGTCGAGCATGCGGTGCCAGTCCACCACGCCCAGCACGCCGACCTGCATCAGCAGGTAGACCGCGAGAATGCCGACGATCGACAGCACGATGGATTTGGGAATCACCCGGCCCGGCTGTTCCACTTCACCGGCCAGGTAGGCCGAGGTGTTGTAGCCCAGGTAGTCGTAGATGCCGATGGTCAGGCCGCCGGCCATGCCGAGCCAGAAACTGCTGTCACCGAGGTTGAAGGCGCCTTCCGGAAAACTGAAGGCCAGGTCGGCGTGGAAGTTGCTCAGGGCGGCGACAATCAATGCGCCGATACTGATCAGCATGATCACCCAGAGCACGATGGTCAGTTTGGCGATCGACTCGATCTTGCGCCAGAGCATGAAGGTGATGGCCCAGATCAGGACCAGGCCGATCAGGTTGCCGGCGGTCTGGCTCATGTCCGGCCAGAACCAGGTCAGGTATTGCACGAAGCCGATGATCCCGGTGGACATGATCAGCGGGATGAACAGCATCGCGGTCCACACGAACAGGAAGGGCAGCAGCTTGCCGGTGCGCTTGCCGAAGGCTTCGCGCAGGTACACGTAGGTCCCGCCCGCACCGGGCAGCGAGGCGCCGAGTTCGGCCCAGACCAGGCCATCGCACAGCGCCAGCAGCGCGCCGAGGATCCAGCCAAGATAAGCCTGCGGGCCGCCCATGATGACGATCATGGTGGGAATGGTGATAAAGGGACCCACGCCGCACATCTGGCTCATGTTCAGGGCCGTGGCGGGAAACAGACCGATTTTTCGCTTGATGCCGGACGAACCCTGCCCGGTGGGGATGCTTGTGCTCATGCTGTGACGACCTCTTGTGCGAGTGACGGAAGGTGGAGGGCAGGTGGCAAGGGTGCTGCGCGCCGGCGAGGGCTTCCATCGACTCGGTATCGTTATTGTTATGGGTTGCGGTCGCCCGAGGAGCTACTGCGACCGAGGTGTAGAAAAACACGTCACGACTATTAATTCAACTTGATTTAATTAATCGGCGACGACGATCATCGGCGCATGAAAAATCCCCAGCACACCCGTACGGTAACCACCGGCACCAACGCCGAACATGCCCGCCTGCACAACCGCCGGGTGATTCTCGAGGCCATCCGCCTGGGCGGGCGCCTGACCCGCGCCGACCTCACGCGCCTGACTTCGCTGACGGCGCAGACGGTCTCGAACATCGTCACCGAGCTGCAGGAAGAGGGCGTGCTATTGGCTCATGCGGCGGAGAAGATCGGGCGCGGCCAGCCGCCGGTGCCGTTGTCGATCAACCCGCAAGGGGGCTATTCCATCGGTTTTCATGTCGAGCAGCATTCGATCATCGGCGTGTTGCTCGACCTGCTCGGGGACGCCCAGGCCCAGGTCACCCTGGCGGCCAGCTACCCGAGCTTCGACGACGCGCTGCCGCTGCTGCTCGACACCGTTGGGCAGTTTCGTGCGCTCCGGCCCGAGGGGCGTTTTCTCGGGGTCGGGGTGGCGCTGCCGGGCCCGTTCAGTGTCGAAGGCATGACTTCGGTGGGGCCGACGGCGATGTCCGGCTGGGATGACCCGCAGATTCCAGCGCGCCTGCACCAGGCCGTCGGCCTGCCGGTGCTGATCGAGAACGATGCCACGGCGGCGACCATGGGCGAGCGGCTATACGGCATCGCCAGCGACCTGCACAACTTCGTCCACCTGTTTATCGGCAGCGGCCTCGGGGCCGGCCTGTACCTGGGCAACCGCTTGTATTCCGGGCACTGGCACAACGCCGGGGAGATCGGCCACATGACGGTAGTGCCCGGGGGCAAGAGCTGCCATTGCGGCAACCGGGGCTGCCTGGAGCGCTATATTTCCATTGCCGCGCTGCTGGAGCACCTGGGGCAATCCGGCGATCAGGACCTGGCCGCCTGGAATCTCGACGATCCGCGCTTCAAGACCGGCGTCGAGTCCTGGCTGGACGAAGCCGCACCGGCATTGCGCCAGGCGATCAACATCCTCGAATCGCTGCTCGATCCGCAGACCATCCTGATCAGCGGTTTCCTCCCCGAGGCGATCCTGGCCCGCCTGGTGGCGCGGTTGGAGCCCTTGCACCGCTCCATCAGCAGTCGCTCGGATCGCGAGTATCCACGTATCCAGCTCGGCACCGCCGGGCACGATGCGGTGGCCCTGGGGGCGGCGGCGCTGATGATCCTCGCGGAGATCAGCCCGGACTATGAAGCGTTGCTCAAGCCGGAGTGAGAGGGTTTATATCGGCTTTACTCTATGGAGGGTGTCAGGACTCGCCGATTCCGGCGCTGCCCTGCTGACACGGGAGTAACGGGTCATGGCGCGGTTTGTTCACTACCCTCTCAATACCCGGGGCCGGGATTTCGCCGTCGGCGATATCCATGGTCATTTCAGCCGCTTGCAGGCAGCGCTGGATCGGCTCGGGTTCGATCCGGAGTGTGACCGGCTGTTCAGCGTCGGAGACCTGGTCGACCGCGGCCCCCAGAGCGAAGAGGCGCTGGAGTGGCTGGAGCGTTCCTGGTTCGCGGCGGTGCAGGGCAATCACGAAGCTCTGGCGATCCAGCATGTCGAGGGCCTGCCCCTGGACTACGGGATGTATCGTGCCAGCGGTGGTGGCTGGTTTCTCGACAGCAGCGCTCAGAAGCAACGATTGTTCGCCACGCGCTTTGCGCAAATGCCGATTGCCCTGGAAGTCGAGACCCGACTCGGCCTGGTGGGGCTGGTGCATGCCGACAGTCCTTTCGCCACCTGGAGTGCCTTGCGTGACTATCTGCTGGGCCATTCCCAGGTGCGGATCGCTGTCGAAGAGGTCTGCCAGTGGTCACGTATGCGCCTGAAAAACCGTGACACCAGTGGCATTCGCGAGGTGCGGGCGGTGATGGTCGGGCATACGCCGCAGCACCAGCCCACCGTATTGGGCAATGTCTATCACATCGATACGGCAGGCTGGGGCAGCGGTCATTTCACCCTGATGGAGCTGGACACCTTGAGCTAGTCCCGCTCTTTCAGGCCTGGCGCCAGCTCACCGCCTCGATACCGAATTTCTCGGCCATGGGCTTGCTGGTCTTTTTCACCCGTTCGCGACCGAACTTGCCGATGCGGCCGACGCCGGCATCGCAGCTTGCCCAATGCCAGGCTTCGGCATTATCCATGTGCTCGGAGCGAATGATGAAGGACTTGGGACTGCCGTGAAGGGTGTAGTCGATAACGAAAAGTTTTGCCGTACTCATGGATCTGAAACTCCTCCCTGTTGTTGTAGAGGTGATCCCCGGGCAGCGGAAAAATTCCGTCGAACAGCCAGACGGTTGGCTGTAACAAATAACTCGGAAATGTCCTTCAGAAAATATATCGGTAGCCGATGCCAATGGCAGATCGCCGCATTTCCCTTTTGCCCATCGGTGCCCACCATGTTCAACAAACGCTTGAAGCAGGAGCTGTCGGCTCTTCGCGAGGAACTGTCCAGCCTCCAGCAAGTCAAGGAAAGCCTTGAACTGGAGATGCTGGTGCTCAATCTGGACCCCGATGGCCGTATCGAGTCAGTCAACCAGAATTTCATCCAGGAAATGCTCTACCAGAGCAGCGCCCTGGTGGGTCGTCATATCGACGAATTCGTCCCTGCCTACCTGAAGAACTCGGATTTTCACCAGCGCTTCAAGAACGCCCTGACCCGTGGCGAGCACTTCAGCGGCGCGGTACGCCTGCTGCGGGGCAACGGCCAGGAAGCCTGGCTGCGTTCGATCGTGCAGCCGGTGCGCAGCTCCGACGGTCGCATCAAGCATTTTTCGATCTACTCCAACGACCTGACCCGGACCATCGAGAGTTCCCGCGAGCATGAGAACCTGATCGGCGCGCTGTTGCGTTCCACGGCGGTGATCGAGTTCAACCTGGCCGGCGAGGTATTGACCGCCAATGATCGTTTCCTCGATGGCATGGGCTATAGCCTGGCGCAGATCAAGGGCAAGCATCACCGTATCTTCTGCGATGCGGCGGAAGCCGGCAGCGCGGACTACCAGGCATTCTGGAAGCGCCTGAACGCCGGTGAGTTCATCGCCGGGCGTTTCAAGCGTGTGGACAGCCATGGTCGTGTGGTCTGGCTGGAGGCTTCCTATAACCCTGTCCTTGATGCCAACGAGCGCCTCTACAAGGTGGTGAAGTTCGCCACTGTGATCACCGAGCAGGTGAATCAGGAGCAGGCCGTGGCCGAGGCGGCGAACATCGCCTACAGCACCTCGCTGCAAACCGATGCCAGTGCCCAGCGCGGTACCACCGTGGTGACCCAGGCGGTCGAAGTGATGCGTGACCTGGCCCAGCACATGCAGCATGCCGGTGACGGGATCGAGGCGCTCAATGCCCAGTCCCAGGTGATTGGCACCATCGTCAAGACCATCAGCGGCATTGCCGAACAGACCAACCTGCTGGCGTTGAACGCAGCCATCGAAGCGGCGCGTGCCGGTGAGCAGGGGCGCGGTTTCGCGGTGGTGGCCGACGAGGTCCGGCAACTGGCTTCGCGCACCAGCCAGGCGACCGATGAGATCGTCCTGGTGGTGCGCCAGAACCAGGACATGGCGCGCGATGCGGTGTCGCTGATGAGCAGCGGCAAGACCCAGGCCGAGGAAGGCCTGGCGCTGGCGGCTGAGGCGGGGACGGTGATCGTCGAGATCCAGGACGGTGCGCAGCGCGTGGTCAGTGCGGTCGGGCAGTTCGCCAACCAACTGACCAGTTGAGTCGATCGCTCCCTGTAGAGGGTGGTTTGCTGGCGGCAGTGCGGGCAGGGCCGGGAGCCCGTCGCGGCCATCGCCAGCAAGCCGGCTCCTACGGTTTGAGCGCCACCACCACGTCGACTTCGACCGAAGCATTCTTCGGCAGCTGGAACACACCCACCGATGTACGGGTGTGCACCCCGGCCTCGCCGAACACCGTGTAGAGCACTTCTGAGGCGCCATCGGCGACTTCGCTCTGTTGCGTGAAGTCCGAAGCGCTTTGCACATACACGTTGATGCGCAACACTTTCTTGATCCGTCCCAGGTCGCCTTCGAGCATCTGCCGCAGAATCGCCAGCGCGCGCATGGTGCTGATCTGCGCCCCGTGCCGAGCCTGTTCCAGGGTGGTTTCGGCGCCGACGCGACCGGTCACCATCACGGTATTGTCGACACGCGGGATCTGCCCGCTGACATAGATTTCGAGATCGTTCTGCACCGCCGGTACGTAATTGCCGCCGATCTTCATTTCACCATCGAAGTTGTAGCCAAGCTGCTGGGCAATATGGGCGAACTGTTCGTTTCTGGACTGCGGCATCGTTCTCTTCCTGATAATTGAGGGCGCTGGAGATCGGGGGACTGCCATTCAGGCCGGGTCCCGGCAGTGCATCAAATCACACGGCTCTCAGACGCTCAATCATGTCGGGAAAGCGCTCCACGAGTTTGATCAGCAGCGCTGCCTGAGCGTTGGGCCGGGATTTGGCTTGCTCCCAGTTCTTGAGCGTATCGGGACTGGTTCGAATCCGGTGGGCAAAAACCGGTTGTGACATGTGCAGCTTTTCTCGCAAAGCGACAATTTCCTGCGCTGTGACAACTGGGGGCGGTAGCTCTTCCAGCTCACAGTGACGAAGGGTGATTTTACCTTCGCGATGTTCGGCCATTTCTGTGACGCCTTGCATCAGTTCGGCAAACAGATCGCGCTTTTTCATGTTTTACCTCGTCGCTTCAATTCGGCATCAATCGCCGTTTTCAGCATGTTTTCCTGGTGTGGTGTCAGGTTTTCCAGCTCGCCTTTGTCATAGATAGCGAACATCCAGAACTGGCCACACTCCAGCAGCCAGTAATAGATGATCCGCAAGCCACCACGCTTGCCCTTGCCTCTTCGAACATCGGGCCAGCGTATTTTGCGAAAACCTCCTGTGCGAGGCATGACATCTCCTGCATGAGGATTGGCCTGCATCTCGAGTTGGAGTTGTCGATATTCGTCATCGGTAAGGTAATGACTCACCGTGGCAGTGAACTGTGATGTTTCGAAGAATACGGATTTCATGATGAAAAACATAGGTGATTTGCCTATGTTTTATGAAGCGGGCGTTTTCTCGCAAAAGCTGGCGTATTTCTCGGTTTTTTGTAGGAGGGATCATCACCCTATCACCGGCTCCCTGCAGCACTCGCGTCGCAACACAGGTAAACTCCCGCCTTTCACAAAGGAGTTCCCATGAGTCACTACCAGCCCGGCATCCTCGCCAAGCCTGTGCCCTTGCAGGCACGCCACCTGTTTTTCGCCCTGGAATCGGCCGAAGCATTGCCGGCAGCGCTCGACAATCTTTCCCGGCTGGTGGATGGGAAAAACGCCGTGGTCGGCTTCGGCGAGTCGCTGGTGCAGGCGCTGGGTGCTCGGGTGGAAGGCCTGCGGGTATTCCCGGCCATCAGTGGCGCGGGTGTGGATAACCCGTCGACCCAGCACGCGCTGTGGTGCTGGTTGCATGGTGACGACCGTGGCGAGTTGCTGCACCGCAGTCGCGAACTGGAAGCCGCCCTGGCGCCGGCGTTGAGGCTGGTGCAGATGACCGAAGCTTTCCGCTACAAGACCGGCCATGACCTGACCGGCTACGAAGACGGCACCGAGAACCCGGTGGACCAGGCTGCCGTCGAGGCGGGTATCGCCGCGGGTGATGTCGCCGGCCTGCACGGTGGCAGTTTTGCCGCGATCCAGCAATGGCAGCACGACCTGGACGGTTTTGCCGCCATGCCGTCCCATGAGCAGGACAACATCATGGGGCGCCGCAAGAGCGATAACGAAGAGCTGGACGACGCGCCGGAGTCGGCCCACGTCAAGCGCACGGCTCAGGAAAGCTTCGCCCCGGAGGCGTTTGTCGTGCGCCGTTCCATGCCCTGGTCGAACGAGCAGGGCGCCGGTCTGATGTTCCTGGCGTTCGGTTGCAGCTTCGATGCCTTCGAGGCCCAACTGCGGCGCATGAGCGGGCTGGATGACGGCATCGCCGATGCCCTCTATCGCTTCAGCCGGCCGATCACCGGCGGTTACTACTGGTGCCCGCCATTGAAGGACGGTCACCTGGACCTGAGTGCGCTACTGGCCGGCTAAACGAAAACATTTCCAGTTCTGCGGAAAAAACGCCCGATGTCCTGCATCGGGCGTTTTTTTCATGACAGAAACTAAACTCAAGACGTAGCACTCACGCAGCTGCATCCCGTTGGTGGCGCACTCGCACCCTTGGCCCGCCGGCAGGGCTGCGTAGGCGGCCGCGGCAAAAGCAGGCGGTATTCCTCCAGGCGCCGGTTTGCCCTTGTCCAAGGGTGAGACTCGGGCTCTAAAAGGGCCGGGGAGTGTCTGTCATGATCTCTGTTCGTTACTGCCGGCTCACGGTGCTGGCCGGTGTCCTGTTGGCCGTGACCATTGCGAGGGTGCTGGCTGCGCCCGTCGTCAACGAACCGATCAACATGGAGGCGGTGCAACTGGCGCCGCAACAGCAAAATGGCGTGGAGTACCTGACGGGGGGGATTGGCCAGGACGAGTCCCAGGCGTTGATCCAGACCCGCGGCTACAACCTGCATATCGTTTCTTCCACCGGGCCCAAGGACGAGTACCTGCCCAATGTGAACATCACCATCAACAAGGCCGGCGGTGAGCCGGTGTTGAGCCTGATTCAGGTCGGGCCGATGGTCTACGTCAAGCTGCCGGCGGGCAAATACCAGATTGTCAGCAGCCGTGAAGGGCACGAGAACCGGCAAAGTATCGTGGTCGACGGCAAGGGCACGCAGACGGTGAATGTTCACTGGAATGATGGCTACTGATTCCAGGGCACATGAATCGGGTTGCCGCGGGCAGGCTCAGATCCGCTGGATCCAGGAGTACTGGAAGGCCTTTTTCTCGTCTGCCTCGTGGGTTCGGCGGCGGTAGCTGCCAAACGCCGGTGACGAGCAATAGGTACAGACCGGACTGACTTCGACCTGTGCGTCCGTGATGCCTGCTGCGCGCAGGAGCAGCAGTGCATAGGCCTGCAGGTCGAACCAGTAGCTGCCCGATTGTCTCGCCGCGGGAGGTGCGATGGCGGGCGATGAAAGCGGTGTCGGCTGCTCGCGCGTCCAGGGGGCGACAGCGGTTTGCCAGAGATGCCCCTGGGCCGCCTGCAACTCATTCACGAACTGCTCGCTGACTTCATAGCAGCACGGCTTGATCGACGGGCCGATGGCGATGCGCAGCGTCTGCCGGGGAATCTCCAGCGCCTCGAAGCGCGCGATGGCATTGCCGATGATGCCACCCTGCAGGCCTTTCCAACCGCCATGGAGCGCCGCCACCAGCGAGCCGTCCGTGGCGGCCACCAGCAACGGCAGGCAATCGGCGGTGATCACCGCGATCGGTCGTTCGCCGTCGGTGTATACCGCATCGCCTTGCAGTGATCCGGCCGGCAGATTGTCCGGCGCCTCGATCAGCGTCGCGCTGTGAATCTGCTTGCAGGTGAACACCTCGGCGGGCAGGCCGGCGTTGCCCAGGGTCAGGAAAGCGTGGCGGATACCGGCGATCTGACTGAGGTTGCTGGCGTATTCACTCACTATGGCTGCTCCATCCGTCGCTCGAATCGCCAGCAGCATACCCGGATTGATGATTTTGGGGATGCGTAATCGGTGCCTTGCGCATAGGCTGCGCACAGAGGGAGATGGCTCCCGGAAACACACTTTGGACACGAGGCCGGATGATGGGCAAGTTGCGAGTCGGGATTATTTTCGGTGGGCTGGGCGCGGAGCACGAGGTGTCGCTGCAATCGGCAAAAAATGTGGTCGACGCGCTGGATCGCGAGCGCTTCGAACCGATCCTGATCGGTATCGACAAGCAGGGCGGCTGGCATCTCAACGACAGCTCCAACTACCTGCTCAACGCGCAGAACCCGGCGCTGATTGCCCTCAACCAATCCAATCGGGAACTGGCGGTGGTGCCGGGCAAGGCCGGCGGACAACTGGTCGAGACCGGCAGCCAGGCCCTGCTGGAACAGGTCGATGTGATCTTCCCGATTGTCCACGGCACCCTCGGTGAAGACGGCTGCCTGCAAGGCCTGTTGCGCATGGCGGACCTGCCCTTTGTCGGCTCCGACGTACTCGGTTCTGCGGTGTGCATGGACAAGGATGTCAGCAAGCGCCTGCTGCGCGATGCCGGCCTGGCGGTGACCCCGTTTATCACGGTGAACCGGGTCACGGCCGCGCGGCTGGACTTCGAGAAGGCGCAGGCGACGCTGGGCCTGCCGATGTTCGTCAAGCCGGCGAACCAGGGGTCCTCGGTGGGTGTGAGCAAGGTCGAGACCGCCAGCGAGTACCAGGAGGCGCTGGCACTGGCCCTGGGTTTCGATGAGAAGGTCCTGGTCGAGTCGGCGGTCAGCGGCCGGGAAATCGAGTGCGCGATCCTGGGCAACGATCAGCCGGTGGCCAGCGGCTGCGGCGAGATCGTCGTGCGCAGCGGTTTCTATTCCTATGACAGCAAATACATCGACGCCCAGGCCGCCGAAGTGGTGGTGCCGGCGGCGATCAGCGAGGAGGCCAGCGAGCGGATCCGCGCGCGGGCGATCGAGGCGTTCCAGGTGCTCGGCTGTTCCGGGCTGGCGCGTGTCGACGTGTTCCTGACCGACAGCGGCGAAGTGCTGATCAACGAGGTCAACTCGCTGCCGGGGTTCACCCGCATCAGCATGTACCCCAAGTTGTGGCAGGCGGCGGGAATGAGCTACAGCGAGCTGGTCAGCCGATTGATCGAGCTGGCGCTGGAGCGCCACGAGGCACGGCGCGGATTGAAGAACAGCCGCTGAACGGTGCGACGACTCGATTGATCAGGTGCCGCCGGCACCATGATTATCCCCATTACGACAAAGGTCCTTTCCGATGAAACCGAGCATGCTCTACGCATTGGCCGCCGCCGCCCTGTTCGGCGCCAGTACTCCGCTCGCCAAGTGGCTGGGAGTGGGCATGTCACCCGTCCTGCTGGCGGGACTCTTGTACCTCGGCAGCGGCCTCGGCCTGGCCGTTGTCCGTGTTGTCCGGGATAGCGGCTGGCAGAAGAGCGGGCTGACCCGCGGGGAGTGGCCATGGTTGATCAGCGCCATTGCCTTTGGCGGCGTGCTGGGGCCGGTGGCGTTGATGTTCGGCCTGGGCCATACCAGCGGGGCGACCGCTTCCCTGATGCTCAACCTGGAGTCGGTGCTCACTGCCGTGCTGGCCTGGGTCGTGTTCAGGGAGAACGCGGACCGGCGGATCGTGATCGGCATGATTGCCATTGTCTCGGGTAGCCTGGTCCTGTCATGGCCGCAGCAGGCCGCGACCGTCCAGGACTGGACGGGACCGCTGGCCGTGGCGTTCGCCTGCCTGTGCTGGGCCATCGACAATAACCTGACCCGTAAAGTCTCGGCCTCGGATGCGCTGTTCATCGCCGGGCTCAAGGGCCTGGCGGCGGGCGGCGTCAACTGTGCCCTGGCCCTGGTCATCGGGGCGCAGTTGCCAGCGTTGCCGGTACTGGCGCCGACCTTGTTGCTGGGCTTTCTCGGCTATGGTGTCAGTCTGGTGCTGTTTGTGCTGGCATTGCGCGGGCTTGGCAGTGCTCGCACCGGGGCGTACTTTTCCACGGCGCCGTTTCTGGGGGCGCTGATCGCCATCGTGCTGCTGGGCGAGTCGGTGTCGCTGCTGTTCTGGATTGCGGCGCTGCTGATGGCCGTGGGCGTCTGGATCCACCTGATGGAGAACCATGTCCACGAGCATCAGCACGATCCGCTCCAGCACAGCCATCGTCATGTGCATGACGAGCACCACCAGCACACCCATGACTTTGCGTGGGAGGCCGGGGAGCCCCACAGTCATGCCCATGAACATGCGCCGATCCGCCACAGCCATGCGCATTTCCCGGATATCCACCACCGGCACAGCCACTGAGAGAAGCACGCGCCCGTGGCGGGCGCGTCAGCTTATTCCGTCGGCGCGTATTGCATCTCGCCGTTGCCAAACGACCAGTCCTCGCGTTTCACGTCGACCAGGCTGATCCACACGTCCTCCTTGCGCAGTCCGGTCCTGGCGTGAATGCCCTCGGCGATCGCCTTGTAAAAGGCCTTCTTGACCTCGATCGTGCGGCCGGCATTCCAGGTCACCTGGATAAAGACGATGTTCGGCGTGTAGGTCACGCCGAGATAGCCGGCCGCGGGATAGACCAGTTCATCGCCGGCATGGCGATTGATGATCTGGAATTTGTCGTGCTCGGGGACATTGGCGGTCTGCAGCATGGCCTGGTAGACCACATCGCTGATGGCCGCAACGGTCTCAGGGGTGGTGTCGGCAGCAACATCGATTCTGACTAACGGCATGGTTCGATCCTTTTCGCGTAGGTAAGGGAGCGCCCGGCATTCAAGGGCGCGCACCCGGAAACCAGGCCGGGGTTTTGCTCATCAAGCGTCTTGCGAAACCCCGGACCCGGTTTCTGCATAATAGATGTTAATTAACATTTATTGAATAGATGTTTTTCATCATGTATTGTTCGAGGCGAATACCTGATCAGCAGATCCTGACCATCCATGTGAAGCCGGAGTTTTTCATGAGTCTCAAAGACAAGATCATCGGCCAGTTGGGCTTTGGCACCGCGCCGCTGGGCAACATGTTTCGCGCGATCAGCGAGGAGGAGGCCGCGGCCACCGTCGAAGCCGCCTGGAGCCATGGCATCCGCTTTTTCGACACCGCGCCGCTGTACGGCGCCGGCCTGTCCGAAAGCCGCCTCGGCAGTGCCCTGGCCCACTACGCACGCGACGAGTACACCCTGAGCACAAAGGTGGGGCGGCCGATCTCCGACGAAGTCCATGACGCGTCCCGTTCGGGGCCGTTCAGCCTGGGCAATCCCAACAAGATGCTCACGGACTATTCCGCGGATGCGACCCTGCGTTCGATCGAGGGCAGCCTGCAACGGCTCGGCACTGATCGCCTGGATATCGTGTTTGTCCACGATGTCGCGCAGGATGCCCATGGCGACCAATGGATCGAGCACTTCAATATTGCCCGCACGGGGGCATTCCGCGTGCTCGCCAGCCTCAAGGAACAAGGCGTCATCAAGGCCTGGGGACTGGGTGTGAACCGTGTCGAACCCTGCGAACTGACCCTGGATCTCGACGAGTTCCGTCCGGACGGTTTCCTGCTGGCCGGTCGTTATACCCTGCTCGATCACGAACAACCTCTGCAGCGGCTGTTTGCCAAGGCCAGCGCCAAAGGCGCCGAGTTCATCAGCGGCGGCCCCTACAGTTCGGGCGTGCTGGTGGGCGGTACGCACTTCGAGTATCAGCCGGCGTCTGCCGAGATGCTGGAGAAGGTCCGGCGCATCCATGAGCTCGCCCGACAGTACGACGTCGACATCAAGGCGGCGGCGTTGCAGTTCGTATTGGCCAACCCGTTGGTGGCCGCGGTCATTCCCGGGGCCAGCCGCCCTTCGCGGATTGCCGAGGATGCGCGGGCCATCGAAGCCGTGATCGCGCCGCAGTTCTGGCAGGCGATGAAGGCACAAGGCTTTATTTGCGCGAATGCACCCACGCCTGCCGAAAAGTGAGTCGAGAGGGGAGAGGTCGCGGCGGCCTCTCTCTTTCCTGAATCATGAAGGTGGACATTGATTTCAGAGAGGTCGCCATGCCCAGAGTTTCCCGTGCCCAGTCCGAGCTCAACCGGATCAAGATCACGCAGACGGCGACGCGGTTGTTCCGCGAGCGTGGTTTCCAGAGTGTCAGCCTGTCTGAAGTGATGCATGAATCAGGGCTGACCCATGGCGGCTTCTATGGTCACTTCGCTTCGAAGGAGGCCTTGGCCAATGAGGCCTGTGCCCAGGCATTCGAGCAGTCGGTCAATGGCTGGCGCGAGAAGATGGCCGCGCACCCGCAAAAGCACCAGGCCCGCCAGAGCCTGATCGACCATTACCTGGCGGACAGCAAGCTCGAGCAGCATCAGGACACTTGTCCGGTGGTCGCGTTTTCCGCGGAGATGGCCCATGAAGATTCGCGGTCCGCGGTTCACCAGACCTTTCTGCGCGGGCTGGAGGCGCTGATCTCGACTTACGCCACTGCGGTCGAGGGTGATGGCTCCGCCGAAAGCGAAGCCGCCGGCCGGCAAACCGCGTTGGTGGAGTACGCGCTGATGGTCGGAGCGATGACCATGGCCCGGGCCGCCGGCGAGGCGCCTCTGTCGGCGGAAGTGCTCGCCGCGGTGAGAGCGTTTCTGCGCAAGGCGTCTTGAGCACGGCTGGTCGACCTGGCTGCCGGAGGCACTCCGCCATGCATGTTCGGCATGGGTGATATCACCGCCAGCTCTCTACTCCCACACCTGGCTTGTCATTACTCTCGCTCGTCCCCTTCTTCGCTTTTGTGAGAAAGCCATGAGCGCCATTCCACAAGCAACAGGCATGACCCGGGGCAGGGTGATGCTGTTCGCGTTCTGCTGCGGCGCCATCGTCGCCAACATCTACTACACGCAACCGATCATCGACCTGATCGCCCCGGACGTCGGCTTGACTGCGGCCCTGGCCAGCCTGATCGTGTCCCTGACCCAGATCGGCTACGCCCTGGGTCTGTTCTTCCTGGTGCCGCTGGGCGACCTGCTGGAAAACCGCCGCCTGATGATCGTTACCAACCTGGTGGCCATCCTCAGCCTGCTGGGGGCGGCATTCACCGAGCAGCCAAACCTGTTCCTGCTGATGTCGTTGCTGATCGGTTTCAGTTCGGTTGCCGTGCAGATCCTGATCCCGCTGGCGGCGCACCTGGCGCCTGCCGAGTCCCGCGGTCGTGTGCTCGGCAGCATCATGAGCGGCCTGCTGCTGGGCATCCTGCTGGCGCGGCCGGTGTCCAGCGTGGTGGCCGACCACTTCGGCTGGCGCGCGATGTTCATGGCGGCCGCGGCGCTGATGATCGTTATCAGCCTGGTGCTGTGGCAGACCATCGCCAGGCGCCAGCCGGATCACTCGGCCAGCTATGGCCAGTTGCTGTGTTCCCTGGGCACGCTGCTGCGTCGGCAGCCGGTGCTGCGCCAGCGCGCGTTCTATCACGGCTGCATGTTTGCCACCTTCAGTCTGTTCTGGACCGCCGTGCCGCTGGAGCTGATCCGCAACCATGGCCTGAGCCAGACCCAGATCGCGATTTTTGCCCTGGTCGGCGCCATCGGCGCGGTGGCCGCTCCCATCGCCGGACGCCTGGCGGATGCGGGCCACACGCACAGGGCTTCGCTGCTGGCGATGATTTTTGCCGCGTTGAGTTTCCTTCCGGCCCTGTTACACCCGTTGTACAGTGTGATCGGCCTGGCGGTGAGCGGTGTGGTCCTGGATTTCTGCGTGCAGATGAACATGGTCCTCGGCCAACGGGCGATCTACGCCCTCGACGCCAACAGTCGCGGCCGGTTGAACGCGTTGTACATGACCAGCATTTTCGTCGGCGGCGCCTTTGGTTCGGCGATCGCCAGCAGCGTGTACGAACGCGGCGGCTGGCTGGGGGTGATGCTGGTGGGCAGCGCACTGCCGCTGGTGGCATTGTTGCGGTTCTTGCGTGTGCCCAGGCAGACCACCGGGATTACACTCGATAGCCAGGCCCCTTGAGGCCGTTCGCCCGGCAAACCCAAAGGACTCCCGATGGACCGTCTCACCGCCATGGAAACCTTCGTCCACGTCGTGGAAACCGGCTCGTTCTCGGCGGCTGCCAGACGCCTGGGCATCGGTCAGCCCGCGGTATCGAAAAGTGTTGCGCAACTGGAGGCTCACCTGAATGTGCGCCTGGTATTGCGCTCCACCCGGGGCCTGACCCCCACCGAGGCGGGCCTGGCATTCTACGAACAGGCCAGGCACGCCATCGACCATGCCAACGAAGCCGAGGATGCCGCCCGCGGTGCCGGCGCGGGCCTGTCGGGCAACCTGCGCGTCAGCGCCGGCGTGACCTTTGCCCGGATGTACATCATTCCCCATCTCGGCCCTTTTCTTGAGCGACACCCGGGCCTGAATGTCGACGTCGTACTCGACGACCGCATTCTCAACCTGATGGAGGCCGGCATCGACGTGGCCCTGCGCATCGGCAACGGCAAACTGGGCGACTCCGCTCTCACCGCCCGCCGGATCGGCCAAAGCCCCAGCCGGGTGTTCGGCACTCCCGCTTATTTCGAGCGTTTCGGTGAGCCGAAAACACCCTTGGACATCCTGCGCCACCAGGCCGTGATCTATAGCCTGGGGGAAAGCACGCAATGGACCTTCACCCAGGGCGGGCGACAACAACCCATCGTCGCCCACGGGCGCCTGCGGGTCAGTTCCTCGGAAGGCATACGCGCCGGTGTCCTCGCCCATCACGGCCTGGCGATGACCGCCGAATGGATGTTCATGCCGGAGTTGGCCACGGGCGAGATCAAGGCGGTGCTGAACGACTGGCAACTGCCGCCCCGAGAGTTATGGGCGGTGACACCGACGGGAAGAATGGCCAGTGCCAAGGCGCGGGCATTTATCGCGCATATGGAGGGTGTTCTGAACGATCTGCCTTCGACAGTGCAGTCCTGAGCAGAGGGCAGTGGCTCCGATGCCGATCGGCCTGGCCGGAAAACACCCCATCCCTGTGGGAGCTGGCTGGCTAGCGAAGGCGTCTGGACGGGCGCGACAAGACCCAAGGGCCTCATCGCCGGCAAGCCAGCTCCCACAAGGTCTGTATTTCAGGCTGAACTGATCGTCATCAGGACGCCGGCCTTGTCTCATGCCTGCCCGGCGATTCGTCAATGGCTATCGTCTTGCTGGCCGCTGCCAGTCACGGGCGAAAACGAAAGCCTTTGTTGCCGGCCGCTTCGGTACTTTTCTCGAGGCATAAAAAAACGGCTTACCTTGCGGTAAGCCGTTTTTAGTACTTGGTGTACACAGACATTTGAACTGGATATTTAAGTTGCTGTTTTTATTGGTTATTTGTGAGTTCGTTTTTTCAAGGGATACACCAGGGGATACACGGCGCTGTCTGCTAGGGTGTTTCTGGCCCGTTTCACGCTGACTTAAAAAGCCGTCGAGGTTCGTTGCTCCGCCCCCGACGAACGGTATCGTCATCGTGATAGCCGCCAGTGCAAAGGTATGGTCATCACCACCACTCCTTTGGCGGATCAGTCCAAAGTGGCCGATTATCTCGTTCCTCACTTTTGAGGGGCCATCGCCACACTTTTGCGGCGATGGTGCTGGCGCCGTGTGGCAGTTCCACCACACTGACGCGTTCTTGCCATTTCCCTGCGCCAGCACCACCCCGGATCAGGGTAGTGGTCGTTCATGGGGTTACGTTTTCGCAAGCGTACGCTAAGAATTTCTGCCCTACGAACTACCTAGCTCGAGTTGTAGGCTCACGTCGCCCGGTCTCTTCCTTCGCGATAGGTGTTCCGCAACCTACGTTGCACGGCCAATGATCTAGAGCTCGCGGCGGCTTCGGATTTCTCAGGGATGGGCCTTGAGTTCTAGGGCTATGAGTTTTTGGCGATCGCAGCCCTGACCTCATTCCGGATGTTTCAATCGGACACGCCGGATTTTATATTTCTTATGGGGAAGTTAATGGTGTAGTAATCATTATATTCGTCGCTAGCACCTGTGATCTTGAGTACGATTCTGTGAAGGATGAGCTTGAGTAATTTTGTGTCTCTAATTAGGGATATGTAATCTCCATCGGCCAACTCATTACCGTGGGCCGCATCGTTCCGCCTTTGCCAAGCATTCATTTCCGCGCTACCCATGTCTAGGCTCAAATGCTCAAAAAACCGTTGTGATCTAACCTTCAAGGATATTACGTTTCCGTTATCAAGTTTCGCTCGGAACGTCCTTTCATCTTCCGGAGTGAGATCGAAATCCTTCAGGGCTTCAAGAATGATTTTTCTCAGAGCCTTATATTTGCTTTTCGGTATTATGATGTTGTTGAAGCGTTCGCCTTCGCTATCAATGTATCTCTTTTGAATTGTTTCTATTGCTGCTCCGAAATAGGCGGCCGCCATATGTACTGGTGCGGTAACAGCGTGCCAGTAAACCCAGTTTAGGGAACTAAGACTATAGCTGTTGTAGCTAGTGAAAAAGGAGTTTGCCACCTGCGCCAGCATGCCTTTATTCAGTAAGTTGCTACCAGGTGGAGCGCAGATAGGCGCAGGGGCCATCACTGGCACACTGAAAGCTTTACCACTCATTGAGTAGCCATTCACAGCTTTAAAATAGAGTAACTCTTGTCTTTCGTTGTATTGCGCATATCCCAGATACACGATAGGAAACCCAAGTGCGAATGACAAGCTATCCCTTATGCGTTTTCGGGTATCGTCGTCTGGATCACCAATATAAAGAATGTAACCTGGCTTTGTATTGTTCATTTCTGTTTCTAGTTTTGTAGCGCCCAATATTACTCGGAAACCACCAATAGTGATGTCTACGCAGTTTCTTGATCCACTATCATTTGCTGATGTCGCTGTAAGTGTTAGAAGGTCGGCGCCATCTCCGAATGATCTATTCGATATTTCCTGTGTGGAGTCTTTTATGCCGTCCGGCCATATATAGTATCCACGCTCAATATTGGCTAACCAATCAAAAGTATAAGTTGTTGATCCCTGTTGAGTAGTAGTAGTCTCAAAATGATGGAGAGAGCAAGTCTGAACGGTTTCTCGTGTACCGAGCCGATGGTTTGAGTGGGTATTTGCCTTCCTGATATCTACTCCGAAGGCACGAGCTGTTGCCCCACCAGGACTGACAAGTTCAACAGTATCTTCATTCATGCGCATGGTGCCAGGAGGGTACCCCTGCTCCATGAGGGCCGCAGAATGCTGGGCGGATCTTGCTTCCATTAGGATGCGCAGATCGTGGTCTCTCCAGACCCTCACCGAGCGCACTGGGGACAATAGCTTGCCCGGATCAGAGACACTGAACAGGTTGTTTTCTACATATGATTCCAATCGTTCCCATTCCCAGAAAAGCATCACTTCGTTCCTTGTACTTGCGATCGTGGGTAACAGCTCACTCCAACCGTAATTTCTGATGTGAGCAATTGTGTTAACAGCGCGGCCTGACATCCCATTTCGGTAGGGCGGGTGCTGGAATATTAACGAGATTCAGGTAGTTCGAGCGATTCGCCTACAAGCGCATTTCCCTGATGACTCGCCGAGGATCGACGCCCTGGGAGAGTGCTCGTCTGGCATCCTTGGTGAGCTGGTCGAGCGCTTGCTCCTCAAATGCTGCCGCCATTGCGCTGGCCTTCCTGACGATCAGCAGCGCCAGCTCCGGCGGAAACACCACCTTGTCGGCGGATAGATAATCACAGTCAATAACGGACACGGCTCTATCCTCGGTGCGCGGTTGATGCTGGCGCCGGAATGAGGCGGGGCCAGCAAATGACCTGCAGATGTTACCAGCGGAACGTGAGCAGCTACCTGGATTCCGGGGGCTGGCCAAGCTGGCAGGCCGACCGGTTTCCGCTCCAGGGTGAATGACTCGTTCACCACCTGCTCCGACCTGCTGTCAGGCCGCTGGAAGTCCCGGCAAATACTTGACGAGCATCAGGGCCAGCACACCACCTATCAGGCTGTCAGCGTCGTATTGTTTGTGCTGCGGGCAACTTGGCCGTGGTCTGTCGGCGGAAATCCGTCTAGGGCCTGTCTAGTATTGCCTGGCGCGCTAAGGATTTGTCTGGCGCGGTATTTCGCCACCCCATCCGGCCATCGTGGGCCTGGATATACATTGCACAGCAGCCTTGACCGCCACCTCTTAAATTCTTGACGAGGCTGGTGCTGGCCAAGATGCGCGAATGCCCGCAAAGCTTTGCTCTGTGTGGCTTTAAGCGATCCCGCTGCCGGTGGCTCCAGATAAATCCGTCAAGACCTGTCAAGAATTTCGTCAAGGCTGGTCAAGGATTATGGCCGCGTTTGCCGGGGTTCGATCGTGTGCTACTTGTCCCGCAAGTGACTGCCGCGGCTTGCCCCCTGTTTCTGGACGAGGTAGCTATCCGGCGGCATGCCCGATCTGCCGCCAGCCTTTGCTGAATTTGGCCCGAGGGCCGACCTGGATGAACTGCAGCCACTCCAGCCGTCCAGAGCCTGTCCAGAATCCTAGCTTGTGTCACGACTGCCCAAGGCTGCCGGCGACGGCCAGCTCAGCAATGCCCTGACGAATGAACACCAGGTTCTCATCCAGCGTTTCCAGCGCGCCGCGCACGTTATTGGCAATGTCTGCCGATCCGCGCCGTTCGACCCAGTTGGAAAGCTCCTCTACCGCGGCGCCCAGGGCGAGCTGGTTTTGATTGAGGCGGTCGAACAGGCTGGCAATTAGCTTGGTATCCGTCATGGTGGTTCTCCGTGTTTCGAGAGAGCGTAGCACCGGCGCCGCGAATGCCTGGAATCACCTTTACGTGGTTTGCGTCTGCCGGCGGCAAAGTGGCCTGGCGATGTGATACGGGATTTCCCCGCATCTAATGCGTGAGCCCCGCCCGCAGGGGCCGCTGCTGGTTCTCAGGCAGCCACGCTCACCGAATCCGTCTCATGCCTGTCTCACATTCGCCAGCGATTCGGTAAAGGTCAGGTAAAAGTAGGTGGGCCGAAAGCGCCGTATTCGTCTGGGGTCTGTCTGGGGTATCAGCGGCCGCGGTGCGCTTGTTTGACGGGCTGGCCACGCGATAAGCCTCAGACGCCCACCCGGCGTGGTTTTGGTCTGATGCCTGTCTCGCATTCCGTCAAAGTGTGGTCAAAGTAAATGCCGGCGCCAGCGTATTGCGATCTACACGGTGAGTTGAATTCAACACTCAATGCTGGCGCGGATCGTGCGCGCCGGCCAGTCGACCCCGCGGCGCGGGTTTGGTCTGGGCTTGGCCAGGTTGCCAGTGGAAACCACTGCAAAACCCTGGAAACCACAGTGGAAACCAACGCCTGGCAACCATAAATTTTGATAACTGGCTGGCGGCCTGGTTCGCACCAGGTACGCGTAAAAGGGTGCGAACCAGAAGTGCGAACCTGCTGCCCGTACGCACCCGAATGTGTACCAGCCGTGCGAACTGAGCTGCGTACTTACTGTGTGTTCATGCTGCGGCAAGTTGTTGTCGCCAGGACATGGGGCGGTGTTAACAGCGATTAAAAAATGGGACCATCCGCTCAGGATGTCGAAAGCGGCCAACCCATTCATTAAAGAGCTGAAGGCACATGACGCTAAAGAAATCATCCGCTGACGCAGACACCGTTCTCCAGCGCGAAGCGGAAAATCTCAAACAGAGATTGGAGGGGCGGCTCGAGGAGACGCTATCCGGAGACCATTCAGATTTCTCCGGTTTCCGCGAAAGACTGTCCATAACCTGGGGAAAACCGCTAGGCAGACTTAGAAGTCTCACGTTGATGTGCCAAGAAATTCTGTCTGAGCTGATAGAGGAGCAACGTAACGGACAGTTGCCATCCGACGTAAAATTTAATGTGTTGACTCGTTTATTTTCGCGTTCTGTTCAGCTATCTGGAGAAATCCATAACTCTCTTTCAGGCGGATACTCAGAAGGCGGGTTCAGCCGCTGGCGGGCTATGCATGAGACATGCGTAGTGCTCTCTCTGTTGGGTAATGCAGATAACTCGCTTTCAGAGCGTTTTAAAGATTTCCAGTCAGTTCTAGGTTTACGAGCAGCTGAGTTTTTTAATGCACACAGCAAGGTTACTGGTGAGCCGCCGATCTCAGCCGAGGTAATGACGGAGCTTCAGGAGGCATTTGATCGCGCAATTCAGAAACATGGCTCCGATTTTGACCGTGAAAACGGATGGGCAAAAGTCCTTCTTCCTGACACCAAGAAAATCACTTTCTCCATATTGGAGGAGCTTTCGGGGTATCAGTCTCTAAGGCCGCAATACAAGCTTGCGAGCCAATACGTTCACACAGGTGCGGATAGCCTGGATAACAAAATGGGGCTGTATCTCAGCCGGAAAAACATACTTCTTACTGGCCCGTCTAATGAGGGGCTGGCACAACCCCTAATGTTCTGCGGGCTCAGTTTGGTTGGGTCTCTTTCTGTTATCGCTAATGAATACCCTCAGAATCAACGCGATCTATTTCAAGCAACAGCTTGGAAATGGCTGGAAAGCCTGCATAGGGAGACGCTGGAGGCATTAGAGGGTTTGGCTGCAACGGGACCAGCCGCCCAGAACGGAGAACCCGAAGGCGATTAAACGCGCCTCAGTTCATCGCTAATTGATACCTTCCAAACCGTGGATACCAGAGTGGATACCAGCAGGACGGTGAAACAGACGATTTGGTCTGAGTGAGACCATATCGTCTGTTTCGACCAGTCAGCTAAATGGAACTTGGGCGTATGTCCGTTCCATTCTGAGTACCCGAAATCCTGAATTTTTGGGTTTCTCCTGAGCTGACTTCGGTTGCCGTTTCCTTCACGGGCTGACCGATCTGCATTGCACAGAGGCCGTTACCTTTGTCATCGCCGGCAATTCCGACGATGTGCCGACCTGGCTTGACCTTGAATTTCACAATTTCGCCGGTGTCGATGCGGGCGACCTTTTTCCCGTCGATCATCACGGTGGCCAAGCAGCCCCCTGATGCCCAAAAGCCATTGTCGCGACTCACTACCAGTATTGCCCCACCAGGAACGTCGGCTTGATAGGCGAACGTTCTATTCATAGGCACTATTGTGGCCGACCCCGACTCTACCGGCGTACTTGAGCAACCTGCGAGAAGGGCTGCGGTGACAGTCCCGAGCAAAATCCTGTGCATGATTCATCCTCTTTTCTAAGTCGCTGACTTTACACCAAGTCCGCTACATCTGATCTTCGGAATAGATTCCGGCGCTGATAACTGCGCTGCCGACGATCATCCGGCCGTAGAGCAGAGGCACCGGGTTGCCCTGGACGCTGGTGTTGACCGGGCCGTTGAAGCTGTAGCTGGCTCGGTTGTTCGGGCTGTCCTGGGTGCCAAGGCCTTTTGCTTGAGGGCTCAGCATTTGGATTACACCGCCAGCAACGAGAGCTATCCCCGGCGCCAATGTTGCGCCGTTTGTGAAGGGGGAAAGCGCGATTAGCACTACACCAACAATTGTCTGGAGCAAGCCTGCTCGCTTTGATCCTGTGATGATTGGTGATATCCGAATGACCTTTTTCCCCGTCGGCTTACCGAGGTCATTCTCGCCAATGTTGTCCTTGCCGATGAACACGGCGAACCGCAAGCCTTTGCTCTCGGCCTCCATCATGAACCGCTCAAATCCGGGGAACTGCTTGAAGTAACCCATTACATCCCTCAGCCCATTGCCGGTTGTAAATCGGTGTTTGGCTTTGCCGGTGATCTTGGCGAGTTGATCGGTCACGATGACTGTCTGCATTTTTTCGGTATAAGGCGTCATGAACTGGTGCTCCTTAGGCGATGTTGAGTTGTTTGGCCAGACCGGCACGGTTGGCCTGGCAGTCCTTGGTTAGTTGCGGGGTGATGGCCGGGTGATCTTGGTAGAAGGCGCTGGTTGCCCTGGCATTTCTGCAAGACTTGCGCAGGATCTCCGCCGAGATGGCGGCCTCCTCATGCGTGAAGAAGGGGCCATCTACACAATGCCTTTGGCCGCCGCTTGTGATGTTTGCCGTGTAGGCCGTGTGGACTGCTGCTGACGGATGTCTCTCGAGGCTTTCTCTTTTGCACGCCTCCGCGAAGCGCTCCAGGTGCGTGGGCACCTGGTCCGTTGTGTTGTTGTTTTGGTCTGTCATGTTTTCCTCTATGCGCCGCTGGCGCTGGCGCTGGCCTTGGGCTTGTGCCCGATGGTGTTGCTCTGTGCCGCGCCACGTTTTCGGGATTCGCAAAACGTGGCGCGGAAATTGGTCAGTTGCCGACGATGCTCAGGGCTGGCGGCAGCTTTGGGCCGAACGGCGCACCAGGGGCGAATGGGTCGGGTAGTTGATCTTCTGGGCATTCCCTGATGAACCGGATCATGGCGGCGTGGCAGGCTTGATACAGCGGGCCACCAGCGCCCCATTCGTCGCTCTTGTGGTCGGCGCTGTCCTCCAGTTGGGATAGGTAGGCCACTCCGCGAAGGCTGGTGTCACCGTCTGCGCTGGCCCGATGGCGATGTACTGGGTTGACGCTGAGCAGGTCGCACATCCGGTCGAAGCCCAACGCCTGCGCCAGCCCCTCACGGTCGAACATCAGTGATTGGCCAAACCCAGCAAGTGCGCTCCACGCTCCACTGCGGACAGCCTCTTGGTGTTCCTGGGCTCGCTCCTCCAATTCAGCAATGGCTTGCCGGGTGAAGGGGAGGAATGCTTTCAATTTGCCCGCCTGCCGGCGTAGGGCTCGCCGTTCACTGCGGATAACGTCGAGCTGGTCAGCAATGGCGCGACAGATTCGCCGGGTGGTGATGAGCTGCGTGGTGGCGCTGACGCCAGGCTTCAAAGCGATGTTGCACAAGCGGGTGATGAGGATGGGCGTCATTGGTGCGCCTCCATAGGTGTGGTGTCGTAGCTGGTGCGCAGTTGGGCGCCAGCCGTGCAATGGCGCCCGGTGGGCGCGTAGCAGCTCCGACAAACCATGATGTGGTTGAGATACTGGTCACGGGCCTGTCGCCATTCGGGCGTGGCAGTGGCGGCGCTTGCGTGTGGGCTTGTGATGAGTCGGGGAGTGCGCTCGACTGGGTTGGCCAGCACCATGCGCGGGCGAGGTTCATGGCGACTCCGCAAAATTGCGGAGTCGGTACCGGCAATGGCTGGGGGCATGTGATCGAGCAGGCCGGAAAGGAGACTCATGGCGTCACCTCGGCCTGATTGCTCCATTGCCCATATGTGTCTCTAGAAAAAAATAGGGGGAACGGGGGAACAGTGGGAAGAGCCAATGTTTCCGGGGCTTTCAGAGGGGGTTTCTGTTCCCCACGTTTTTTTGTGGGGAACGGTGATAACCAAATTCTGGAAAACGCAGACATGCTTATATTCAAAAACATGTTTGTGTTCCCCCTGTTCCCCATACATTCAATAAGGGGGAACGGCCACAGCCCACGGTTTTACTGGCTGTTCCCCCGTTCCCCCTGTTCCCCACGTTTATAGGTTCCTGTGAACTCGGGCATTCGTACTTGGTGGATTTGGTGGTCATGCGCCGGCCCCTTCGCTGTCCATGGCTTCTGGGTCGATCACGTACAGCCGCGCCGATCCGCCGGCGGGGATGCGGTACTTTTTGGTTTTGCGGCTATCGCGGTCGGTGTCGCGTTTGGCCAGGGCCTCGCCAACCTCCAGTGCCTTGACCACGCGGGTGAGGCCGAACCCATGGGCGGCCTCGATCAGCGCGGACTTGTTGAACAGATAGAGCCGCTTGCCGGCCACCAGCTCCCAGTATCCGGCGCGGTTGAATACCTTGGCGTCCACCTCCGCTGCGTCGACATCGGAGAATCGGCTGCTGCCGTGCTTGTCGATAAAATCGATGATGCCGGCCAGGATCTGGCGGTCTTCTGCGTTGCCCCCGCCGACACGGGAGAGCCATTCCCCGTAGAGCAAGCGGCAGTCGGAGAGGGCGGTGCCCGGCTCCCATGGCAACAGGCCGTAGGCGATGGCCATCTCGCCCGCCAGCGCGATCACGGCGAACCGGTCAGCCACGCGGCCGGCCTGGGCGTTGTCCTCGACGAATTGGGCGCGGATGCCGTCAAAGTCACTGAGCAGCCCGGGCTTATCGTCGGCGGCGACCAGGTGCTCCACAAACGCTGGTCCAAGGTGGCCGTGGTGGGCGCCGACCGCTACGGTGAGCTGCCGGTGAAAGTCCGCTCCCTCAAGCCCGTGCAATTCGTCGAAGGCCCGGTGTGTGCGGGTACCGGCGTTCACGTCGACCATGCGCAACTCGGCGCCAGCGTGGGCGGCATTGCCGGATATGGCCGCGTGTTCAGAGAGCGAGCGCTCGCCGCTGGAGAGTGTCAGCAGGCGCCAGCTCAATTTGGCGCGGCCTTCGCGCTCGCGGGTCATGGTGCCTTTGCCCTGGCCGTTGGCGAGGGAGTAGGCCATTTCCTGTACGCGCTTGGGGTCGGCGCGCTTGATCTCATCCAAGGGCAGGATGGTGTCATTGCGGCTCGACGCTTCGATCTCCAGGCCGCCCTTGGTCATGTCCCAACTTGCGGCGAACACGCCCGGGTCGCCCCATACCGACGATCCGATCAGTTGCGCCAGCGACTTACCGCTCGAGCTATCGCCCACCAGGTGAACACCGCCACCTAGCACGCCGACCAAACTCAGCAGTGGGCCAGCCAGCGAGCAGCCGATCGCGAGTGTCAGCACCGGGTTGCCCGCGCACTTGGCGGCTACCTCCGACTGCCACAGCGCCAGCTCGCCGCGCCGGCTGAAAAGTACCTGAGCTTTGTTACTGGCCTGGTACCGCACATTGGCGCTGCCAATGGTCCGCCCAGGCAGCACGAACGCGCCCGACTCATGCCAACCCGGCCGGCTGGTGGTGGCAAACACTTCTGCAGGATGCTGGTCGAGCAGGTACTCCATGAACGTGCCGCGCTTCTTGAGGGCAATGATTACGCCCATCCCGAACAACGCTCGCCGGGCGTCCTCGCCGCTGCCGCCGAACACCTCCATGGCCATGATCCATTCTTTGATGCCGCCCTCAGTGATCAGGCGCAGCAACCGACCTTCGCTGCCATCGTCGCTGTTGGTGGTGCGGGCGACGACGGTGACGGGGCTGGAGATCCACTCATCAGTGATAGGCCGGTCGCCGGTATCGCCTTCGTCATCGTCTTGGTCAGCGGCGGCGCGCTTGAAACTGTGCCAGTAGACGCCTGGACGCAGCTTGCGGCCCTTCTCATTGATCACCCAATGCTCATATACCGCCCAGCAGGGGCGATCTGGCGCAATAGTCGCGGCGTCCGGCCGAAGGTTGATGACGTTAGTGTCAGGCTTGGACATGGGCGAGTTTCCAGTTGGCGAGGTCGTTGAAGTCGGTGAGGTCATCGGGCGCGCCCTCTGGCCACTCGGGGAATGCCACTTGACCACCCACGGCTGCCGCCGCGGCGTTTGCCGCTGCGCGCCCCGGGTTGCCATCGGTGAGCCGGTCGTCGTCGCCGGCGATGACGATTGGTTGGCCCGGGTATCGAGCGCGAAGGGCCATCGCCGCCGGGATCAAGTTGCCCGCGTTCATGGCCGCGGCAACAACGTAGCCGCCGTGCTGGTGGAGGCTGGCGGCCGTCGCCCACCCTTCGCAGATGCAAAGCACAGAACCTGGCTCGATGATGCCCAGCGGCGAATAGGTGCCCTTGATCCGGCCGCCGAACAGGAAGCGCTTGTCGCCGTCCGGCCCGATCCTTTGCAGGTTGACCAAGCGCCCATCCAGGTACAGCGGGATCAGCAGGTCAGCGCCACGCTGGCGCAGGCCGTAGGAGCGAACCGCCTTGCCTACCAGATACGGGTGGTCGGGTGAGGCGCGGCGCGCATTGCGCCACCAGTGGTTGGCCTTCTCGGCGGCCTGCTGCTGGCGCTGGTGTTGCTCGGCTTCGCGCTGGCGCCGTGCTAGATCAACCCGCTCGCGGATTTGTGCGGCTTCGCGGGCGTCCACTGGCTCGCGACTACACCAGGTGCTGGCGCCACCGGCTTTCCAACTGCCGAAAGCGCCGGACGCGATGCCGTCCAGGTACAGCACATACCAGCCGTTGAGCGAGCCTGGCTTGTCCTCCGGCACACGGAATCGGTGGATTGCGCCGTCGGGCTCTGGCAGCCAGTCGAGAGGGCCATAGACGGCCTGGAGCGCATCACGGAATAGGATCGTTGCGTCAGTCATGCGGCCCCCTTCGGCGGGGTAAACCGCTTGGCCAAGCTCTCCAGTTTCTGAGTCAGGCGCTCCAGCTCATCACAATGGCGGCCTTGGTCGCCTTCCGAGATACGCAGCTCCAGGAAGCCGACCAGGGTTTCCACCAGCAGCACATAGCTGGCGCTGTCGATATGAGCGCCAGCAGCGGGTGGGCCGCCACTGCCCTTGCGTTTGATTGGGGTCACGTTACCCATGGCCGACCTCCCGGCGATCAGCGCCAGCAAAGGCCTGGCAAACTTGACCGTTGTTCAAACCGTGCCAGTGGGTGATGTCGTCGATTGAGTCAACCAGACAGGCCGTCACCTGGGCGCCAGCACTACGCATAACGACGCGCCCGCACTCCGCGTCGGCCTCGGTCAAGAACGGTCCCAGCAATGCCTTGGGCACCTTCGGGTGCGTGACGTAAAACAGCTCGGTGGCTTTTTTCAGGCAAGCCGATCCCGTCGACGCAGTTGCGCCATTTTGAATTTTCATGCTTAACCTCTTAGGTCAGGTCGCTAGATCGAGTCTGAACATGACGGCATTGCCGCCTTGGAATCGGGTGGTGGTCATTTACGATCTACCGGCCGGCGTGGATCTGGCCCGGCCAACTCATCAGCCAGATCGCCGCGGGCAATTCGGAATGCTTGCTCCATGTCTTCGACCGAACGCACACCTTGATAGGTGAGTTGACCGACAGCCGCCTTGGCTGGACCAGGAAAGCGTGTATTGAGTAGCTCCATTCCGTTCACCGCCTCCTCCTCGGATTCAAAAGGGGCGATCATTCGCGAGTACAGCAGGCCGTTCTTCTCAACGGCGGGCGTGTAGACGAACCAATAGGCTTGGCGTACGTCGTGGGCGTGGTTATCGGTCGACATTGAATATCTCCCGGTGGTTGATCGGTTTGGCGTCTTCGATCTCTTGATCAGTTTTCCAGTGGTTCGACATAAAGCCGTGCGAATGCAGATGGATCTCGGCCATCAGATCGCGCATGCGGATATTGATCGGTCGGCTGCTACCGCCGAGGGAGGGTGCGATCGCCTGGGTGTAGATCGTCCGGAGCTCGTCGAACAATTCACGAGCGATACGCATGCCTCGCTGTTCGCTTGGGGTAAGAGCGGAGGTGCTGATCACCACGCCGGTGCGGGGCGAGTCGCCGTTGGTTAGGGTTTTCATGCCGAACCCCCCCGAGATTCATCCTCGATGTCTTCGAGGTCTTTATCCTCAACCCAGGCAACGCCATTGCGTTTTGCGCGCAAACCATTCACCGCGGCAATAGCGATGCGATCCACGAAGCCGATCTCAAGGCACGTAAAGCGGCCACACATTGCGCCCAATGCTGACTTGATGGCCCAAAGCGCCTCATGCTCGTCGTGCGCGGCAAGCTCGACGATCTCGTCGTTGAAGAAAGCCATTCCCTTTTCCCAGTCGGCAGCCACGCCGGGGTTGCCCAAGGGCCAGTTGATGAGTCGGCCCACATCGTCGCGCCTGGTGAAGCTGAGGTCGTCGCGGGTTTTGATTGACGTTTTCACTGGTCACCCCCAGCAGCCTGGAAGTCAGGGAGAGGCGCCCAGCGGTGAATTAGCGTGTGGCACAGAGCTTCATATTCGCCAAACTTGTAAAAACCCTGCTGACCATCAACTTCCTTGTAGGTAGCAACGAAGTAGCCCTCACACGGGTTGTACAAGACGCAGTCCTGGTAAGAGGCTGGCGTCACTGCCGGGTTGTCCGCGAAGGTGAAAAAGGTCATGGGTGAACCGAGACCAATTGCCTCGCAACTATTCAATGCGTGAGTAATCGCCTCGTGATCGCAATCGGCAGTGTTGGCGCCATCAGCGGCCAGGTTCCACGCAATATCCACCAGGTTGCGGATGTGCTGGCTCGTGCCCTTGTCTGCAAGTGCGGCATACAGCAGGGATTCAAGCTTACCCAGGACGACCTGTGCGCTGCCTAGATCTTCAAGTGCGTCGTGGGCGATCTGATGGATGGTGCGGGCGGGAGTATTCATTCAGCACCCCCGGCAGACTCCAGGGTACGAGCCATGACCATGTGGGCGTTGTAGCGTGTGAGACGAACGGAAAGTGATGAGTTTGCGCGGAGGGCGCTCAGGGCCATGCGGCGGTGAGCAAATGCGCGAATCGCGAACGGATTTAGGGTGTGTTTCATGGATGTAGCTCCCGAATCATGGGAACCACCACGGCCTGCCGCCAAGCAGAGAAGGGTGGCGAGTTGCACAGGATTGGCGGACCGGTGATTCAGGAACCCGGCGCACCCGAGGGTGCTCCTGCGCAACCCGCCATAAAACGAGAATGCGGGCACAAAAAAAGCGCCTGCAATCGTAATGGGGGCGCTGTTGCGCCTGAAATCATTCGACCCGCCAAGGTCGTTGTCAGCAATGTGACGGGGAGAACCATACCGGCGGGCGTGATTGCTTGCAACCAAAGTTATCGACCGTTCATCGCCGATCATGAGTACGACATTCATGCTGCCACCGGGCGATGAGGGGCATTTGTCCCTTTGAGCATAGCCAGCACGCTCTTGGCGCGCTTGTATTCGGTGGGCGGCAAGCTGTAGCGAGTCACAAGGCAAGGCAGCCCCCAGTGGTTCGGCACTCGCTCGGACTTGCGGGCGAACTTCAGGCCGTAACCGTGGGTCAAGCTGCTGATTGTGCTGTGTAGGCAGTGATCGCCCAAGCGCTCGGCCTCGAAGCGATTGAGGCTGCGGTCCTGGAGCAGATACGCCAGGACGCGGCTGATCTTCGTCGGCGCTTTCCCTGTGCTGGTGGTACTATCGGCGTGAGTTTTTTCTGGGCTGGCCTTTATGGGTTGGCCTTTTTTTTGGTCGGTCATTTATGCCGCCTCCCCTCGCAAGGCGATGCGCTGGCGTACCCAGGCATGGACCTCGGCCAGCACAAAGCCAACTGGCGAACCACGCGATTTGCTGTTGCTCAGCGGCACAGGGCGGGGGAAGGTCGGGTCGTCTTTGAGGCGCTTGTAGACGGTGGGGCGAGCGAGGCCGGTGATGGCTTCGAGATCCGGCATACGGATTAGGGTGATCGCCGGGTCGAAGTTCTGCGCGGCGGCTGGGGATGGCTGGTGGGGCGTGTGGACCGTTTGCATGATGCGATTCCCGTAATAGCTGGAGATGACGGGAGACAGATTCGCAATTCGCTGGCGCTTTGGGCACGACAAAGCGCCATCATTTCAGCCTGTGTTCTCGCGCGGGAAGGTGAAGCTTTTATTCGCTTTTAGTGTCGCCAGAACATAGTCGTAATCCAGCCCTCTTTTGTCGGAGATACGCTTGGCGGCAATTTCTCGATGAGCATCAACTTCGCTCTTTGCGAGCCGTTCAATAGTTCTCATCTCCAGAGGTCTATCCACGAAAGACAGCCCCATTAAGTGGAATACGGATTTCTTGTGGAAGGATCGAAACATATCTTGATTGACCCTCAGCAGGTCGGTGGCGAAAAGCCGCGTTGGAAGGTCCACGTCATTCCTTCGACTTGCTGGAGAAGCAATGTCTCCGTGGTGTTCGAGCGCTTCCAGCACCGATTTTGTCCTAAGGCTATAAGCGAGACTTGTCCTAAGGCTGTCCGGTAACCACTCTGTGTTGAGCACTTCATCAAATTCGGCAATCAGGTCTTTTAGGCGGCGTATGGTCGAAGGCCCTTCGATTACGGTGCGATGACCGACCCCGCTTATGTATCTGTAACAAGCTCCAGCGAGCCGCGATATGTATTTCAGATAATGGTTTGGAATGCGGGCTATGGTCGTAGAGAGGTAGCGCGAGGACGCGTCTTTGTCATCCCGCAATCTAGGCACCCATCGCTCCAATTCACGCTGTATAGGACCGTCCCAGTGATCGTCCCCAACCGTGATGTACCCGAGCGACTTAAAGGCCATGGCAAAAGCAGGTTCGGCCTCGATCCAATCACGCGTTGCTTTGCAGTCATCGCCGAGGGCTTCGTCATGCTTTTCCTTGAGCAGCTTTGCGCAAGTCGTGGCGACCGCCGGGACATCCTCGTCGCGATAACCGTAGAAAGCCAGCGCATCCAGCTCGAAGGAGATCGCCTTCGAACCGAGGTCTTCGTACCGATCTGCTACAAGGGACAGTTTGTAAAATTGGTCCGCAGTTGGAATTCCTGCCACTTAAATGCCCTCCGGCATTACTCATTAGATTGGCCAGCCTGGTGGATGAGTGTCCGCTTTTCGCCCCGTCGGGCTAGGCTGGCCAAAACGCTGATACCGCTATGATACTGGTTATCTGAACAGTAAATGCCTTAAATCTATATCTGTCTACGCCTGCTAGGGATGCAATCAGGCACGCTTGCCGAAGTCGCCTTGGATAACAACGCCACCGGCGAGGCCATCAAGGTAGTTCGCATACCATTGCATCATCGTTTTACGCTGCGGCAGGTATTGGGCTTTGTTGTAGACGCCGGCAACGCCAGGCTTTTTGTGTGATAACTGGGCCTCGATGTGATTCTCTTCGAACCCGTTCTCGTTGAGCACTGTCGACGCGATATGCCGGAATCCGTGACCGGTTTGTCGGCCCTCATATCCCATACGGCGCAGCGCCATCAGAAACACGGTGTCACTGCGTGGTTTGGTGTGGTCGCTGCGGCCCGGGAACAGAAGGGGATAGCTGCCGGTGTACTGGCGCAGCTCCTCCAGCGCCTCGATCGCCTGAGACGAAAGCGGCACCAGGTGCTCAAGTCCCTTTTTGCGGCCTTTGCGCTCGACTGGGATCGTCCAGACCTTCTTGGCGAAATCGAACTCCGACCACTGCGCCTCGCGCAGCTCGCTGGGGCGCACGGCGAACAGGCTCAGCAGGCGCAGGCCGAGGCGCACATCGTGGGCGTGCGGATAGGCAGCGATGGCGCGGATCAGGCCGGGAAGCTCATCGGGTGAGACGTGGGCGTAGTTCTCGGCCTTGCCTGACTGGAGGTATTTTTGCAGCCCCTCAAGCGGGTTATGGGTCGCCCGGCCAGTTACCCGGGCCAGGTCGTAGGCGTCTCTGCAGTACGAGCGCACCCGGCTCATTTGCTCAAGGATTCCCTGCTGCTCCATGCCGCGCAAAAACTCCATCCACTCAAGCGGTGTGATGTCAGCGTAGGGGCGCTTGCCGAACACCGGGAAGACGTGACGTTCCAGGGCGCCGATGATTCGCTTGGCGGTGCCCGCGTCCCAGTTGGTGAGGCGAGAGGCGTACCACTCTCGCGCCAGTGGCTCGAATGTCTCGCCGGCGACATCCCTTTCTGCTTTCTTGCGGGCTTGCTTGGTAACGATCGGGTTTTTGCCGTCGGCGGCGTCGGTGCGCAATTCGCCCGCTTTCTGCCTGGCGACTGATCCGCTCACCTCGGGGTAACCGCCAAGCCCAAGCCATGACCATTTGCCGTCGGGCTTCTTGTAACGAAGCTGCCAGGACTTTTGGCCATCAGGCTTCACGCGGAAATAAAGGCCGCTCCCGTCCAGCTCGCGATACTCGTTGGCATCAGGCTCCAGGCCGGCCAATGCGGTATCGGAAAGGGGGCGGCGTTTTATCTCGGATCGCTTCATTTGGGCTTGTATCCCCTCGGTTCAATTATTTGTCGAGGATACACAGGGGGATACACGGAGGGAAGGTATAGGGGGATACAAGGAGAGATAGCCAGAAACAAGAAAGCCCGCACTAGGCGGGCTTCTTGAGGTTGTTTAGAGACTCATGGAGACATCTGTAAACAGGTACTTGGTGGCTACACAGGGACTTGAACCCCGGACCCCAGCATTATGAATGCTATGCTCTAACCAACTGAGCTATGTAGCCAAGTGGCGCGCATTATTCGCTTGGAACGATGTTGTGTCAAGCAAATATCTGAAAATTTTCTCTACGCTATCAAAAGCTTAAGGCCCGACGGCGGAATCCGCGGGCCTTGGCCGTTTCAACTCAGGCGGAATCGCCCGGTATTGTCGCTCAGGGCCCTGCTGCCTTCGCTCAGGGTGTCCGCCGCGCGGTTCACCGCGCGAGCCCCTTCGAGCAGCCGGACCGCCGCCTGGTCGACCTGCTGGATATTGCCGCTGACCTCGTCCGCGGTGCTCGCCTGTTCATCCACCGCCGTGGCGATCTGCGCCAGGGTATCGGTCACGCTCTGCACCGCGCTGGCGATTTCCACCAGGCGCTCGCCCAGCCCGGTCACCGATTGCGCGTCGGTTTCCGCCTGGCCGCAGGCCGCTTCCATCAGTGCCACCGCCTGGCTGACGGTGGCGCGCAGGCTGTCGACGGTGCTGGCGATCTGCGCGGTGGAACTCTGGGTGCGCTGCGACAGGCTGCGTACTTCGTCCGCCACCACGGCAAAGCCACGGCCCTGTTCACCGGCCCGTGCCGCTTCGATGGCGGCGTTGAGGGCGAGCAGGTTGGTCTGTTCGGCGACCCCCCGAATGGTGTCGACCACCGATTGAATCTGCTGACCCTGCTCGCTGACCCGGCCCAGCGCGGCAGCGGTTTCGTTCAGGCGCTGGTTGAGCTGCTGGATGCTGGCGGTGGTGCGCTGGCTGTCGCGGCTGCTGTCCGAGGCAATGCGCTGGGTGTTCTGGGCACTGCCGGAGGCCTGTTCGCAGCTCTGCGCGACCCCCAGGGACGTGGCCGCCAGTTGCGTGGCCGCCGCGGCGATCTGGCTGATCTGTTGCTGCTGCGCCTCGACCTCGTTGAGGGCGCCGCTGGAATGGTTGTTGAGCGTGCGCACGGCGTCGCTCAACTGCAGGGTCTCGTGGTCCACGCCCTGCAGGCTGGTGCGCAGTTGCACCACGGCGACGTTCAGCGCGGTACTGATGGCCGCCAGTTCGTCGCGGCCTTCCACCGGTACCTGCAGGCACAGGTTGCCGTCACGCAGGGATTCGGCCAGCAGGGTGATGCCGCTGGCGCTGCGTCGGATCGAGGCCTGCAGGCAGATGAACAGGTACAGCGCCGCCAGCAGCAGGCAGCCGAAGATCACCGCGACCAGGGTGAACTGGCGGATGGCCTGGGCGTGGTAGTAGTCCAGGCGGCTGTCGAGGGTGGTCAGGGAGTCCTGGCGCAAGCCGGCCAACTGGTCGAGTAAGGTGTCGAGGGCTTTCTCGAAACCTTCGGGCTTGAGGGTGATGCTGCCGCCGAACATGCCGTCGTCCAGCGCCTTGAGGCCCTCGTCCAGGTGATTCAGGCTTTCCCGGTAACGTCCGGCCCAGTTCTGCAGTTCCGCCGGCAGGCGGGTTTCCAGTTGCGCGCCGGTCTTGGTCAGCTGGTCGCGGGCATCACCGATGCGGCTGCGCAGGTCCTTGAGTTGCAGGCGGCTCTGCAGGCTGAACTGGCCCGACACCACCGAGGCCTGGCCGACGCTGGCGAGACGGCCGACACGTTCGATCAGGTCGGGAGCGTGCTGGGTGGAAATCTGCGTCAGCAGGTAGGTTTCCATCCAGGGCGCGAGGATCAGTCGGCTGTCCATGGCGATCTGTTCCCGCAGGCCTTGCAGGGCACTGAGGGCGGAGGTGAAGCGGTCATAGCCGTCCGGCCACCAGCCGACCTTGCTCAGGCTGCCCGAGTCGAGGCCTTCGAGGGTGGCTTGCAGGACCTGGTAACGCTTCATGGTCTCGCCGTTGGCGCCTTCGTTTTGCAGGGCCTGGCCCAGTTGCTCGATAGCCTGCTTGACCTCGGGCTGGGCCTTGTCGAGCACGGCCATGGCGGCGAGGGTGGCGGGTGTCGGTTGGCGGTTGGTTTCCGTGGCGCGCCAGCGCGCGGCGCGGTCGCGTTGGGCGGCCAGCAGGCTGTCGAGGGAGTCCAGGGCCAGCAATTGGCGGACACCGGCACGTTCCTCGGAGATCAGCGCCAGTTTGCTGCGGTAATCCTGGCCGATCATGTACAGGCTACCCATCAGCGGCACGATGAACAGCAGGAACAGCACCTGAAATTTACGGGCGAAACCGAATCGCCCCAACAGTCGCATCCCTGGTGATAAAAAAGCGTGCATGCCTGACCACTCCTCAAGGCATCCAGCACTGTTTGAGTGCGGTCATGACGGGTTGGTCATGACGGATGCCATCGTTAAAGACCTCGGAAGAGTCGCCAGTGAGGGCGTTGTTGGCCGGCCGCTGTAGCGAAACTTCCCATTCTCGGGCCCCTTTGTAAGGGGCCGCGCTGTAGGAGCTAAGGTAGGCAAGATTCAGACCAGTAGCAAAGAGCTATCAGGCATTTCTTTGCACTTGGATGGATCGTTAGCTCATCAAGCATCTGGTATTGCCGCACTAAAAAATGGCACATTGACGCACCTGCAATCATGCACCCATCCGTGTGACGGAATTCCCTCATGGCTCTCACTGAAACGTCCGCTGGCGCGACCGTCGCATCGACGACACCGCAATCCAGCCCCCTGGTGATGCGCATCATCGGCGCGGTAGCGCTGGCGCACCTGATCAACGATCTGATCCAGTCGGTCCTGCCGTCGATCTACCCGATGCTCAAGGCCAACTACGGGCTGACCTTTACCCAGGTCGGGCTGATCACCCTGACCTTCCAGGTCACCGCGTCGCTGTTGCAGCCATGGGTGGGTTTCTACACCGACCGCCATCCGAAACCGCTGCTGTTACCGGCAGGCATGATCTGCACCCTGATCGGTATCCTGATGTTGTCCCAGGTCGGCAGTTTCCCGCTGATCCTGCTGGCCTCTGCCCTGATCGGCGTGGGCTCCTCGACGTTCCACCCGGAAGCCTCGCGCGTGGCGCGGCTGGCCTCGGGTGGTCGTTACGGTCTGGCGCAGTCGAGTTTCCAGGTGGGCGGTAACGCCGGCTCGGCCTTTGGTCCGCTGCTGGCGGCGGCAATCATCATTCCGTTCGGCCAGGGTCATGTCGCCTGGTTCGGGCTGTTCGCCTTGTTCGCCCTGGGCGTGCTCTATGGCATCAGCCGCTGGTATCGCGCGCACCTGAACCTGTTCAAGCTCAAGCAGGGCCAGAAGGCCACCCACGGGCTGTCGAAGAATCGCGTGCTGGGGGCGTTGGTGGTGCTCGGCCTGCTGGTGTTCTCCAAGTACTTCTACATGGCCAGTTTCACCAGCTACTTCACCTTCTACCTGATCGAGAAATTCCAGCTGTCGGTGGCCAGTTCGCAACTGCACCTGTTCCTGTTTCTCGGCGCGGTGGCGGCGGGGACCTTTGCCGGTGGACCGATCGGCGACAAGATCGGGCGCAAGGCGGTGATCTGGTTCTCGATCCTCGGTGTGGCGCCCTTCACCCTGATGCTGCCCTATGTGGATCTGTTCTGGACCACGGTGCTCAGCGTGGTGATCGGCTTCATCCTGGCGTCGGCCTTCTCGGCCATCGTGGTGTTTGCCCAGGAGCTGGTGCCGGGCAATGTCGGCATGATCGCCGGGGTGTTCTTCGGCCTGATGTTCGGTTTCGGCGGTATCGGCGCGGCGCTGCTGGGGCACCTGGCGGATATCCACGGTATCGAGTACGTGTACACGATGTGCTCGTTCCTGCCGTTGTTCGGGGTGTTGGCGGTGTTGTTGCCGAAGACGAAAAAGGCCTGAGACTTCAGGAGCAGGTTCGATCCCTCCCGGCTCAGATCAGCGCGGTAGCCCGCTGATTCGAGCTGATGCGGGAAGCCGCTCGGCAAAGCGGTAGCGGCTGAAGCGAGGTCGAACGCTCGTTGATATTTTTGTATACAAAAATATGGCGAACATGCCTCTTGCCAAATCGATCCGGGCGTGGTGGCAAATCGCTATTTGTCCGTGTAGTCTGGCCATTCGCAGCTCATTTCTTCGAATGGCGATCGCTACAATGAAAATAAAAAACAAGCTTGTCCTGGCCTTTGTCCTGGTCGCCTTCATCCCGGTAAGCCTTGTGGCAGCGATATCGGTGCTGAATATACGAGCTCAGGCGGTCGATCAGTTCATCGATGGCAGTACCCGCGAAATACGCCAGATCGACGGCAACATTCGACAGTTTTTCGATGGCACTCAGCAAAACGTCGATCAAATGGCGACCGATTCTGTATACACATCGGTGAGCAGTCTCAAGCACTACGAGGCTGCCGATGCGGCCAGCAAGCCGTTGCCGGCAGAGGCCCGTCAGGTCATCGATAGATTCGCCCGTTATGGCGCGACCCACCCGGCCGCGGCCATCCTCTCCATCGGCCTGGAAGACGGCAGCTACGCGAAATGGCCGGATGACCCGCAACTGTCGAGCTACGATCCGCGTACGCGTCCCTGGTACAAGGCCGCCATGGCCAGCCCCGGCAAGGCGGTACGAACTCCCGCCTATTACTATGACAAGGACGCCGTGGCGCTGGTCGGCAGTGCCAGGGCAATGCTGGATGACACGGGCAAGGCCAAGGGGGTCTTCGTCGTCAGTGTTTCGCTGAAAAACCTCACCGAGCTGGTCAAGAGCATCAAGCTCGGTGAAAGCGGCTACGTGATGCTGATCGAGGATGGCACCGTGCTGGTCGATCCTCGTGACGTCGGCCACAGCTTCAAGCCGCTCAAGGACCTGGGTGAGCCCTACGCCAAACTGGCGGCCACGCCGCAAGGCTCCACCGAAGTGCAAATCGACGGGGTCCGCTACATGGCCAATATCTGGACCTCGCCCGGCCTGGGCTGGCGCTATGTCGGTCTGATCAGGTACGACGAAGTCATGGGCACGGCCACGCACATGACCTACGTGACAGGGGTGATCGTGGTCGTGCTGGTGCTGCTCTTCGCGCTGCTTGCCGCGGCGTTCGCCAGGGTCATCGTCAAGCCGATCGGCCAGGTCAGCACCGGCTTGCAATCGATCGCCGAGGGCGAGGGCGATCTGCGCCGTGATCTCGAGGTGCAGGGCAGGGATGAAACCGCTGAGTTGGCAGGCTGGTTCAACAAGTTTCTCGCGGCGATACGCCAGCTGATCCAGCGGATTGGCGCGGCATCCACCAATCTGCAGGACGCCTCGCGGGTCAACAGCGAGGTGGCCAGCAACATGAACCAGGCGGCCGGTCGCCAGCGTGAAGCGGTGGAACTGGTGTCCACGGCCTTCAACGAAATGGTCGCGACCGCCAACGAGGTCGCGCGTTCCTGTAGCGCGGCCGCCGACTCCGCCGAGAGCGGGCACCACCGGGTGGCCGAGGGCAAGCAGCAGATCGAGCTGACCACCCAGAACGTCGGTCGCCTGGGGCGTCGCTTGACCGAGTCTTCCCAGGCCATGGTCGAACTGGAGGAGGGCAGTCGCAACATCAACCAGATCCTCGGCACCATCCGTGCTATCGCCGAGCAGACCAACCTGCTGGCGCTGAACGCGGCGATCGAAGCGGCCAGGGCGGGTGACCAGGGGCGCGGTTTTGCCGTGGTCGCGGATGAGGTGAGGGCCCTGGCCAAGCGCACGTCCGACTCCACCGGGGAAATCGACCAGTTGCTCAACGCCCTCGGCAGCAAGACCCAGGAAGTGTCACAGAAGATGGAAAGCTGCCTGGACCTGTCGCGGGCCAGTGTGTCCTCGATCGAGAGTGCACGGGACAGCTTTGAAGGTATCCAGTTGTCGGTCAATGAAATCAGGGACCAGAACCTGCAGATCTCGGCGGCGGCGGAAGAGCAGCACAGCGTGGCCGAAGAGATCAATCGGCATATCCGGCAGATCTACGATGAGGCGCAGCTGGTGGAAAGCCTGGCCAACTCCGCGCAGGAAGACTCGGGCCGGCTTTCGCACCTTTCGGATGAACTGAGCGGGTTGGTGGGGCGTTTCAGGTCGTAGGAAGAGTGGTTGTCGGTTGTCGCGGGGGGGGGAATCACTCACTGTAGGAAATCAACCAGGTCTGTTTCATCCACTGCGCCGCACAAAGCACTTGCCGGAGGTTTCTTGCTATCCTGATCGCCCTCTTTCATGGACGAATATCGAGACAGGCCATGGCTAACCAGACCCCGTCACGCCTCGGGAAGATACTCCAGGGGCTGCTTTTTGCCCTGATTGGCATCGGCCTGCTGGGCATTGCCGTCAACCTCACGCTTGATCGACGCGAATTCCTCGCTCGCGCGCAGACCGCCGATGGCGTCGTCAGCCACTTGAATGCCGGCGGTTCGCATCCCGAGATTGCCTTCACCACCCGCAGCGGCGAGCAGATTTCCTACCCCCAGGGCGGCTTTATCTTCGGTTATCAGAAGGATCAGCCGGTACGAGTCCATTACCTGCCCGAGCAGCCGGCCGTCAGCGCCATCGTCGATGACCTGGCCGCACTGTGGGCCACTCCCGGCGTACTGGGGCTTATCGGTCTGGTGTTCTTCATTGCCGGTCTGGCAAGGGGCATCGGTCGCGGTGCGGTTCATTCACTCAAAGGACTATGAACGTATGAGCTACAACATCCCTATCCCGGTCAATGAAAGTCACTGGCAGTATCAGACTGCCAGCGGAGGCGGTTTGAGTGTGGCTTTGCTGGCGGGCAGTGGCGGTTCGATCATCTTGCGTTCGCCCCAGGGCGAGAACGTCAGCTACCGCTACGGCGGCGTCGGGGTGGGTGTCGGATTTGGCGCGCGGTTGCCGCGTTTCGGCAAGATCAATATCCAGGTCAAGGGCAAGAGCGTGGGCGGGGTTGGTGCGGCGGAGGCCTTTCCCAGTACCGGCAAGGTGTTTGTCAGCGACGCCCTGGTCAGTCGTGACCTGACCAGCGACGACATCACCGGACCTTGCCTGTATACCGAAGTGGGCCTGGGACTGGTGGTCGGCGGTTCAGCCACGGCCCTGTTGTTCGGCCTTGATCCCAAGCTGCTGGCGTTGGCGGCGGCAGTCAGCTCCAATCCGGCGACCTCGGTCATTGCCTCTGCCACGGTCAACCGGCAGTTATTGCAGTCGGCCCGGGGGGCGGTGGTCATGGCGGGCATGAACGCGGGTGTGCAGGCCGGTGGCGCCGCCGCGATCTACATGGGCTATCTGTTCTAGTCGCGACTGACGGGTCGATACCACGCACCCATGAAAAAGCCGCGAATCAACGCGGCTTTTTTGTTTCCGGCAACGCTTACACGTTGAAGCGGAAGTGCATCACGTCACCGTCCTTGACGATGTAGTCCTTGCCTTCCAGGCGCCATTTGCCGGCTTCCTTGGTCCCGGCTTCACCCTTGTACTGGATGAAGTCGTTGTAGGCGATCACTTCGGCGCGGATAAAGCCTTTTTCGAAGTCGGTGTGGATCACGCCGGCTGCCTGTGGGGCAGTGGCGCCGACCTTGACGGTCCAGGCCCGGACTTCTTCGACACCGGCGGTGAAATAGGTCTGCAGGTGAAGCATTTCGTAACCGGCACGGATCACGCGGTTCAGGCCAGGTTCTTCAAGGCCCAGGGCCTCGAGGAACATGTCTTTCTCTTCACCGTCGTCGAGTTCGGCGATTTCCGCTTCGATCTTGTTGCACACCGGGACCACGACCGCGCCTTCTTCCTCGGCGATGGCCTTGACCACATCCAGGTGCGGGTTGTTCTCGAAGCCGTCTTCAGCCACGTTGGCGATGTACATCACCGGCTTGGTGGTCAGCAGGTGGAAGCCCTTGATCACCGCCTTTTCGTCGGTGCCCATGTTCTTCATCAGGCTGCGCGCCGGCTTGCCTTCGGTGAAGTGGGCGATCAGTTGTTCCAGCAGGCCCTTCTGCACCACCGCGTCCTTGTCGCCGCCCTTGGCGTTGCGCGCGACTTTCTGCAGTTGCTTCTCGCAGCTGTCGAGGTCGGCGAAGATCAGTTCCAGGTCGATGATCTCGATATCGCGTTTCGGGTCGACGCTGTTAGAGACGTGAATCACGTTCTCGTCTTCGAAGCAGCGGACCACGTGGGCGATGGCATCGGTTTCACGGATGTTGGCCAGGAACTTGTTGCCCAGGCCTTCACCTTTCGACGCACCGGCCACCAGGCCCGCGATATCGACGAATTCCATGGTGGTCGGCAGGATGCGCTTGGGATTGACGATCTCGGCCAGGGCCTGCAGGCGTGGATCGGGCATCGGCACGATGCCGCTGTTCGGCTCGATGGTGCAGAAGGGGAAGTTCTCCGCCGCGATGCCGGATTTGGTCAGGGCGTTGAACAGGGTGGATTTGCCGACGTTGGGAAGGCCGACGATGCCGCAGTTGAATCCCATGGTGTTTCCCCTAGGAGTTAGAGTCAGGCCTTCTGGGTGTGCAGGTTTTTCATCGCGCGGTTCCATTCACCGGCGAGGATATCCGGCAGCACGCCGAGGGCAAAGTCGATGCTGGCATCGAGTTTTTCCTGTTCGGCGCGTGGCGCACGACCCAGGACGAAGTTTGAAACCATACTTGCAACGCCTGGGTGGCCAATGCCGAGTCGCAGGCGGTGAAAGGTATTCTGGTTGCCGAGCTGCGCGATGATGTCCCGCAGGCCGTTGTGACCGCCATGGCCGCCGCCTTGCTTGAGCTTGGCAACGCCGGGTGGCAGGTCGAGTTCGTCATGCGCCACCAGGATTTCTTCGGGCGTGATGCGGAAGAATCCAGCCAATGCCGAGACGGCCTGGCCGCTACGGTTCATGTAGGTGGTGGGAATCAGCAGGCGAACATCCTGACCCTGGTGACTGAAGCGCCCGGTCAGGCCGAAATATTTGCGGTCGGCGACGAGATTGATGCCTTGTGCCGAGGCTACGCGTTCAACAAAAAGGGCCCCCGCGTTATGCCGGGTCTGTTCGTATTCGGTGCCTGGATTTCCCAGGCCAACGATCAGTTTGATGGCAGTCACGACAGGGGCCCTTCTGTGGAGTGGTGGATAACATCGCCGCAATGCTTGGGGATGGCGAAAAAAGTGGACGAAAAACGCTCATTTACCATGACGTAAACTTCGCATTCTCGCCCGCTTTCTCGCTACGTTCCAGTCCGCGATGTTTCCAGTCACTCCGGCGTCAGAGTGAAATTACTCTGCAGCGCCTTCTGCTTCTGGAGCAACACGTGGAGCGTGAACGTTGGCAACAGCCTTGTCGTCACCGTGTGCCAGAGCAACAAACTCAACGCCTTTAGGAGCCTTGAGGTCGGACAGGTGAATGATCGAACCGACTTCGGCGTCAGCCAGGTCGACTTCGATGAACTCAGGCAGGTCCTTGGCTTCGCAGGAAACTTCGATCTCGTTGACAACGTGGGAGATCTCGCCGCCTTTCTTCACTGGAGCAGCTTCGTTGATGAAGTGCACAGGAACAACAGCGGTCAGTTTCTTGCCAGCGACAACGCGAACGAAGTCGGCGTGCATGATGAACTGCTTGGCCGGGTGACGCTGCATCGCTTTAACGATCACGTCTTGCTTGACGCCGCCGATGTTCAGTTGGATGACGTGGCTGAAAGCAGCCTCGTCTTCGAACAGCTTGGCAACTTCTTTAGCCAGCATCATGATGGACTCAGGAGCCTTGTCGCCACCGTAGACAACGGCAGGAACCTGGCTGGCGAGACGACGCAGGCGGCGGCTCGCACCTTTCCCCAGGTCGGTACGCGCTTCGGCGTTCAGGATGAAATCAGTCATTTTGTATCTCCAAAATAGCCATGTCCGGGTGACGCCTGCGACCGACGTCAAAGCGGCATGGGCAAAAAAGCCCCGCCCCAACATGAGTGTTGGGGCGGGGCGCTTTACGTCAACGAGGTGTCTGCCGGGCAGGGCCCTTAGCGGAACATCGCGCTGATCGATTCTTCGTTGCTGATGCGGCGAACCGCTTCGGCGACTACCGGTGCGATATCCAGTTGGCGGATACGCGCACAGGCTTGTGCGGCGGCGGACAGCGGGATGGTGTTGGTCACCACCAGCTCGTCCAGCACGGAATTTTCAATGTTCTCGATCGCCCGACCCGACAGCACAGGGTGTGTGCAGTAGGCAAAGACCTTGGCAGCGCCATGTTCCTTGAGGGCTTTCGCCGCGTGGCACAGGGTGCCGGCGGTGTCGACCATGTCATCGACGAGAATGCAGGTGCGGCCTTCGACGTCACCGATGATGTGCATCACTTCGGAGTGGTTGGCCTTCTCACGACGTTTGTCGATGATGCCAAGATCCACGCCCAGCGACTTGGCGACAGCCCGTGCACGCACGACGCCACCAATGTCCGGAGACACGATCATCAGGTTTTCGAAGCGTTGGTCTTCGATGTCATCCACCAGGACGGGGGAGCCGTAGATGTTATCTACCGGAATATCGAAGAAACCCTGGATCTGGTCAGCGTGCAGGTCAACCGTGAGAACACGGTCGATGCCTACCACGGTGAGCATGTCAGCCACGACTTTCGCGCTGATAGCCACGCGTGCGGAACGCGGACGGCGATCCTGACGGGCGTAACCAAAGTAAGGGATCACCGCAGTGATTCGAGTCGCTGAGGAACGGCGGAAGGCATCAGCCATCACGACGAGTTCCATCAGGTTATCGTTGGTCGGAGCGCAGGTCGGCTGAATAATGAAGACGTCTTTACCGCGGACGTTTTCATTGATCTCAGCGGTAATCTCGCCGTCGGAAAACTTGCCGACAGAAATGTCACCGAGAGGGATATGCAGCTGACGTACGACACGTCGAGCCAGATCGGGGTTAGCGTTCCCCGTAAAGACCATCATCTTGGACACGCGCAGTACCTAGAGGCTGAGGGTAACCTGGATGAGTATTAGAAAATGGCAGGGGCGGCTGGATTCGAACCAACGCATGGCAGGATCAAAACCTGCTGCCTTACCGCTTGGCGACGCCCCTGTATCTGTTGCAACGAGTACCCAGTACCCGAATTCCTAGAGCAGACTTTGCAACTTGCGATGCAACATCGAGATGTTGCTTCCCTTTGCCACAAACCCTGTGTGGGTCTCTGTAAGAAGGGCCGAGACTTTATCAGCTTCAGCTTTGCTTGGGAAGGCCCCAAACACACAACTTCCAGTTCCGGTTAATTTTGCTTCGGTAAATTTACCTAGCAAATTCAAGGCGTTACGTACTTCTGGATAACGTCTTGCGACAACCGGCAAGCAGTCATTTCGACTGTTTCCCTTGGGAACGGGGCGCACTTTAATGGGCGCGGAGTCACGTGTCAACAGCGGATCGGAAAAAATTTCTGCTGTACTTACAGATACTTGCGGAACAAGCACGACGTACCACGGTTCTTCGGGGTCCACCGGGGTGAGTTTTTCCCCCACGCCTTCGGCAAAAGCCGCGTGGCCGCGGACGAAAACCGGGACGTCGGCACCCAGGGTCAGGCCCAGGGTGGCCAGGCGATCTTCATCCCAGGCCAGTTGCCAGAGGTGGTTCAGGGCGAGCAGGGTGGTCGCGGCATTCGAGCTGCCGCCACCGATGCCTCCGCCCATGGGCAGGATCTTGTCGATCCAGATGTCCATGCCGAGGGCGCAGCCGGATTGTTCCTGGAGTTTTTTCGCCGCGCGCACGATCAGGTTGCTGTCGTGGGGCACATCGTCGAATTCGGTGTGCAGGCGGATCACGCCGTCGTCGCGCACGGCGAAACTCAGTTCGTCGCCGTAATCGAGAAACTGGAACAGCGTCTGCAGCTCGTGATAACCGTCGGCGCGGCGACCGATGATGTGCAGCATCAGGTTCAGCTTGGCGGGGGCGGGCAGGGTCAGGCGGCTGGCCGGCATGTCACTGGCCCAGCTGGCGCGGCTGCCAGTCCTTGATCACCAGGGTCACGTCGAGGTCGCGACCGTGCAGCTTGATGCGCTCGGGCAGCCAGTAGCCGTTCTGCTCGGTGTAGCTGAGGTACTCGACCTGCCAGTCGTCCTGTTCGAGGGTGGCGAGGCGGCTGTCGTTGTCCAGGCTCAGGCGGCTCTTGCTGTCGGGCGCGGGCAGGCCGCGCACCCACCAGACCAGGTGTGACACCGGCAGGCTCCAGCCCATCTGCTCTTCGAGCAGGGCCTCGGGCGTCGCGGCTTCATAGCGGCCCTGGTTGGCGACTTCCAGCGACACCTGGCCGGGGCGACCGGTCAGGCGCGCCGCGCCACGGCCCAGCGGGCCGGACAGGCGGATATCGTAGTAGTCCTGGCGTTGCAGCCAATACAGGGTGCCGCTGCCGGAGTCCTTCGGCGCGCGGATTCCGACCTTGCCATTGATCTGCCAGCCATCGAGGCTGCTCAATTGCTGTTTGTGCTTGGCCCACTGGGCCGGGTCGCCGTGGCCCTCGACGGACTCACGGGCGCCAAAGCCCGCGCAACCGGCGAGCAGGGCGATCAGGCTGAAAACAACGAGGTGGCGCAAAAACATAAGCTTAAAGAGTCTCGGAACCGGTCAGGCGCTTGATGGTGCTGCGCAGGATTGGGCTGTCGGGCTGATCCTTGAGGAACTTGCCCCAGATTTTCCGGGCTTCGCCCTGTTTGCCGTTGGCCCACAGGACTTCGCCCAGGTGGGCGGCGACTTCCTGGTCGGGGAAACGCTCCAGGGCCTGGCGCAGCAGGCGCTCGGCTTCGTCGAGGTTGCCCAGGCGGAAGTTCACCCAGCCGAGGCTGTCGAGCACGGCCGGATCTTCCGGATTCAACTGATGGGCTTTCTCGATCAGTTCCTTGGCTTCGGCGTAGCGCGTGGTGCGGTCCGACAGGGTGTAGCCCAGGGCGTTCAGGGCCATGGCGTTGTCCGGCTCGCGCTTGAGGATCGCCCGCAAGTCTTTTTCCATCTGCGCCAGGTCGTTGCGTTTTTCCGCCTGCATGGCGCGGGTATACAGCAGGTTCAGATCGTCCGGGTACTGCAGCAGGGCCTGTTGCAGGACTTTCCAGGCCTGGTCGCCATGATTGTTGGCGGAAAGGATCTCGGCCTCGATCAGGTACAGCTGGATCGCGTAGTCCGGCTGCTCGTCACGGGCGGCGGCGAGCTTCTTCGAGGCCTCTGCGCCACGCCCGCTGGTCACCAGGATATCGGTCTGGCGCAGTTGGGCCGGCAGGTAGTCATTGCCCGGGCCGACCTGTTCGTATTCTTCCAGGGCGCCCTGCGGGTCGTTTTTCTCTTCGGCGATGCGACCCAGGTTCAGATGGGCGGAATCGACGTGACTGTCGCGGGCGATCAGCTCTTCCAGGTAGCCCTTGGCCTCGTCCCAGGCCTTGGCCTCCAGGCAGACCAGCGCCAGGGAGAAGCGCAGTTCGTCATCTTCCGGATACTGCTGGACCAGGCTGGAGAACTGCACCTTGGCATCGGTCATGCGGTCCTGTTCGACCAACATGCGCGCATAGGTCAGGCGCAGGCGCTTGTCGTCCGGGTACTTCTTGATGCTTTTTTCCAGCAGCGGAATCGCTTCCTTGCCGCGATTCATGGTTTGCAGCAGGCGCGCGCGCAGCAGCAGCGGGGCGACTTCGCCGTCTTCCGGCGGGTTGTTCTCCAGCAGCGTCAGGGCGCCCTGGTTGTCGCCATTCTGTTGCAGCAACAGGGCCTTGCCGAAAATCAGCTGGCTGTTCTTCGGGTGCTTGACCAGCAGGCGGTCGAAACTCTTCATCAGACCGTTGCGGGTGTCCTGGTCGGTGTCGGCGGCCGACAGCGCGAGGAAGTCGAAGTGGGTGTCGCCCTTGCCCTGCAGGACTTTCTCCATATAGACCATGGAGTCGTCATAACGCCCGCTGCGCGCCAGCTGGATCGCTGCCGCGCGTTGCGCTTCAAGATCGTCCGGGGCGTTTTTCGCCCAGATCAGCGAGGTATCCAGGGCTGCCTGGTCGGCGCCCAGGTATTCGGCAATACGGAAGGCCCGCTCGGAAATACCGGGGTCCTGGGTATTGATCGCCTGGGTGACGTAGTTATCCAGCGCGATATCGAAGCGATTTCGCTGCCCGGCCAGTTCCGCACTCAGCAGGCTGAAGACCGTGTCTTCGCTGAAGGAGCTGTAGACCTTGGGCTTTTCCGGGGCCGCAGTGGTGTCCTCGGCCGGTGGCGTATTGCCCGGCGATACGGGAGCCAAGGCCTGGCAGCCGCTGAGGAAGACAAAAGCGAGAAGCAACGCGGAGGATCTATTCATATAAGAGAAGGGCAACTTACCTGCGGTCGGGGCATCATGACACAAGCGGTGGGCAGAACCATACCCGTGACCGCTCACCGGGGCACTTATAGCGATGTTCCATTAGGACAATAGTCGGCAATGGTTGTTCTGAACCGGGTGAAGTAGGACAATTGTCGGCTTCTCGACATCATCAGCGACCTTGAATGGCCTTCCTCGCACTCGGCATCAACCACAAGACGGCCTCCGTAGACGTGCGCGAGCGCGTGGCATTTACTCCCGAGCAGTTGGTAGAGGCCCTGCAGCAGCTCTGCCGCCTGACCGAAAGCCGGGAAGCCGCGATCCTTTCCACCTGCAACCGCAGTGAACTGTATATAGAGCAGGATCACCTGGCGGCGGACACGGTGCTGCGCTGGCTGGCCGATTATCACCATCTGAGCCTCGAAGAACTGCGCGCCAGTGCCTATGTGCACGAAGACGATGCGGCCGTTCGTCACATGATGCGTGTCGCCTCCGGCCTGGACTCGCTGGTGCTCGGCGAGCCGCAGATCCTCGGCCAGATGAAGTCCGCCTACGCGGTGGCGCGGGAAGCCGGGACCATCGGCCCCTTGCTCGGGCGCCTGTTCCAGGCCACGTTCAGCGCCGCCAAGCAGGTACGTACCGACACGGCCATCGGTGAAAACCCGGTGTCGGTGGCGTTCGCCGCCGTCAGCCTGGCGAAACAGATTTTCAGCGACCTGCAGCGCAGTACCGCCTTGCTGATCGGCGCCGGCGAGACCATCACCCTGGTCGCCCGCCATCTGCACGAGCAGGGCGTGAAGCGTATCGTGGTCGCCAACCGCACCCTGGAGCGGGCCAAGATCCTCGCCGAGGAATTCGGTGCCCATGCGGTGTTGCTGGCCGATATTCCCCAGGAACTGGTGCACAGCGATATCGTCATCAGTTCCACCGCCAGCCAGTTGCCGATCCTCGGCAAGGGCGCGGTGGAAAGTGCCTTGAAGCTGCGCAAGCACAAGCCGATCTTCATGGTGGATATCGCCGTTCCCCGGGATATCGAACCGGAAGTCGGCGAGTTGGACGACGTTTACCTCTATAGCGTCGACGATCTCCACGAAGTGGTCGCCGAGAACCTCAAGAGCCGCCAGGGCGCCGCCCAGGCCGCCGAGGAACTGGTGAGCAGCGGGGTCGATGAGTTCATGATCCGCCTGCGCGAACTGGCGGCGGTGGATGTGCTCAAGGCCTACCGTCAGCAGAGCGAGCGCCTGCGTGACGAAGAATTGCAAAAGGCCCAGCGTCTGCTGGCCAATGGCAGCAGTGCCGAAGACGTGCTGATGCAACTGGCGCGGGGCCTGACCAACAAGTTGATGCATGCGCCCAGCGTGCAACTGAAAAAGTTGTCCGCCGAAGGCCGCCTCGACGCGCTGGCCATGGCCCAGGAACTCTTTGCCCTCGGTGAGGGCCCATCGGATAGCTTTTCGGATAAGAAACCGCAATGAAAGCGTCACTGCTCAATAAGCTGGACATCCTCCAGGACCGTTTCGAGGAACTGACCGCCCTGCTTGGCGATGGCGAAGTCATTTCCGACCAGAACAAGTTTCGCGCCTACTCCAAGGAGTACGCCGAGGTCGAGCCGATCGTCGCGGCCTACAACCAGGTGCTGAAAGTGCAGGCGGACCTGGACGGTGCCCAGGCGCTGCTCAAGGACAGCGACCCGGACATGCGCGAAATGGCGGTCGAGGAAGTCCGCGAAGCCAGGGAGCAACTGGTCGAGCTGGAGTCCTCCCTGCAACGCATGCTGTTGCCCAAGGACCCCAACGACGGGCGCAACGTCTTTCTCGAAATCCGTGCCGGCACCGGCGGCGACGAGGCGGCGATCTTCTCCGGCGACCTGTTCCGCATGTACTCGCGTTATGCCGAGAAACGCGGCTGGCGGGTGGAGATCCTTTCGGAAAACGAAGGTGAGCACGGCGGCTACAAGGAAGTCATCGCCCGGGTCGAGGGCGACAATGTCTACGGCAAGCTGAAGTTCGAATCCGGTGCGCACCGCGTGCAGCGGGTGCCGGCCACCGAATCCCAGGGCCGCATCCACACCTCGGCCTGTACCGTGGCGGTGCTGCCCGAGCCGGATGAACAGGAAGCCATCGAGATCAACCCGGCCGACCTGCGCGTCGACACCTACCGCTCCTCGGGCGCGGGCGGCCAGCACGTGAACAAGACCGACTCGGCGATCCGCATTACCCACATTCCATCCGGGATCGTGGTCGAGTGCCAGGAAGAGCGCTCCCAGCACAAGAACCGCGCGCGGGCCATGTCGTGGCTGTCGGCCAAGCTCAACGACCAGCAGACCAGCGCCGCCGCCAGCGCCATCGCCAGCGAGCGCAAGCTGCTGGTGGGCTCGGGCGACCGCTCCGAACGCATCCGTACCTACAACTTTCCACAAGGCCGGGTCACCGACCACCGTGTCAACCTGACCCTGTACTCCCTGGACGAAGTCCTGGCAGGTGGTGTCGAGGCGGTGATCGAACCGTTGCTGGCCGAATACCAGGCCGATCAACTGGCGGCCTTGGGTGATTAAATGACTATTATCGCCAGCCTGCTGCGCGCCGCCGAACTGCCCGACTCACCGACCGCGCGCCTGGACGCCGAGTTGCTGTTGGCGGCTGCCCTGGGCAAATCCCGCAGTTACCTGCACACCTGGCCGGAAAAGATCGTCAGCAGCGAAGCCGCGCTGGCCTTTTCCGGTTTCCTGCAACGCCGCCGCGGTGGCGAGCCGGTGGCCTATATCCTCGGCCAGCAGGGGTTCTGGAAGCTCGACCTGGAAGTCGCGCCGCATACCCTGATCCCGCGTCCCGACACCGAATTGCTGGTGGAAGCCGCCCTCGAGCTGCTGCCGGCGACCCCGGCCACTGTGCTCGACCTCGGCACCGGCAGCGGCGCGATTGCCCTGGCCCTGGCCAGCGAGCGTCCGGCCTGGCGGGTCACCGCGGTGGACCGGGTGCTGGAGGCCGTGGCCCTGGCCGAGCGCAACCGCCAGCGCCTGGGCCTGGACAACGCCACGGTGCTGAGCAGCCATTGGTTCAGCGCCCTGGAAGGCCAGCGCTTTCAATTGATCATCAGCAACCCGCCCTATATTGCCGCCGCCGACCCGCACCTGGGCCAGGGCGATGTGCGCTTCGAACCCGCCAGTGCGCTGGTGGCCGGCGCCGATGGCCTGGACGACCTGCGCCTGATCATCGCCCAGGCCCCGGCCCATCTGGAGGCCGGTGGCTGGTTGATGCTCGAACACGGCTACGACCAGGCTGAAGCCGTCCGCGAACTGCTCTCGGCACAGGGTTTCGGCGAAGTCCACAGTCGCACCGACCTGGGCGGTCACCAGCGCATCAGCCTGGGGCGCATATCGTGCTGAACGACCAGGAGCTGTTGCGCTATAGCCGGCAGATCCTGTTGCAACAGGTGGATATCGACGGCCAGTTGCGCCTGAAAAACAGCCGGGTACTGATTGTCGGCCTGGGTGGCCTGGGCGCGCCGGTGGCCTTGTACCTGGCCGCCGCCGGTGTCGGCGAATTGCACCTGGCGGATTTCGACAGCGTCGACCTGACCAACCTGCAACGCCAGATCATCCACGACACCGATAGCGTCGGTTCGACCAAGGTCGACTCGGCGCTGCGTCGGCTGACGGCAATCAATCCGCAGGTCAGCCTGATTGCCCATCGCCAGGCCCTGGATGAAGATTCCTTGAGTGCCGTGGTGGCCGCCGTCGACCTGGTGCTCGACTGCTGTGACAACTTTGCCACCCGCGAGGCGGTCAACGTCGCCTGCGTGGCCGCCGGCAAGCCGCTGGTCAGTGGCGCGGCGATCCGTCTCGAAGGCCAGTTGTCGGTGTTCGACCCCCGGCGTGCCGAGAGTCCGTGCTACCACTGCCTCTACGGCCACGGCAGCGAGGCCGAACTGACCTGCAGCGAAGCCGGGGTGATCGGTCCGCTGGTCGGTCTGGTGGGCAGCCTGCAGGCACTGGAGGCGCTGAAACTGCTCGCCGGTTTCGGCGAGCCGCTGGTGGGCCGGCTGTTGCTGATCGATGCCCTGGGCACGAAATTCCGTGAGTTGCGGGTCAAGCGCGATCCGCACTGCAGCGTCTGCGGTAGCCGCGATGCGTGAGGCGCCGATCGGGGTGTTCGACTCCGGTATCGGCGGGCTGTCGGTGCTCAATGAAATCAGCGCGCTGTTGCCCGGCGAATCGCTGCTCTATGTCGCCGATTGCGGACATATTCCCTACGGGGAAAAAAGCCCGGCCTATATCCGCCAGCGCTGTGAAGCGATTGCCGGGTTTCTTCGCGAGCAGGGCGCCAAGGCCTTGGTGATTGCCTGCAATACCGCGACGGTGGCCGGTGTCGCCGATCTGCGCCAGCGTTACCCGGACTGGCCGCTGGTGGGCATGGAACCGGCGGTCAAGCCGGCGGCGGCGGCGACCCGCAGTGGTGTGGTCGGCGTGCTCGCCACCACCGGCACCTTGCAAAGCGCCAAGTTCGCCGCCTTGCTCGACCGCTTTGCCAGCGATGTGCGGGTGGTCACCCAGCCCTGTCCCGGCCTGGTGGAAATGATCGAAGATGGCGATCTGCACAGCCCGGCCCTGCGCCAGTTGCTCGCCAGCTATGTCGAGCCGCTTTTGGCCGCGGGCTGCGACACCATTATCCTCGGCTGCACCCACTATCCCTTCCTCAAGCCGCTGCTGCTGGAGATGATTCCGGCGTCCATCAGTCTGATCGATACCGGTGCCGCGGTGGCCCGGCAACTCCAGCGCCTGCTGCAAGCCCGCGACCTGCTGTCCGCGGGAACGGCACGCGAGGCGCAATTCTGGACCAGTGCTGATCCGCATCACCTCAGAAAAATCCTTCCGATGCTATGGAATAAGTCTGGCGTTGTGCAAAGCTTCACAGAGTAGGAAAGTCTGTGAAAAACCGCGCAAATCCGTGAACTTCTGCTTAACGCCAGATTTCTATTGAAGGCCTGTTGAGCTGTACAACAATCCCGAACATACGTTGGAAATAGGATGTTTCTCATGAAGCGACTGTTCTGCCTGGCTGCGCTTGCAGCCGCCACACTGGGGTATGGTCTTGCGGCACACGCGGCCGGTCTTGAGTTCGCGGTCGGCCAGACCAGCGATTCGACCCAGACCTATCGCCTGGGCCTGCAATTGGATTGGGACAAGAGCTGGCTGCAAAGCGATGTCGGTCGCCTGACCGGCTACTGGAGCGGCGCCTACACCTACTGGGATGGCGACAAGGCGGCCAGCAACCACAGCCTGTCGTTCTCGCCGGTGTTCGTGTACGAGTTTTCCGGAGCCTCGATCAAACCCTACATCGAGGCCGGGATAGGCGTCGCGGTGTTTGCCCATACCGAAGTGGAAGACAACAAGCTCGGCTCGGCCTTCCAGTTCGAGGACCGCATCGGCTTCGGCCTGCGCTTTGCCGGCGGGCATGAGCTGGGGATCCGCGCGACCCACTATTCCAACGCGGGGATCCGCACGCCCAACGACGGCATCGAGAGTTACGCCTTGCACTACACGATGCCGTTGTAGCGGAGCATTCGCTGCCGGGGTCAGCCTCCTTCGCCCTGGCGCTTGAGGCTGGCCAGGACGGCAAATACATCGTCGCCATCGACGCGGCCACGGTCGAGCTGGATCAGGCTCCAGTCGCCGTTGTCGCCGAGATTTTCCAGCGCCTCGTCCGTTCCGGTGTAGCCCCAGAGGGCACTGTAGTTGCTGGCGCGATAGCGTCGCGGGAAATGTTCCTGCAGCTCCCGGAGCGTTGCGTCGGCGGCGGCCAGTTGCTGCACATGGGCCTTGAGCCCGCTGGCGCCACAGAACTCGCTCAATGCCGGGCTTGACGCCGGTACATACAACAGCAGCGTGCCCTGCTCCGGATCGCCGATGACCAGGATGTCATCGGCCGGATAGCCGTTGATACTCAAGCGATGCACCAGCACCTGGCGCGGCCCCTGGCTCGACGGCTCGCGTTCGTGGCGTGGCAGCAGTTGCAGGAGCATCTGGCCGGCGGTGTCCGAATACCGGCCTTGCAGCCGGGCGCGCTGTACCTCCAGGCGATATTGCGCCCGCAGAAAGTCGCCATAGCACTGCTCGTTGCGGGGCTGGCCGGCAGCGGGGTGGGCGCTCCAGAAACCCGCCGAACGCCCGCCGAACTTGCGGTACTGCTCGTCCAGGTGGCGCGTCAGCGCGGCCAGTGTCTCGACCGCCTGCCTGACTTTCTCGCGCTGGGGGCTGGAGGCGATCAACAGCATTTCAGCGGTCACGGGGATCTGGTACAGCTCGTCGCCGTGGTCCTCGCCGTTCGTGGGAATGGCGGCGAAGTCGCCGTCGGCGGGCCGATAATAGATGCCCCGGCCCGGCCAGTCGGGTGCCGACAGGTCTTCGACAGGTACCGGGGCGGTCAGTCGCTGCAAGCCCTGCAGGGCTTGCAGGCGTTGCTCCAGCTCATTCACATCCTCATGGTCGCGCGCGCTCAGTGTCGCCAGCGTGTAGCGGCCGCCGGCCAGGTCCAGCCGGTAGGCCTCGTCGAGCTTGTTGACCAGATACAGGGTCTCCTTGTCCTGCACCCGCACCACGACGCCCCCCACCGTCAGCCGGCCGGGCTCGAGGCGGATATCGTCCGGGCGACTCAACTGATCGGTGTGCAGCACCCAGGTGGAGGGGCGCGATGTTTCGCAACTGGACAGATCGAGGGTCGTGCCGTCGCTCAGGTAAATGTCATATTGGCTGCCCTGGCCTTCGATGGCATGGCTCAGGTAACGACCGCCTTCGCCGGGATCGTCCATGATCAGCATCGGCGCCGCCAGGCCGAGGCTGACCCGGATACGCGTGGCGTGGTAGCGTGGCTCCAGCTGTTCGACGATCTTCTGGAACACCGCGACCCACTTGGCCTCGATGAACTTGCCCCGGGTCTTCTGTTCGAGGGCCTTGAACAGCTGCAGCTCGGCGTCATTGCGCTGGGTGGCGCCCAGCAGCCAGCCGTATTGCGGCAGATAGGTGTGCTCGGGCGTGATCGGCAGATGCAGGAAGCGGGCACTGTCTGAAACCGGCAACGGCATTTCTCCGGGAAGCCCCAGGACCAGGCCGACATCGATGGCCTGGCGCTCGTCGAGGATCACCCGCGGATCGCCCGAACGCGAAGTGTCCACGGCATAGATCTTCGGGCTGCCCAGGTGGACCCGGCCATTGCGCTGATCCACATGGCTCGCCACCACCGGACCGTCCAGGCGCAGCCCGTGGCTGTGCGGATCCTCGATATAACCGCTGCGATAGGCCTGGATCTCCCGGTTGAATTGCTCGCCCGTGGCGAGGACCTTGTGGGCCTTGGCAAAGAACACCGCCACCAGGCTGCTGGCGCCCAGGCCCAGGCCGGCCAGCGGTATCGACAGCGGCCCGAGGAACTCGGCACCCTCGGCGAACCCGGCCAGCACCGTGCCCAACGCGAGGCTATCGAGCCCGACATGGGTGCCGTAGGTGGCTGTTTCCTCGGCGCTCTCGGCATGGGCCAGCAGGTAGCTGTCGACCCCCAGGCTGGTGAGGACCAGCAAGGCATTGCCGGCGGCCAGCAGTCCGCCCAGGGTCAGGGTCTTGCCGGCCAGGCGGATCCCCTGGCCGGCCTTGTCCAGCAGGCGGATGCTTTCGGCGCCCAGGTGTCCGGCGTCCTTCAGGCCGAGGTAAAGCGTCTGGGCGAGCAGTGCGCCCTCGTTGGCGATGCCCATCACCACCAGGGCCAGTTGCGTGTAGAACTGCACCTGGACCGCGCGGGTCAGGTCCGCCGACAGGGCATGAGGCTTGCCGCTGCCGAGCAGCAACAGGGCGAAGCCGGTATTCAGGCTGTTCAGGCCATCGAGCTGGGCAAGGGCATGGACCACCTCATGATGGGTGACGCCCGGGCGCGGCAGCAGTTGGCCGTCCCGGAACTGGAAGTGCTGGTGGAGGGTGTCCACGGTGCTGCGGATACGGTTCGAGAGTGTGGCCAGTGCGCTGGTTTTCGCCAGTGCCAACTGCCGGCGTGGGGCGCCGTCCGCGTCGATCAGTTCCAGGGTGTAGCCAGCGGTCGTGGATTGCAGGCTGTGCAGGTCGGGGACCCGGCCGGACACCGTCGTATCGGCGGCGAGCCGTTGCCACTCCTGTTGCGCGGCCTGGCCCAGCGTGGCGAATGCCTCGCGTTGCGTGCGCGATTGTTCGGCGATGGCCGGATAGGACCGGCGCCTGTCTCCCCCGAGGCCGGGGGTGTCGATAAGCTGCCAGGAACCATCGGGACGCCGTTGCACCTCATAGGTCGGACGCCGGAAACCGTCGATGGCATGGATGATCCGCACGCGATTGCCGAAGGCGCGGACTTCGTAGCGCAGGCCGTCATGGCGGATGTAGGTCCTGCCGTTTGCCGCGTGATACAGGCCGCGCGCATCCGGTCCCGACAGCTGCGCCGTCGATCTGCCGTGTACCTCGTATCCCCTCAGGTAAGTCGGTTGCGAGCCCGTCGACGGACCTGCCTGCCGTGTGTTCGGCAGTGGCGCGTTCAATGCCCTGTCCAGTTGGGCCAGGCTGCTCAGGGTTTCCCGTGGAGAGGCCAGTGCATGGCGAACCCTGGCGTTGTCATGGGTGGCGCTGGTCAGTTGGGTCCACATCTTTTCGACTACGCGGTTCGATCGTTGCCTGAGCATGCTGAACAGTCCGGGCGTATCGAGCAGCAGGTTGAGCCTGGCATTCGCGAGAGGGGCCGAGTGGAATTGATGTGGGGTCCAGGCGATGGGGTCGGCCCTGAAGGGGAAAAGCAGTGGGGCGATGTCCTGGAAGCCCATTTGCCTGGCCAGCCCCAGCAGTTCCTGTTGATGTTCGAGGAGTCGCGACAGCACCTCGTCCGTCAGCGGCCTGATCCCGTCGGCGTTCTCCAGCAGGTTGATATTGAGGATGCCGGCATCCGCGCAGCGGCTGATCAGGCGCAACCTGGTGGTGGAGATGTGCGGATCGTGGAGCAGGTGGGCGATCTGACCGATGTTGATCCCCTCGGCCATGGGCGGGGTCAGGGTGGGCGAGCTGAAAATGATATCGAGCCGTTCGAGCAGCGCCGGGACGCGCTGGAGCGTGGCGCGCAGCAAGTCGCGCCGGGCGGTGATCTGGTTGCCTATGTACTGGAGTGCATACCCGCGCAACTGGGCGGCCGTCGCGCCGTATTCCAGCAGGATGTGGCGAATGCTGTCGTCAAAAATGAAGATGCGCTGCTCCAGGAAATCGATGTCTGCCGCCTCTGACGGCCCGAGCAACAGCGTTTCCAGCAGCCTCCTGCGACTGGGCCCGGCGGCCAGCAGGGACAGTACCGGACGGGGCGGGGCGTCAATATAGCGATCGATGATCTGGCGTATTTCCGCGGGCAGCGGACGCAGGGCATGGCGTTGATGCACGGCATCGAACGCGGCATCGACCACGCGGCTCAGCCTCGGTGAGCGCGACGGCAGGGTCGTCTCCAGGTAACGGATGACCGGCTGGAAGAGCCCGTACGGATTGGGGAAACCCTTGAGGATGGCGGTCAGCTCCTGATAGACCTCGCTGCCCAGCCAGATATTCAGTTCCGCGCAATGTTCGAGTGCCTGGGCATAGAGCGGCAGGTGCTCGGCGGTCACGAAGGGGGCGATCTCCGGATGGCGTTCGATATGCCCGGCGGTGGCATCGCGCAGTCTCTCGACCGTGAACGTGTCGCTGTCGCGACCCAGGTTCAGCGCCAGGGCCAAGGCATGAAAGAAGCTGTCTTCACCGGCGGGGGCATCCACCCTGTTGCCATGGAGCCAGGCGCTGTAGTGATCGGGAGCGGACCGGTACAGCACCACGTCCTGGCGGGCAACGAACATATCCGGGTTCACCCGAAAGCCATAGGCGTCTTCGTGCAGTCCCTGCCGGTAGCGTACCGACCAGCCGGGTCCGGGGCCCTGGCAGTCGATGATCACCAGGCTGCCGTGCGATGGCCAGTCCGACAGGCTGGGCATGAGGGGCGCGACGATATCCATGACCCGCGCGTTCCAGGAGCCCAGGCGGATCAGACCGGCTATGGCGGACACACGGGGTGGCAGGGCCGGCGGCGGATCGATCGGCGCGCCGCCCAGCAGCCTTAGCCGCACCGTGCCGGGTGGCGTGGCGCCGCTGCTGGCCGGGCCCTGGCGCTCTGTCGCCGGCAGCGCGGCAAGCTCGGCAAGCTCGGGTTGGCCGGTCGCCCTGATCCGTGCCAGGGCGTTTTTTCCGGGCAGGAACGTGCCGATCAGGCCGGCGCTCTTCTGGCCGACCACATTGCCCAGCGCCCACTGATCGATGAGTGACCGGCGATCAGTGGTCGTGGCGCCGGGATCACTCTGGCGCGCCTGCTCCAGCAGTGCGTCGCGCCGTATGGTGTAGAGGCCCAGCTGCACATCGCCCGGTATCGGGATCAGTTGCACGTGGGCGCCGGTTACGGGGAACGGCACCTGCGGGATTGGCGTGCCCGACGTTTTCAGTCGCGCGGCCAGGTAGTTTCGCCACTGCGGTTCCACGAGATACGGGTCGATATCGGCGAGTCGGCTCAGGGCCTTGAGATCCTGGTCATCGGGGGCGTCCGGGATGTACAGCACGACAGTCGGGTCGTTCGGGGCCGAGCTGCTGATAGCGAGTATGCCGTCAATGATATGCAGCGTGCTCGGGGCATTCTCGGGATGGGTCCACAGGCCCAGCGCGCTGGCGATGAGGGTGTGTGTGCCGATCAGCGGGCGGGTGGCCGGGTCGGGGTAGTCGAGCAGCAGGCGGACCCATTGTTGCTGGCGCGTGTCGAGGCGGCCGTCGAGCGTGGCGTCCAGCAGCGCCAGTTGCAGGCTGGCGGCATTGACGTATTGCCAGGCCTCGCGTATTGCCTGTGCCGGTTTTGCGGTGGTCGGGTTTTCTGCGCTCAGCACCGTTACGATGGCATCCAGTACTGCCTGGTCCTTGATGACCGGCGTGGCGGAGTTGTCGGCAGGCGCGGTTGACGGCAGCGTATCGAGCAACGCCAGGCCCAGCGCCAACCGGCCGGCCTGCACCTGGCCGGCGGCGGTGCGGTAGCGTTGCCAGTCCTGCCGGCTGCCGTCCTTGAAGACCTGCCGCCAGGCCTGGTATTGCAATGCCTGCAAGCGCTGGTTCAGTCGCCCGCCGATATCCAGGATGTCACGCAGGTCCGCGGCGGCGGCGAGGTCTTTCAGCAGGGCTGGCGAGACGTCCGTCGGGGACGCGGCAAACACCGCGTTCACCTTGCGTTGCTGGGCGTCGCGCAGTGAGCGAACCTGCCCGGTGAACAGGCTTTCATGTTTGTCCTCGCTGGCGGTGAAGCGGTCGGCGATTTTGTGCCCGAGGCGCACTTGCAGCGTGCTGTGCAGGAGCCGGAGCGAGGCAAAGGCTTCAAGCCCCTGTTCCAGGGTGTAGAGCACGACCCGGCCGAGATCGCTGTGGACCTCGACCGCTTTCTTGCCCTTGAGCTGCGTCGGGTCGGGATCGTTGCCCGGCAGGACGGCGCCATCGCTGTTGGTGATAACGAATGCGCCGGGCCACGGCGCGGCGTCCTCTCCCAGCAGAGTAATGCCGTACACCGCCGGTCGATGGCGTGCTGGCAGTACCGGCAGGGCATCTTCCCGTTGTGCCCGCGTGGGTAGGCGCAGCACCTGGTCGATCAGTTGTTGGTCTTCGGTGTCCAGCGTGCCATCGGCGCTGCGCAGCTGCGCCTCGGCCCGCAGTTGCGTCTCCAGGCTCAGGGCGAGCCATTGCTCGGCGGGCAGGCCGTTGCTGGCGCCGTTGGGTTGCGTCCAGAACCGTTGCAGTTGCGCCAGATAATCCTGCTGCAACTGGCGTATCTGTTCACTTTTCGCTATTGCCGGACTCGCCTCGGGCAGCGTCGGGGATGGTAGCTGTTCCAGCAGGGCGGTCACTTGGGCATTGGCCGTATCGAGGGCGAGCAACGCTTGCGAGCGGGCCGGCGCGGGCTCGTCCGGTTCGGTCAGGGGATCGGCTGCACAGGGGGGCGAAGCACAGGGTGGTTCGAGGGTTTTCATGGGCCGGTGATCTCAGGTTCCGGGGGCAACGTTGGGGTTGCCCGCTACTTGTGACGTGGGGTCCCAAGTGTGGATTGCGCTGGTTCAGCGGATATATGGGAAGCGTCTTTGACTCGGAGATGAAAGCGCCCTGATGCGCCCGTTCAAATCATCGATACGCGGTGGCGATATCGCGGCGTTCTTCCAGGCACTCCGCCGAGCCGGTCTCGAACTCCCGGCAGATCAACGGCCGTTTCGCGTAGATCGTGCAGCGCATGCTGTCGCGATCCAGGGCCGCGCACCAGCCGTCGTCCAGGCGCAGCATCACCTCGCCGCCCCAGTCGTCGATATCGATAAAGCGCTCGGGCACACCGGTATCGGTGATCAGCATGACTTCCAGCCGACAGCAGCAGGCCGCGCAGGAAGAGCAGGTGATCGCCGGGGGCGTGAGGTCGGTCAGGGGAATCGTGGTCATGGGCGCCAGTGTATGCCAGTGCCGCGGGCCCGTATGCCTGAATCAGCGGTCTGGCGATAGCCGGATACCGCCGTGGGCAGCGCTGTTCCTTGTCTACTCGCGCATTTGCAGGGAGCCAGACATGCCGGACACCACCACATCGCCTCGCCCGTCGCTGCAGCAGGACATCGCTGCGGCCAAGGCGCTTTTCGCCCGCCCGCCGACCTTGTCGGGGGTGGTCCTGGCGGCTATCCAGGAACAGTTCTTCAGCCGTTGGGACCCGCTGCGCAACGCCACGCACCTGTATGTCGGCGAGCCGCGATGGCTGACGGCCGATGGCAAAAAGGTCTCCGCCGGCTATCAGTACACGGCCTTGAGCGATCTGGTGCTCAAGCAGTTCACCCAGGGCGTGGCGCCGGTTTTCAGCGAAGATCATGTGCTGGAAGTCCGCTTCGTCGGCCTGCCCGGCGATCGCCAGATGATCGAGCCGCCGGTCCCGCCGACGCTGCTCGGCCAGTGGGGCGATATCCTGCTGGAGCTCTATCAGCAGGCGCTGGTCGACTACTGGAACGAAGAGAATGCGCAAGGCAGCAGTCGCTTTGGCCGGCTCAGTGCGTTGCTGGTGCGGATGCTCACCGCGGACCGCGAACAGTACCGCGCCTTCCTCACGGTCGACCTGCAGAAGCCCGACCAGAAACTGGCCGTCCATGGCCTGCGCGCCGTGAGCAAGGATCCGTGGGGCGGCTACTACCCGGAAGCGTTGCCGGTGCTGCTGGTTCGTCGCTGGGAGCATGAGGTCGAGCAGGCACCGTTGTTGCTCAGCCTCGCCCAGGGACTGTTCCGGGCCCGGACCCCGGAAGTGGGACATCTGCTGCCCTTGTTCATGAGCCGCCGGGCCGAGGGGCGTGATATCGAGTATCACGAGCATCGGCTCTGGCAGTCGGGTGATCCTGACGAGCTGCTGGAACAGGCCTTTGCCAGCCTGGGGCGTACCTTGCTGGAGAATCAGTTGCAGGAGGTTTCGCTGATCGGCCGTGATCTCGACTGGACGGTCGAGGATTACCAGCGGCGACTCAGCGCCATCACCCGCCCCGACAGCTGGTTTTTCAACCCCGAGCCGACGCAGCCCCATAGCGTGCGCGAACTGTCCGAGGAACTGACGGCGCTGCGCGATGCAATGCCCCACTGGGTGCTCGCTGCCGATCCGCGGGATATAGAGCGCTATCGGGATCTGCTCGATCATCTGGCGAGTGTGCAGCGTGCCTCCCAGGGCAAGGCCTTTCTCGACGGCATCGGCGACCTGATGAGTTTCACCCGGCGGGCCCTGCTGGAAAAAATCCATGAGGAGCATGCCGAGCCCCTGGGGATCAGCAGTTCCGACGATATCCGCCTGGAGCTCGACAGGGTCATCGCGGTGGCGACGGCCGGTGGCGGCGGTGGGGCCCTGGGCAGCATCGAAAAGGTCAGGATGACCCTGACCGAATTCGCCCTGGAGAACCTGGGCGGCTTTCACCATTCGAAGATGCGCATCGCGGTCCGGCACTGCGACCGCGAGTCCGCCGTGCCGGCCTGGCTGACTCCGGATTACGTCAGGCACCTGGTGACGGCCGTGGACATCGGCAAGACCTACCTGGAGGCGCTGCGGGCCAAGCTGATCGACGACGCCGACGAGGCCCGGCGCCGGGAAAAACTCTTCACCGAGCAACTGCGGGTGCAATTGCCCATGGCGGCGCTGGAGCTCAAGATCAGGGCCCAGTCCGGTTTCAGCGAGGTGGGTTTCCGGTATATCGAGGCACTCATGAACCCCGCCGCAGCGCAGCGGCAGGTCGACGGCCAGGAGATCGTGCTCAGGCCCCTGGGTTTTCGTGCCGAAGCCGATGCCGCGGTCGATGAAGTGGCGTCGATGTTTATCATCGGGCCGAAGGATATCCGTCACGGTCCGCACGTGCTGTATCGCCCGTTGTTCGCCAAGGCCGGCAGCCATGAGTCGGCGTTGCTGGGTTTCCAGGCGGCCTCCGGGACGGCCTTGTGTGCCCCCGACAACGATGCCCGGCCCACGCCGGCGCTCGAACCCCTGCGCCAGTACGAGACCTTCGGCGCGGTGTTCGAGGCCATCCGCCAGGAGGGCCCGCTGCAGGACAGCGTCCTGACCTGGATGAGCCCCCGGGCCAGGCGCCTGTACGACCATGGCGGCTTCCAGGAACCGCACCTGCCGCGATCGTTCGAAGACGATTTTGCCGCTTTTTCCACTCCGGGGCCGGCACGCCCGAGTGACGCGGTGGTCGACGGCGACTGCCTGCACCACCTGTTCACGTCGACGGCGCGCACGCTGATCGAGCTGGCCGACCGGCAGTCGGTGTCCAACGCCGAGCAACGCTGGGCCCAGCTCAAGGAAGGCGCGTGGCAACTGTTCAATGTGCTGCTGATGTTCATCCGTGGCCCGGCGGCCGTGGCGGGCTGGATCTATGCGGTGGTGGCCAGCGTGGACCGGGACATCCGTCAGTTGCAGGCCAGGGGCGGCCAGGGGCAGGCGAATGCCTGGGCCGATGTGCTGGTCAATCTTTCCTTTATCCTCAGCCATCATCTCGCCGAGGGCAGGGCACCTTCAGCCGCTCGCGAGGGTATACCGTTCCGCACGGAGCCTGCGGGGGCGGGCCGACCCAGGCCTGGGCCCTATGTGGCGCAAGGGGCGGACCTGCCCGTGCCCATGCACCTGGACGAGCCGGCCCTGGCGCCCTCCGGGCAGCGTCGCATCCGCATCGACGACCTGCTGCTGCGCCGTTTCGAACGGCCCTGGCCTGATGCCGAGTCACTGGGCGCGGTGATCGCCGAGGGTGAACTCAAGGGCCTGATCCGGCTCAACGACAGCGGCCACCTGGCCACTTATATCGGTGGGCGCCTGTATCGGGTCCGCGAGGAGCCCGGGGGCGGCGTGCGGATGATCACCCCGGACGGCAGTCGCGAAGGCTTCTACCTGAAAAGCACCGAGGCCGGCGAGTGGAGCCTGGACGTGAAGCTGCGTCTGCGCGGCGGCTCGGGGCGCGGCGGACGCAAGTCCATCAAGCAGATACAGGACGAAAAAAAGGCGGCGGCCAAGGTCTTGGTGGATCGCCACAAGGAGATCGAAACCGCCGGGAAACTCGCGACAATCGCCGCCTCCGCGGCACGGGCCGCGTTGAAACTCAAGGAGGAGGGGACTGACGTCGAGGCCATCAGCAGGGCTCGGCAGCGATATCTCCAGGAAGCGGAAAAGGCTTTCGACATGATGGGGCAGAGCATCGTCCTGCGCGAGGAACAATCCCGGGTGGCGAAAGTGCCGAAATGGAAGGACGCCGTGTGCGCTTTCCTCGGCATCCAGTTGGGCGGCTGCCGTGAGACGCTTGAAGTCCTGCGCCGGGTCCGTGAGGAAGAGCGCCCCTCCGCGATAGAACTCGAGCTGGCGCAGACCAGCGCTATGCAGATGGGCTCCGGGTTCTTCGAGCGGTTCCTTGCCTACCAGCGGAGCAAGGTCGCGGCCAATGAGCGCATGTTCGAATGGCATCGCAGGGAAAGGCAGGTCGACAGGCATCTGGACGATTTTGCCGGTCTGGGCAGCAAGACCCGCGACCAGACCATCGGCCGGACCCCGAACGCTCCGCTGGAGCGAGACACGCAGGCGTCGCAGCTGCATAGCCTGCGCTGGCTGACGCTGCATGAGTTGCGACAGGACGAGCAGGTCCCTCCTTCGCTGATAGACAAGACCCAGGAGATCGCCATGGCGAACCAGTCCTGGCTCAACCTGGAGCAGGACCCGGACATACCTGCCCGGCGCCGTCAGCGGGTGCTCAACACCTGTATCGAAAACTATGTGTCGGGCCTGCAGACCCTCGAGTTCTGGCGGCACCAGCAGCCCGAAGGCACGGCGCTGCCCTATACCGACCGTCTGCTCGAACTGATCGCGCAATTGCGTGACGAGGCGCTGGAGGCGTTGAGCGAGTCGCTCGAGGCACGGGCCAGTGAGATCGCCGCGCAGGAGGAGCTGGAGAAAATCCCCGGGCTGATCCAGACCCGCGGGTCCAGGGGCGGGACCTACCTGGGGAAAGTCCGACCGCCGGCCGCCGGTCAGAGCCGGGAGACCGTCGAACTGGCCGACGGCGATGAAGTGCGGGTGTTCCAGGAAAGCGCCAGCGGCAGCTACTGGGAGGAGGTCAAGGCCCCTGAGCAGGCCCCGGCGCCGGTCGCCACGCGGCCACAGGTCGGGCTCAAGCGGCTGGTCAAGGAGGCCGGCACGCAGATGCAGAAGGCCCGTGGCGAGCTGGCCAATGCCCGCAAGGAGTTGGCGCGCGCGCTCGACCACGCCGCCCGGTTGAAGCAGCCGGTCCGGGACCCGGTCTACCTGCAGGATGTGCTGGAAGGGGAAGCGCGGATCCTCGTCCGGCTCGCCGAGCAACTGGAGAACGGCCTGGCGAGCACCGAGCAGTCGCCCGAGCGGCTCAACGCACAGAGCCAGGCGGCCAACTTGCGCGCCCTGGCCCTCGAGTTGGGCAACGAGGGGTTGCTGATCCGGGTCGAGGCGACCAAGGCGAGCATGCCGGACATGGCCCGCGTCGACTTCCTGCACCGCCAGGGCGCCATCGAAATCAGGAAAAACGGTCCGCGCAGCCTGCTCAAGTCCGGCGATTACCTGCAGGAGTACCTGATCCTCGACAAGGCGGTCGCGAGCAAGAAGAGCGCGTTGCTCTGGGTGGCCCACTTCCACTACCCCGATCTGACCCCCAACGATGACCTGTTCACCCCGGGGGCCGCCCACCTGAAAACCCGCGAAGAGCGTTTTCTCGGGCCCAAGGCGCAAGCCCGTGCCGAAGGGGCGCGGTTCGAGCGTATTCGCCGCGGCCAGCCCGGTCGCGCGCAGGCGGCGGTGGATATCTGGCGCAGTGCGATCAGCCTGCCCATGGCCCGCCAGTTCTTTTTCGATGCCGCTGAAGTGGATGCGGCCCTGGTGGAGCAATTGCGCCGACTGTAGCTAAGCGGATACCGCCAGGGCCCGGCGTGCCGGGCGTCTACTGCCCTGGTACCGCCGTGCGGTGACGGGCACGGCGGCTCGAAGCCGGGCCCGTCGGATCTGTTTGAAGGGAATAGTCTGCATGAATGACGCAAGCACACTGCCGGGCCTGTCGCTCGAGCAGGAGATCGAGGCGGCCAAGGCGCTTTTCGCCCATCCGCCGACATTGCGGGAAGTGGCCCTGTCGGCCATCCAGGAGGCTTTTTTCAGCCGCTGGGACCCGCAGCGCAACGCCTCGCATCTGTATGTCGGCAAGCTCCTGTGGCGCGAGCAGGAAGGCAAACGGTTCTCGGGCGGCTATCAGTACCGTGCCGTGATCGACCTGGTGCTCGAACACTTTACCAGCGGGGTCGCGCCGCTCTTTACCGCCGAGCATGTGTTGGAGATCAGGCTCGATGGCTTGCCCGGCGACCGCCTGGTGGTGGACGCCGCGGCAACCCAGGACACGCTCGGGTCGTGGGGCGATATCCTGCTGCAACTCTATCAACAGGGCCTGGTCGACTATTGGAACGCGGAGGATGCGGACGGTAGCAGTCGCTTTCAACGCCTTGGCCGGATCCTGATGCGCATGTTTTCCGCCGACCGTGAACAGCATCGGGCCTTTCTGTCGATCGATCTGCAAAAGCCCGAGCAGCAACTGGCTTTCCATGGCATCCAGGCGGTGAGCAAGGACATCTGGGGCGGCAGCTATCCCGAAGCCTTGCCCGTGCTGGTGGCCCGTCGCAAGGAGCGCGGGATCGAGCAGAACCCGTTGCTGCTCAGCCTGGCCAAGGGCCTTTTCCGGGCCGACACCACGGACCTCGGACCGCTGCTGCCCTTGTTCATGAGTGTCCGCGCCAACGGTCGCGATATCGAGTATCGCGAGCATCGGCTCTGGCAGCGGGGCGACCCGGATATGCAACTGGGCCTGGCCTTCGCCAGCTTTGTCGAAACCCTGCTGGAAAACCAGCTGCAGACGATTGCGCTGATCGGCTTCGATAGCGAGTGGACGCTCGCGGACTACCAGCACCGCCTCGATGAAATCACCCGTCCCGATGACTGGTTTTTCACGCCGGTGCAGACCGAGCCCCATACGGTGGTCGAGTTGCCCGAAGCGCTGGCGGCGCTCAATGACGGCTTGCCGCATTGGCTGTTGGGGGCGTCGAGCGAAGACCTCGGCACCTACCGGGCCCTGCTGGAAAAACTGGCCGAGGTGCAGCGTGTGTCGGGCGGCAAGGCATTTCTCGATGACGTGGGCGATCTGCCGGAGTTCGCGGCCAGGGCGCTGCGCAAGAAGATGGGCGAGGACCATCCGTCCGCTGCCGATATCGCCAACCCCGATGATATTCGCCTGGAGCTCGACAAGGTCATCGCGGTGGCCGTGGCCGGCGGCGCGGGCGGGGCGCTGGGAACGGTGGAAAAGGTGCGGATGAGCCTGACGGAGTTTGCCCTGGAGAATCTCGGCGGCTTCCGCCACGCGAAGATGAAGATCACCATCCGCCACTGTGGAGTGGATGTGGCGGTGCCAGACTGGCTCACCGCGGACTACGTCAAGGCGCTGGTCACGGCCGTGGACATCGGCAAGACTTATCTCGACATCCTGCGGGCCAAGCTTGTCGACGACGCCGATGAGGCCCGGCGCCGGGAAACACTCTTCACCGGGCAACTGCGGGTGCAATTGCCCATGGCGGCGCTGGAACTGAAGATTCGCGGCGACGCCCACTTCGACGAAGCGGGTTACCGCTGTGTCGAAGCGGTAGTGCAGGCCGAAGCGGCGCAACGCCAGGTGAACGGCCAGGAGATCGTCCTGCGTCCCCTGGCATTCAAGGTCGAAGCCGATGCGTCGGCGGATGTCGTGGCGTCCATGTTCATCATCGGTCCGAAGGACACGGGGAGCGGCCCGTTCATTCTCTACCGTCCGCTGCTGGCCAAGGCCGGCCCGCAGGCGGCGGCCTTCCAGCAGTTCCAGGCGACAGCGGACAAGCATTTCTGCCCTCATGACAATGACGCCCGCCCCACGCCTCCCGTCGAACCGCTGCTGCAATACCCGACGTGGTCGGCCCTGTTCGATGCGCTCAGGCAACCCGGTTCAGTGCAGGACAGCATCCTGGCGTGGTTGAGCGATCAGGCCCGGCGCACCTATGCCAATGGCGGCCTGGTCGAGCCCCACCTGCGGCGTTCGTTCGAGGACGATTTTGCCGCGCTGCTGCCGGTGGCGCCGGCCACGCTCGACGAAACGGTGGTCCGGGGCGACTACCTGCATCATCTTTTCGATTCGCTGGCCAGGACCCTGATCGCCCTGGCGGACCGGCAATCGGTGTCCAATGCCGAACTACGCTGGAACACCTTGAAGGAGGGCGGCTGGCAATTGTTCAACGTGGTGCTGATGTTTATCCGTGGCCCGGCGGCGGTGGCCGGCTGGATTTTCGCCGTGGTCGCCAGCGTCGATGCCGACTTTCGGCGACTGCAGGAAAAGGACCCCGGGGCCAAGGCCAATGCCTGGGCCGATGTCCTGGTGAACATCGCCTTTATTCTCGAACATCACTTGAACCGTCGGCAGGCGCACGCCAGGACACCGCAGCGGATCCCGCTCGACGAGGGCCAGCGGCCGTCGCACGAGGCCACGATCAGCGAAGGGCCGGACCGGCCATTGCCGATGAAACTGGACAACCCGGTAGCGCCCGGCACGGTCGCCTCGCGTCCGACCGCCAGTTCGTTCACCCTGAAGATCTACCCCTATTCCTGGCCCGCGCCCGAGACCCTGGGGGAGGTCATCGCGTCCGGCGACCTCAAGGGCCTGATCCGCTTGAAGGCGTCCAAGCGGCTGGCGGCCTACTTCGGGGGATGGCTGTTTGCTGTGAAGGCGGACAGCGAAGGCACTGTCCAGGTGGTCTCGCCGGATGGCCTGCGTGACGGCTTCTATCTGAAAAACGATGGCGCGGGCGTTTGGACGCCGGACTTGAAGCTGCGCCTGCGCGGCGGCTCGGGGCGCCCGGGCAACGTCGGGAAAAGAAGAGCGGCCCTGCTCGAGGAAAAGCGCCGGGAGCAGGAGCAGCGGGAGCGGGTCAGCGAGCGCTTCATGGAAGGCTGGAATCAGCGCGTCGCGGAGCAGGGGAGACGGGCACGCGCGTTGTTTCCCGAACGCGAGGCCCTGGTGGCGATGGAAGCCAATCCCGACCGCTATACCCACGCGCAATGGTTTGCCCGCATGGACCGGATCGCCGAGCTGGGAAAAGCCCTGATCGACGGTTACGAGCAACAGCTCAACGAACTGCGGATGAACGAGACGGTCTTCCTGCGGGGCTACAAGGCGACACTCTTTACCACCCTGGATCAATTCGTCACGGCGATGCAGTTCGCCCTGGACGCGATCAGGATCATCGACCGTCGTTGCGTGCGGATCATCGAGCGCTTGCCCTATCAGGATGGTTCGGGTCGGGTCCTGATGGAAACGCAACGACTGGAGCAACGGGAAAACCGCGCCACGGACCTGTATATCGACTGGGCGGAGCGCGAGCAGCAGGCGTTTGCCGAACTGGGCGATCATCGCAACCAGAACCTGGCGGACTACCAGCGCATGCAGCAAATCAGGGGCGGGGGGCACAAGGTGCGCGCACTGAAAGCCATCAGGGCGTGCCGGCTCGCGGTGTACTGCTTCAGGGAACTGGATCCGCACCAGCTCGAGAGCGATATCTCGACCAAGCTCAATGACCTGCGCGGTGCCCTGGCCTCCCAGTCCATTCTCGATGAACGCTCCGCTACGCCGCTGTCCGCCGAGGCGGACATCGCGGTGCTCAATACCTGTGTGAGCCAATACAACGAAGCCCTGGCCATGGCCGAGTACAAGACCGGCCTGTTGCCGCCGGGGACTCGCCTGGTCTGGACCGACCTGTTCACCCAGCGCCTGGTCGAGTTGCAGCAGGAAGCCGAGCGCAGCCTGGTCGCGCGTATCGAGGCGCAGGCTCCCACCGAGGACGCGCCTGACCTGCCGTCGCCGCCCGCCGGCAAGCGGCGCAAGATCATCCGCACCCGTCGCAAGCAGCACTATCTCGGCTATGTTCGCGACACGCCCCAGGATGGCCATGAGGTCGTCGAGCTGATGGACCCCCAGACCGGTCAACCGCTCGAGTCCTTTGTCGAGGAAGAGGACGGCTACTGGCAGCCGTTGCCCAAGCCGGCGCCCACCCCCGCGCCCAGACCGGCGCCGCAGCCGGGCCTCAAGCGCCTGGTGCAGATGGCCGAGAGCCAGATCCGCCAGGCCGGCCGGGAAATCGAGATGGCCAGGCGGCAGATCCCGGTCGCCAAGGACCCGATCTATCTGCAGGATGTCCTCGACGTGCGGGCGCGGGCGCTGGAAGCGCTGGCCGGGCAGATCGACCGCGCGGTGACGCAGGCGAACGGCTCGGTGACGCAAAGCGAAGTTTCCGCCGGCCAGGTCCAGGCCGCGGAACTGCGTCTCCAGGCCGGGACCCTCAGGCATGAGGGGCTGATGGCGCGGATCGCCGTGACCAAGTCGAGTGCGCCGGACACCGAACGGCTGCTGTTTCTCAAGGAGCACAACGAGGTCGAGATCTTTCGCAACGGGCCGCGCACCCGACTCGGCAAAAGCGACTTTCTCCAGGAGTATGCGGTGCGTGACAAGGCGACCGGCAAGAATATCTGGGTGGCGCACTTCCACTATCCCGACAAGGCCACTCCGGAAGAGTTGTTCGTGATGCGCGGGGCCCTGGACAAGGACGGCAAGCCACAGGCCCATGGCGCTCACCTGAAGCGCTGGGCCGAGCGTTTTCTCGGCATCAAGGCGCAGGCCCGGGCCGAGCAGGAGCGCTTCGAACGCATCCGCCAGGGGCAACCCGGGCGAGCCCTGGAGGTGTTCCGCATCTGGCGCAGCGAGATCAGCCTGGTCATGGCGCGCCAGCTGTTTTTCAATGCCCCGGAACGGGAGGCGGTGGTGCGCGAGCAGTTGCGCCAGCTCTAGCGCCGGTCCCTCAGCTGTCGAAACGCCCGAGCAGCGGCTGGGCCCGGGCGGTCGGCCGGGCCAGCAGCAACTGGGCGGTGCCGATGGTGCGCTCGAGGAAGCCGCCTTCGCAGTAGCACAGGTAGAACTCCCACAGGCGCAGGAAATAGTCGTCGTAGCCCAGCTCGCCCAGGCGGCCGTGGGCGCGGCGGAAGTTCTCGTGCCACAGGCGCAGGGTGCGCGCGTAGTGCGGGCCGAAGTCCTCCATGTGCAGCAGGTTCATGTCGGTTTCGCGGCTGACCACTTCGAGCATCTTGTGCACGCTGGGCAGGGCGCCACCGGGGAAGATGTAGCGCTGGATGAAGTCGACGCTGTTCTTCGCTTGTTCATAGCGTTGGTCGCGGATGGTGATGGCCTGCAACAGCATCAGGCCGTCGCTCTTGAGCAGATGCGCGCATTGCTTGAAATAGTTGGCGAGGAACGAGTGGCCGACGGCCTCGATCATTTCGATGGAGACCAGCTTGTCGTACTGGCCGGTGAGGTCGCGGTAGTCTTCCAGCAGCAGGGTGATCCGGTCCTGCAGGCCCAGGCTGTCGATACGTTGCCGGGTGTAGGCGAACTGTTCCTTCGACAGCGTGGTGGTGGTGACCCGGCAGCCATGATGCAGGGCGGCATGGATCGCCATGCTGCCCCAGCCGGTGCCGATCTCCAGCAGGTGATCGCCCGGTTGCAGGTCGAGTTTGCGGCAGATGCGCTCGAGCTTGTTCAACTGCGCCTGTTCCAGGGAGTCATCGGGGCTGAGGAACTGCCCGGCCGAGTACATCATGGTCGGGTCGAGGAACTGCTCGAACAGCGCGTTGCCCAGGTCGTAGTGGGCCTCGATATTCTTGCGCGAGCCCTTGCGGGTGTTGCGATTGAGCCAGTGCAGGGCCTGGACGAAAGGACGCCCGAGGCGGGCCAGGCCGCCTTCCATGGCATCGAGCACGTCGAGGTTGCTGACGAACACCCGGACCACCGCCGTCAGGTCCGGGGTGGTCCAGTAGCCATGGATAAAAGCCTCGCCGGCACCGATCGAGCCATTGCCGGCGACCATGCCCCAGACCGCCGGGTCCTGGATATGGATCTCCCCCAGCAGGCTTTCGCCGGTATTGCCGAACAACTGGCGCTCGCCGTCCTCGACCAGCAGCAACTGGCCGTGGCGCAGGGCGCGGAGCTGGCGCAGTACGCCACGGCGCAACAGGCTGGTGGTCAGGGTGTTGGTGCTGAACAGATTGGCCCTGGTCACCAGGCTAGAACTTTTCATGACGTTGTTCCTTATCTTGCGCGGTGGCAATACCAAAGGCGCCATCGGCAGCCTGGTGGGAGAAGATCGGCATCCGTTTGAGCAGCAGGCGCAGGGCCTGCCAGTAGATCGCCAGGCAGGTCTTGGCGGTCATCCAGGGAAAACGCCAGAGGTAGCGGTGCAGGCTGGCCCGGCTGAGGGCTTCGTGCCGCAGGTTGAGGGTGGCGTCGAAGACCTTCAACTCGCCCTGCCAGTCGGCCATGTGCACGCCGAGCCTGGCATTCGGCTGGCTGAAGCTCATGCGGTATTCCAGGTCCCGCGGCAGGAACGGCGAGACATGGAACGCCTTGGTCACCGCGACATGCTGGTGGCCCTCGCCGTCAGCGGGCAGCACATAGTGGTAGTGCTCGCCCCAGGGGGTATTGGTCACTTCGCAGAGGATCGCCGCCAGGCGTTCGTCGGCGTCGAAGCAATAGAAGAAACTCACCGGGTTGAATGCCAGGCCCCAACTCCGTGCCTGGGTCAGCAGGCGTACGGGGCCCTGCGGGGCATGCCCGAGGGCACGGGCGACCTGCTGGCGCACCGCTTCGATCAGCGGCATGCCCTCGCGGGTCCAGGTACGCAGGTAGTCGCTCTCGCGGAAGGCGAAGGGCGCGAAGCGACTGCGTCCCGCCAGCGCTGACAGCCCGAGCACGCTGTCCTGTTCATCGAGGTCCAGGTACAGCAGGCCGATCCGGTAGCGGAAGGCGTGGGCCCGCGGCGCAAAGCGCCGGTGAGCGATCCAGCCGCTGTACAGGGCGCTGTTCACAGGTATTCACCGAAGGCGCCGGCCACGCGCAGGGCGCTGTTCACGCCGTCTTCGTGGAAGCCGTTGGCCCAGTAGGCTCCGCAATAGTAGGTATGTCGCTCGCCATACAATTCCTCCCAGCGATGCTGCGCGGCCACGGCGGCCAGGCTGTATTGCGGGTGGGCGTAGGTGTAGCGGGCCAGGACCTTGCGCGGATCGATATCGGCGCCCTGGTTGAGGCTGACACAGAAGGTGGTGTCGCTGCGGATGCCCTGGAGAATGTTCATGTTGTAGGTCACGGCGGCCAGGCGCAGGCCATCGCCACCGAGGCGGTAGTTCCAGCTGGCCCAGGCCAGCGGGCGCTCCGGCAGCAGGCGGGTGTCGGTGTGCAGCACCACTTCGTTGTCGGCGTAGGGCAGCGCGCCGAGGATCTGCTGTTCGGCGCTGCTCGGCTCGGCCAGCAACCGCAGTGCCTGGTCGCTGTGGCAGGCGAACACCACCTTGTCGAAGCGTTCGCTGCCGGCAGCGCTGTGGATAACCACGCCATGGCCGTCGCGCTCGACCCGGGTCACCGCGCAATCGAGGCGGATGCGTTCGCGAAAGCCGGCGATCAGGGGATCGATGTAACGACTCGAGCCGCCTTCGATCACCCGCCATTGCGGGCGGTTGCTGACCGACAGCAGGCCGTGGTTCTTGAAGAAGCGTACGAAGAACTGCAACGGAAAACCGAGCATGTCCGCCAGGGACATCGACCAGATCGCCGCGCCCATGGGCACGATGTAGTGCTGGATGAACCGCTCGCCATAACCGCCGTCGCACAGGTAGGTGCCGAGTGTGGTGTCGGCGGCGATGCGCTGCTGCTCCAGATCGTCGAGGGCCTGGCGGTTGAACCGCAGGATATCGCGCAACATGCCCCAGAAACCCGGGGACAACAGATTGCGGCGCTGGGCGAACAGGCTGTTGAGGTTGTTGCCGTTGTATTCGCGGTTGGCCGCCGGGTCGCGCACCGAAAAGCTCATCTCGGTGGCCTTGTAGCCGACGCCGAGCTGGCCGAGCAGGCGGATGAAGTTCGGGTAGGTCCAGTCGTTGAAGACGATGAAGCCGGTATCGATGGCGTGCTGCTCGCCATTCACCGTGACGTCCACGGTATGGGTATGCCCGCCGATCCAGCTGGCGGCTTCGAACAGGGTGATCTGGTGATTGCGGTTGAGCAGGTAGGCGCAGGTCAGGCCCGCGATGCCACTGCCGATCAGGGCGATTTTCATGAAGGGTCCTTGTCCTTGCCGTTATTGCGCGCCATGCGCCTGCCGATCGCCAGTTGCAGGCGCTTGGGCAGGCGTGACAGTGGCCAGAGCCCGGCCATGAACAAGGCCGGGAAGCTGATTTCCAGCGGCCGCTTGTGGAGTTTCTCGCAGATGTAGCCGGCAGCCTTGTCGGCCGGCCAGCTCAGGGGCATGGGGAAATCGTTCTTCTGCGTCAGCGGGGTGTCGACGAAACCGGGGCTGACGATGGTGACGTCGATACCTTCGCGGGCCAGGTCGATCCGCAGGGATTCGAACAGGTAGCGCATGCCGGCTTTCGAGGCACCGTAGGCTTCGGCGCGCGGCAGCGGCAGGAAGGTCACGGCGCTGGCGATCGCCACCAGGTGCGGCTCGGTGCCGGCCCTGAGCAGGGGCAGGGCGATCTCGATGCAGTAGCTGCTGGCGAGCAGGTTGGTACGCACCACCCGTTCGACGACCGAGGCATCGAACGCCTGGGCATCGACATATTCACAGGTGCCGGCGTTGAGAATCACCGTGTCGAGACTGCCCCAGGCCTGCTTGATGCGTTCGCCGATCTCGCGTACCTGGCGGCTGTCGGTCAGGTCGCCGGGGACCAGCAGCACCTGGCCCGGATAGCGCTCGTCGAGGGCTTCCAGTGCTCGCACATTGCGGGCGCTGACGGCCAGCTGGATGCCGCTCTCGAGCAGCACCTCGGCCATGGCCGCGCCGATCCCGCTGCTGGCACCGGTCAGCCAGATGCGACGTGCGGAGGACAGGCTCATGCGACTCTCCTTTTCAGCCACGCGGTGGCGTGCCCGAGCAATGGCAGGTGGTCATAGAGCAGTGCCCCGGCGTCGAAATAATCCCGGTGGCGGTAGACCTTGTGGATCCATAGCAGATGGGAGCAACCCTCGACATGGATCGGCTCGCCCCTGGCGAGCCTGGGATGACGATAGCTCATGTTCCAGCGCAGATAGCCTTCGCCCTCGCGGACCTGGTCGAGGCCATGGAAGTCGAAGTGCAGCCCGCTGATGTCGCTGTACATCCGGGCGAAATAGCCCTGCAGCTCCGCCAGGCCGCTGACTTCGTGCAACGGGTCGGTGAACCGCACGTCGTCGCTGTACAGTTCGGCGAGCAGGTGCAGGTTGTCCTTGTCCAGGGCTGCGAAGCGCTGGACGAAATGGTGCAGGAACTCACTCATGCGCGGCTCCGGTATCCAGCCGCGCCGGCAGGCTCTTGAAGGCGGCCAGGGCGCGTTCGCGGCTTTTGCCCAGATCGACGATGGGTCGTGGATAGTCGGCGACGCCGAACAGGCCGCCGACGGCCGCCGGGTTGTGCACTTCCTTCTTGTTCAGCCCAGCCAGTTCCGGCAGCCAGTGCTTGATGAACAGGCCCTCGCTGTCGAATCTCTCCGACTGGCTGATCGGGTTGAAGATGCGGAAGTAGGGGGCCGCGTCGGTGCCGGTGGACGAACTCCACTGCCAGCCGCCGTTGTTCGCCGCCAGATCGCCGTCGATCAGGTGGCGCATGAAGAAACGCTCGCCTTCGCGCCAGTCGATCAGCAGGTTCTTGGTCAGGAACATCGCCACGACCATGCGCAGGCGGTTGTGCATCCAGCCGGTGTCGAGCAGTTGGCGCATGGCCGCGTCGATGATCGGCAGGCCGGTGCGGGCCTGTTGCCAGGCCGCCAGTTCCTGCGGGGCATCGCGCCAGGGCACGGCTTCGGTTTCCGGGCGGAAGGCGCGGTGCCGCGAGACCCGCGGGTAGCCCACCAGGATATGTTTGTAGAACTCGCGCCAGAGCAGTTCGTTGATCCAGGTGACGGCGCCGGCGTTGCCGCTGTCGAATTCGCCCTGGTTGTTCTGCAGGGCGGCGTGCAGGCACTGGCGCGGGGAGACCACGCCGGCGGCGAGGTAGGCGGACAGCTGACTGGTGCCGGGCTTGGCCGGGAAGTCCCGCTCACTCTGGTAGTAGTCGATCTGCTGGTCGGCAAAGGCGTCCAGGCGCCGCCGGGCTTCGGCTTCTCCGGCCGGCCAGAGGTCGCGCAGGGCCTGGGATGGTGGCGGAAAACCTTCGACTTCGGCGGGAATCGGATCGCTGCCCAGGCTCAGCGGCAACTGCGCGCGGGGTGCCTCGACCATGGCCGGCAACGCGCCGTGAAGGCGGCTGTAGCAGACCTTGCGGAACTGGCTGAAGACCTGGAAGTAGCCACCGGTCCGGGTCAGTACACTGCCGGGCTTGAAGAACAGTTGATCGAGATAGCTGTGGAAGCCGATGCCGTGGGCTTCGACGGCCTTGGCCACGGCCTGGTCGCGGCGGGTTTCGTGCACGCCGTATTCTTCGTTGAGATGCAGGGCGTCGATTCTCAGGGCCTGGCACAACTCGAGCAGGACCGCAGGGACCTGCTCCCAGGTGTCGGCATGGCGAACCAGCAGCGGAATATTCAGGGCGGCCAGCGCCTGGCTCAGCTCCCGCAGGTTGCGCAGCCAGAAGTCGACCTTGCACGGGGCGTCGTCGTGGGCCAGCCACTGGGCCGGTGTCAGCAGATACACCGCCACCGTGGGACCGCGCCGGGCGGCGGCGCTCAGGGCGGTGTTGTCATGCAGGCGCAAGTCGGTGCGCAGCCAGAACAATTGCATAGTCATTCCTTGGGCCATGGGCGAGATCGCTAGAGCAGTCCGAGCCGGGTCAGGCCCTGGTGCGCTGACAACGGGTCTTCGGCCAGGCTCACGCCCGGGTTCTCGTCGCTATATACGGACAGTTCGACAAAGTGGATGCACACCGCGGCGCCGGTGATCAGCCTGGGGCAACCGATACCGCCGAGCAGCCGGGGCAGGGCGCTCAGGCTCAGCGCCTTGCTGGAATACAGGACCACGGCCCGGGCCTTCAGGTGTTCGACGGCCAGCGCCAGTTCGCCGGGCGGCAGCGGCCAGTCGAAGACCTCCACCGGGCAGTCGGCGCTGCTGGCCAGCCAGGCGGTCAGCCACAGGTGCGGCTCCAGCGGCAGGTCCGACTGGTTGACCAGCAGCAGAGGGGCGCCCTTGAGCTGGCGATTGTTGTGATAGATCCGTGCGCCGAGCTTGCTGCGCAGCCAGGAGTAGAAGAAGGTCCGCTCCATCTGCCCGCCGAACTGGCTCTGCCAGCGCTGCTCGAGTTCCGCCAGCAGCGGGATCAGCAGCTGTTCGCAGACCGTGCGGGGCGGATACAGCGACATCGCCTGGTTGAAGCTGTCATCGACCTGGCGCTCATCCAGCTGGCCGATGGCCCGGACCAGGTTGTGGTGCAGACGATGCCAGTCGTTTTCCGGCGGTTCGGCGGGCGGCTGCGGGGCATCGAGCAACCGCTTGACCTGGCGCACCGCCACGCCACGGTTCAACCAGGTCAGGATCGCCTGGATGCGTTGCACGTGTTCGGTGGAAAACAGCCGGTGCCCCTTGGGCGTGCGGTGCGGCACGATCAGTCCGTAGCGCCGCTCCCAGGCCCGCAGGGTGACGGCGTTGACGCCGGTCTGCCGGGCCACTTCGCGGATCGGCAGCCAGCCGGCCGCCAGGGCGCTGGCGTAGTCGGGGTTGGCTTCGTCGTCTTCGGGGAGAGTCATGGTCAGATCGCGTTCCGCAGGCTGAGATTTTCCGGGTGAGGCTGCAGGTAGACCTGCAAGGCCACGTAGGGATCGGGGTGCTGGCGGAAGTGGTGCTTGAGCAGGGTCAGCGGCACCACCAGCGGCACGATGCCGAGGCGGTACTGGCCGATGAGCTGCTGCATTTCCTGCTTGTCCGCGGCGCTGAGGGTTTGCTTGAGGTAGCCGCTGAGATGCTGCAGGACATTGGTATGGGTGCGGCGGGTCGCGCATTTCTTCAGGGCGGCCATCAGTTCGCTGAAGTAGCGTGGGCCGACCTCGTTCGGATCCGACTTGCCCATGCTGCCCAGCAGGTGACCGAGGGCCTTGTACTGCGGGGGGTTATGGGCCATGAGCAGGTACTTGTGGCGTGCGTGGAAGTCGGTCAGGGCCCGGCGGCTCAGGCCGCTGGCGCACAGTTCCTGCCAGGCGGCGTAGGCGAAGACCCGGGTCAGGAAGTTTTCCCGTAACACCGGATCGTTCAGGCGGCCTTCTTCTTCCACCGGCAGGTCGGGGTGCCGGGCGCAGAAGACCTGGGCGAAGATGCCGCGTCCGGCGTGCTCGGCGGGGCGGCCACCGTCCTGGTAGACCTTGACCCGCTCCAGCCCGCAGGACGGCGATTTCTGCATGAAGATATAGCCACAGATATCCTTGAGCTCGGCCGCCATTCGCGTGCCGTAGTCCGCCAGCGCGTGGGTGACGTCAGTGTCGGGGTGCACCGTGCCGACGGCCCTGGGATGTTGCGGATCGCCCACCAGGCGAATCGGTTCGCGGGGCGTGCCCAGGCCGATCGCCACTTCCGGGCAGACCGGGAGGAAATCGAAATATTCGCTGAGGGTGCGGCTGCACAGTCGCGATTCCTTGTGCCCGCCGTTGTAGCGCACCTCGGCGCCCATCAGGCAGGCGCTGATGGCGATCCTCGGTTTACGGGGTGTATCGGTGGGCAAGGGCATTCGGCGAACCTCGGGGATTTACTTGTACAAGTCTCGTGTCTTGTACAACTAAATCTCATCATAGGTTCTATCTTGTACAAGTCAAATATTTTGTACAAGATTGCTTGGCCGACGTTATTGCCAGCCCATCCGCCAACTGGCGGCGTCCTGCAGGGTCTGCCAGGCGACGCGCTGATTGCGTCGGGTCAATACCGCTTGCAGTTCGAGTTCGAGGACCGTGCCGATCTCATCGCAGAACAGTTCGGTGACCAGGAAGTGTTTTTCCCGGTTTTGCGGGCGAGCTGCTGTCCACTTCGACAGCAGCAGCTTGCGTGGGTTGATCCGGTTCACGCCAGGTGTTCCAGCAGCCGGCGGGCGGCTTCCTGGCCGCTGAGCCAGGCGCCCTCGACACGGCCCGACAGGCACCAGTCGCCACAGACATACAGGCCCAGGTCGGCGTCGGCCAGGGCGCCCCATTCGCGCGCGCCGGCAGGACGGGCGTAGAGCCAGCGGTGGGCGAGGGTGAAGGTCGGGGCGGGCATGGTGATATGCAGCAGTTCGGCGAACGCCCCGTGCAGGTGTTCGATCACGGCTTCCCTGGACAGGTCCAGGTGCTGCTTGCTCCAGCTGCTGGTGGCATGCAGGACCCAGGTGTCGAGCTTGTCGTCGCGTCCCGGTTTGCTGCGGTTGCGGGCCAGCCAGTCGAGCGGGCTGTCCTGCACGAAGCAGCCTTCCATCGGGGTATCCAGCGCTGTCTCGAACGCCAGGGCGACGGCCCAGGTCGGTTCCATCTGCACGCCGGCGGCGGCCCCGGCGAGTTTCGGCGCGGCGGCGAGCAGGGCGGTGGCCTGGGGCGCCGGCGTGGCGATGATGACGTGGCTGAACGGGCCATGGGTGAAGCCTTCGGCGTCCTGCAGGTGCCAGTGCTGTTCGCCGCGGAACACTTCGGTGATGCGGCAACTGAAGTGGGTTTGCAGGTCTCCCAGCAGGCCGCGGGTGATGGCGCTCATGCGCGGGGCGCCGACCCAGCGGGTCTGCTCGTCCGGCGACAGGTTCAACTGGCCGTTCTGCCAGGTGTAGAGCGTCGGGTCCCATTCGGCGACCCAGCCCTGGCTTTGCCAGCGTTGTACTTCGTTGACGAAACGGCGGTCGCGGGCGGTGAAGTACTGGGCGCCCATGTCCAGCGACCCGGCGTCGCTGCGTTTGCTCGACATGCGTCCGCCGCTGCCGCGGCTTTTATCGAACAGTTCGATGGCGTGCCCGGCATCCTGCAATGCGCGGGCGGCTGAGAGTCCGGCGATACCGGCACCAATTATTGCGATAGGTACAGTCATAGGGGCCTCGTTACCTGTCTGCACAGACTACGCCGTCGGTAAAACCTGTACAATCTTGATTTTAGGTATAAGTTGCGACCTTCCTGTCGTCTGAAGCTGTCCTATTGTTAAACACATATTCTGTCGAGAAGAAAAGAGCCCTGTGTATAAAAATAGACTAACGCTCCCGACAAAACGTTACGCGAGGACGCTTTCATGCACATATTGCTGACAGGCGGTACTGGTTTGATCGGGCGCCAGCTGTGCAAGCACTGGTCGGCACAGGGGCATCGCCTGACGGTCTGGAGCCGCCGGCCCGAGGACGTGGCCCGCTTGTGCGGGGCGCAGGTGCGTGGCGTGCGCCATCTGGAGGACCTGGCCGGCGAGCCGCTGGACGCGGTGATCAACCTGGCCGGCGCGCCGATTGCCGACCGCCCCTGGACCCACAAGCGCAAGGCATTGCTGTGGAGCAGCCGGATCCAGTTGACCGAAACCCTGCTGGCCTGGCTCGAAGGGCGCGAGCAACGTCCGGCGGTGCTGATCTCCGGCTCGGCGGTGGGCTGGTATGGCGACGGTGGCGAGCGTGAGCTGACGGAAGATTCGCCGCCGGTCAGCGAAGACTTTGCCAGCCAGTTGTGCATCGCCTGGGAGGAAACCGCGCAACGCGCGCAGGCTTTGGGTATTCGCGTGGTGCTGGTACGAACCGGCCTGGTGCTGGCGGCCGAGGGCGGCTTTTTGTCGCGCCTGCTGCTGCCGTTCAAACTCTGCCTGGGCGGCCCGATCGGCAACGGTCGGCAGTGGATGCCATGGATCCATTTGCAGGATCAAATCGCCCTGATTGATTTTCTTCTGCACCGCGACGACGCCAGCGGTCCTTATAATGCCTGCGCGCCGAAACCGGTGCGCAACCGTGCGTTCGCCAAGGCCCTGGGCCAGGTGCTGCATCGTCCGGCCGTGATCCCCATGCCGGCCCCGGCCTTGCGGATCGGCCTCGGCGAGTTGTCGCTGTTGCTGCTCGGCGGCCAGCGCGCGGTGCCCAATCGCCTGCTGGCGGCGGGCTTCGTCTTTCAGTTTACCGATCTGCCCGCGGCCCTCGACGATCTGTCGGGTCGCCTCTGACATAGGACATTGCATGACCGATCACGCGCTGCTACTGGTCAACCTGGGTTCGCCGGCTTCCACTTCGGTTGCGGATGTGCGCAGTTACCTCAATCAGTTTCTGATGGATCCCTATGTGATCGACTTGCCGTGGCCGATTCGGCGCCTGCTGGTGTCGCTGATCCTGATCAAGCGCCCCGAGCAGTCGGCCCATGCCTATGCCTCGATCTGGTGGGACGAGGGCTCGCCGCTGGTGGTGTTGAGCCGGCGCTTGCAGCAGCAGATGAGCACGCAATGGACCCAGGGGCCGGTGGAACTGGCCATGCGTTATGGTCAACCGTCGATCGAGACGGTGCTGACCCGGCTGGCCTCCCAGGGTATCCGCCAGGTGACCCTGGCACCGTTGTATCCGCAGTTCGCCGATAGCACCGTGACCACGGTGATCGAAGAGGCACGGCGGGTGGTGCGCGAGCGCAGGCTCGACGTGCAGTTTTCCATCCTGCAGCCGTTCTACGACCAGCCGGAATACATCGAAGCCCTGGTGGCGAGCGCGCGACCGCACCTGGCGCAGGGGTTCGATCATTTGCTGCTGAGTTTCCATGGCCTGCCGGAGCGCCACCTGACCAAGCTTGACCCCACGGGCAGCCACTGCCTCAAGGATGCCGACTGCTGTCGGAATGCATCGCCCGCGGTGCTCGCCACGTGCTACCGCGCCCAATGCCTGCGCACGGCGGCGGCGTTTGCCGAGCAGATGGGATTGGCGCAGGGGCAATGGTCGGTATCGTTCCAGTCACGTCTTGGCCGGGCGAAGTGGATCGAGCCCTACACCGAGGCACGCCTGGATGAGCTGGCCAGGTCCGGGGTGAAGAAGATCCTGGTGATGTGCCCGGCGTTTGTCGCCGATTGCATCGAGACGCTGGAGGAGATCGGCGATCGCGGGCGCGAGCAGTTTATCGCGGCGGGAGGCGAGGAGTTGGTGCTGGTACCGTGCCTGAACGATGAGCCGCAGTGGGCGGCGGCGCTGAACACGCTCTGTGAGCGGGCGCCGTTGGCCCTGTAAATGCAAATCGTGAAAACCCTGCTGGACCCTGTAGGAGCCGGCTTGCTGGCGATGGCAGCGGTGCGGTTTTCTGTCAAACCGCGTCGCCTGGATCGCCGGCAAGCCGGCTCCTACAGTTCTGTGTTGAATCGCAGATTTGCGTACAACACGGCCCCGTAGGAGCAAGCATGAGCCTTACAACAACGGCTCGTCGCCTTTCTTGTGCTTCCAGCTGTCATTGCCCGGCAGCAACAGGTTCAGGGCAATCGCCACCACGGCACACAGGGCGATGCCCTTGAGGCCGAAGTCGTCGGGGCCGGTGCCGGTGCCCACCAGCACGCCACCGATGCCGAACACCAGGGTCACCGAGACGATCACCAGGTTGCGCGCTTCGCCCAGGTCGATCTTGTGGCGGATCAGGGTGTTCATCCCCACCGCGGCAATCGAACCGAACAGCAGACAGAGGATCCCGCCCATCACTGGCACCGGGATGCTTTGCAGCAGGGCGCCGAACTTGCCGATAAACGCCAGGCTGATGGCGAAGATCGCCGCCCAGGTCATGATTTTCGGGTTGTAGTTCTTGGTCAGCATCACCGCGCCGGTCACTTCGGCATAGGTGGTGTTGGGCGGACCGCCGAACAGGCCGGCTGCCGTGGTGGCGATGCCGTCACCCAGCAGGGTGCGATGCAGGCCCGGCTTCTTCAGGTAGTCGCGACCGGTCACGCTGCCCACGGCGATCACTCCGCCGATATGCTCGATGGCCGGGGCCAGCGCCACCGGGACAATGAACAGGATCGCCTGCCAGTTGAACTCCGGCGCGGTGAAGTGCGGCAGGGCGAACCAGGGTGCGGCGGCGATCTTGGCGGTATCGACCACGCCGAAGTAGAACGACATGGCAAAGCCCACCAGGACCCCGGAGATGATCGGCACCAGGCGGAAGATGCCCCTGCCGAACACCGCCACGATCAGCGTGGTCAGCAGCGCCGGCATCGAGATCAGCATGGCGGTCTGGTAATGAATCAGTTCCGAGCCGTCGCCGGCCTTGCCCATCGCCATGTTCGCGGCAATCGGCGCCATGGCCAGGCCGATGGAGATGATCACCGGACCGATCACCACCGGCGGCAGCAGCCGGTCGATGAAACCGGTGCCCTTGATCTTCACCGCGAGGCCCAGGAAGGTGTAGACGAAACCGGCCGCCATCACCCCGCCCATGGTCGCCGCCAGGCCGAACTGGCCCTTGGCGAGGATGATCGGGGTGATGAAGGCGAAGCTCGACGCGAGGAACACCGGCACCTGGCGCCCGGTGACCAGTTGGAACAGCAGAGTCCCCAGGCCCGCCGTGAACAGCGCGACGTTGGGGTCGAGGCCGGTGATCAGCGGCATCAACACCAGGGCGCCAAAGGCCACGAAGAGCATCTGCGCGCCAGACAGCACCGTGCGCCAGAGCGGGTCGTTGAACTCATCCCGCATGTCAGGCGTCCTTCTGCTTGGTGCCGAAGATCTTGTCACCGGCATCGCCCAGGCCCGGGATGATGTAGCCGTGCTCGTTCAGTTTCTGATCGATGGAGGCGGTGTAGATGGTCACGTCCGGGTGGGCTTTCTCGACCACGGCGATGCCTTCGGGAGCCGCGACCAGGACCATCGCGCGGATGTCCTTGCAACCGGCTTTCTTCAGCAGGTCGATGGTCGCGACCATCGAGCCACCGGTGGCGAGCATCGGGTCGATGATCATCGCCAGGCGTTCGTCGATTTCCGGGACCAGTTTTTCCAGGTAGGTGTGGGCTTCGAGGGTTTCCTCGTTGCGGGCCACGCCCACGGCACTGACCTTGGCGCCCGGGATCAGGCTGAGCACGCCTTCGAGCATGCCGATACCGGCGCGCAGGATCGGCACCACGGTGATTTTCTTCCCTGCGATTTTCTCGACCTGTACGGTGCCGCACCAGCCTTCGATGTCATAGGTTTCGAGGGGCAGGTCCTTGGTCGCCTCATAGGTCAGCAATGCACCGACTTCCTGGGCAAGCTCACGGAAGTTCTTCGTGCTAATGTCAGCGCGGCGCATAAGGCCGAGCTTGTGACGGATCAGCGGATGGCGGATCTCACGGATGGGCATGGGGAAAGGCTCCGACGGCGGGCAAAAAAACCGCCCTAGATTAATCTATCCGGGGAAGATGTCCTATAGAACGGTAATACGTTAGTCCAGAAACGCTTGATCTGACCCTGCCGGGTGCGTACCTTTGCCGGCTTTTCTTGCGCAGCTCCCTGCACAAGCCCTACCCAAGCATCTATGGAGAGCGCCATGTCCGCTGATCTCGAGCATATCCGTCAAGTCATGCGCGAAGCCGACTGCCTGTACACCAACGACGAAGTCGAAGCGGCCATCGCCCGGGTCGGCGCGCAGATCAATGCCGACCTGGCCGAGCGCAATCCGGTGGTGTTCTGCGTGATGAACGGCGGCCTGATCTTCTCCGGCAAATTGCTGACCCACCTCGATTTCCCGCTGGAAGCGTCCTACCTGCACGCGACCCGCTATCGCAACGAAACCAGCGGCGGCGACCTGTTCTGGAAAGCCAAGCCGGAAGTCTCGTTCATCGACCGTGACGTGCTGATCATCGACGACATCCTCGACGAGGGCCACACCCTGGGCGCGATCATCGACTTCTGCAAGCATGCCGGTGCCCGCAAGGTGCACACGGCCGTGCTGATCGACAAGGACCACGACCGCAAGGCGCGTCCTGACCTGAAGGCCGATTATGTCGGTCTGCCATGCATCGACCGGTACATCTTCGGCTACGGCATGGACTACAAGGGCTACTGGCGCAACGCTGCCGGCATCTTTGCCGTCAAGGGCATGTAAGCCATGGCCGCGCCGAGTTTTCTCGATCAGGCCCTGTTTGCCGACCTGGCCAGCAAGGCCGCGGCCAGCCCGCGTGGACGCACGCACCACAACTTTCACCAGATGGACGAGCCATGCCATCGCATGGCGGTCGGCCTGCAGCCCAATACCTATGTCCCGCCGCACCGGCATTTGAGCGCGGACAAGGCCGAGACCCTGCTGGTGCTCAAGGGCAGCCTGGGTCTGCTGGTGTTCGACGAGGACGGGCAAGTGGTGACCCGTCGTGTCCTGCAGGCGGGCGGTGACTGCCCGGCCGTCGACCTGCCGGCCGGGGTGTTCCACGGGTTGGTGGTGCTGGAGCCCGACACGGTGATGTTCGAGTGCAAGGCCGGCCCGTATCGCCCGGTGGGCGAGGGCGAGATGGCGACCTGGGCGCCCCGTGAAGGCGAGGCGCAGGTCGCCGCTTACCAGGCCTGGATGCGCGCGCAGTTCGACTGAAACCCCATGCTTTGCCGTATCATTAGCCGACTAACGACAGGCTATGGGTTTCTACGGCATGCTGGCGATCTTTCTCGGCACTCTCACCATCACCGCGCCGGTGTTCGCCATGCTGTTCCTGGGCGTGGCGCTCAAGCGCGTTGGCTGGATCAACGACAACTTCATCCACACCGCGTCGGCGCTGGTATTCAACGTCACCATGCCGGCGCTGCTGTTCCTCGGGATCCTCCACGCCGACCTGCATTCGGCCCTGAAGCCCGCGGTGCTGGGGTATTTCGCCATTGCCACGCTGGTGGGGTTCGCCGGTTCCTGGGGGTGGGCGATCTGGCGTTGTCCGAAGGAAGACCGGGGCATCTATACCCAGGGGGCCTTTCGCGGCAACAACGGGGTGATCGGCCTGGCCCTGGCCGCCAGCATGTACGGCGACTACGGGATTTCCCTCGGGGCGATCCTCGCGGCGCTGGTGATCCTGTTCTACAACACCCTGTCGACCATTGTCCTGGCGGTCTATAGCCCGGTGATCAAGTCCGATCCCTGGAGCATCTGCAAAAGCGTGTTCAGCAACCCGCTGATCATCAGCGTGATCGCCGCCGCGCCCTTTGCGTACTGGCAGATCGGCCTGCCTGGCTGGCTGGAAACCTCCGGCAACTACCTGGCGCAGATGACCCTGCCGCTGGCGCTGATCTGCATTGGCGGCACCTTGTCCCTGGCGGCATTGCGCAAGAGCGGCGACATGGCCCTGAGCGCGAGCCTGGTGAAAATGGTCGGCATGCCGATCATCGCGACCCTGGGCGCATGGCTTTGCGGCTTTCGCGGCGCGGAACTGGGGATTCTGTTTCTCTACTTCGGCAGCCCGACGGCGGCGGCCAGCTTCGTCATGGCCCGGGCGGCCAATGGCAATCATGAACTGGCGGCGGCGATTATCGTGATCACCACGCTGATGGCGGCGATCACGACCAATATCGGCATCTTCGTGTTGCAGTGGGGCGGCTGGATCTGACGGCAGGCCCAGCCGCCGGCGGTCGCACTCAGTCCGCTGTCTGGTAGGCGTCGATCACTTCCTGGGCCGCGCGGAACGCATCGATGGCTGCTGGCACGCCGGCATACACCGCGCAGTGCAGCAGCGCTTCGCGGATTTCCTCGACGGTACAGCCATTGTTCAAGGCGCCGCGTACGTGGCCCTTGAGTTCCTGCGGACACTTGAGCGCGGTCAGCGCCGCGAGGGTGATCAGGCTGCGGGTCTTGAGCGGCAGGCCTTCGCGGTTCCAGACGCTGCCCCAGGCGTGTTCGTTGACGAAATCCTGCAGCGGCTGGCTGAACTCGGTGGCATTGCCCAGGGCACGGTCGACGAATACATCGCCCATCACCTGACGACGCATCTCGACACCAGGTTTCTTCTGATCGGTCATTGCAGTGGCTCCTATGAGTGTTGGCGACGCCAGGCCCGCAGCGTACTGAACAGCAGGTACGCCAGCAGCGCCGGCAGGATGAAAAACAGCATCAGGTGTTCCAGGCGCACCGCCATCGGCATGCCGGTGGTGAACCACACCACATGCAGGCCGTAGGCCAGGTACAGGCCGAGAAACAGCAGGCCTTCGGCGCGGGTGATGCGATAACCGGAGTAGAACACCGGCCAGCACAACGCCGCGACGCCGAGCATGACCGGCAGGTCGAACGACAGGGCGTTGGGCGACACCGACAAGGGTTCCGGGGCGATCAGGGCCGTGACGCCCAGTACCCCCAGCAGGTTGAACAGATTGCCGCCGATCACGTTGCCGACGGCGATATCCCGCTGGCCGCGGAAGGCGGCGATCAGCGAAGTGGCCAGTTGCGGCAACGAGGTGCCGACGGCGACCACGGTCAGTCCGATGATACGTTCGGACAGGCCCAGCTCGGTGGCGACGTCCACCGCCGCATCCAGCAGCAGGTGACCGGCGAGCGTCAGCAGGGCCAGGCCCAGCAGCATCCAGGTCACGCTGCTGACCCAGGGCGCGCGCGGGCGGTCATGGGGATGCCCGGGGTGATGATGGGCATGCTGGTTGTGCTGCGAGGTACGCAGCAGCAAGCCCAGGTACAGGGCGAAAATCACCAGCATCAGCACGCCGTCGAAACGGCTCAGCTCTTCGTTGAAGGCCAGGCCGAAGACCAGCAGGCTGGCGACGATCATCAGCGGGATATCCAGGCGCACCAACTGGCGCGAGACCCGCAAGGGGATGATCAGCGCCGAGAGGCCGAGGGTCACCAGGGTGTTGAAGATATTGCCGCCGATCACGCTGCCGACCGCGATATCGGCGTTTTCATAAAAGGCCGCCTGCAGGCTGACGGCCATCTGCGGCGCGCTGCTGCCGAAGGCGACGATGGTCAGGCCGATCAGCAGCGGGCGCACCCGCAGGCTTGCCGCCAGGCGCACGGCCGCACGCACCAGCAGTTCGGCGCCGACGATCAGCAGTAACAGGCCGCCGAGCAGTTGGATCAGGCTCAGGAGCGGCAGGGCGGTCAATCCGAAAATGGCGGGGGCTCCCGAAGTCAGTCGTTGAGGCTTTGTACACGAACGCGCGCGGTGCCGCTTTGCAGCATACCCAACTGCTCGGCCGCTTCCCGTGAAAGGTCGATCAGGCGCCCACGGGTATGGGGGCCACGGTCGTTGATACGGACCACGACGCTGCGGTCATTGGCGAGGTTGGTGACTTTTACCCGGGTGCCGAAGGGCAGTTGGCGATGGGCGGCGGTCAGGCCGTGCTGGTCGAACGGTTCGCCGCTGGCGGTACGTTTGCCGTGGTGCCGGGCGCCATAGTAGGACGCCATGCCGGTTTCATTGTAGCCGCGCGGGTCGATATCGTGAGTGGCGCAACCGGCCAGCAGGGTGAGGAGGGCGCAGGCGCCAAGCAGGCGTTTCATCGGGGGCACTCCCTACAGTGATCGTTCCCACGGCGGAGCATGGGGTAGGCCTGCCTGTGGGAGCGGGCTTGCCCGCGAAGACGATGTATCTGCGCCATCGTATTCGCGGGCAAGCCCGTTCCCGCAGTGGACAGGCATGCAAGGCTGGCGGGAGCGGCCGTTGCCGGCCGCGCCGCTATCAGCCTTCGAGCTTGCTTTTCAGCAATTCGTTCACCTGTTGCGGGTTGGCCTTGCCCTTGGAGGCTTTCATCGCCTGGCCGACAAAGAAGCCGAACATCTTGCCGCGCTTGGCCTCGTCCGCCGCCCGGTACTGTTCGACCTGCTCGGCGTTGGCCGCGAGGACTTCGTCCAGGACCTTCTCGATGGCGCCGCTGTCGGTCACCTGCTTCAGGCCACGGGCCTCAATCACCTGGTCGGCGTTGCCTTCGCCGTTGGCCATGGCTTCGAAGACGGTCTTGGCGATCTTGCCGGAAATGGTGTTGTCCTTGATCCGCAACAACATGCCGCCCAACTGCTCGGCCGTCACCGGCGCCTGGTCGATTTCCACGCCCAGCTTGTTCAGCAGGCTGCCCAGCTCGACCATGACCCAGTTGGCCGCCAGCTTGGCGTCGCCGCCGATGTTCGCGACCTGCTCGAAGTAGTCCGCCTGCTCGCGGCTCGAGGCCAGTACGCTGGCGTCATACAGCGACAGGCCGTACTGGGACTGGAAGCGCTCGCGTTTCTGCGGCGGCAGTTCGGGCAGGTTGGCGCGCACGGCATCGAGGAACGCATCCTCGATGACCACCGGCAACAGGTCCGGATCGGGGAAGTAACGGTAGTCGTTGGCTTCCTCCTTGCTGCGCATGGCGCGGGTCTCGTCCTTGTTCGGATCGTACAGGCGGGTCTGCTGGATGATCTTGCCGCCGTCTTCGATCAGTTCGATCTGGCGCTGGACTTCAGTGTTGATCGCCTTCTCGATGAAGCGGAACGAGTTGACGTTCTTGATCTCGCAGCGGGTGCCGAATTCGACCTGGCCCTTCGGCCGTACCGACACGTTGCAGTCGCAACGCAGCGAACCTTCGGCCATGTTGCCGTCGCAGATGCCCAGGTAGCGCACCAGCGCGTGGATCGCCTTGACATAGGCCACGGCTTCCTTGGCGCTGCGCATATCCGGCTCGGAGACGATTTCCAGCAGCGGCGTGCCGGCGCGGTTCAGGTCGACACCGGTGGAACCGCTGAATTCTTCGTGCAGGCTCTTGCCGGCATCTTCTTCCAGGTGCGCCCGGGTGATCCCGACACGCTTGACCGTGCCGTCTTCCAGGGTGATGTCCAGGTGGCCCTTGCCGACGATCGGCAGTTCCATCTGGCTGATCTGGTAGCCCTTGGGCAGGTCCGGGTAGAAGTAGTTCTTGCGGGCGAACACGTTGTGCTGGCCGATCTCGGCGTCGATTGCCAGGCCGAATTTCACGGCCATGCGCACGGCTTCTTCGTTCAGCACCGGCAACACGCCCGGCATGCCCAGGTCAACCAGGCTGGCCTGGGTGTTGGGCTCGGAGCCGAAGGTGGTCGAGCTGCCGGAGAATATCTTCGATTGGGTGGCGAGCTGGGTATGAATCTCCAGCCCGATCACGACTTCCCATTGCATGGTGTTACTCCTCGAAATCTTGCCAGGGGACGTTTGAAGCGTTGCGAGCGAAGGTAAGGCAAGGCGAAGGCTGACGAGTAAGCGCAGTTGACCTTAGTCAATGAGCATTACGCGTCAGCTTTCAACGCAGCATTACCGGGCGCAGCGGCTTCAAAACCCCTGGGGGGTGCGGGTGTGCCAGTCAGTGTTCAACTGATACTGGTGCGCAACGTTGAGCAAGCGGCCTTCCTGGAAATACGGGGCAAGCAATTGCACGCCGACCGGCAAGCCGTCGACGAAGCCCGCAGGCATGGACAAGCCCGGCAGACCCGCGAGGTTGGCGGTGATGGTGTAGAAGTCTTCCAGATACTCGGCGACCGGATCGTTGTTCTTGGCGCCGATCTTCCAGGCCGGGTTGGGCGTGGTCGGGCCGAGAATGACGTCGACCTCGTTGAAGGCGCTCATGAAGTCGTTCTTGATCAGGCGACGGATTTTCTGCGCCTTGAGGTAATAGGCGTCGTAGTAGCCGGCCGACAGGGCATAGGCACCGACCATGATCCGACGCTGCACTTCCGCGCCGAAACCTTCGCCACGGGAGCGTTTGTACAGGTCTTCGAGGTCCTTGGGCTCTTCGCAGCGATAACCGAAGCGCACGCCGTCGAAACGCGACAGGTTGGACGAGGCTTCGGCCGGGGCGATCACGTAGTAGGCTGGAATCGCGTGCTGGTTGTTCGGCAGGCTGATTTCCTTGATCACCGCGCCGAGCTTTTCCAGCTCCTTGACGCTGTCGTGCACCCGTTCGGCGATGCGCGGGTCGAGACCGGCGCTGAAGTATTCCTTCGGCACGCCGATGCGCAGGCCCTGGATCGAGTCGTTCAGGCCGGCGCTGTAGTCCGGGACCGGTTCATCGATGCTGGTGGAGTCCTGCGGGTCGAAGCCGGCCATGCCTTGCAGCAGCAGGGCGCAGTCTTCGGCGGTGCGGGCCAGCGGGCCACCCTGGTCGAGGCTGGAGGCGTAGGCGATCATGCCCCAGCGCGAAACGCGACCGTAGGTCGGTTTCAGCCCGGTGAGGTTGGTGAACGCCGCCGGCTGGCGGATCGAACCGCCGGTGTCGGTCGCGGTGGCGGCAGGCAACAGGCGTGCGGCCACGGCGGCGGCAGAACCACCGGACGAGCCGCCTGGTACGTGTTCCAGATTCCACGGGTTTCTGACCTTGCCGTAGTAGCTCGACTCGTTGGCCGAACCCATGGCGAATTCGTCCATGTTGGTCTTGCCCAGCGTCACGGCGCCGGCAGCGGCCAGTTTGGCAACCACGGTGGCGTCGTAGGGCGCCTTGAAGTTGTCGAGCATCTTCGAGCCGCAACTGGTTCGCACGCCCTGGGTGCAGAACAGGTCCTTGTGGCCGATCGGCGCGCCGAGCAGGGCACCGTTCTCGCCGTTGGCGCGCCGTACGTCGGCAGCCTTGGCCTGTTGCAGGGCCAGTTCTTCGGTCAAGCTGATAAAGCTGTTGATCTGCGGATCGAGCTGGGCGATGCGCGCCAGCAGGGTCCGGGTCAGCTCTTCGGCGGAAAACTTCTTGTCGGCGAGTCCGCGGGCGATCTCGGCCAGAGTCAATTGATGCATTGCAGGCTCTTTCCCTTTAGTCGATGACTTTCGGAACCAGGTACAGGCCGTTTTCGACCGCTGGTGCGATGGACTGATAAGCCTCGCGGTTATTTCGCTCCGTGACGGCGTCGGCGCGCAGGCGCTGGCTCGCTTCCAGAGGGTGGGCAAGGGGTTCGATACCGTCGGTATCGACAGCCTGCATCTGGTCGACCAGACCCAGAATGCTGTTCAGGGCTTCGGTGGTGCGTGGAAGATCGGCTTCGACCAGGCCCAGGCGGGCCAGGTGAGCGATTTTTTCCACGTCGGAGCGGTCAAGCGCCATGGGAATCTCCAGTGGAAAACAAAATGGAAGCTGTCCGTGTGTTAGGCTCTGCACGGAAATTGCCTGCGCGACGATCATGCTGCGTTGAAAACACGCTCGATCGCCGCTCGACTAGTTTTCGTACTGATCCGGGATTATCGGAACACTACCGCATTTTTACGGTCACATGGCCGCGATTGTATGGGATGGTGCTCGGAAAAACGCCTAATTTAACATATTGGCGCCTTGCCCAAAATCCCCGTCGTTGTTAGAGTTTGCCGCACTTTTTTACCCACGCGTTGCCCAGGGTCCCTTTCCAATGTTCAAGAAACTGCGTGGCATGTTTTCCAGCGATCTCTCCATCGACCTGGGCACAGCCAACACCCTTATCTACGTGCGCGAGCGCGGTATCGTCCTGAATGAGCCATCGGTCGTTGCGATTCGCACCCATGGCAATCAGAAGAGTGTCGTTGCCGTCGGTACCGAAGCCAAGCGCATGCTCGGTCGTACGCCGGGCAACATTGCTGCCATTCGTCCGATGAAGGACGGCGTGATCGCCGACTTCAGCGTCTGCGAAAAGATGCTGCAGTACTTCATCAACAAGGTTCACGAAAACAGCTTCCTGCAGCCAAGCCCTCGCGTGCTGATCTGCGTGCCGTGCAAATCGACCCAGGTCGAGCGCCGTGCGATCCGTGAATCGGCCCTCGGTGCCGGTGCCCGCGAAGTCTTCCTGATCGAAGAGCCGATGGCCGCCGCGATCGGTGCCGGCCTGCCGGTTGAAGAAGCCCGTGGCTCGATGGTCGTCGATATCGGTGGCGGTACCACTGAAATCGCGCTGATCTCCCTGAACGGCGTGGTCTATGCCGAATCCGTACGGGTTGGTGGCGACCGTTTCGACGAAGCGATCATCACCTACGTGCGCCGCAACTACGGCAGCCTGATCGGCGAATCCACCGCCGAGCGCATCAAGCAGGAAATCGGTACGGCCTACCCGGGCGGCGAAGTCCGTGAAGTCGACGTTCGCGGCCGTAACCTGGCCGAAGGCGTGCCACGTGCCTTTACCCTCAATTCCAACGAAGTGCTGGAAGCCCTGCAGGAATCCCTGGCGACCATCGTCCAGGCGGTGAAGAGCGCCCTGGAGCAGTCGCCTCCGGAGCTGGCCTCGGACATCGCCGAGCGTGGCCTGGTGCTGACCGGTGGTGGCGCGTTGCTGCGTGACCTCGACAAGCTGCTGGCCCAGGAAACCGGCCTGCCGGTGATCGTCGCCGAAGATCCGCTGACCTGTGTTGCCCGTGGTGGCGGTCGTGCCCTGGAAATGATGGATAAGCACACCATGGACCTGCTTTCCAGCGAGTGAGTTCGCTGGCAGGCTCTATGATGGTTCGTTCACAGGCAGCACTTTGCAGTGCTGCCTGTTGCGTTTATCTTCTGTCAATCTTCATCCAGGCCGGTTTGATGCCGTATGAATAAAATGACTCATTGCCTGGGAGGAGCGGCTTATTAAACCGCTTTTCGCCAAAGGCCCCTCATTGGGCGTGCGCTTGTTGGTGCTGGTCGTGCTATCGGTCGCGCTGATGGTGGTCGATGCCCGTTTCACACTGCTCAAGCCCGTGCGCAGCCAGATGTCGCTGGTGCTGATGCAGTCATACTGGATTACCGACCTGCCGCAACGGTTGTGGCAAGGCGTGGCCAGTCAGTTCGGCAGTCGTACCGAACTGGTCGCCGAGAACGAAAAACTCCAGACCGAAAACCTGCTGCTGCAAGGGCGCCTGCAGAAACTCGCGGCCCTGACCGAGCAGAACGTGCGCCTGCGCGAATTGCTCAACTCGTCGGCGCTGGTCAACGAGAAGGTCGAAGTCGCCGAATTGATCGGCATGGACCCCAACCCGTTCACCCATCGCATCATCATCAACAAGGGTGAGCGCGATGGCGTGGTACTTGGTCAACCGGTGCTCGATGCCCGTGGCCTCATGGGCCAGGTGGTTGAGTTGATGCCGTACACCTCCCGCGTCCTGTTGCTCACCGACACCACCCACAGCATTCCGGTGCAGGTCAACCGCAACGGTTTGCGCGCCATCGCCAGCGGTACTGGCAACCCCGAGCGCCTGGAACTGCGCCACGTCGCCGACACCGCCGACATCAAGGAGGGCGACCTGCTGGTCAGCTCCGGCCTGGGCCAGCGCTTCCCGGCCGGTTACCCGGTGGCGACGGTCAAGGAAGTGATTCACGACTCCGGCCAGCCTTTCGCCATTGTCCGCGCCGTGCCGACCGCCGCCCTCAACCGCAGTCGCTACCTGCTGCTGGTGTTCAGCGACAGCCGTACCCCGGAAGAGCGCGCCAACGAAGCGGCCCAGGCCCAGGAAGCCGACAAGCAGGGCGACGGTGCGCCGATCGTTCCGGCGACCGTACCGAAACCGGCTGCTGCGGCGGCTGCGGCGAGCGCGGCACCTGCGGCGCCAGCCCCGGCGAGCAAGCCACCGGCGCATGCCACCAGCACCAGCGCCCCGGCCCATGCGACACCGGCACCCAAGCCGGCGACCGTCAAACCTGCGGCCACCAAGCCAGCGGCCAAGCCGCCCGCGGCTGCACCGTCCACCCAACGGCAGGAGGAATAATGGCGGGCGCTACTCTTTCGCGTAATGGCTGGATCGTCTGGCTGACCTTTGCCGTCGGCCTGCTACTCAGTGTCTCGCCGTTGCCGCAGTTCATGGAAATCCTCCGTCCGCTGTGGCTGGCGTTGCTGCTGGCTTTCTGGTCGCTGTACCTGCCGCACAAGATCGGCATGGTCACCGCATTCCTGCTGGGCCTGGCCGAGGACGTGCTCTACGGCACCCTGCTCGGGCAGAACGCCTTGATCCTTACATTGATCACCTTCCTGGTGCTGTCGCTGCAACAGCGCCTGCGCATGTTCCCGATGTGGCAGCAGAGCCTGGTGATCCTGGTGATCTTCGGCCTGGCGCAGCTGGTGCAGCTGTGGCTCAGCGCCCTGACCGGCAACCGCCAGCCGACCCTGGCGCTGGTGCTGCCGGCGCTGGTCAGTGCCTTGCTCTGGCCGTGGATCAGCTTCGGTTTGCGCGGGCTGCGTCGACGCTACAAGGTCAACTGACCGATCGCGTCGAATGCCCGTGAGCTGGTGATGATGCTGATGCTGATGAAGAGCCCCGATAAAGCGCCCCGACACGGAGATGTCCCCATGACCCCGCTCTACCTGGCCTCCGGCTCGCCGCGTCGGCGTGAACTGCTCACCCAGATCGGCGTGCCTTTCACCGCGATCAGCGCGGATATCGATGAAACTCCCCTGATGGATGAGACGCCGGCGGCCTATGTCGAGCGCCTGGCGCGCGGCAAGGCGGCAGCCGGCCAGGGCCTGTTGGCGAGTCGCCAGGTCGCGGCGCCGTTCTGTGTGCTGGGTGCCGATACCGCCGTGGTGCTGGACGGACGGATTCTCGGCAAGCCGCTGGATGAGGCGGATGCAGTGGCCACGCTGCTGGCATTGTCCGCTCGCGAGCACGAAGTGCTCACCGCCATCGCGCTGTTGGACGGTGATCGGTGCGAGTCGCGGGTGGTTCGCAGCCTGGTGAAATTTCGTACGATCAAAACAGAAGAGGCATCTGCCTACTGGTCCAGCGGCGAGCCTCGGGACAAGGCTGGAAGCTATGCCATTCAAGGCCTTGCCGCGGTTTTCGTCGAGGGTCTGAACGGCAGCTATTCGGGCGTGGTGGGCTTGCCGGTGTGCGAAACCGCAGAACTGCTCGGCCATTTCGGCATACCCTGTTGGCAAAACCTTATCGTGCGCTGATTGCCGCACTCCAGTGAACGGCAATTATTGTGAACACGCCTGAACGAGACCCAGCCATGAGTGAAGAGATCCTGATCAACATCACGCCGATGGAATCGCGCGTGGCGGTGGTAGAAAACGGTGTGTTGCAAGAGGTGCATGTCGAGCGTACGCAGAAGCGCGGTATCGTCGGCAATATCTACAAGGGCAAGGTGGTGCGGGTCCTGCCGGGCATGCAGGCGGCGTTCGTCGATATCGGGCTGGATCGGGCGGCCTTTATCCATGCCTCGGAAATTTCCATGCGCGAAGGCCCGGCGGTGGAAAGCATCAGCGCCCTGGTTCACGAAGGGCAGAGCCTGGTGGTGCAAGTCACCAAGGACCCCATCGGTACCAAGGGCGCGCGCCTGACCACGCAACTGTCGATTCCCTCGCGTTACCTGGTGTACATGCCGCGTACCGCCCATGTCGGCATTTCGCTGAAGATCGAAGAGGAAGCCGAGCGCGACCGGTTGAAGAAGGTCGTCAGCGATTGCGTGGCCCAGGAAGGCATCAAGGAAGCCGGTGGCTTTATCCTGCGCACCGCCGCCGAAGGGGCGGGGGCTGACGAGATCATGATGGATATCCGCTACCTGCGCCGGCTCTGGGATCAGATCGGCGCGCAGATCAAGACCATCGGTGCGCCCAATGTCATCTACGAGGACCTCGGTCTGGCGCTGCGGACCCTGCGTGACCTGGTCAGCCCGAAGATCGAGAAGATCCGCATCGACTCCCGGGAAACCTTCCAGAAGACCACGCAGTTCGTCGCCGAGTTGATGCCGGAAATTGCCGATCGTCTCGAACACTATCCCGGCGAGCGGCCGATCTTCGACCTCTACGGTGTCGAGGACGAGATCCAGAAAGCCCTGGAGCGCAAGGTGCCGCTCAAGTCCGGCGGCTACCTGGTGGTCGACCCGGCGGAAGCCATGTCCACCATCGACGTCAACACCGGGGCCTTTGTCGGTCATCGCAACCTCGAAGAAACCATCTTCAAGACCAATCTCGAAGCGGCTACCGCGATTGCCCGCCAACTGCGCCTGCGCAACCTCGGCGGGATCATCATCATCGACTTCATCGACATGGAAGACGAAGAGCACCAGCGCCAGGTGCTGCGGACCCTGGAAAAACAGCTGGAACGCGATCACGCCAAGACCAACATCATTGGGATCACCGAGCTGGGCCTGGTGCAGATGACCCGCAAGCGCACCCGCGAAAGTCTTGAGCAGGTGCTCTGCGAGCCGTGCAGCAGTTGCCAGGGGCGCGGCAAGCTGAAGACCCCGGAGACGGTTTGTTACGAGATTTTCCGCGAGATCCTGCGGGAGGCCCGTGCCTATCAGGCCGAAGGTTATAGAGTGTTGGCCAACCAGAAAGTCGTTGACCGCCTGCTGGATGAAGAGTCGGGCAATGTCGCGGAGCTGGAGGGGTTTATCGGACGGACCATCCGTTTCCAGGTCGAAACCATGTATTCCCAGGAACAATACGACGTGGTGCTGCTCTGATTCCCTGCTCTGTACATACACTGTCCATGCTGGCTGGCGTTGGCCTGTTGATCGAACCTTGCCTGAGGGGCCACTGACATGGAGCGTCTGACACGCTTTGTCGCCGCGTTGACCCGCTGGGGCCTGGGTATCTGTGCGTTGTTGCTGGTGCTGGTGGCCTTGTATGCCAGCCTGGGGCGGCAGTTCGTGCCGCTGGTGGCCGAGTACCGCGCCGATGTCGAGGGCAAGGCGCAGGCCGCGCTGGGCATGCCGCTGTCCATCGGCAGCCTGGAAGGGCGCTGGAGCGGCCTGGCGCCGGTGCTGCTGGCCCACGATGTGACGGTCGGTGCCGGTGTTTCGGCGTTGCGCCTGGACCAGGTGCAGGTGATCCCGGATATCTGGGCCAGCCTGCTGGCCCGCGAAGTGCGCATTGCCCGTCTGGAGCTCAATGGCCTGCAGTTGAACCTGCGGCAGGACAAGGAGGGTCAGTGGGCCCTCGAAGGATTGCCCCGATCGGACGGCCAGCCGCTGGACCCCGAGCAACTGCTGAACCGCCTGCAGATGGTCGCGCAACTGTCGGTGCTGGATAGCCAGGTGACCCTGGAACCGTTCGGCGAATCGCCGCTGACCCTGACCTATGTCGGCCTGAACCTGCAGACCGGCCTGTCCCGCCAGCGCCTCGACATGCGCCTGACCCTGCCCGATGGCCAGCCCCTGGCGTTCAACCTGAGTACCCGTTTGCAGGCCGGCGCCTGGCGCCAGGGTTCCGCCGACGCCTACCTGAGCCTGCCGCAGAGCGACTGGGCGCGCTGGTTGCCGGCGAGCCTGAAACAGAAATGGAACGTCGCCGAGCTCAAGGCCGGCGGCGAATTCTGGTTGAAGTGGGCCGATGGCACGGTGCAAAGCGCCGTGGCACGTCTCAATGCCCCGCAATTTCGCGGTGCCTACGCCGACCGCAAGCCGGTGAAGATCGAGAACCTGGCCCTCAACGCCTACCTGCAGCGCAACGACCAGGGTTTCAGCCTGTTGCTCGACTCCCTGGCGATGAACCTGGGCAAGACCCGCTGGGAGTCCCATCTGCAATTGCAGCAGACGGCGGCGACCGACAAGGCCGGGGAGTTGTGGCATGTGCAGGCCGACCGCCTCGACCTGACGCCGATCACGCCGTTGCTCGATGGCCTGGCACCGCTGCCGGAAGGCCTGGCGACCGTCATCGATCACCTGAAGGTCACCGGTGCCTTGCGCAACGTGCTGCTCGATTACCGTCCCCAGGAAACCGGTGACCGCCGTCTCAGCTTCGAGGCCAACCTGGAGCGGGTCGGTTTCGACGCCTATCACGGTGCGCCGGCGGCGCGCAATGTCAGCGGCAGCATCAGCGGCGACCTCGGCCAGGGTGAACTGCGCATGGACAGCAAGGACTTCTCGCTGTTCCTGTATCCGATCTTCAACAAGCCCTGGCAGTACATCCAGGCCAACGCCCGCCTGACCTGGAAACTCGACCAGCAGGGGTTCACCCTGATCGCCCCCTATATCAAGGTGCTGGGGGAAGAAGGCAAGATCGCCGCCGACTTCCTGATCCGCCTGCATTTCGAGCGTGACCAGGAAGACTACATGGACCTGCGGGTCGGCCTGGTGGACGGGGACGGGCGCTTTACTCCGAAATACCTGCCGGCGGTGCTGAGTCCGTCTCTGGACGAGTGGCTGCGCACCTCGATCCTCCATGGCGCGGTGGAACAGGGCTTCTTCCAGTACCAGGGTTCGCTGGACCATGATGCCGTGGCCGCCGCGCAGAATATCAGCCTGTTCTTCAAGGTCCATGACGCCGAGCTGGCGTTTCAGCCGGGTTGGCCGCATGTCAGCAAGGTCAGCGGCGATGTCTTCATCGAAAACAGTGGGGTGCGGATCAAGGCCAGCAAGGGCCAGTTGCTCGACACCCAGGTCAGTGATGTCGTGGTCAACATTCCCCACTCGTCGCAGGGCAAGGCCCCGCACATGTTTCTCGACGGTGGTTTTGCCGGCGGCCTGGGCGATGGCCTGAAGATTCTCCAGGAAGCACCGATCGGCACCGCCGCGACCTTTGCCGGCTGGCAGGGCGAAGGTGAGCTGAAAGGCCAGGTCAAGCTGGATATTCCCCTGGAGAAAGGCGAGGAGCCGAAGATCCTGGTGGATTTCGCCACCGACAAGGCGCGGCTGAAACTGGCCGATCCGGCCCTGGAGCTGACCCAGCTCAAGGGCGCTTTCCGTTTTGACAGTGCCAAGGGCTTGAGCGGCGACGCGATCACCGCCCAGGCATTCGACCGGCCCATCACCGCGCAGATCGCTGCCGTCGGCAAGCCCGGGGATCTCGGTACCCGGGTCACCGCCAAGGGCCAGGTGGCGATCAAGAAACTCACCGACTGGCTGGGTGTCAGCCAGCCGCTGCCGGTCACCGGTGACCTGCCCTATCAGTTGCAGTTGAACCTCGACGGCGCCGACAGCCAGTTGATCATCAACTCCAACCTCAAGGGCGTTGCCGTCGACCTGCCCGCGCCCTTTGGCATGCCGGCCAGCCAGGGCCGCGACAGCGTGTTCCGCATGACCCTGCAAGGTGCCGAGCGCCGCTACTGGTTCGACTATGGCGAGCTGGCGAACTTCACCTTTGCCGCGCCGGGCGGCAAGTTTGGCGACGGTCGTGGCGAACTGTTCCTCGGTGATGGCGATGCCCAGCTGCCGACGACCAAGGGGTTGCGCGTGCGTGGCGTGCTCTCGGAACTGGACCTGGAGCCGTGGAAAGCGGTGGTTGACCGTTATGCCGGCCAGGATCCCGGCGGCAATGCCAAGCAGCTGCTCAGCAGCGCCGACTTCAAGGTCGACAAGCTCACCGGCTTTGGTACCCGTTTCGACCAGGTGAGCCTGCAGATGGCCCGCAGCGCCACGGCCTGGGGCCTGATGATCGATAGCCAGCAGGCCAAGGGCAGCGTGACCCTGCCGGATGCCAAGGGCGCACCGATCGGCGTCAAGCTGGCCTACGTGCGATTGCCGGCACCGGATCCGAGCGTGGTGGCCGATGAAAATGCCCCGGACCCGCTGGCCTCGGCGGATCCGCGGCAGATCCCGGCGCTGGATATCAGCATCGACCAACTGTTCCAGGGCCAGGACCTGGTCGGGGCGTGGTCGCTCAAGGCCCGGCCTACGCCCAAGGGAGTCAGGCTCAACGATCTCGACCTGGGCCTCAAGGGCATGCAACTCCAGGGCAACGGTGGCTGGGAAGGCGTACCGGGCAGCAGCAACAGCTGGATCAACGGTCGTGTGGAAGGCAAGAACCTGGCGGATGTGCTGAAGGCCTGGAGCTTCGCGCCGACCGTGACCAGCGAGGATTTCCACCTCGATGTCGACGGTCGCTGGCCCGGCTCGCCGGCCTGGGTCGGGCTCAAGCGTTTCTCCGGCAGCCTGGATGCGACCCTGCGCAAGGGCCAGTTCGTCGAAGTCGAGGGCGGGGCCCAGGCACTGCGGGTGTTCGGCCTGCTGAACTTCAACTCCATCGGCCGTCGGCTGCGCCTGGACTTCTCCGACCTGCTCGGAAAAGGCCTGAGCTATGACCGGGTCAAGGGGCTGCTGGTGGCCAGCGATGGCGTCTATGTCACCCGCGATCCGATCACCCTGACCGGACCGTCGAGCAATCTCGAGCTCAATGGCACGCTGGACATGGTGGCCGACCGGGTCGATGCCAAGCTGCTGGTGACCTTGCCGGTGACCAACAACCTGCCGATCGCCGCCTTGATCGTCGGTGCCCCGGCCATCGGCGGTGCGCTGTTCCTGATCGACAAGCTGATCGGCGACCGGGTCGCCCGCTTCGCCAGCGTGAAGTACAGCGTCACCGGCCCGTGGAAAGAACCGAAAATCACCTTCGACAAGCCTTTTGAGAAGTCCAAGTAGAGCGCCATGGAGTAGCATGGTTGCCTACCTTTCAAGGAGTGCGCCATGACTTTCTCCGTCATCCAGATGGTCAGCCAGAGCGATGTGCTGGCCAACCTGAGCCAGGCCCGCCGCCTGCTCGAGCAAGCGGCCGAAGGCGGCGCGCGCCTGGCGGTGCTGCCGGAAAACTTCGCCGCCATGGGCCGTCGGGATGTCGCCGCCATCGGTCGCGCCGAAGCACTCGGCGAAGGGCCGATCCTGCCATGGTTGAAACAGACCGCCCGTGACCTCAGGTTATGGATAGTGGCGGGCACCTTGCCGCTACCGCCGGTCGACCAGCCGCAGGCGAAGGCCAATGCCTGCTCGTTGCTGGTCGACGAGCAGGGTGAGACGGTGGCTCGCTACGACAAGCTGCACCTGTTCGATGTCGACGTGGCGGATAATCGTGGGCGTTATCGCGAATCCGATGACTATGCTCATGGTAGCCGGGTGGTGGTGGCCGATACGCCGGTCGGACGGCTGGGCCTGAGCGTGTGCTACGACTTGCGCTTTCCCGAGTTGTACAGCGAGTTGCGCCAGGCCGGGGCCGAGCTGATCACCGCGCCGTCGGCGTTTACCGCGGTGACCGGCGCGGCGCATTGGGACATCCTGATTCGTGCACGGGCCATCGAGACCCAGTGTTATGTGTTGGCCGCCGCCCAGGGCGGTGTGCACCCGGGGCCACGGGAAACCTTTGGCCATGCGGCGATCGTCGACCCGTGGGGGCGTATCGTCGCTGAACAGGATCAAGGCGAAGCGGTGTTGCTGGCCGAGCGCGACAGTACTGAACAGGCGTCCATACGGGCGCGAATGCCGGTGGCGAGCCATCGGCGCTTTTTCTCGCAGGGCGCACGGCGGCCTGCATCGGAATGACGAAATAAGGCGCAAAACCTATGAGCGAGTTGTTGTCCTCAGTCAGTGAACACCTGTTGGCGCCGGGTGGCGTGACGCTCGAAAACCTTCAATCGGTCCTCGGTGACCTGGCCGGTCCGGGCATCGACGCCGCCGACCTGTATTTCCAGGGGCAGATTTCCGAGTCCTGGTCCCTCGAAGACGGCATCGTCAAGGAAGGCAGTTTCAACCTGGACCAGGGTGTCGGCGTGCGTGCCCAGTCCGGTGAAAAAACCGGTTTCGCCTACAGCAACGCGATTACCCTCGAAGCCCTGGGGTCGGCCGCGCGTGCGGCCCGCTCGATTTCCCGCGCCGGGCAGAACGGTACGGTGCAGGCTTTCTCCACCCGGGATGTGGCGCAGCTCTACGCCCCTGACAACCCGCTGGATGTCATGACCCGTGCCGAGAAGGTCGAGTTGCTCAAGCGTGTCGACATCGCCACCCGTGCCCTGGACCCGCGTATCCAGCAGGTCTCGGTGAGCATGGCGGGGGTCTGGGAACGGATTCTCGTCGCCTCCACCGATGGCGGCCTGGCGGCGGACGTGCGCCCGCTGGTGCGCTTCAATGTCAGCGTGATCGTCGAGCAGAACGGCCGGCGCGAGCGTGGCGGGCATGGCGGCGGCGGTCGTACCGACTACCGTTATTTCCTCAGCGAAGACCGCGCCATGGGCTATGCCCGCGAGGCCTTGCGCCAGGCACTGGTCAATCTGGAAGCGATTCCCGCTCCGGCCGGTACCTTGCCGGTGGTGCTCGGCTCCGGCTGGTCCGGGGTCCTGCTGCACGAAGCGGTCGGCCATGGCCTGGAAGGCGATTTCAACCGCAAGGGCAGTTCGGCCTACAGCGGGCGGATGGGCGAGAGGGTTGCGTCCAAGCTCTGCACCATCGTCGATGACGGCACCCTGGCCGGGCGCCGCGGCTCCCTCAGTGTCGATGACGAAGGCACGCCGACCGAGTGCACCACGCTGATCGAAAACGGCGTGCTCAAGGGCTATATGCAGGACAAGTTGAATGCCCGGCTGATGGGCGTGGCGCGGACCGGCAACGGTCGTCGCGAGTCCTACGCGCACCTGCCGATGCCGCGCATGACCAATACCTACATGCTGGGGGGCGAAAGCGATCCGGCGGAAATCATCGCTTCGGTGAAGCGGGGCATCTACTGCGCCAACCTCGGCGGTGGCCAGGTCGATATCACCAGCGGCAAGTTCGTGTTCTCCACCAGCGAGGCCTACCTGATCGAGGACGGCAAGATCACCGCGCCGGTCAAGGGGGCGACGCTGATCGGCAACGGCCCGGAAGCCATGAGCAAGGTGTCGATGGTCGGTAACGACCTGGCGCTGGACAGCGGCGTGGGAACCTGTGGCAAGGATGGGCAATCGGTGCCGGTGGGTGTCGGTCAGCCGACCCTGAAAATCGATGCGATCACCGTGGGTGGCACGGGGTCGTAGGAAGGCGGAGCCTCGGGTGAGAGCCAACGGCACTCACCCGTGACGAAGATCAGCGCAGGCCGCGTTGAGTTTCGTCCAGCTCCCGGATGTACTTGAAGATTTTACGGCTGGCAGACGGCGGCTTGCTCTGGGCAAGTTCGTGCTGGGCCTGGCGAATCAGGGAACGCAGTTGCTGACGATCCGCATCGGGATAGTCGGCGACGAACTTTTCCAGCACATCGTCGGCGCCTGCGATCAGGCGATCGCGCCAGCGTTCGAGATTGTGGAAGCGTTCGTTGTATTGCCGGGTGGAGGCGTCGAGCTGGTCCAGCAACACCAGGATGGCGTCAGTGTCCTGGTCGCGCATCAGTCGGCCGATGAACTGGATATGCCGTTTACGCGCGATATTCGCGGTGTGCTTCGGCGCTTCGGCCAGGGCACGGCGCAAGCCGTCGGTCAGTGGCAGTTTTGCCACCAGGTCAGGCTTGAGTGTTGTCAGGCGCTCGCCGAGATCAACCAGAGCATGCAGCTCGCGTTTGACCTGGGTTTTGCTTTTCTCCCCATCGAGGGAGTCGTCGTAAGAATCAACCATGGTGGCAGTCCGCAAAGAAACGCCGCCATGATAACCAGTCGGGGGCCGCTTGTCCGGCCCGGTCGCTCGAAGACCTTGACCGAAAGCCGAATTTGATTGGAGAGAACCATGAGTGCAGCACAAAGCGTCGGCCCGCAGGCTTTGCCGGCACTGCAGGAGCAGGTCGAGCAGATTCTCGCCGAAGCCAAGCGCCAGGGCGCCAGTGCCTGTGAAGTGGCGGTGTCCCTGGAGCAGGGTTTGTCGACTTCGGTGCGCCAGCGGGAAGTGGAGACGGTCGAGTTCAACCGCGACCAGGGCTTTGGCATCACCCTGTATGTGGGGCAGCGCAAGGGCTCGGCCAGCACTTCGGCCAGTGGCGCGGAGGCGATTCGCGAAACCGTCGCGGCCGCGCTGGCGATAGCGAAACATACTTCCGAAGACGAGAGTTCGGGCCTGGCGGATGCCGCCCTGATGGCAAAGGACCTGAAGGATTTCGACCTGTTCCACGCGTGGGACATCACTCCGGAGCAGGCCATCGAACGGGCGCTGATCTGTGAGGCGGCGGCGTTCGATGCCGATCCACGGATCAAGAATGCCGATGGCACCACGCTGACCACTGGTCAGGGCTGCCGTGTCTATGGCAACAGCCATGGCTTTATCGGCGGTTCCGCGTCGACTCGCCACAGCCTGAGCTGCGTGATGATCGCCGAAGGCGACGGGCAGATGCAGCGCGATTACTGGTATGACGTGAATCGCCAGGGCGAATTGCTGACCGACGCCGTGATCATCGGCCAGAAAGCCGCGCAGCGGGCGGCCAGCCGTCTGGGCGCCCGACCGGTCCCGACCTGCGAAGTCCCGGTGCTGTTTTCCGCGGAACTGGCCGGTGGCCTGTTCGGCAGCTTCCTCTCGGCGATTTCCGGCGGCAACCTGTACCGCAAGTCGTCGTTCCTCGAGGGCGCGATGGGACAGTGCCTGTTCCCGGAATGGCTGACCCTCGACGAGCGCCCGCATCTGATGCGCGCCATGGGCAGTTCGGCATTCGACGGTGATGGCCTGGCGACCTACGCCAAGCCGTTCGTCGAAAATGGCACCCTGGTGTCCTATGTGCTGGGCACGTATTCGGGGCGCAAGCTGGGCCTGCCGAGTACCGCCAACTCCGGTGGCGTGCACAATCTGTTCGTCACCCACGGCGTCGAGGACCAGGATGCCCTGATCCGTCGCATGGGCCGTGGCCTGCTGGTCACCGAACTGATGGGCCATGGCCTGAACATGGTCACCGGTGACTACTCCCGCGGCGCGGCGGGTTTCTGGGTCGAGAACGGCGAAATCCAGTTCCCGGTCCAGGAAGTGACCATTGCCGGCAATATGCGCGACATGTTCAAGCAGATCGTCGCCGTTGGCAGCGATCTCGAACTGCGCAGCAATATCCGCACAGGCTCGGTACTGATCGAGCGGATGACCGTGGCGGGCAGCTGATTCCGCTGGCCGGCTGCACACGAAGCGTGTCACCCACTGGGTGACACGCTTTTTTTTTGCCTGGCTCCCGCCGCTGATAGATAGGCTTATGTGCTTGTCTTGATTCTCAATATCATATAATAATAAATCTCATTATCGAATGAGCCTGGGTCATGAGTTCTGCCTTGCATGAGCAACCCTACCTGGAAAGCTGGCGCTGGATGAGCCGCCAGATCCGCTGCGCATTGCTGCCGGATGAACCCCGGCTGATCGAGCACTACCTCGCCGAAGGCCGCTATCTGGCCTGCTGTACGGCCACCTCGCCGTGGACCATTGCCGAAACCGCCTTTCGCCTGTTGCTCGACACGGCCGCCGACACCGCGTTGCCCTGGCACTGGCGTTCGTTGTGCCTGGACCAGGCCTGGCGTCCGCTGCGCGACCTGGAGCGCCAGGCGCTGTGCAACTGTCGGTTGCGCCGCTGGCAAAGCTTTGCCTGGCAGTTGGCGACCTGTTCGCTGCTGCCTTCCATTCCCCTGACTGAACTGGTGCAAGGATTCCCCGATGAGTAATACCCGTATCGAACGCGACAGCATGGGCGAACTGCAGGTGCCGGCCGAGGCCTTGTATGGTGCCCAGACCCAGCGCGCGGTGAACAACTTTCCCATCAGTCGCCTGCGCATGCCGACGCAATTCATCCGTGCGCTGATCCTCGCCAAGGCGGCGGCGGCCCAGGCCAACGTCGAATTGCGGCAGTTGAGCGCTGCGCAGGGCAAGGCCATCGTCGATGCCTGCCAGGGCCTGCTGGAAGGCGACTTCATGGCGCATTTCCCGGTGGATATCTATCAGACCGGCTCCGGCACCAGCTCCAACATGAATGCCAACGAAGTGATCGCGACCCTCGCCAGCCGTTTGCTCGGCGAGCCGGTCAACCCCAACGACCACGTCAATTGCGGGCAAAGCAGCAACGACATCATCCCGACCACCATTCATGTCAGCGCCGCCCTGGCGTTGCACGAACAATTGCTGCCGGCACTGGCGCACCTGGTGCAGGTCACCGAAGCCAAGGCCGGGCAGGTCCATCCGTTTATCAAGACCGGCCGTACCCACCTGATGGACGCCATGCCGGTTCGCCTGAGCCAGGTACTCAACGGCTGGGCGGCGCAACTCAAGGCCAATGTCCAGCATCTGCGGGACCTGCTGCCGAGCCTGCAATCCCTGGCCCAGGGCGGTACGGCGGTCGGCACCGGGATCAATGCCCACCCGCAGTTCGCCGAGCTGTTCAGTCGGCAACTGAGCGCCTTGACCCATGTGCAATTCACCCCGGGCCATAACCTGTTTGCGCTGATCGGTTCCCAGGACACGGCTGTCGCGGTGTCCGGTCAGTTGAAAACCACCGCGGTGTCGCTGATGAAGATCGCCAACGACCTGCGCTGGATGAACTCCGGCCCCCTGGCCGGCCTCGGCGAGATCGAGCTGGAAGCCTTGCAGCCGGGATCGTCGATCATGCCGGGCAAGGTCAATCCGGTGATCCCGGAGGCTACCGCGATGGTGGCGGCGCAGGTCATCGGCAACGACAGTGCGATCACCGTGGCCGGGCAGTCAGGCAACTTCGAACTGAACGTGATGCTGCCGATCATCGCCCAGAATCTGTTGAGCAGTATCGAACTGCTGGCGAACGTCAGTCGCCTGCTGGCCGACAAGGCTATCGCCAGCTTCAAGGTCAACGAAGCCAAGCTCAAGGAAGCGTTGTCGCGCAATCCGATCCTGGTCACCGCACTCAACCCGATCATCGGCTACCAGAAGGCCGCCGAGATTGCCAAGAAGGCCTATCAGCAAGGCCGTCCGATCATCGATGTCGCGCTTGAACACACCGATCTGCCGCGCAGCCAGCTGGAAACCCTGCTGGATCCGGAAAAGCTCACCGCTGGCGGCGTGTAACCCACTGCATTGCCTGGAGGTTCGTCATGGAACACTGGAAACGCACGATCGAAAGGGCCAACCGCTATTTCAACCTGGGCGAGCTGGTCGATGCCCGCGAGCACTACCTGCAGGCCCTGGCCCTGGCACAGGTGTTGTTCGAGCGCTGGCCGGACGCCGAGGAGGCGGTGGCCGCCTGCGTGATTTCCCACCACAACCTGGCGGACCTCCACTTGCGGCTCAATCAGCCCGAAGAAAGCGTCGAGTACCTGTGCGCGATCCATCAGCGCCTGCTGCAGACGATGCAGGACACCCGGCTTGCGCCGCCACTGCGCGAGGCGGCGATGCATCAGAGCAGCAAGACCTACGTCGAATTGCTCGCCTTTATCAGCGAACACGGCGAATACCCCCGCACCAGCCGCCTGCTCTACAGCCAGACGGCCTCCTCGGGATCGACCCCGACGCGTCATCAACATGGAGTTCATTGAAATGACCTACACCTTGCCTGCGCTGCCTTACAACTACGATGCCCTGGAACCGCATATCGATGCCAAGACCATGGAAATCCACCATACCAGGCATCATCAGACCTACATCACCAACCTCAATGCGGCGGTGGAGGGCTTGGAATGGGCCGATTGGCCGGTGGAAGAACTGGTGGCCGCGGTCCAGCAACTGCCGGAAAAGATCCGCCCGGCTGTGATCAACCACGGTGGTGGCCATGCCAACCATTCGCTGTTCTGGGCGGTCATGAGCCCGTTGGGTGGCGGTGAGCCGGAAGCGGCGCTGGGCCAGGCCATCGACGAACAACTGGGCGGCTTCGAGGCGTTCAAGGAGGCCTTTACCAAGGCGGCACTGACGCGCTTCGGCAGCGGTTGGGCCTGGTTGAGCGTGACCCCGCAGAAAAAGCTGGTGGTTGAAAGCAGCGGTAACCAGGACAGCCCGCTGATGAACGGCAATACCCCGATCCTCGGCCTGGATGTCTGGGAGCACGCCTATTACCTGCTGTACCAGAACCGCCGTCCGGAATACATCAATGCGTTCTACAACGTGATCAACTGGCCAGAGGTCGAACGGCGTTATCTCGCGGCACTGGCGTGAACCCTATAACCAACAAGATCCAAAGCCGATGATGGGGACTGAAACCGTGGCAATGAGCAGAGGGCGACTATTTCGCTTCGGAGTCGGCTGGCTGTTGCTGCTGGCGGGGATGGTGTTGCTGGTTGCCCGACTGCTGGGCTGGCTGGAAGGGCTGTAGCAGGGAGTCAGCCCGGTCCCATGGCGTTCAGTCGAACGCCATCACTGCGGTGCGGCGTCGCGCCAGCTCAACCGCCCTCATCGAAGTAGTTGTTGATCAGCGCCACCAGTGCCGCCATCGCCTCGTCTTCCTGTTCGCCTTCGGTCTGCATGTGGATCATGGTGCCCTTGCCGGCCGCCAGCATCATCATGGCCATGATGCTCTTGCCATCGACCATGCTCTCGGGCGTACGACCTACCCGGATCTGACAGGGGTACTGACCGGCAACGCCGACGAACTTGGCGGAAGCGCGGGCATGCAAACCCAGTTTGTTGATGATTTCAATTTCCAGAGCGGGCATCGCGATGGTGATCCTTTCAGCTAAGGTCGCGGTGGCGGACCTGGACGTTCTTCAGGGATTGTTGCAGAACCTGGCCAAGGCGTTCGGTCAGGTAGACGGAGCGATGGTGCCCGCCGGTACAGCCAATGGCAATGGTGACATAAGCCCGGTTGCTGGCGGCGAAGCGTGGCAACCATTTGAGCAGGTAGCTGGAAATGTCCTGGAACATTTCCTCGACATCCGGTTGCGCGGCCAGGTACTCGGCCACCGGGCCGTCGAGCCCGGATTGCTCGCGCAGTTCGGGTTTCCAGTACGGATTGGGCAGGCACCGTACGTCAAATACCAGGTCGGCGTCCACCGGCATGCCGCGCTTGAAGCCGAACGACTCCACCAGGAACGCGGTCCCCGGTTCCGGCTGGTTCAGCAGGCGCAGCTTGATGGTATCCCGTAGCTGGTACAGGTTGAGGTTGGTGGTGTTGACCTTGAGGTCGGCGAGGTCGGCAATCGGTCCCAGCAGGTTGCTCTCGTCGCGGATGGCTTCGGCCAGCGAACGGTTGGCGCTGCTCAGGGGATGGCGCCGGCGGGTCTCGGAGAAACGCTTGAGCAGGGTTTCCTCGTCGGCGTCCAGGTACAGCACGTCACACTGGATATGCCGGCCGCGGACTTCGTCCAGCAACTCGGGAAAACGCGACAGGTGGCTGGGCAGGTTGCGCGCGTCAATGGACACGGCGACCAGCGGTTGTGCCAGCTCGGTATGGATCAGCGCCCGCTCGGCCAGTTCCGGCAGCAGGCCGGCCGGCAGGTTGTCGATGCAGTAATAGCCGTTGTCCTCGAGGACATCGAGGGCAGTGCTTTTACCTGAGCCGGAGCGACCGCTGACGATGATCAAGCGCATGATTAATGACCGTTCTGTACGTCCAGGACAACCTGATACAGGGCTTCATTGCTCGGTGCGCTACGCAGGCGGTCACGTACCTCCTTGCGATCGAGCATGCTGGCGATCTGCCGGAGCAGTTCCAGGTGCGCATCGGTGGCGGCCTGCGGGACCAGCAGTACGAACAGCAGGTCGACCGGGGCACCGTCGATGGCGTCGAAATCGATGGGAGCGTCCAGGTGCATCAGGGCACTGATGGGCGACTCGCAACCTTTGAGGCGGCAGTGGGGAATGGCGATGCCGTTGCCAAAACCGGTCGAGCCGAGTTTTTCACGGGCAATCAGGCTCTCGTAGACATCCTGCATTTCCAGATCAGGCACTTCACGGGCGATCAGGTTGGCAATTTGTTCGAGGGCGCGTTTTTTACTGCCGCCCGGCACGTTCACCAGGGAACGGCCGGGGGTCAGGATGTTTTCAAGTCGAATCATGGGTGGGTGTTAGCGACCTGTACCTTGGAGCAGGTGCAGGTTCTTTTCCTTATGCTTTTTCAGTTGGCGGTCCAGCTTGTCGGTAAGCAGGTCGATCGCGGCATACATGTCGTCATGTTCGGCGTTGGCGACCACCTCACCACCGTGAATGTGCAGAGTGGCTTCGATTTTCTGCTTCAGTTTTTCGACGGCCATTGTCACCTGTACGTTGGTGATCTTGTCGAAGTGGCGCTCTAATCGGTCGAGCTTCTCGCCGATGTAGGCACGCAGGGGTTCGGTCACTTCCAGTTGGTGTCCACTGATGTTGACTTGCATACAGCTTCTCCTTCGTTGCCAGTGCATAAAGCGGCAGGCGTATGCCTGCCACTGGAACGCTGTGGCACGCCCGGCGGTTACATCAACCGCTTCCGTTCGCTGGAAGGCGCGATCCCGAGGGACTCGCGGTACTTGGCGACGGTACGACGGGCGACCTGAATGCCTTGTGCCTCCAGTAAACCAGCGATCTTGCTGTCACTCAACGGCTTTTTCTGATTTTCCGCCGCAACCAGTTTCTTGATGATCGCGCGGATCGCCGTGGACGAGCATTCGCCGCCTTCGGAGGTGCTGACATGGCTGGAGAAAAAGTATTTCAGCTCATAAATACCGCGGGGGGTATGCATGAATTTCTGCGTGGTGACCCGGGAAATCGTCGACTCGTGCATGCCCACGGCTTCGGCGATGTCATGCAGGACCAGCGGCTTCATCGCTTCATCGCCATATTCCAGGAAGCCGCGCTGGTGCTCGACGATCTGGGTGGCGACCTTCATCAGGGTTTCGTTGCGGCTCTGCAGGCTCTTGATGAACCAGCGGGCTTCCTGCAACTGGTTGCGCATGAAGGTGTTGTCGGCGCTGGTATCGGCACGGCGGACAAAACCGGCGTACTGCGGATTGACCCGCAGGCGTGGTACCGACTCCTGGTTCAGTTCCACCAGCCAGCGCTCGTTGTCCTTGCGCACGATGACGTCGGGCACCACGTATTCGGCTTCGGTGGACTCGATCTGCGAGCCCGGGCGCGGGTTGAGGCTCTGCACCAGCTCGATGACCTGGCGCAGCTCGTCTTCCTTGAGCTTCATGCGGCGCATCAGCTGGCTGTAGTCGCGGCTGCCCAGCAGGTCGATGTAGTCGCTGACCAGGCGTTGCGCTTCGCTCAGCCACGGGGTCTTGGCCGGCAGCTGGCGCAATTGCAGCAGCAGGCATTCGCCGAGGTTGCGCGCGCCGATGCCGGCCGGTTCGAACTGCTGGATGCGGTGCAGGACGGCTTCGATCTCGTCGAGCTCGATATCCAGTTCCGGATCGAAGGCGTCGAGGATTTCCTCGAGGGTCTCGTCCAGGTAGCCCTGATTGTTGATGCAGTCGATCAGGGTCACGGCGATCAGCCGGTCGGTGTCGGACATCGGGGCCAGGTTCAGCTGCCACAGCAGGTGGCTTTGCAGGCTTTCCCCGGCGGATGTACGGGTGGTGAAGTCCCACTCGTCGTCATCGTTGCTGGGCAGGCTGCTGGCGCTGGTCTGGTAGACGTCTTCCCAGGCGGTGTCGACCGGGAGTTCGTTGGGAATGCGTTCGTTCCAGTCGCCTTCCTCGAGGTTGTCGACCGTGGGCGCGGTTTCCTGGTAGGAGGGTTCCTGGACGTCGGTGTTGGGTTTTTGCTCGGCGTTGTCGGCCAGTGGATCGGCATTATCGAAGTCGTCGCCTTCTTCCTGGCGTTCGAGCATCGGATTGGATTCCAGGGCCTCCTGGATTTCCTGCTGAAGGTCCAGGGTCGACAATTGGAGCAGGCGGATGGCCTGTTGCAGCTGCGGTGTCATCGTCAGCTGCTGGCCCATTCTCAGGACTAGCGATGGTTTCATGGCAGGGGCTTAACACCTTATTTGCCGGCGCGCATGCGCCATCCACTACAGGGCGCCGAAGCGCCAAACATAAGCAAATTATATGCCTGAAACCGGAGTGTTTGCCTAGAGCGCTGTAACAATAAAAGCATGTGACGCTTTATCGAACATTCCGGCGCTCAGGCGGGCGGTCAAACACCGTCGGGCTTACAGGCGGAACTCATGGCCCAGATAGACTTCCTTGACCAGATCGTTGGCCAGGATGGTGGCCGAATCGCCTTCGGCGATCAGTTGCCCATCATTGACGATATAAGCGGTTTCGCAGATGTCCAGGGTCTCGCGGACGTTGTGGTCGGTGATCAGTACACCGATGCCCTTGGCCTTGAGGTGATGGATGATCTGCTTGATGTCGCCCACGGAAATCGGGTCGACACCGGCGAACGGTTCGTCCAGCAGGATGAACTTGGGCGCGGTGGCCAGGGCGCGGGCGATTTCCACCCGGCGGCGTTCGCCACCGGACAGGCTCATGCCGAGGTTGTCACGGATATGGCTGATGTGGAATTCCTGCAGCAGGCTTTCCAGTTCCTTGCGCCGGGCGGCCTTGTCGAGTTCCTTGCGGGTCTCGAGGATCGCCATGATGTTGTCGGCCACCGAGAGCTTGCGGAAGATCGAGGCTTCCTGGGGCAGGTAGCCGATACCCGCGCGCGCGCGGCCGTGCATCGGCTGGTGGCTGACGTCCTGGTCGTCGATCAGCACGCGACCCTGGTCGGCCTGGACCAGGCCGACGATCATGTAGAAGCAGGTGGTCTTGCCGGCACCGTTGGGGCCGAGCAGGCCGACAATCTGGCCGCTTTCGATCGACAGGCTGACGTCACGCACCACCTGGCGACTCTTGTAGGCTTTGGCCAGATGCTGAGCTTTCAAAATTGCCATTACTGGGCCTTTTGCTCGTCAGTTTTCTTTTTCGGTTGGATAACCATGTCGATGCGCTGGCGTGGCGTGGTGATCGGCGTGCCATTGGCGCGACCGGCGGTAGCCACCTGCTTCACCGTGTCGTAGACGATCTTCTCGCCTTCGGTGGTGTTGCCATCGTTGATCACCTTGGCCTGGTCGATCAGGACGATGCGGTTCTGTTGCGCATGGTACTGGATGGTCTTGCCGTAGCCCTTGACCGGCTGCGGGTCGGTGGCTTTCTGCCGCTGTTCGAAGTAGGCCAGGTTGCCCACGGAGGTCACCACGTCGATGGCGCCGTCCTTGGTGCGGGTGAGCGTCACGGTATTACCCTTAACGATCATCGAACCCTGAGTGATGATGACGTCGCCCTTGTAGGTGGCGATGCCTTGCTTGTCATCCAGTTGAGCGTCGTCAGCTTGAATGCGGATGGGCTGCTCGCTGTCGTTCGGCAGAGCCCAGGCGCTCACGCTTCCCAGTGCTGCGCCCAGGCTGAGCAAAATCGGGAGGGTTTTAACGAGACTCATACTGTCCTCTTACGTTCGATAGCAGGTGCATCCTGCTTTCTTCCAAATAGGCTTTCATGCCTGTGCCCGTGGTCACGCCGTTGGGGCCGTCGATTCTAACGGCTTGCTCGGTCTGCGCATATTGCTTCTGCGGGAATACTGTCATTCGGCTACTGGTGATGACGATATTGCGTTGCTTCTCATCGGTGCGCGCGATGCGTACCGAGTCGATCAGTTCGACCTGGGTGCCGTCCGGATTCACCTCGGCGCGTTCGCTCTGGACATGCCAGGGGAAGGCCGTGCCGCGATAGAGTTGCAGGTCGGGCTTGGTCACCAGGGTCACATCGGACACCTTGAGGTGCTCGACCTTGTCGCCGGTCATGTCGTACTGCACCTTGCCGTCGGGCATGTACTGGACGCTGTGGGCGTTGATCGCATAGTAGTCGACGAGCGTGCTGTCGACTGGCGCGGCCGTCTGTTCCAGGAAGCGTTCCGGGCTGATGTTCCAGTAGCCAACAGCCGCGAACAGGGCGGCAATAACTGCGAACAGCACAATATTGCGAATTTTCTTGCTCAGCATAAATAGCTCTACAGGTAGGCGGCGTGGGCCGCTTCAAGGCTGTCCTGGGCACGCAGGATCAACTCGCAGAATTCGCGGGCGGCACCTTCGCCGCCACGGGCCTGGGTGACACCGTGCGCGTGCTCGCGGACAAAACCCGCGGCGTTGGCCACGGCCATGCCCAGCCCGACGCGACGGATCACCGGCAGGTCCGGCAGGTCGTCGCCCAGATAGGCAACCTGTTCATAGCTTAGGCCGAGTTCGGCCAGCAGGGCGTCAAGCACCACCAGTTTGTCTTCACGACCCTGGAACACGTGCGGGATACCGAGGTTCTTCGCGCGCCGCTCGACCAGCGTGGTCTTGCGGCCGCTGATGATAGCGGTTTGCACGCCCGCGGCCATCAGCATCTTGATGCCCTGGCCGTCCAGGGTGCTGAACGACTTGAATTCGGTGCCGTCCTCGAGGAAATACAGGCGACCGTCGGTCAGTACGCCGTCGACGTCGAAGACCGCCAGCTTGATGTGCTTGCCGCGTTGCAGCAGATCGGTGCTCATTTACATCACTCCCGCGCGCAGCAGGTCGTGCATGTTCAAGGCGCCCACCGGGCGATCCTCGTCATCGACCACCACCAGTGCGCTGATTTTATGGTCTTCCATGATCTTCAGGGCTTCGGCGGCGAGCATCTCGGCCCGCGCGGTCTTGCCGTGGGGGGTCATGACGTCCTCGATCAGGGCGCTGTGGATATCGATGGTGCGATCCAGGGTGCGGCGCAGGTCGCCATCGGTAAAGATCCCGGCGAGGCGGCCATCGGCCTCGACGATCACGGTCATGCCCAGGCCTTTGCGAGTCATTTCCATTAGTGCGTTTTTTAACAGCGTGCCGCGCAATACCTGCGGCAGCTCGTCGCCGGCATGCATGACGTTTTCCACTTTCAGCAACAGGCGGCGGCCGAGGGCGCCACCCGGATGGGAAAAGGCGAAGTCTTCGGCGGTGAAGCCACGGGCTTCCAGCAGGGCGACGGCGAGGGCATCGCCCATCACCAGCGCGGCGGTGGTCGAGGAGGTGGGCGCCAGGTTCAGCGGGCAGGCCTCGTGCTCGACATGCACGTTCAGGTTGACCTCGGCGGCCTTGGCCAGCGGCGAATCCGGGTTGCCGGTCAGGCTGATCAACTGGATGCCCAGACGCTTGATCAGTGGCAGCAGGGTAACGATTTCCGCGGTCGAGCCGGAATTGGACAGCGCCAGGATGATGTCATCCCGGGTGATCATGCCCATGTCGCCGTGGCTGGCTTCCGCCGGATGGACAAAAAAAGCCGTGGTGCCGGTGCTGGCCAGGGTCGCGGCGATCTTGTTGCCGATATGCCCGGACTTGCCCATGCCGACCACGACCACGCGGCCTTTGCTGGCCAGAATCATCTCGCAAGCGCGTACGAAATCTGCGTCGATATGGGCCAACAAGCCTTCTACGGCTTCTACTTCGAGGCGGATGGTGCGTTGTGCCGATTGAATCAGGTCGCTGGATTGGCTCATGTCAGAAATCGTATTAGCCTGATGAAAAGGCGCGATTATAGCGGCAATGAACGATTCCCTCACGCTTGATCGTTGCGCTTTGCTTATTGAGTGTAGGACCCTGCCGTCAGTTTTCACCCCGCAGTGTGTCAAAACGGGCTGTACCTATCCTGAACAAGCACGGCTTCGGCCTTGGGCGCCTCGTATCAGCAATGATATAGTTCGCGACCAGTTCGGCCCGCTCAGGAAGTGCGCGCCTCTTTTACAGAGGCCTGGTGTCCGAGTCAGAGGCTGCATCGCAAGGAGTTTAGATGAGCGCCGATAACGCCTACGCGGTCGAGCTGAAGGGTGTCACCTTCAAGCGCGGCGCGCGCAGCATCTTCAATAATGTCGATATTCGCATTCCGCGGGGCAAGGTCACCGGCATCATGGGGCCCTCCGGATGCGGCAAGACCACCCTGTTGCGGCTGATGGGTGCCCAGTTGCGTCCGAGCAGCGGCGAGGTGTGGGTCAACGGTCAGAATCTTCCGACGTTATCCCGTGGCGATCTGTTCGACGCCCGCAAGCACATGGGCGTCCTGTTCCAGAGCGGCGCGCTGTTCACCGATCTCGATGTCTTCGAAAACGTCGCCTTTCCGCTGCGGGTCCACACCGAGCTGCCGGAAGAGATGATCCGCGATATCGTCCTGCTCAAGCTGCAGGCGGTCGGCCTGCGCGGTGCGGTCGACCTGATGCCGGACGAGCTGTCCGGCGGCATGAAGCGTCGCGTGGCGCTGGCGCGGGCGATTGCCCTCGACCCGCAGATCCTCATGTACGACGAGCCTTTCGTGGGGCAGGACCCGATCGCCATGGGCGTGCTGGTGCGTCTGATCCGCCTGCTCAACGATGCGCTGGGGATTACCAGTATCGTGGTGTCCCATGACCTGGCGGAAACCGCGAGCATCGCCGACTACCTCTATGTGGTAGGCGACGGGCAGGTGCTGGGGCAGGGCACGCCCGAAGAGTTGATGAACGCCGACAACCCGCGTATCCGCCAGTTCATGACCGGCGATCCGGACGGGCCCGTGCCGTTCCATTATCCGGCGTCGGATTACCGCGCAGACCTGTTGGGGAAGCGCTGATGCGCAAGAAATCATTAATCGAGAGAATTCGCCTGTTCGGGCGCTCGGGCATCGATGTGCTCGCGGTGCTCGGGCGTTCGACGCTGTTCCTGTTCCATGTGCTGTTCGGTCGCGGCGGGATCGGCGGAGGTTTCGGCCTGCTGGTCAGGCAACTGCACTCCGTGGGGGTGATGTCCCTGGTGATCATCGTCGTGTCCGGGGTGTTCATCGGCATGGTGCTGGCGCTGCAGGGCTTCAATATCCTTTCCAGCTATGGCTCCGAACAGGCGGTGGGGCAGATGGTCGCCCTGACGTTGCTGCGCGAGTTGGGGCCGGTGGTGACCGCCCTGCTGTTCGCTGGTCGCGCCGGTTCGGCGCTGACCGCGGAAATCGGCAACATGAAATCCACCGAGCAGCTTTCCAGCCTGGAGATGATCGGCGTCGATCCACTCAAGTATATTGTCGCGCCACGGCTGTGGGCCGGCTTCATTTCCCTGCCGCTGCTGGCGATGATCTTCAGTGTGGTCGGGATCTGGGGCGGTTCGTGGGTGGCGGTGGACTGGCTGGGTGTCTACGACGGCTCGTACTGGGCCAATATGCAGAACAGCGTGACCTTCAGCGGTGACGTGCTGAACGGGATTATCAAAAGTATCGTGTTCGCCTTCGTGGTGACCTGGATTGCCGTGTTTCAAGGCTACGACTGTGAACCCACTTCGGAAGGGATCAGCCGTGCCACGACCAAGACCGTGGTCTATGCCTCGCTGGCAGTCCTCGGCCTGGACTTTATTCTGACCGCCTTGATGTTTGGAGATTTCTGATGCAAAACCGCACCCTGGAAATCGGTGTCGGCCTTTTCTTGCTGGCTGGCATCCTGGCTTTGCTGTTGCTGGCATTGCGGGTCAGTGGACTGTCCCCGACGGCGAATACCGAAACCTATAAACTTTACGCCTACTTCGACAATATCGCCGGTTTGACTGTCAGAGCTAAAGTGACCATGGCCGGCGTAACCATCGGCAAGGTCACGGCGATCGATCTGGACCGCGACAGTTTCACCGGCCGGGTGACCATGCAAGTCGAAAAACGCGTGAACAACCTGCCGACTGACTCCACCGCGTCTATCCTCACCGCGGGCTTGCTCGGTGAGAAGTACATCGGTATCAGCGTTGGCGGGGAAGACACCCTGCTCAAGGATGGTGGAACCATCCATGACACCCAGTCGTCGCTGGTACTGGAAGATCTGATCGGTAAATTCCTGCTCAATACCGTTAATAAAGACGCCAAATGAGGAGTTTTTCCATGATCTCTACCTTGCGCCGTAGCCTTCTGGTGTTGCTCGCGGCGCTGCCGCTGATGGGCAATGCCGTGGCGGCGCCTTCTGCCCACGACCTGGTGCAGGACACCACCAACCGCATGTTGGCCGACTTGTCGGCGAACAAGGAAAAGTACAAGCAGAACCCGTCGGACTTCTACAACTCGCTGAACAGCATCGTCGGTCCGGTGGTGGATGCCGAAGGTATTTCCAAGAGCATCATGACGGTCAAGTACTCGCGCAAGGCCACGCCCGAGCAGATGACCCGCTTCCAGGAAAACTTCAAGCGCGGACTGTTCCAGTTCTACGGCAATGCCTTGCTCGAATACAACAACCAGGGCATCACCGTCGATGCGCCGAAGGATGAGTCGGGCGACCGCACCAGCGTCGGCATGACCGTCAAGGGCAACAACGGCGCGGTCTACCCGGTGTCCTACACCCTTGAGAAGATCAACGGTGAATGGAAGCTGCGCAACGTGATCATCAACGGCATCAACATCGGCAAGCTGTTCCGTGACCAGTTCGCCGATGCCATGCAGCGCAACGGCAACAACCTGGACAAGACCATCGACGGCTGGGCGGGTGAAGTGGAGAAGGCCAAGGCCGAATCCGAGAAGAACCCGCAGAAGGATAGCGGCGGTGAGTGAAGCAAGCGTTCGCCTCGGCGAGCCGGGTGAATTGCACCTGGAGGGTGTGCTCGACTACAGCACCGGCCCGGCCTTGCGCAAGCAGGGCCAGGCGCTGATCAAGGCCAGCGAGGCGCTGGCCCTGGTGGTCGACTGTTCGGCCGTGAAGAAATCCAGCAGCGTCGGCCTGGCCCTGCTGCTGGCGTTCATGCGGGACGCGGCGCAGGATGGCAAGTCGTTGAGCATCCGGGCGATGCCCCTGGACATGCGCGAAATCGCCGAAGTTTCCGAGTTGACGGAGCTGTTGGCCGTCCATTGATTGCCACAAACAGACAAGCCCCCCGTCAGAGTCCTGCAATGCGGGGTTCGCAGGCGCGGGGCTTTTTTGTATGATGGCCGACCCGCGCGCGTTGGGCGCCGATCGAGGTTGAGCATGCAGGCCACCGAAGTAAAGAGTTTCCTTGAAGAAAAACTGTCGGACTCTCTTCCACACATACAGGTTGAAGTTGAGGGCGAAGGCTGCAACTTTCAGCTGAATCTGATCAGCGACGAACTGGCGGCCCTGAGCCCGGTGAAGCGTCAGCAGAGCGTCTATGCCCATTTGAACCCGTGGATCGCCGATGGCAGCATCCATGCGGTCACTATGAAATTTTTCAGCCGCGCGGCCTGGGCCGAGCGCACCTGAGCCTGAACTGGCGTCGAGATTCCTATGGATAAACTGATTATTACTGGCGGCGTTCGTCTTGATGGCGAAATCCGCATCTCCGGGGCAAAGAACTCTGCCCTGCCGATCCTGGCCGCCACCCTGCTGTGCGATGGCCCGGTCACCGTGGCCAATCTGCCGCACCTGCACGACATCACCACCATGATCGAGCTGTTCGGGCGCATGGGCATCGAGCCTGTGATCGACGAAAAGCTCTCCGTGGAAATCGATCCGCGCACCATCAAGACCCTGATCGCACCGTACGAGCTGGTGAAAACCATGCGTGCGTCGATCCTGGTGCTGGGCCCGATGGTTGCCCGTTTCGGCGAAGCCGAAGTCGCCCTGCCTGGCGGTTGCGCCATCGGCTCGCGTCCGGTCGACCTGCACATCCGCGGCCTCGAAGCCATGGGCGCGGTGATCGACGTCGAAGGCGGCTACATCAAGGCCAAGGCGCCGGAAGGCGGCCTGCGCGGGGCGAACTTCTTCTTCGATACCGTCTCCGTGACCGGTACCGAGAACATCATGATGGCCGCGGCCCTGGCCCGTGGTCGCAGCGTGCTGCAGAACGCCGCGCGCGAACCGGAAGTGGTCGACCTGGCGAACTTCCTGATTGCCATGGGCGCGAAGATCTCCGGCGCCGGTTCCGACACCATTACCATCGATGGCGTCGAGCGCCTGCATTCGGCGACCTACAAGGTCATGCCGGACCGTATCGAAACCGGCACCTACCTGGTGGCGGCTGCCGTCACCGGCGGCCGGGTCAAGGTCAAGGATACCGATCCGACCATCCTTGAAGCGGTCCTGGAAAAGCTCAAGGAATCCGGTGCGGTGATCACCACCGGCGAAGACTGGATCGAGCTGAACATGCATGGCAAGCGACCCAAGGCGGTCAACGTGCGCACCGCGCCGTACCCGGCGTTCCCGACCGACATGCAGGCCCAGTTCATCTCCCTCAACGCCATTGCCGAAGGCACTGGCGCGGTGATCGAGACCATCTTCGAAAACCGTTTCATGCACGTGTACGAGCTGCACCGCATGGGCGCCAAGATCCAGGTCGAAGGCAATACCGCGATCGTCACCGGCACCGAGACCCTCAAGGGCGCTCCGGTCATGGCCACCGACCTGCGGGCTTCGGCCAGCCTGGTGATTTCGGCGCTGGCCGCCGAAGGCGACACGCTGATCGACCGCATCTACCACATCGACCGTGGCTACGAGTGCATCGAAGAGAAGCTGCAGATGCTCGGTGCCAAGATCCGCCGCGTTCCGGGCTAGTGTCTGGGGGCCGGCCTGCTGGCGGTAGCGTTGTGTCAGGCAGCTGAGAGGTTGACTGACAGATTGCAATCGCCAGCAAGCCGGTTCCTACAAGGGACGCGGGTCTGTCTGTTAGAGTATTGCAATATCCTGAATTGAAGGACCTAGGTTTTCCCATGCTGACCATTGCACTGTCCAAGGGCCGCATCCTCGACGATACCCTGCCGCTGCTCGCCGAAGCGGGTATCGTGCCGACCGAGAATCCGGACAAGAGCCGCAAGCTGATCATTCCGACGACCCAGGCCGACGTGCGCCTGCTGATCGTTCGCGCGACCGATGTGCCGACCTATGTCGAGCATGGTGCCGCCGATCTCGGTGTCGCCGGCAAGGATGTGCTGATGGAATACGGCGGCCAGGGCCTGTACGAGCCGCTGGACCTGCAGATCGCCCAATGCAAGCTGATGACCGCCGGTGCCATCGGCGCGGTGGAGCCCAAGGGCCGGCTGCGCGTGGCGACCAAGTTCGTCAATGTCGCCAAGCGCTACTACGCCGAGCAGGGCCGTCAGGTCGATATCATCAAGCTGTACGGTTCGATGGAGCTGGCGCCGCTGATCGGCCTGGCCGACAAGATCATCGACGTCGTCGACACCGGCAACACCCTGCGGGCCAACGGCCTGGAGCCCCAGGAACTGATCGCGACCATCAGTTCGCGCCTGGTGGTGAACAAGGCGTCGATGAAAATGCAGCACGCCCGCATCCAGTCCCTGATCGACACCCTGCGCAAGGCAGTGGAGTCGCGACACCGCAGCTGATTCACATGCGCGGCCTTGAGCCGCGCCCATCTATCCGTGTCATAGCCAGAATTCTCAGGTGCCCACGCGGATGGCTTGGTAGTCTTGCGGCGCCTGAGATTTGCTGTTCCCAAGCATTCGCCAATTATTGAGGCCCTCGCTATGACTACGTCTACCGCTATTCGCCGACTCAACGCTGCCGACCCGGATTTCGCCCATCATCTGGATCATCTGCTGAGCTGGGAAAGTGTGTCCGACGACTCGGTCAACCAGCGGGTGCTGGATATCATCAAGGCCGTGCGCGAGCGCGGCGATGCCGCCGTGGTCGAGTTCACCCAGCGTTTCGACGGCCTGGAAGTCGCCTCGATGGCCGACCTGATCCTGCCGCGCGAGCGCCTGGAACTGGCCCTGACCCGGATCACCGTGCCCCAGCGCGAGGCGCTGGAAAAGGCCGCCGAACGTGTGCGCAGCTACCACGAGAAGCAGAAGCAGGATTCCTGGAGCTACACCGAAGCCGATGGCACCGTGCTCGGCCAGAAGGTCACGCCCCTGGACCGCGCCGGTCTCTATGTCCCCGGCGGCAAGGCGTCCTACCCGTCATCGGTACTGATGAACGCGATCCCGGCCAAGGTGGCCGGTGTCGCCGAAGTGGTGATGGTGGTGCCGACCCCACGCGGCGAGATCAACGAACTGGTGCTGGCCGCGGCCTGCGTCGCCGGCGTCGACCGCGTCTTCACCATCGGTGGCGCGCAAGCGGTCGCCGCCCTGGCCTATGGCACGGAAAGCGTGCCGAAGGTCGACAAGGTCGTCGGTCCGGGCAACATCTACGTGGCGACCGCCAAGCGCCATGTGTTCGGCCAGGTCGGCATCGACATGATCGCCGGCCCCTCGGAAATCCTCGTGGTCTGCGACGGCCAGACCGATCCGGACTGGATCGCCATGGACCTGTTCTCCCAGGCCGAGCACGACGAAGACGCCCAGGCGATCCTGGTCAGCCCGGATGCCGTGTTCCTCGACCAGGTGGCGGCGAGCATCGCCAGGCTGCTGCCGACCATGGAGCGCGCCGCCATCATCGAAACCTCGATCAACGGCCGCGGTGCACTGATCCAGGTGCGCGACATGCAGCAGGCCATCGACGTGGTCAACCGCATCGCGCCGGAGCACCTGGAACTGTCGGTCGCCGACCCGCAGGCCTGGCTGCCGCAGATCCGCCACGCCGGGGCGATCTTCATGGGCCGCCACACCAGCGAGGCGCTGGGCGATTATTGCGCCGGTCCCAACCACGTCCTGCCGACGTCGGGCACCGCCCGCTTCTCGTCGCCGCTGGGGGTGTATGACTTCCAGAAGCGTTCTTCGATCATCTTCTGCTCCGAGCAGGGCGCGTCCGAACTGGGCAAGACCGCCTCGGTGCTGGCCCGTGGCGAGTCCTTGACCGCCCACGCCCGCAGCGCGGAATACCGGATCGTCGCCGATGACAACAAACAGGGGAAACAGGCATGAGCAAGTTCTGGAGTAAATTCGTCAAGGACCTGGTGCCCTATGTGCCGGGCGAGCAACCGAAGCTGACCCGGCTGGTCAAGCTCAACACCAATGAAAACCCCTACGGCCCGTCACCGAGGGCCCTGGCGGCGATGAAGGCCGAGGTCAACGACAACCTGCGCCTGTATCCGGACCCCAACGGTGACCTGCTCAAGCACGCCGTGGCCGAGTACTACGGGGTGCAGACCAACCAGGTGTTCCTCGGCAACGGTTCCGACGAGGTCCTGGCGCACATTTTCCACGGCCTGTTCCAGCAGGATAAGCCGCTGCTGTTCCCGGATATCAGCTACAGCTTCTATCCGGTCTATTGCGGCCTGTACGGCATCGACTTCGCCGCGCTGCCGCTGGACGAGCAGTTCCAGATCCGCGTCGCCGATTATGCCCGGCCCAATGGCGGGATCATCTTCCCCAACCCGAATGCGCCGACCGGCTGCCTGCTGGCACTGGAGGCGGTCGAGCAGATCCTCAAGGCCAGCCCCGATTCGGTGGTGGTGGTCGACGAGGCCTACATCGACTTCGGCGGCGAGACGGCCATCGGCCTGATCGACCGTTACCCGAACCTGCTGGTGACCCAGACCCTGTCCAAGTCACGCTCCCTGGCGGGCCTGCGGGTCGGTCTGGCGGTGGGGCATCCGGACCTGGTGGAAGCCCTGGAGCGGATCAAGAACAGCTTCAACTCCTATCCGCTGGACCGCATGGCGATTGCCGGCGCGGCGGCGGCGTTCGAAGACCGGGAGTATTTCCAGCAGACCTGCAACAAGGTCATCGAAAGCCGCGAGTGGCTGGTGGCGCAGTTGCAGGCCAAGGGCTTCGAGGTGCTGCCGTCGGCGGCGAACTTCATCTTCGCCCGGCACCCGCGGCACGACGCGGCGGCGCTGGCGGCCAAGGTGCGTGAGCAGGGGGTGATCGTTCGTCACTTCAAGCAGGAGCGCATCGCGCAGTTCCTGCGGATCACCATCGGTGCGCCGGAGCAGAACCAGGCGCTGATCGATGCATTGGGCGATCTCTGACGGCTTGACCCTGTAGGAGCCGGCTTACCGCCGCTAGCGCTGGCAAGCCGGCTCCTACACCGTACGTGGGAACGACAGCAACTCAGTTCTCTTCTTCCTGCGGTGGCGTCTGCTGTGGTGGACGCAGGCCGATTTCGGCCATCAGCTTGAGCTCCTTGCCGTTGCGCAGGACCTGGATCGCCACCTTGTCGGTCGGTTTGATCCGCGCCACCTGGTTCATCGAACGACGTCCGTCATTGGCCGGCTCGCCGTTGATGCTCAGGATCACGTCCCCCAGCTGCAGGCCGGCCTTCTGTGCCGGACCGTCACGGAAAATCCCCGCCACCACGATCCCCGGGCGTCCGCTCAAGCCGAACGACTCGGCCAGTTCCTGGGTCAGGGGCTGCACTTCGATACCCAGCCAGCCACGGATCACCTGGCCGTGCTCGATGATCGCCTTCATCACCTCGACCGCCAGATTGATCGGAATCGCGAAGCCGATGCCTTGTGAGCCGCCGGACTTGGAGAAGATCGCGGTGTTGATCCCGGTCAGGTTGCCGTTGGCGTCCACCAGCGCGCCGCCGGAGTTGCCGGGGTTGATGGCGGCGTCGGTCTGGATGAAGTCTTCGTAGTTGTTCAGGCCCAGCTGGTTGCGGCCGGTGGCGCTGATGATGCCCATGGTGGTGGTCTGGCCGACCCCGAACGGGTTGCCGATGGCCAGGGCGATATCGCCGATGCGGATCTTGTCCGAGCGGCCGATGGTGATCGATGGCAGGTTCGGCAGGTCGATCTTGAGTACCGCGAGGTCGGTCTCCGGGTCGCTGCCGATCACCCGCGCCAGGGTCTCGCGACCGTCCTTGAGGGCCACGACGATCTGGTCGGCGCCGGCGGTCACGTGGTTGTTGGTCAGCAGGTAGCCGGTCGAACTCATGATCACCGCCGAGCCCAGGCTCGACTCCATGCGTTTCTGCTTGGGCAGGTTATCGCCGAAAAAACGCCGGAACTGCGGGTCCTCGAACAGCGGATGGCTGTTCTTGTTGACCATTTTCGTGGTGTACAGGTTGGCGACCGCCGGGGCGGCGAGGTCCACGGCGTCGGCATAGGATACCGGGCCCTGCTGGATAGTCGCGGTCTGCGGGGCTTGCTGCAGGTTCACATCCAGGTTCGGCAGCCCGACCCACTCTGGGTAACGCTGAATAATCAACAAAGCGATCAGCACGCCGGCCAGCAGCGGCCAGCCAAAAAAACGCAGAGCCTTGAGCATTGAGCAAGTCCTGGGAGGTTGCAGGCCATGTCGGACGGCCCATAATGTCGCGCATTATACGAGGCTGCGAGCGCCTCTGAACGGGATATTCAGGAGTTTTTATGGCCGTTGCATTAAGTACCCTGGTGGAGGAGGCGGACCGCTTCCTCGGCAGTTCGCGAATTGCCGACTATTGCCCCAATGGCCTGCAGGTCGAAGGTCGGCCACAGGTCACGCGCATCGTCAGTGGCGTCACCGCCAGCCAGGCGTTGCTCGACGCGGCGGTCGAGGCCGGAGCCGACCTGATCCTGGTGCATCACGGTTATTTCTGGAAGGGCGAGGACCCCTGTGTGGTGGGCATGAAGCAGCGTCGGCTGAAAACCCTGCTCAAGCACGACATCAGTCTGCTGGCCTACCACCTGCCGCTGGACCTGCATCCGGAGGTGGGCAACAACGTGCAACTGGCCCGGCAGCTGGATATCACCGTGGAAGGCCCGCTGGATCCCGAGAACCCGAAAGTCGTCGGCCTGGTGGGTTCGCTCGGCGAACCGATGACCCCGCGGGATTTTGCCCGCAAGGTCCAGGATGCCCTGGGGCGCGAGCCGTTGCTGATCGAAGGCAGCGAGATGATCCGGCGGGTCGGCTGGTGCACCGGTGGCGGCCAGGGCTATATCGACCAGGCGGTGCTGGCCGGGGTCGACCTGTACCTGAGCGGCGAGGCGTCCGAGCAGACGTTCCACAGCGCCCGGGAAAACGACATCAGCTTTATCGCCGCCGGTCACCATGCCACCGAACGTTATGGCGTGCAGGCCCTGGGCGACTACCTGGCCCGGCGGTTTGCCCTGGAACACCTGTTCATCGATTGCCCGAATCCGATCTGAACCTGTGGGAGCAAAGCTGATCTGGCCAAACACTGCGGTATATTCTTATACCGTTTCGATCTAGCTGGCCACCTCAATAGAATAGGTCGCTGTGCTAGCATGCCTCGCTCGAACACGGCCCGCTGGCCGTCCATAAGAACGCTTTTCGTGAGTAGCCATGGTCGACAAACTGACGCATCTGAAACAGCTGGAGGCGGAAAGCATCCATATCATCCGCGAGGTGGCCGCCGAGTTCGATAACCCGGTGATGCTGTACTCCATCGGTAAAGACTCCGCCGTGATGCTGCACCTGGCGCGCAAGGCGTTTTTCCCGGGCAAGCTGCCGTTTCCGGTGATGCATGTCGACACCCGCTGGAAATTCCAGGAGATGTACGCGTTCCGCGACAAGATGGTCGCCGAACTGGGCCTGGACCTGATCACCCATGTGAATCCGGACGGCGTGGCGCAAGGCATCAACCCCTTCACCCACGGCAGCGCCAAGCACACCGACATCATGAAGACCGAGGGCCTCAAGCAGGCCCTGGACAAGCATGGCTTCGACGCGGCCTTCGGCGGAGCGCGGCGTGACGAAGAGAAATCCCGCGCCAAGGAGCGCGTCTACTCCTTCCGCGACAGCAAGCACCGCTGGGACCCGAAGAACCAGCGCCCGGAGCTGTGGAACGTCTACAACGGCAAGGTCAACAAGGGCGAGTCGATCCGCGTCTTCCCGCTGTCGAACTGGACCGAACTGGACATCTGGCAGTACATCTACCTCGAAGGCATCCCGATCGTGCCGCTGTACTTCGCCGCCGAGCGTGAAGTCATCGAGAAGAACGGCACCCTGATCATGATCGACGACGAGCGGATCCTCGAGCACCTGTCCGACGAGGACAAGGCGCGTATCGTCAAGAAGAAGGTGCGTTTCCGTACCCTTGGCTGCTACCCGTTGACGGGCGCGGTGGAGTCCGAGGCTGAAACCCTCACGGACATCATTCAGGAAATGCTCCTGACGCGTACTTCCGAACGCCAGGGCCGGGTCATCGATCACGATGGCGCAGGTTCCATGGAAGACAAGAAACGTCAGGGCTATTTCTAAACAGGGTCTAAGCATGTCGCATCAATCTGATTTGATCAGCGAGGACATCCTCGCCTACCTGGGCCAGCACGAGCGTAAAGAACTGCTGCGTTTCCTGACCTGCGGTAACGTCGACGACGGCAAGAGCACCCTGATCGGGCGCCTGCTGCACGACTCCAAGATGATCTACGAAGACCATCTGGAAGCCATCACCCGCGATTCGAAGAAAGTCGGCACCACCGGTGACGATATCGACCTGGCGCTGCTGGTCGACGGCCTGCAGGCCGAGCGCGAGCAGGGCATCACCATCGATGTCGCCTACCGCTATTTCTCCACCGCCAAGCGCAAGTTCATCATCGCCGACACCCCCGGCCATGAGCAGTACACCCGCAACATGGCCACCGGTGCGTCCACCTGTGACCTGGCGATCATCCTGGTGGACGCCCGCTACGGCGTGCAGACCCAGACCCGTCGCCACAGCTTCATCGCCTCCCTGCTGGGCATCAAGCACATCGTCGTCGCCATCAACAAGATGGACCTCAAGGACTTCGACCAGGGCGTGTTCGAGTCGATCAAGGCCGACTACCTGAAGTTTGCCGAAGGCCTGAAGATGAAGCCGTCGAGCATGCACTTCGTGCCGATGTCGGCCCTCAAGGGCGACAACGTGGTGAACAAGAGCGAACGTTCGCCGTGGTACACCGGCCAGTCGCTGATGGAAATCCTCGAAACCGTGGAAGTGGCGGGCGACCGCAACTTCACCGACCTGCGTTTCCCGGTGCAGTACGTCAACCGGCCGAACCTGAACTTCCGCGGTTTCGCCGGCACCCTGGCCAGCGGCATCGTCAAGAAGGGCGACGACGTGGTCGTGCTGCCTTCGGGCAAGAGCAGCCGGGTCAAGTCCATCGTCACCTTCGAGGGTGAACTGGAGCACGCCGGCCCGGGCCAGGCCGTGACCCTGACCATGGAAGACGAGATCGATATCTCCCGTGGCGACCTGCTGGTGCATGCCGACAATGTGCCGCCGGTGACCGACAGCTTCGAGGCCATGCTGGTCTGGATGGCCGAGGAGCCGATGCTGCCGGGCAAGAAATACGACATCAAGCGCGCGACCAGCTACGTGCCGGGGTCGATTGCCAGCATCGTCAACAAGGTCGATGTGAACACCCTCGAGGAAGGCCCGGCCAGTGCCTTGCAACTGAACGAGATCGGCAAGGTCAGGATCGCCCTGGACGCGCCGATTGCCCTGGATGGCTACGACAGCAACCGCACCACGGGCGCGTTCATCATCATCGATCGCCTGACCAACGGCACCGTCGGCGCCGGCATGATCGTCGCCCAGCCGCTGGCCCATGGCAGCGCCACGCACCATGGCAAGCTGGCCCATGTCGCCACCGAGGAACGTGCCCAGCGCTTCGGCCAGCAGCCGGCGACCGTGCTGTTCACCGGCTTGTCGGGCGCGGGCAAGAGCACCCTGGCGTATGCCGTGGAGCGCAAGCTGTTCGACATGGGCCGCGCGGTATTCGTGCTGGACGGCCAGAACCTGCGTCATGACCTGAACAAGGGCTTGCCGCAGGATCGTGCCGGACGCACCGAGAACTGGCGTCGTGCCGCCCACGTGGCACGTCAGTTCAACGAAGCCGGCCTGCTGACCCTGGCCGCCTTCGTTGCGCCGGATGCCGAAGGTCGTGAACAGGCCAGGGCCCTGATCGGTGGCGAGCGCCTGCTCACCGTCTATGTCCAGGCATCGCCACAGGCCTGCCAGGAACGTGATCCCCAGGGCCTGTACGCGGCCGGTGGCGACAACATCCCGGGCGAGTCCTTCCCGTACGACGTGCCGCTCAATGCCGACCTGGTGGTCGATACGCAGGCGTTGTCGCTGGAAGACAGCGTGAAGCAGGTGCTGGAGCTGCTGCGCCAGCGCGGCGCGATCTAAGCTTCTGCCGCAACAGAAAGCCCGCGGCCGAGTGATCGGCCGCGGGCTTTTTTGTGTCCTGTAGATCGCTTTCGCGGATCAGCATTGTTTCGAACATGCCACGAACCCGTAGGAGCCGGCTTGCTGGCGATTCATGCGACGCGGTGTATCAGGCACTGCGCGTTATCGTTTATCGCCAGCAAGCCGGCTCCTACAGGAGCACGTTGGCGGCTTCTCAGGGCTTGCCGGGATAGTCGCGATGCATCTGTTCGAGCAGCGCGTCCTTGCTTTCCCACAGCTGGTTGATCCAGCCCTGGAACGCCACACGGTACTCGCCGTCCTGGTCATAGTTCCTGCCGATGAACTGCGGCGGGATCTTCAGCTCTTCGAAGTGCACCACCACCTCTCGCACGTTGCCGCACAGCAGGTCCCAATATCCCGGCTTGCCGCCCGGATAGTGAATGGTCACGTTGACGATGGACTCCAGCTGTTCGCCCATGGCATCCAGTACAAAGGCGATACCGCCAGCCTTGGGTTTGAGCAGATAACGAAAGGGTGACTGCTGCTGCGCGTGCTTGCCCGGGGTAAAGCGCGTGCCTTCGGCGAAGTTGAAGATACCTACAGGGTTGTCGCGAAACTTCGCGCAGGTCTTGCGGGTGGTTTCCAGGTCCTTGCCTTTCTTTTCCGGATGCTTCTCCAGGTACGCCTTGGAGTAGCGCTTCATGAAGGGAAAGCCCAGGGCCCACCAGGCCAGGCCGATCACCGGGACCCAGATCAGTTCCTGCTTGAGGAAGAACTTCAGCGGGCGGATCTTCCGGTTGAGCACGTACTGCAGGACCATGATATCGACCCAGCTCTGGTGGTTGCTGGTCACCAGGTAGGAGTGCTGGTAGTCCAGGCCCTCCAGGCCGCTGAGGTGCCAGCGGGTGTCGCGGACCAGGCGCATCCAGGCCTTGTTGTTACTGATCCAGGCCTCATGGGTATGGTTCATCAACCAGCCGCTGAAACGCTGGGTCAGGGCAAGAGGCAGGGCCTTGAGCAGCGCCACGCAGAACAGGAACGAGCACAGCAGGAGGGTATTCAAGGCCAGCAGCAGCGAGGCGATCACACCTCGCAGCGGGGCGGGGAGAAAGTCGAGCATCTAGATATCCACAGGTCTGTTGGCGGCTTGGATCGCGGTCAGGGCGATGGTGTAGACGATATCGTCCACCTGGGCGCCCCGCGGCAGGTCGTTGACCGGCTTGCGCAGGCCTTGCAGCATCGGCCCCAGGCTGACGCAGTCGGCGCTGCGTTGCACGGCCTTGTGGGTGGTGTTGCCGGTGTTCAGGTCGGGGAACACGAACACGGTGGCGCGGCCGGCGACCTGGCTGTTGGGGGCCAGCTGCCGGGCGACGTTTTCGTTGGCGGCGGCGTCGTACTGCAACGGGCCGTCGATCAACAGGTCGCGCTGGGATTCGTGGGCCAGCAAGGTCGCTTCGCGAACCTTCTCGACTTCCTCGCCACTGGCCGATTCGCCACTGGAATAGCTGATCATCGCCACCCGCGGGGTGATGCCGAACGCCTGTGCCGAGTCGGCACTCTGCAGGGCGATTTCCGCCAGCTCGGTGGCCGACGGGTGCGGGTTCATCACGCAGTCGCCATACACCAGCACCTGCTCGGGGAACAGCATGAAGAAGACCGACGACACCAGGGTGCAGCCGGGCGCGGTCTTGATCAGTTGCAGGGCCGGACGGATGGTGTTGGCCGTGGAGTGGATCACCCCGGACACCAGGCCATCGACCTCATCCAGGGCCAGCATCATGGTGCCGATCACCACGGTGTCCTCCAGCTGCTGCTCGGCCATCGGCGTATTGAGGCTCTTGCTCTTGCGCAGGGCGACCATCGGCTCGGCATAACGCCCGCGAATCTGGTCCGGGTCGAGGATCTCCAGGCCCGGCGGCAGTTCGAACCCATGGGCCTTGGCGACCGCCTCGACGTCCGCCGGCTTGGCCAGCAGCACGCAACGGGCGATGCCCCGCGCCTGGCAGATCGCCGCGGCCTGGACCGTCAGCGGTTCGCTGCCTTCGGGCAGGACGATGCGCTTGTTGGCCTCCTGGGCCCGCTGGATCAACTGATAGCGGAACACTGCTGGAGTCAGGCGCATTTCCCGCGGAGTGCCGCAGCGCTGGTGCAACCATTGGGCATCGAGGTGGCTGGCGACGAAATCGGTGATGATTTCCGCCCGCTCGCGGTCATCGATGGGGATTTCCTTGTTCAGGCCATTGAGCTGGTTGGCGGTGTCGTAGGAGCCGGTACTCACCGACAACACCGGCAGGCCGGCCTGCAGGGCGCCGCGACACAGCTCCATGAGACGCGGGTCGGGCTTGGTATCGCTGGTCAGCAGCAGGCCCGCCAGGGGCACGCCGTTGAGCGCGGCCAGGCTGACGGCGAGGATGATGTCGTCGCGGTCGCCCGGCGTCACCACCAGCACGCCCGGCTTGAGCAGTTGCAGGGTGTTGAGCACGGTGCGGGCGCAGATGATGATCTTCGACATGCGCCGGGTTTCGTAGTCGCCGGCGTTGAGTACCTGGGCTCCCAGCAGTTCGGCGACGTCGCGGGTGCGCGGGGCGTTGAGTTCCGGCTGGTAGGGAATGCAGCCCAGCAGGCGGAAATCGCCGCTGCGCAGCAATGGCGAGTGCTCCTTGAGGCGGGCGGCGAAGGCGTCCATGCTCTCGTCGGTGCGCACCTTGTTGAGGATCACGCCGAGGACCTTCGGATCCTTGGGGCCGCCAAACAGCTGGGCCTGCAACTCGACCCGGCCGGACAGCTCGGTGAGTACTTCGTTTTCCGGCGCGGAAACCAGGATCACCTCTGCATCCAGGCTTTTCGCCAGGTGCAGGTTGACCCGCGCGGCATAGCTGGCGCTGCGGGTCGGGACCATGCCTTCGACCACCAGCACATCCTTGCCGACGGCGGCCTGCTGGTAGAGGGTGATGATTTCTTCCAGCAACTCATCGAGCTGGCCGTCGCCGAGCATCCGCTCGACGTGGGCCAGGCCCAGTGGCTGCGGAGGCTTGAGGCCGTGGGTGCGGGCGACCAGTTCTGTCGAGCGCTCCGGTCCCGTGTCACCGGGATGGGGCTGGGCAATGGGTTTGAAAAAGCCGACTTTCAGGCCGGCGCGTTCCAGCGTACGGACCAGCCCGAGGCTGATCGAGGTCAGACCCACACCAAAATCGGTGGGCGCGATAAAAAAAGTTTGCATGCGTAGTCTCTAGGGGAGCGCAAGTGCGAGGGCCTATGGCTGGCCCCCTGCGGTATTCAGACGCCAAGGTTAGCGCTAACCGAGCCCTGTGCGCACCAACCACATTCAAAGGGCTGGCCGATTCTTGCCGCGCGCCGGGCGGGATCCAGTACCCAGCCGCGGGACTGCCACGGCGGCTGGTGGCGCAGGTGCTGGGTATGGCCGCAGGAGAGCTCGGCCACCCAGTGTCCGTCCTCGTCCTGGTGGAAACCGCTGACGGTCGGCGGATTCGTCGTGGCCCGTCCGTCCGGGTTCCGTTCGCTTTCGGACGAATCCTTGTTTAGACTTGTCCGTTCTTCATTCTTATGCAAAAGGTCTCGCCCCATGCTGATCGCCGCCAATAAGGCTGTCTCCATTGACTATACCCTGACCAACGACGCTGGTGAGGTCATCGACAGCTCTGCCGGCGGCGCGCCGCTGGTCTACCTGCAAGGTGCAGGGAACATCATTCCAGGCCTGGAAAAGGCCCTGGAAGGCAAGACCGTCGGCGACGAGCTGACCGTAGCCGTTGAACCCGAAGATGCCTACGGCGAATACGCCGCCGAACTGGTCAGCACCCTGAGCCGCAGCATGTTCGAAGGCGTCGACGAGCTGGAAGTGGGCATGCAGTTCCACGCTTCCGCTCCGGATGGCCAGATGCAGATCGTTACCATTCGTGATCTGGACGGCGACGACGTCACCGTTGACGGCAACCACCCGCTGGCCGGTCAGCGCCTGAACTTCCAGGTCAAGATCGTCGCCATCCGTGACGCCAGCCAGGAAGAAATCGCTCATGGTCACGTCCATGGCGAAGGTGGCCATCACCACTGATTTCAGCTGCTAAGCTCTGGTAGTTGGAAGGCGCCCACGGGCGCCTTTTTAGTCCGCCGCGGTTTTTATCTGGAAACCGGTCGTGGTGTCGGGCAACAATGTCGAGACGTAACACGGGAATATCGGGAGTTCGTCATGAGTGCTTTTCACGACCTTACACTAGAAGCGCTGGATGGCCAGGACCTACCTCTCGCACCCTTCAAGGGGCATGTCGTGCTGGTGGTCAACGTTGCCTCCAAGTGTGGTTTGACGCCGCAGTACGCCGCGCTGGAAAACCTCTACCAGCAATACAAGGGCCAGGGTTTCATGGTGCTGGGCCTGCCGTGCAACCAGTTTGCCGGCCAGGAACCGGGGACCGAAGAGGAAATCCGCGAGTTCTGCAGCCTCAACTATGGCGTGAGCTTTCCGTTGAGCCGCAAGCTGGATGTCAACGGCCCCGACCGGCACCAGCTGTACCGCCTGCTGGCGGGCGAGGGCGCCGAGTTCCCGGGGGAGATCACCTGGAACTTTGAAAAATTCCTGCTGGGCAAGGACGGACGTGTACTCGCGCGTTTCTCGCCGCGTACCGCACCGGACGATCCGACGGTGGTCCAGGCCATCGAGAAGGCCCTGGCCTGATCCCGGCCTGCTGTGGGAGCGGACCCTGCTCCCGCAGTCACGCATGACCTGACACTTCTGAAGCTTGATCACTCAGATCAATAGTGCTGTGCACCGCGTCGCGGGCGGAATATTATCCTGATCATAAATTCCCCCTTCAACCGTGGAGTATCTCCGATGCCGGTCAAAGCCCTGTTCAAACCTTTCCACCTCGGCACCCTGGAGTTGCCGAGCCGCGTGGTGATGGCCCCGATGACCCGTTCGTTCTCCCCGGGTGGCGTACCCAATTCGAAAGTCATCGAGTACTACCGCAAGCGCGCGGCGGCGGGCGTCGGCCTGATCGTCACCGAAGGCACGACCGTCGGCCACCTGGCGTCCAACGGTTACCCGAATGTGCCGCATTTCTACGGTGAAGCCGCCCTGGCCGGCTGGAAGAAGGTGGTTGATGCCGTGCACGCCGAGGGCGGCAGGATCGTTCCGCAACTCTGGCACGTGGGCAATGTGCGCCGCCTGGGGACCGAGCCGGACGCCAGCGTTCCCGGCTATGGCCCGAGCGAAAAGCTCAAGGACGGCCAGGTCGTGGTCCATGGCATGACCCACCAGGATATCCGGGAAGTGATCGCGGCGTTCGCCCAGGCCGCCCGCGATGCCCAGAGCATCGGCATGGATGGCGTCGAGATCCATGGTGCGCACGGCTACCTGATCGACCAGTTCTTCTGGGAAGGCAGCAACCAGCGCACCGACGAATACGGCGGCAGCCTGGCCAACCGTTCGCGCTTTGCCATCGAATTGATCCAGGCCGTCCGTGCCGCGGTGGGACCGGCGTTCCCGATCATCTTCCGTTTCTCCCAGTGGAAGCAGCAGGACTACAGCGCGCGCCTGGTACAAACCCCGGAGGCTTTGGGCGAGTTCCTCAAGCCGTTGTCCGACGCCGGCGTGGATATTTTCCACTGCTCGACGCGACGTTTCTGGGAGCCCGAGTTCGACGGTTCCGAACTGAACCTGGCCGGCTGGACCCGCAAGCTCACCGGCAAGCCGACCATCACCGTGGGCAGCGTCGGCCTGGACGGCGAGTTCCTGCAGTTCATGGTCAATACCGACAAGGTGGCCCAGCCGGCCAGCCTGGAGAAATTGCTCGAACGCCTGAACAACGACGAGTTCGACCTGGTGGCGGTAGGCCGTGCGTTGCTGGTCGACCCGGACTGGGCGGTGAAAGTGCGCGATGGTCGCGAGCAGGACATCCTGCCCTTCAGCCGTGACGCCCTGATGAGCCTGGCGTAAGCGACAGATCCACCTTGGAGGCGGCTGGCGCATGGGGTTGCCCATGCTCCGCCTCACAGGCCCCGCGCAGTTGCTTCTCGAACTGTTCGACGATCGCCCCCCAGCCCTGCCGGCTGGCATGCTGGCGGGCGTTGAGGCGCACATTGCGCAGGGTTTCCCGGCCTTCGAGCAGCCAGCAGGCCGCATCGCAGAAGGCTTCCTCGTCCCCGGGCATTGCCAGCACGCCGTTGTAGCCATGGCGGATATGCTGGGCGGCGGCCGCCTCGTCATAGGCGACGACCGCCAGCCCCGAGGCCAATGCCTCCAGCACCACGTTGCCGAAGGTTTCGGTCAGGCTCGGAAACAGAAAGAGATCCCCTGAGGCGTAGTGGGCCGCCAGTGCTTCGCCGCGCTGGGTCCCGCAGAAGATCGCCTCGGGCAGATCCCTGGCCAGGGCAACGCGCTGCGGACCGTCACCGACCACGACCAGCTTCATCAGCCGCTGTGGATAAGTCGTCTGCAAAGTGCGGAACGCGCGGGCCAGCAGGCCGAGGTTTTTCTCGGTCGCCAGGCGTCCGACATACACCACCGCGATATCGTCCTGGGCCAGCCCCCAGCTTTCGCGCAACTCGTTCAGTCGCTTGGCCGGGTGGAACAACTGGCTGTCGACGCCCCGGGACAACAGTTCCAGGCGTTCGAAGTGGCGCCGCTCCAGTTCCAGGCGCTGGCTGACGCTGGGGACCAGGGTCAATTTGGAGCGGTTGTGGAACCAGCGCAGGTAATGGGTCAGCAAGCGCGTCAGCATCCCCAGCCCGTACTGGTTGGAGTATTGCTGGAAATTGGTGTGGAAACCGCTGACCACCGAAATGCCCAGGCGCCGGGCGGCACGCAGTGCGGACAGACCCAGGGGTCCCTCGGTGGCGATGTACAGCACATCCGGGCGCTGGCGCTTCCAACGGCGCAGCAGCTTGTGCATCGACGACTGTCCCCATTGCAGCCCGGGATAACCCGGCAGCGGCCAGCCACGACAAAGCAGCAGCTCGGTATCGCTGGGGCGGGTCTGGTCGCAGCTCTGGCGTGGCCGCACCAGCTCGATCTGGTGACCGCGGGCGCGCAGACCGTCACACAGGCGACCAAGGGTGTTGGCCACCCCGTTGATCTCGGGCGGGAAGGTTTCGGTAATCAGGGTGATATGCAGAGCTGTCGTCATGCTTGCAGTATCGCGCCAGGCCGTTGCGACACCGTGGCAGTTGGGTGATGGATTTGTGACGGGGGGCCGTTTTTGTCCTAAACATCCGGGTCAAGGCGCCGTTAACCGGGGGATGTCCACCACTTTCAAGGAGATTCCGTGACCGACAATATCTATGCCCCGCCGCTGGCGGATCTGAGTGCACCACAAGGCCAGGCCTCGGGCCGGTTCTACGTGGTCTCGCGCACCAAGTTCTTCGTGTTGTTCATCCTCAGTCTCGGCCTGTACCAGATCTATTGGTCCTACAAGAACTGGAGCCTGTACAAGCGGGCGGCCAACCTCGATGTCTGGCCGGTGGCCCGGGGCCTGTTCCCGATCTTTTTCGTCCATGCGCTGTATCGCAATGTCGACAAGAGCATTCTGGCCGGCGGTCGCGGCCATGCCTGGGATGCGTCGCTCTGGGCGACCCTGTTCGTGGTGCTCGGCGTACTCAGCAACCTGCTGGAGGTGATGGTCAGGAACAAGCTGGGTGGCCCGCTGCTGGAAGTGACCAGCGTCATGCTGGTGTTCGTCCAGGCCGCGGTGACCTGGCAGGGCCAGCGGGCGATCAACGTCGCCAGTGACGATCCGCGGGGCGAAGGCAATGCGGGCTTGCGCTGGATCAACTACCTGGTGATCGTGCCGGGTGCGATCATGTGGCTGTTGATACTCCTCGGTACATTTGCCGTTCTGCGTTGAGTCGCGAGCCGGGGGCATCCGGCCCCCGGCGTCAGCGGTTCAGCGCGAAGGCTGCACCAGCGCCTCGTTCCCGCGCTCACGGACCCAGAACAGGGTCGCCCCGGCCACCGCCGCCGGCATCATCAGCAGGTTGACCACCGGGATCAGCAGCACCAGGTAGACGATCCCGCCGAAACTCATGCTCTGCCAGCGTTTCTGCCGCAGCCAGGCGAGCATTTCGTTCCAGCCCAGCTTGTGGTTGTCGGCCGGGTAGTCGATGTACTGGATCGCCATCATCCACACGCCGAACAGCAGCCACAACGGCGCGGCGATGATATTCACCACCGGGATGAAGGACAGGATGAACAGGCCGATGGCCCGTGGCAGGAAGTAGCCCAGCTTGCGCATTTCCCGCGCCAGGGTGCGGGGCACCATCGCCAGCAGTTCGCCCCAGCTGAAGGCCGGGAAGTCGTCGGTACCGCGCACCACCACTTCGACCTTTTCCGCGAGAAAACCGTTGAAAGGGGACGCGATGATGTTCGCCAGCATGGTGAAGCTGAAGAACACCATGAGGACCACCAGCACCACGAACAGCGGCCACAGGATGTAGTTGAGAAAGCTCAGCCAGCCGGGCAGGGTCGGCATCAGGTGATCGACCCAGAGGCTGAACTGATGCCCGGCGAAGTAGATCAATCCGACGAACAGCACCAGGTTGATCAGCAACGGCAGCAGGACAAACAGTCGCAGGCCCGGGCTCAGGACCAGCTTGAGGCCCTCGCGCAGGTATTGCGGGCCGGACATGACGGGTGCGGGCATAACGGGCTCCGAAGCAGGGGAAAACGCGCCGACCTTACCGGCTTTGCACAGGCGGTGAAAGGGCCGACATTTGCGGTAACGTTTTCAGCGATAACGGCTTTGCGCAGAACGTCCTTCAGGATAGAGACCTGCTATGAGCTGGATTGTTATTGCGTATTTCCTTAATCTTCGCGCTCTCGATACGCTGCACACCATTATTTTTCAGGACTGTGTGCTAAAAGCCTTCCCCAAGTGCTGTCGCAGTCCTTTTTTATTCCAGCCGGTTTGCCGGCGCTCCGCCCCGGTGCCTCACGGGCGGTCGATAGGAGTGAGTCATGTCTGAAGTACGCCATTCGCGAGTGATTATTCTCGGTTCCGGCCCTGCCGGTTACAGCGCTGCGGTCTATGCGGCTCGCGCCAACCTCAAGCCACTGCTGATCACCGGCATGCAGGCCGGCGGTCAGTTGACCACCACCACCGAAGTCGACAACTGGCCGGGTGACGTGCACGGCCTGACCGGCCCGGCGCTGATGGAGCGTATGCGTGAACACGCCGAGCGCTTCGAAACCGAAATCATCTTCGACCACATCAACGCGGTGGACCTGGCGAAGAAGCCCTACACCCTGGTGGGCGACAGCGGCACCTTCACCTGTGATGCCCTGATCATCGCCACTGGCGCCAGCGCCCGTTACCTGGGTCTGCCTTCGGAAGAAGCGTTCATGGGCAAGGGCGTTTCCGCCTGCGCCACCTGCGACGGTTTCTTCTATCGCAACAAGCCGGTCGCCGTGGTCGGCGGTGGCAACACGGCCGTCGAGGAAGCGCTGTACCTGGCCAACATCGCCAGCACCGTGACCCTGATCCACCGTCGCGAGACTTTCCGCGCCGAGAAGATCCTGATCGACAAGCTGCATGCCCGCGTCGCCGAAGGCAAGATCATCCTCAAGCTCAACGCCACCCTGGACGAAGTCCTGGGCGACAACATGGGCGTGACCGGTGCCCGCCTGAAAAACAACGACGGCAGCTCCGACGAACTGAAGGTCGACGGTGTGTTCATCGCCATCGGCCACACCCCGAACACTTCGCTGTTCGAAGGCCAGCTGGCGTTGAAAGACGGCTATCTGGTGGTGCAGGGCGGCCGTGACGGCAATGCCACCGCGACCAGCGTCGAAGGTGTGTTCGCCGCCGGTGACGTGGCTGACCACGTGTATCGCCAGGCGATCACTTCGGCCGGCGCCGGCTGCATGGCCGCACTGGATACCGAGCGTTACCTGGACGGTCTGCAGAACGCTTCGTTCTGAGCGACCTCCCAATAAAAAAACCGGCCGCGAGGCCGGTTTTTTTGTGCATCCATTTCCTTGTAGGAGCGGGCTTGCCCGCGAAGGCGGCAGTGCCGGCGCGGTATTTCTCCAGGGAGACCGCAGTGTTCCATTCGCGGGCAAGCCCGGCTCCCACAGGAGCTGTGATCAGCGGCGTGTCAGCGGCTGCGCGGCGAATTTCACACCGGCCAGGCCGTGCTTGATCAGGGCGCGGATATTGCCGTGGTCGCTGCCCTCGGGAGTGGCCAGTACCGAGCGGTAGTGCTCGCCGAAGGCCAGCAGCGCCTGCTGGTCGCTCAGGCCTTCGAGCAACGCCAGGCCGAGGGTCTTGCACGAGCCTTCGTTCTGCCCGGCGGCGTTTTCCACGCCACCGTTGTTGAAGGCCTGTGGCTGGTAATCGTAGCCGGCGGCGACAAACGCCAGGGTGTCGGCAAAGACATGCTCGCCGCTGTCGAGGCTGGCGCGCAGGGTATTCAGGTCAGTCATGGGGTTTTCCTTTGGCGAATGCCGCCTGTTGTTCGGCACTGGCTTCTTGCTGGTATTGGGCTTTCCACTCGGCATAGGGCATGCCGTAGACCACTTCACGGGCCTCATCGAGACTCAGGGCGATCTGGCGCTCGTCGGCTTCGGCCTTGTACCACTTGGACAGGCAGTTGCGGCAGAAGCCGGAGAGGTTCATCAGGTCGATGTTCTGGACATCCTTGCGGCTGTCCAGGTGGGCGACCAGCCGGCGGAAGGCGGCGGCTTCGAGTTCGAGGCGTTCTTGCTCGGTCATGGTGGGCTCTGTGCGTGAAGGGCAGTAGACGATAGGCCGCGATGATAAGAGCCTGGCGTGCCGAATGCCAGGCAACTCCAGGTTTCAACGGCTGGTTTCAACGGCAGGCCTCAGCGGCTCGCCGCCAGGGTGATCGACACCGACTCGGCGAACCGCAGGGCATGGGGCTTGTCCACTTCGACCTCGGCGTAGAGCACCGCCTCGTTGCTCATGACCAGGTCCAGCAACTCCTGGGTCAGGCGTTCGAGCAGGGCGAAACGGTTGCCCTCCACATGCTGGATGATCGCCTTGGTGATGGTGCGGTAGTTCAATGCGTGGTCGATATCGTTGTCGCGCACGGCTTCCTGGGCGGCATAGAGGATGGTGAGGTTGATCAGCACATCCTGCTTGTTGAGGATCTCGTCCTCGTTGATACCGATAAAGGTACGCAGGCACAGGTCCTTGACCCGGATCCGGGCCATTCCCGGTTGAAGTTGTGGCATTGCTACTTGCTCCGTCCGATCAGTTGCAGGAACTCCATGCGGGTGGTGTTCGAGTCGCGGAAGGCGCCGAGCATCACCGAGGTGTTCATGGTCGAATTCTGTTTTTCCACGCCGCGCATCATCATGCACATGTGCTGCGCCTCGATCACCACCGCGACACCGGCGGCGCTGGTCACCTGCTGGATGGCGTCGGCGATTTCCCGGGTCAGGTTCTCCTGGATCTGCAGGCGCCGGGCGAACATGTCGACGATCCGCGCGATCTTCGACAGCCCCAGCACCTTGCCGGTCGGGATATAGGCGACATGGGCCTTGCCGATGAAGGGCAGCAGGTGATGTTCGCACAACGAGTACAACTCGATGTCCTTGACGATCACCATCTCGTCGTTGTCCGAGGCGAACAGCGCGCCGTTGACCACCCCCGCGAGGTCCTCGGCATAGCCGTGACACAGGTATTGCATGGCCTTGGCTGCCCGTTTCGGGGTATCCAGGAGACCCTCGCGATCGGGGTCTTCGCCAAGACCCAGGAGGATCTCGCGGTAATGCTCGGGCAGCGTTGCGCTCATTGCAATGTTTCCTCGCCGGAAGGCTTACTTGAGGTGCCGGCCGCCGTTGACGGTCAAGGTTGTGCCGGTGACGTAGGGGTTGTCCAGCAGATAGCGCAGGCTCTGGTAGACCACCTCGGCGCCGGGCTCGATACCCAGGGCCGATTTGGCCAGGGTCTTGGCGCGGTACGCCGCGTCGTCGTCGGGGTTGAACATCAGCAGTGCCGGGGCGATGCCGTTGACCTTGATCCGCGGTGCGTATCGGGCGGCGAAGGACAGTGTCAGGCTGTCCAGCCCGGCCTTGCTGGCGCAATAGGCGATATGATTGCTGCTGCCCTTGCGCGTCACGTCGTCGCTGATATGCACGATATCGGCGAGTGGCGATTGTTGCAGCAGTTCGGCGCAATGCAGGTTGATCAGGTACGGCGCCAGCATATGGACGTTGAACAGGCGGGTAAACGCCTCGGCTTCGGCGCCCGGTGTTTCGGTGAGCCAGGCCGAGGCATTGTGCACGATCGCCCGCAGGCTGTCGGTGTGCTGTTTCAGGCTGTCGATAAAGGCCAGGATGCCGGCTTCGCTGGCGAAGTCGGCGAACAGCGTGATCGCCCCCTGTTCGCGCAACGCCTGCAGGCCGGGCCGTTCGCTGCGGTAGCTGACGATCACCGGGCAACCGTCCGCCAACAGCCGTTCTGCACAGTGCAGGCCGACGCGCTGGCTGGCGCCAGTGATCAGGATCGGGGCGGGGGACGATGGCATCGGGGGCTCGCGGCAAGCAGTGAAGAGGTGTCGATTGACGTTGAAGTCAAACTATACCAGCGACACGCCTTCTACAACCCTGCGGCGAACCCGCGCGGGGCCCGCCCGCGGCGCTAGCGGCCCCGGGTCGGTGCCGCCTCCGGCAACGTCCTGGCCGGTGTCGCGTGCAGCCAGCCCGCCAGCAGGTGGGTCGACAGCGGGATGAAGAAATAGACCATCAACGGCGTCAGCATCATCGTGCTGAGCAGGATCCGTGGCACCAGTTCCAGTTCGGCCAGCAACGGGCCGAGGGCGAAGTTGAACAGCAGCGACACCGGAAAGAATGCCAGCCAGATCGCCACGCTCTGCTTCCAGCGGGGCGGGCGTTGGCCGACGCTGCCGAACCAGCCTTCAAGGCCACTGACCCGGTGCTCGGAGGGGCGGGCGAACAGATCGCTGCCGCGCTCCAGCCAGGCCTTGCGCGAGGCCGAGTGCTCCCAGGCATGCAGGGTGGCGGCATCGCTGAAACGGAAGATCATCTGGAATTCGTTGTCGGTCGGAGGTGGGGCGAGGACACCGGAACCCAGGTAGCCGGGGAAGTCGGTAGCCAGTTGTTCGCCTTCCTGGAGCCAGGCGAGCATATCCTGATAACGGCCGTCGGCGACGCGACGTGCCACCATCATGGTGACGGGTGAGGTAGACATTATGTATCTCCGCAAGACAAGCAGGCTGCCCGGGTAGGGCAGACGCGAAACGCAGCACCGGGGTGGTGGGCTGCGTCTGAAAAACAGGCAAGAATTATTCCCGGTTCAGGGAAAACCGTCAGAGACGTCGACCACATTGTTCCATGTTTGAAGAAAGTGAGTCGATGTAGGCTAGAATATCTACAAAATTTTACACATTGATGTGGAAAATATGGCCGTCATCACCGAACTTGCACCCCTATCGCTGCCATTACCGGCCTTGAAGCAGGAAGAGCTGTTTCCCATCCGCGAGGTGTCCCGCCTGACCGGTGTGAACCCGGTCACCCTGCGGGCCTGGGAGCGACGCTACGGTCTCATTCAACCGACACGCACCGAAAGCGGGCATCGGCTCTACGCCATGAGCGATATCGAGACCGTGCGCAGCATTCTCGGCTGGATCGAGCGTGGGGTGGCGGTCAGCAAGGTCGGCAAGATCCTGGCGAAAACCGCGGCGACCCGAGCCCCGGCGACCGACACCCTGCTGCCGCTGCCCGTGGATGACTGGCGCCACTGCCAGGTGCAACTGGGCAGCGCGATCAGTGCCTTCGACGAGCTGGCGCTTGAGCGTGTATACGGGCAGATTTTTTCCAGCTACCCGCTGACGGTGGTCTTCCAGAATATCCTGATGCCGCTCTGGCAGGACCTGCGCACCCAGCGCGGTGCCTTTGGCCAGGCCAGCGAATGGCTGTTCCTCGACGGTTTCCTGCGCGGCCGGGTGCTGCAGCGCCTGCAATCGGCCAGGGGCGCGGCGTCGGAGCGGATTATCCTCGCCGCCTTGCCTGGGGATTGTCGCGAGCTGGAGCTGCTGGTGGCCGGCTTGCTGCTCGGCAACGGCGAATGCCCGGTCAGCGTGCTGGCCATCGGACAACCTTTCGATGAGTTGCCACTGATCTGTGAAAAGGTCAGGCCGCGGGTGCTGGTACTGTATTCCAACCGCTCGCCGGCCTCGGACCTGCCGCGCCGGCTGAATCGGCTGGCGCTCGCGGTGGAGTGTCCGGTGATGCTCGCCGGCGATGTCGCCGACCTGTTGCAGGACTCCCTGGAAGGCACCAGCATCGGCTGCCTGGGACATGACGGCCAGCGCATGCGCCAGCGCCTGCAGCAACTGCTGGCAGGCAAGCTGGATACCTGAAGGCCTTCGGGGTCAGACGTGAAAGTGCGGATGAGCCAGGCGATGCTGCTGCAGGATGTACTGGCGTAACCGTTCGGTTTCCCCCAGGTCGCTCTGACTCAGCCGGTAGGCATACAGGCCTTGCTCTGTTTCCCGTTCGAAGCGCCCGCGCAATGCAATGCGTTCATAGCCCGAGGGGCTGAACCACTGGGCGAACTGCCTGGGGGGCTTGATGCCGTTGCGACTCTCCACCAGCACCCCCTTGAACGACACCTCGCGTACCGCCAGGCCGCCGGGCTGGCCCCGGGAATTTTCCAGGGCCACCGGCTCGTCCAGGGTCAGGCGCCAGGGGCGGACCATCGGCCCGTCTTCATAGATGCTCGGGACTCCCAGGCGCAGGTGCTGGGCATGGAACTCGTCTTCCACCAGGTGCAGCGGGAAGGTCATTTTCTGATTGTCGAAGTGCGCCTGGATCGTCACCTGTTCATGGGCCGCCAGGCGCGTCAGCAGGTCGCGGATCTGCGACACCCCATTGACCAGCAGGCTCGACGAGGCGTCGCGCTTGTTGAGTTGCGGGTTGTGTTGCATGGTCCGTATGAAATCCAGCTCGTCCTGAGTCAGAAGGGCGTCGCGGTGCATGATCGAGCTCGAAAGGTGGGAAATGCGCATAAAAAAGTGGTGGATGCCTGTTCAGACAACGGATTCCCCTATTGGTTGTCGCCATTGGTCGCCTTGAGCGCTTCGAGCTCGGCCCTGACCTCGGCCAGTTGCGCTTCCAGCTGGGCCACCCGCTGCTGGGCCTTGACCTGGATCGTCACATCTTTCTGGACCCCGACAAAATAGGTCAGCTGGTCGCTTTCGTTGAACACCGGGGAGATCGACAGTTCGTTCCAGAAGTGCGTGCCGTCCTTGCGGTAGTTGCGCAGGATCTGGCGGCAGGGCGTGCGGCTGCGCACCGCCTCGCGGATCAGCTCCAGGTTCGGCTGGTCGCGGTCGCCGGACTGCAGGAAGCGGCAATCCTGGTAGAGAATTTCTTCGTTGCTGTAGCCGGTCAGGCGTTCGAACGCCGGATTGGCGTAGATCAGGATATTGTCCTCACCTTCCTGTTCGGCGACGACGATGCCGTCGTTGGAAGCATCGATTACCAGTTGCAGCAGTTTCGGGTTGATCATTGTGGCGCTGACCCGCAGTCCATTGGCGATCAGAGGAGTGTAAGAGAATGTTCCGGATGGTCAATGCCGCGTAGTGCATCCAGATGGATTTTCAGTGGGAATGTTTCTCACCTGTTAATATCCTACGCTTTTACTCTGCTCCAGGATCAGATTGATGAAAGTCGCCATCCTTTCCGGCTCGGTCTACGGCACGGCCGAAGAAGTCGCCCGTCACGCCCAGCGGGTTCTCGAAAAAGCCGGCTTCGAGGCCTGGCACAACCCCCGCGCCACCCTGGCCGATATCCAGGCGTTCGCCCCGCAGGCCTTCCTGGTGGTGACCGCCACCACCGGCATGGGCGAGTTGCCGGACAATGTCCAGCCGCTCTATTCGGCCATTCGCGACCAGTTGCCGGCGGCCTGGCGTGGCCTGCCCGGCGCGGTGATCGCCCTGGGCGATTCGTGTTATGGCGACACCTTCTGTGGCGGTGGCGAGCAGTTCCGCGAGTTGTTCGCCGAACTCGGCGTGCATGAGGTCCAGGAAATGCTGCGCCTGGACGCCAGCGAAACGGTCACCCCGGAAACCGATGCCGAGCCTTGGCTGGCCGGGTTCATCAGCGTATTGCGGGGCTGACCGGGCGTTCGCGCAACAGCGCCAGCCAGGCCTTGGCGGCTTGCGACAGGTAGGCGTCACGCCGCCAGATAAACGCGATATCCCAGCGCAGGTCGGCGGGTGAGCTCAAGGTCAGGCGCACCACGCCGGGCCTGACCAGCGAACGGGCGACCACGCTGGGCATCAGCGCCACGCCTTGCCCGGCGGCCACCAGCGCGGCGAGAAAATCCGCCTGGCCGCTGCGTCCGCTTTCCTTTGGCGTGAAACCCAGCCGTTCGCAGGCCTGGATCAACCGATGGTTGAGCACGAAACTGCGCTGATAGAGCAGGAACGGCGTGTCGGCCAGTTGTTCCAGGCGAATCGAACCTTCCTCGGCCAGCGGATGATCGATCGCCAGCAGCACATCCAGCGGTTCGTCACAGAACGGCTGGTAGTCGAACGCCGGGTTGTTCGGCTTGAGGCCGCCGCCCAGTTCGAGTTCGCCACTGAGGATCGCCGGCTCGATGCTCAGGCTGCCGCCCTCGAACAAGTGGATATTGATGTTCGGATACCGCCGCCGGTATTCGGCAAACAACCCGGCGAACAGGGTATCGCCGCCCAGTTGCGGCAGGCCGAGGCGCAGTTCTCCCCGTGCCAGCTGGCTCAGGTCGTCCAGTTCATGCAGCAGTCCGCTGCGCAACCGCAGCATCTCCTCGGCCCGTTGCAGCACCACGCTGCCGGCGGCGGTCGGGCGCACCTGCGCGCCCTGGCGATCCAGCAGCACCACGCCAAGGCTGTGCTCCAGTTGCGCGACCTGCTTGCTCACCGCCGACTGGCTGACGTGCAAGGTCCTGGCTGCCTGGGTGAAGCCGCCCTGGTGAACCACCTCGACAAAACTGCGCAGCTGTTTGAATTCCATTCGCCAATTCCAATATGGAATGAGCTTCAGTCTAACAATTCGCTTTTGAGATGGCAGGGGCAACTCTAAAATTGTCTCACTGAGGCCCCGAAGACCATGAATCGATCCCTGTTGAAAAAAAACGGCCGTCTGCTCGCCGAACTGTCAGTGCTGGTCGGCCTTTACCTGCTGGGCGGACAACTGGCGGCCTGGGCCGGGTGGCCGATCCCCGGTGGCGTGATTGGCCTGGGGATACTGTTGCTGGCGTTCGCCGCGGGCTGGATCAAGCCGGCTGCCCTGCAACTGGGCGCTGGCTGGCTGCTGGCGGAAATGCTGCTGTTCTTCATTCCGGCGCTGATGAGCCTGCTGGACTACGGCGCGATGCTGCGCGAGAGCGGCTGGCGGATCCTCCTGGTGATCCTGTGCAGCACCTTGCTGGTGATGCTGGCGACGGCGCTGACCGTCGAACTGGTGTGCCGCTGGAGCGACCGCCGTGAAGCCTGAGTGGATGTCGCTGTTCTGGCTGGCGCTGACCCTGGCGGCCTACGGCCTGAGTCGCTGGAGTTACCGACGCACCGGGCGCTACCTGTTGTCGCCGCTGATCCTGGTGCCGATCATCCTGCTGGCGGTCGCCGTCCCGCTGCACACCGCCTACGCCGAGTATTCGCGCGATACCCACTGGTTGATCCTGGTGCTGGGGCCCGCCACCGTAGCGTTTGCGGTGCCGATCTGGCAGCAGCGCCGATTGCTTGCCCGGCACTGGCCGGCCCTGCTGCTGGGTATGCTCGCGGGCAGCGTGGCGTCCATCGCCAGTTCCTACGGGCTGGCCCGGGCCCTGTCCCTGGACAGTGACCTGACCCTGTCGCTGGTGCCCCGTTCGATCACCACCCCCTTCGCCATGCCGCTGGCCCGGGACCTGGGCGGCGTGCCGGAATTGACGGCGGTGTTCGTGCTGGTGACCGGTGTCTGTGGTGCCATGATCGGCAGCGTGCTGCTCAAGTGGCTGCCACTGCGCAGCAGCCTGGCGCGGGGGGCTTTGTTCGGTGTCGGGGCGCATGGCGCCGGGGTCAGCCGGGCCCGCGAAGTGGGCGGCGAAGAAGGCACGGTCGCGGGGCTGGTGATGGTCCTGACCGGCCTGCTGAACCTGTTTGCCGCGCCCTTGCTGGAGGCGGTGATCTGATACGCAGTTGAACTGTCTTGTACAGAATGCGCCACTGACCCGCAGGGTCATCAAGCTGGCTGGCAATGCAACTCCGTCGCGGCGACGGGCTGACTAGACTGTTTGGCAACCGAGCAGAATAAAAAACAGAACAATGCCGAGGTCAGTACCGTGAGCGTAGCCCCTGTTGCAGCCCCAGCGAATCTCAAGGATCAGGTCAGTGCCGCCGAGTGGCAGACCCGCGTCGATCTGGCAGCCTGTTATCGCCTGGTGGCGATGCATGGCTGGGATGACCTGATCTTCACCCATATCTCGGCCAAGGTGCCGGGCACCGAAGACTTCCTGATCAATCCCTACGGGTTGATGTTCCACGAGATCACCGCGTCGAGCCTGGTGAAGGTCGACCAGGCCGGCAACAAGCTGATGGACAGTCCCTACGAGATCAACCCGGCCGGCTACACCATCCACAGCGCCATCCATGAAGTCCGCCATGACGTCACCTGTGTGCTGCATACCCACACCGCCGCGGGCGTGGCGGTTTCGGCCCAGCAGCAGGGCGTCCTGCCCATCAGCCAGCAGTCGCTGTTCGTCCTGTCGAGCCTGGCCTACCACGCCTATGAGGGCGTGGCCCTGAACCACGAGGAAAAGGCCCGTCTGCAGGCCGACCTGGGACCGAACAACTTCCTCATGCTGCACAACCACGGCCTGTTGACCTGCGGTGCGAGCATCGCCGATACCTTCCTGATGATGTTCACCTTCCAGCGCGCCTGCGATATCCAGGTCCTGGCGCAAAATGGCGGGGCGCAGTTGATCGCCATCGAGCCGCAGATCCTCGCCGGGGCGAAGGCGATGATTGCCGGGGTGACCCGCAGCGCCCAGGGCATGGGCGGCGCCCTGGCCTGGCCGGCCCTGTTGCGCAAGCTCGACCAGCAAGACCCCGGGTTCAGACTCTGATGCCACTGGCCGAGATTCCCCTGTGCGTCTGGCGCAAACGCGGGCAGGACTTCGTGTTTCGCGGCCATTGCATCCGCTACTGGGCGGCGGGGCAGGGCGAGCCGCTGTTGCTGATCCATGGCTTTCCCACGGCCAGCTGGGACTGGCATTACCTGTGGAAGCCCCTGTCGCAGCGCTATCGGCTGATCGCCTGCGACATGCTCGGTTTCGGCGATTCGGCCAAACCGCTGGATCACGACTACAGCCTCCTGGAACAGGCCGACCTGCAGCAGGCGCTGCTTGCCCACCTGGGGATCGACCAGCCGGTGCACCTGCTGGCCCATGACTATGGCGACAGCGTCGCCCAGGAACTCCTGGCCCGGCATTACGAAGCGCGGATCGACATTGCCAGCTGCGTTTTCCTCAATGGCGGGCTGTTCCCGGAAACCCATCGTCCGGTGCTGGCGCAGAAACTGCTGCTCAGTCCGCTGGGCTGGTTGCTGGGGCGTGCCTTCAGCCGCGATGCGCTGGTCAAGAGTTTCAGCCGGATCTTCGGCCCGAAGACGCGTCCCAGCGAAAGTGCGCTGGATGATTTCTGGAGCCTGGTGGAAAGCAACCAGGGCCCGCGGATCCTGCACAAGTTGATCGGCTACATTCCCGAGCGGCGGGCGCGGCGCGAGCGCTGGGTCAGCGCCATGCAGCGTGGCGCAGTGCCGTTGCGGGTGATCGACGGGGCCTTCGATCCGATCTCCGGGGCGCATATGGTCGAGCGTTACCGCCAACTGATTCCCGACCCGGACACCGTGCTGCTGGCGGGTATCGGCCATTATCCGCAGACCGAGGCACCGGTGCAGGTGCTCAAGCATTACCTGGCGTTCCGGCAGCAATCGGTGTCGCTGCCACCGCGCCAGGCCTGTTCCTGACACCTGCGGGTGACGGACGGACTATCCCTCTGCCTTATCGCGCACCATTCAGCCCCAGCCGTATTTATTGTGACCCGCTGCCCCGTGTCCGACACTCAAGGTCTATTCCCATCGCCCCCGGCTGGAGACCTGTATGAGTGAGTCTGTGCGCTTCGAAGATAAAGTGGTGATCGTCACCGGTGCCGGCGGCGGCCTGGGCCGTGCCCATGCACTGCTGTTCGCCCGCCATGGCGCACGGGTGGTGGTCAACGACCTCGGCGGCTCGGCCCATGGCGAGGGCGCCAACGCTTCGGCGGCGGATCGCGTGGTGGCCGAGATTCGCGAAGCCGGCGGCACCGCGGTGGCCAACCATGACTCGGTGACCGATGGCGACAAGATCGTGCAGAACGCCCTGGATGCCTTCGGTCGTGTCGATGTGGTGGTGAACAACGCCGGTATCCTGCGGGACAAGACCTTCCTCAAGATGGACGACGCCGACTGGGACCTGGTCTACCGGGTGCATGTCGAAGGTGCCTACAAGGTCACCCACGCCGCCTGGCCGCACCTGCGGGAGCAGAATTACGGACGGGTGATCTTCACCGCCTCGACCTCGGGTATCTATGGCAACTTCGGCCAGTCCAACTACGGCATGGCCAAGCTCGGGCTCTATGGCCTGACCCGCACCCTGGCCATCGAAGGGCGCAAGAACAATATCCTGGTCAACGCCATCGCCCCCACGGGCGGCACGCGCATGACCGAAGGCCTGATTCCGCCGCAGGTGTTCGAACTGCTCAAGCCCGAGCTGATCAGCCCGCTGGTGGTGTTCCTCGGCAGTGAACAATGCCAGGAAACTTCCGGTCTGTTCGAAGTCGGTGGCGGCTGGATCGGCAAGACCCGCTGGGAACGCAGCCTGGGCGCCGGGTTCGACCCGCACAACGGTTTCGCGGTGGAGGATGTCGCGGCGAACTGGGAAAAGATCTGCAACTTCGAAGGCGCCGTGCATCCGCAGGATACCCCCGAGGCGCTGCGGCAAATGATGGCGAATCTGCAAAAATATACGGCCTGAACCTTCCTCCGGTTCCGAGAGGGTGATCGTGAAAAAGGGAGGCGCGTTGGAAGTGGTCGTCTGAAGCAGGAGACGGCCTACGATTAAGTCGGATAGGTAAGGAATGTACAACTAGGGTGTGAATTGATTCCGTTTCTGGTGCGAGCTGCATAACGCAGCCGCGTGCATCGAGCGATGCACCACTGAAAACGAAATGGAGTACTCACCTATGTTTGTTAAATACTTGCCACTGGTTATTGCTGTTGCCCTGGTGCCACAGACAGGAGCCGCCTCTGCGCAAAAGTCGCCTCTGACAGAGGCGACGTTCCCCAATTGCCTGATCAATCAGGGAACCATCCATCAAGGGATTGTCATGCCGGGGGAGACGATGGTGGTTCATGGTCCTTATACCTCGACCTGTGATGACCGATTTCATGACATCCGGATTCGGACACTGGGTGGAGCGTTGACCTATATACGTATCGAAAAACTTACTGGTAGTGATTGGTTTTTGGTGCGTGAGGGGCCTTCGGATATACAGGAAAAATTAGGTGTTGGGACCTTTCGGGTGGTTATTGATAATCAGCTGGGAGAGACGGCTATACGCTATAAAGGAACATTCTCCGTACCACTGTAGGTAAAGCGACCCGCCTCCTCTTTGTATGGAGGCGGGTTGTTGATGATTAGACTGTTATATCTATCAGGTTGTTGTTTTTTTGGATTTTTGAATACTCTTGAAGCCCCTTCAATACGGTTAGTATGAATTCTTGCTTGGGGATCATATCTTTGGCGACGGCGTAGCCACCGTTTACCATTTCGGTGACTGCGCTAAGCTGCTTTTTTGTCTCAGTCACGGCATCGAGTTTTGTATCGCGATTTATTTGAGTTCCCTGTGCATTGTATTGTGAGCCTATTGCTCCGAGCAGAATGACTCCAGTCATATCTAGCAATCCAGTCTGGTACAGTGCTAACCCTATAGCGTGAAGTTCTCTGTTTGACGTGCTATTTCCATTGAAGTCGCTCAGGTCAAGCTTCAGCTCCTTGAGCTTTTCGGTGATGGGGATATCCGTATCTGCCCAAAATTGCCTAAGTCGGGCGCTGGCATCTTCTTCTTCCCTCGTATACCCGCTTGAAGTCTTGAATTCATTCCTGACGTGATGCACATAGGGCGCGACCCGACTCATCACCCTGTTGACGTAGTCAAGCATAGTGACTCTCCTGAATGATTTATGACGAGAGTCCTATCGGGAAGGGAAGACAAATCTTTATGGAGCCTGGAGGGCTAAATGCCGTGAGATCGGGAAAAGAGAGTTTGGCTACAGTGGTTCATGAATTATTCCTACTTGTTTGCAGGAATTGAATTGCGCGACCATAAAAAAAGCCGCTGCAAACGCAGCGGCCAAGGGAAGACGTTTGATCAAGGAGCTACAAATCAACGTCAGTGAACAGCGCGATGATGACCCGCCAACCCTGGGGCGGATATCGAAAAACGTTCAGCCGCGACGGCCAGGACAACCCTCAGTGCAGAGCCGGTGACTCGATGCCGGAACCAGTCTCGAAGTTTCAACCCTTCAAGCCATTCCTTCTGAAAGCCAGGTAAGAATAAGCAATTGTGGCTGTCTGAAAAAGCGCGCTTCGTGACAATCACTGTTGCATTCGCAGTAACAGTCGCTGGCGGTTGCCCCGAGGTCGGTCCGTGTGCCGACGACCTTCATCCATCCCCGCTATGGCCTGCCATCCAGCGTTTCGATGGTGCCCTGCAAGCCCGTGCCGGTGCGGGCATTCATCCTTTGGAGGTACAACGCGAATACCTCCTTGGTGCGCTTATCGCTCCCGCTGGCGGTGGGTAGGGTGAAGGCTTCTGTCACTCACCGGGGAAGACGCATGACAAAAACAACAATGCGCGCCATCTTCACGCCGCAGGCGCTGGCTATCGCCGTGGCCCTGGGCGCCAGCGCCCAGGCCAACGCGGTTTCGTTCAACATCGGCGAGATCGAAGGGAAGTTCGACTCTTCCCTGTCGGTCGGCGCGAGCTGGGGCATGCGCGATGCCGACAAGAAACTGGTAGGGGTTACCAACGGCGGTACCGGGCAGGCCTCCACCGGTGATGACGGGCGCTTGAACTTCAAGAAGGGCGATACCTTCTCGAAGATCTTCAAGGGCATCCACGACCTGGAACTGAAATACGGCGATACCGGTGTGTTTGTCCGTGGCAAGTACTGGTATGACTTCGAACTGGCCGACGGCGACCGCGAGTTCAAGGATCTCAGCGACCATCATCGCGACGAAGGGGCACGCTCTTCCGGCGCGCAACTGCTCGACGCCTTTGTCTACCACAACTACTCCATCGCCGACCTGCCGGGTACCGTGCGCCTGGGCAAGCAGGTGGTTAGCTGGGGCGAAAGCACCTTTATCGGCAACTCCATCAACAGCATCAACCCCATCGACGTCTCGGCCTTCCGCCGGCCCGGCGCCGAGATCAAGGAAGGTCTGATCCCGGTCAATATGTTCTTCGCTTCCCAGAGCCTCACCGACGCGCTGACGGTCGAGGGCTTCTACCAGTTGAACTGGGAAAACACCGTGGTGGACAACTGCGGGACCTTCTTCGGCAACGATGTGGTGCAACACGGGTGCAACAACAACTACACCGTCGGCAGCCCGGCCATCGCGCCGTTGCAGCCACTGGCGGCAGCCTTTGGGCAGGGCTTCGAGGTCACTCCAGAGGGCGTTGTGGTACAGCGCAGCAACGACCGCGAGGCTCGCGATGGCGGTCAATGGGGCATGGCCTTGCGTTGGCTGGGCAGTGACACCGAATACGGCCTGTACTTCATGAACTACCACAGCCGGACGCCGACTGTGGGCACCACCACCGCAGGCCAGAGCACCATCAATTCACTGGGCAGCATCCTGCCGTTGGCGCCGGCTGCCGTCCGCAGCGGCCTGGCGCAAAGCATCATGCTGGGACGTGGTCAGTACTACCTCGAATACCCGGAAGATATCCGTCTCTACGGCGCCAGCTTCTCCACCACGCTGCCGACCGGCACCGCCTGGAGTGGCGAGATCAGCTATCGTCCCAACGCCCCGGTGCAACTCAACACCACCGACCTGACCCTGGCGCTGGTCAATCCGATTGCCGGCGGCACCGCCTCGCCGATCAGAACCACGGCCGGCTCCGACAACACCGGCTATCGCCGCAAGGAAATCACCCAGGCGCAAACCACCCTCACGCAGTTCTTCGACCAGGTCATGGGCGCCGATCGCCTGACCCTGGTGGGCGAGGCCGGGATCACCTACGTCGGTGGCCTGGAGTCCAAGGACAAACTGCGCTACGGGCGTGACTCGGTCTACGGTGCCTACGGCTTCCAGGGCGATACCGGCGGCTTTGTCACTGCCACCTCCTGGGGCTATCGCGCCCGGGCGATCCTCGACTACAGCAACGTGTTCGCCGGGGTCAACCTCAAGCCCAACCTGTCCTGGTCCCATGACGTCAAGGGCTACGGTCCCAACGGCATTTTCAACGAAGGCGCCAAGGCAGTGAGCATCGGTGTCGATGCCGACTACCGCAACACCTACACCGCGAGCCTCAGCTACACCGACTTTTTCGGTGGCCGCTACAACACCCTGACCGACCGTGACTTCCTCGCGCTCAGCGTCGGCGCGAACTTCTGATCAAGGCTGAAAAGGACTACTTTATGCGTAAGATGATCCTGCAATGCGGCGCCCTGGCCCTGAGTCTGTTGGCGGCCAACGTGATGGCGGCGGTTTCCCCGGAGGAAGCGGCCAAGCTCGGCACCACCCTGACCCCGATCGGCGCGGAAAAGGCCGGCAATGCCGATGGCTCGATCCCGGCCTATACCGGCGGCATCCCGAAAAATGCCGGCGCGGTGGACAGCAAGGGCTTCCTCGCCGACCCGTTCGCCAATGAAAAACCGTTGTTCGTCATCACCGCGGCCACCGCCGACCAGTACAAGGCCAAGCTCTCGGATGGCCAGCTGGCGATGTTCAAGCGTTATCCGGAGACCTACAAGATCCCGGTCTACCCGACCCACCGCACCGTGGCCCTGCCGCAAGCGGTGCTGGACTCGGCCAAGCGCAGCGCCCTCAACGTCACCACGATCAACGATGGCAACGGCCTGGCGAACTTCACCGGCAACCGCTACTACGCCTTCCCGATTCCGAAGAACGGCGTGGAAGTGCTGTGGAACCATATCACCCGTTATCACGGTGGCAACCTGCGACGCACCATCACCCAGGCGACGCCGCAGACCAACGGCTCCTTCACCCCGATCACCTTCGAGGAAGAAGCCGCGGTGCCGTCGGAAGTGCCCGACCTGGCACCGGACAAGGGTTCCAACGTGCTGACCTTCTTCAAGCAGGAAGTCACCGCGCCAGCGCGCCTGGCGGGCAACGTGCTGCTGGTGCACGAAACCCTCGACCAGGTGAAGGAGCCGCGCCTGGCCTGGGTCTACAACGCCGGCCAGCGCCGCGTGCGCCGTGCCCCGCAAGTCGCCTATGACGGTCCGGGTACGGCCGCCGACGGCCTGCGCACCTCGGACAACTTCGACATGTTCTCCGGCGCGCCGGACCGCTACGACTGGAAACTGATCGGCAAGAAGGAGATGTACATCCCCTACAACAGCTACAAGCTGGACTCGCCGACCCTCAAGTACACCGACGTGATCAAGGCCGGCCACATCAACCAGGACCTGACCCGCTACGAGCTGCACCGGGTCTGGGAAATCGAGGGCACGGTCAAGCCGAGCGAACGGCACATCTATGCCAAACGCCATATGTACATCGACGAAGACAGCTGGCAGGTCGCGCTGGTGGATCACTACGACGGTCGCGGCCAACTGTGGCGGGTCGCCGAAGGCCATGCGCAGTTCTACTACGATCACCAGGTGCCGGCCTACACCGTGGAAACGCTGTACGACCTGATCGCCGGGCGCTACATCGCCCTGGGCATGAAGAACGAAGAGAAACACAGCTTCCAGTTCGGCTTTGTCGGCAAGGCGGCGGACTACACGCCGGCGGCGCTGCGGGCGAGCGGGGTTCGCTAGGCAACGCTTTTTCCCACTGTAGGAGCTGGCTTGCCAGCGAAGGGGCCATCAGCGGCGCTGCAAGTCTCGAGGGCCTCTTCGTGGGCAAGCCCACTCCCACAGTGCTCTGTGTCGCACCCAAGAATCAGCAGCGCCCCTGGACCTGAGTCGGCTTGCCGTGGCCGTCTCTCAGAGCGCCGAGGCGGGGAAGTATTTTTTCACCAGCGCCGCGAGGCGCGCAGCCGTTTCGATATCCATCCTGCCGTCATGGTTGTCGGCCCTGAAGTGCAATTGAAAGGCGCGGATCAGTTGCCACAAGCCCTGCTCCGAGGTCGCTTTCGAGGTGTCGTAGCCATAGGCCTTGAACTGCGCCAGCAAGGTGGCCGGCTGCGGCAGGCCCTGTTCGGTGAAACGGCTGAGATAACTGTCCCTGGTGGTTTCGTCGTACCAGGCGCCGATGCCTGCCTGATACAGCTGCTGCCAGGGAAAGGCCGCGCCCGGATCGCTCTTGCGGCCCACGGCGATATCGCTGTGGCCGACCACATTGACCGGGCTGATGGCGGGGTAGCGCGCCAGGATGTTCAGCGCCAGTTGCTTGACCGCCTCGATCTGCGGCTCGGGGTAGGGCGGGAAGGTGAACTGTCCATTGTCGTCGGTCGCCAGGTTGACGATCTCGATGCCAATGGAGCTGTCGTTGAGATTGATCCGGTTGCCCCAGCTACTGGTTCCCGCGTGCCAGGCCCGGTCATTCTCATTGACCAGGTTGAAGATGTTCTGGGTGTTGAAGCCCGCCGCGATATAGGACGCATCGGCCGGGTCCGGGACGAGGTAGTGGGCGCTGACATGGGGGCCGGTCAGGCTGTCGATCGAAGCCTGGAAGTTGCCCGCCGTGTAATGCATCACGAGAAAGCGGACCCGACTGTCAAAACTCCTGGTTGCGCGGTAGGTGGTGTATTTGATGATGTTCATGAGACGAACTCTTTAAGCGTGGAACAAGACAGTAAGGCTTGTGGACTGCGCTGTTTTTAAGAGCTTTCCTCGTGCGGCGTAGGGTGTTTTTGAAATGCCCTTGCGATCCCTCGGGGCGACCCGGCGCGCCGGGCGCGACCGGTCGGTCAGTTTCCTTATGGCCGCCAATCAGTGTGCTGAATACTCATTCAACAAAGCGGCCCATGAGGACTAGGGTGGCGGTATAAAACCAAGAAAAGGCCGCCGCAATGACCGCCATGACCCCGCGTCTGGATCGTCCCGGGTTCTTGCCTCGTTTATCTTCCCGCCATCTGCCGCGCCCACGCCTGAGCACACCCTTGATCGAGTCGTCGGCACGGGTGCGCCTGCTCTGTGCTCCCGCCGGCAGCGGCAAGAGCGCCCTGCTCGCCGAATGCCTGTTGCAGGCTGCGCCCAACTGCGGCGTGTGCTGGCTGCCACTGGCCGGCGCCAGCCTGAGCAGCGAGGCCTTCTGTTGCGCCCTGGCCGAGGCGCTGGGGCTGGACGATACGCGGGATGAAGCGAGCCTGTTGGCCCGGCTGGCCCGCTGGACCCTGCCGACCTGGATCTTTCTCGACGACTACTGCCGCTTGCCCAACCCGGCCCTGGACCAGTTGCTCGATCGCCTGCTGGCGGTCAGCAGCCCGGTCCTGAGCTGGTGGCTGGGCGGGCGGCGACGGCCCCATTGCAACTGGCCCCGGCTGTTGCTGGAAGGCGAACTCTACGAGGTCGACGGCCCGAGCCTGGCTTTCGAGCGCGGCGAGATCGAACGCCTGGTGGTCAATCCGACAGTCCAGGTGTCGGCCCAGTGCATCGACCGGATCGGCCAGTACACCGCCGGCTGGTGCGCGGGTGTGCGGGTCGCCCTGCTGGAGGCACCGGCGTGGATCGCCAACGATCCCGAGGTCGGCTCGCGACGTTCGGCGACGCTGCTCGATTACCTGCAACACGAACTGTTCGATGCCCTGGCGCCCGAGCTGGCCGAAGCCTGGCGCGTACTGGCGCATCTGCCGCGTTTCAATGCCGATCTCTGCGAGCATCTGTTCGGTGCCGGAGAGGGCGCCCAGTGGATGCGCACCCTGCAGGAGCTGGGCTGTTTCATCGAACCCTGGGAGGACTCCACGGAATGGCTGCGGGTGTTCGCGCCGCTGACCTTGCTGCTGCGCGACGAGCCCTGGCCGGCCGGGCGTTCCTGGCATCGCCGCGCCTGCCAGTGGTTCAGTGCCCGGGGCGATTGGCAGGCGGCGGTGGAGCAGGCCCTGGCCGCCGAAGAGTTCGAGGTCGCGGCCAGCCTGCTGCACAACTTCACCTTCGACTATCTGTTCCAGGGCCAGAACGTCGCGCTGCTGTTGTGCCTGCACGAGCAACAGCCGGACGAGCTGATGTTCGGCACACCGCATCTGCTCGGCCTGATCACCACGGCGTTGCTGTTCGCCGGACGTTTCGACGAGGCGGCCCACAGCATCGAACAGATGGCCCGCTTCACCCCGCAACCGTCCGCCGCGGCCCAACGACAACTGCTGGCGCGCTGGCAGGCCCAGCAGGGCTGGTTGCTGCACTTGCAGGGGCAGGCGCGGTCGGCGCGCGAGCATTTTCTCGACGCCCTCCACGATCTGCCGGCGGCGGCGTGGCCGGCACGGCTGTTCTGCCTGTCGGGGCTGACCCAGCAGGCCCTGCTCAACGGCGAGCTGGAACAGGCCCAGGCGTTGAGCCGCGAGGCCCTGTGCCTGGCGCGCGCCCAGGGGTCGTTGCTGTTCGAGGCATTGCTGGAGCTGGATCACGCGCAGTTGCTGGAACAGCGTGGCGCCCTGCATCGCAGCGAAGCCCTGCTGGATAACGTGCAGGCCCTGTTGACGGCCAAGCGTTACCTGACCGGCCCGTTGCGCGGTCGGGTCGCGCTGCGCCAGGGCCGCATTGCCTTGCGCCAGGGTCGCGACCAGCAGGCCGCCGAGTATTTCCAGGCGGGACTCGACGAATGCCTGCGCAGTCAGGACAAGCGCGCCCTGTACGGTTTCCTCGGCCTGGCGCTGCTGGATGCCAACCACGGCGACTATGCCCAGGCCTTCGTCCGCCTGCGCGATGCCGAGCGACTGATGCAGCAGCGGCATATTCCGGATCTGGTGTACCGCGCGGTGCTGTTGATGATCAGCAGCCATCTATGGCTGCAACAGGGACGTCCCGAACTGGCGGACGAGGCCTTGACCCGGGTGCTGCGCCATTATCGCGGGCCGAACGCGGTGCAGGCGCCACCGGCCACCCTGGAGCTGATTCCACGGCTGGAATACCTGTTGATCCTGGCCCGGGTCTATCAGCGCAAGCCCTGTGCCGGGCTGGAGTCGCTGGCGCAGTTGTTGGCGCAGGCACAGCAGCGGGGCATGCAGGGGATCGAAACGGAAATCCGCCTGGCCCTGGCGGAAGTGGCTTTTCTGGAAGGTCGCAACGCCCTGGCCAAGACCCATCTCGGCGAGGGGCTGGCGCTGGTCGGCCGCTGCCATCTGCAGCAGGCCTTGCGTGAGCTGCGCCTGCGTCAGCCGGGGATCCTCTCGGCACTGGGCTTCGAGGAAGAACTGATCGCCACGGGGGACAATCCCCTCAGCCAGCGCGAGCTGGAAGTGCTCAAGCTGATCGCCCTGGGCAGTTCCAATCTGGAGATTGCCACCCAGTTGTTCATCTCGCTGCACACGGTGAAAACCCATGCCCGCCGGATCCACAGCAAGCTGGGGGTGGAGCGCCGAACCCAGGCGGTGGCGAAGGCCAAGGCGCTGGGCCTGATGGGGTAATCCCGGGGCCGGTCAGCCCTGTGGCTGATAGCCCATCCGCCAACTGACGGCTTCGCTCGCCGCCAGCAGGCGCTTGGCCGCCGGGCCGTCCTCATCGGCGTGAAACAGCGAGGTCGGGCCGACCACGGTCAACACCGCCGCCACCTTGCCCACGGCGTTGAACACCGGTGCCGACAGCGCATCGACCCCCGGCATCAACAACCCGTGGACAAAATGCAGGCCGCGCCGGCGGATCTGTTCGCAGGTCATGGCATAGGTCGCGGTATCGGCCAGCGGGTGAGGGTGGCCGGCCCTGAGTTCGGCCTCGCGCAGATCGGCGGTCTCGCGATCCGGGAGAAAGGCATTGAACACCAGCCCGGTGGATGAACTGAGCAACGGCAGCACCGAGCCCAACTGCGTCACCACCGTCACCGAGCGCACTGCCGGCTCGATATGCACCACGGTCGCGCCGTGATTGCCCCAGACCGCCAGGAAGCAGCTTTCATTGAGGTCGTCGCGCAACTCCGCCAGGGGCAGCGCGGCCACTTGCAGCACGTCCATGCTGTTCAGCGCCGCCAGGCCGACCCGCAGCGCCTCGCGGCCGAGACCGTAGTGGTTGGTGGCCACGTTCTGTTCGGCGAAGCCACTGGCAATCAGCGCCTGCAGGTAGCGGTGGACCTTGCTCGCCGGCATCTGCACGTGCTCGGCCAGGCGCGACAGCGAGGTGCTGGGCGACAGTTCGGCCAGGGCCTTGAGGATGTCGGTGCCGACCTCGGCCGAGCGGACTTTCTGTTTACCGTTGCTGTCGCTGGTACTGCGCGGCTTTTCCATGGAGGCGATGTGATCCCGGGACGAATGGGCGTCTTTATAGCTTGACGGGCATCGTCAATCAAATTACGTTTTGCATAATCGAATTACGCAATACATAATTTCGCACCGATAAAAACAAACCGACCTTGCTGCATGTCGACGATCGAGGCAGGCAACGGTCCACTCCCTCAGGAGGCTCCATGAACCTCGACTCCACGACGCTGGCCTATCAGTCCGGCTTCGGCAATGAATTCAGCAGCGAGGCGTTGCCCGGTGCCCTGCCGGTCGGCCAGAACTCGCCGCAGAAAGCCCCCTACGGGCTCTACACCGAACTGTTTTCCGGCACCGCCTTCACCATGGCCCGCAGCGAAGCCCGGCGGACCTGGATGTATCGGATCCAGCCGTCGGCCAATCATCCGGCGTTTGTCCGGCTCGACCGGCAACTGGCCGGTGGCCCGCTGGGCGCCGTGACTCCCAACCGCCTGCGCTGGAACCCGCTGGAGATTCCGGCCGAACCCACCGACTTCATCGATGGCCTGGTGGGCATGGCGGCCAATTCGGGCGCTGACAAACCGGCGGGCATCAGCATCTACGGCTACCGGGCCAACCGCTCGATGGAGCGGGTGTTCTTCAATGCCGACGGCGAACTGCTGCTGGTGCCCGAACTGGGCCGCCTGCGTATCGCCACGGAGCTCGGGGTACTGGAACTGCAACCGCTGGAAATCGCCGTGCTGCCCCGGGGGCTGAAATTCCGCGTCGAACTGCTCGATCCCCAGGCCCGCGGCTATATCGCCGAAAACCACGGTGCCCCGCTGCGCCTGCCGGACCTCGGGCCGATCGGCAGCAACGGCCTGGCCAATCCCCGTGACTTCCTCACGCCGGTGGCCCGTTACGAAGACCTCAAGCAACCGACCACCCTGGTACAGAAATTCCTCGGTGAGCTGTGGGGCTGCGAACTCGATCATTCGCCGCTGAACGTGGTCGCCTGGCACGGCAACAACGTGCCGTACAAGTACGACCTGCGCCGCTTCAATACCATCGGCACGGTCAGCTTCGATCACCCGGATCCGTCGATCTTCACCGTCCTGACCTCGCCCACCAGCGTCCACGGCCTGGCCAACCTCGACTTCGTGATCTTCCCGCCGCGCTGGATGGTGGCCGAGAACACCTTCCGGCCGCCGTGGTTCCACCGCAACCTGATGAACGAATTCATGGGCCTGATCCAGGGCGCCTACGACGCCAAGGCCGAAGGTTTCCTGCCGGGCGGGGCCTCCCTGCACAGTTGCATGAGTGCCCACGGCCCGGACGGCGAAACCTGTAGCAAGGCGATTGCCGCCGACCTGGCTCCGAGCAAGATCGACAACACCATGGCCTTCATGTTCGAGACCAGCCAGGTGCTGCGCCCGAGCCGTTTCGCCCTCGACTGCCCGCAGTTGCAGAACAATTACGACGCTTGCTGGGCGACGTTGCCCGCCACCTTCAACCCGGATCGGAGATAACCCATGACTCAACCAACCCTCACGCGCAGCTGGGTTGCGTCTGCCAACGGGCACGCCGACTTCCCGTTGCAGAACCTGCCCCTGGGCGTTTTCAGCCGTCAGGATTCGACCCCGCGCAGCGGCGTGGCGATCGGCGAGCATATCTTCGATCTGCAGGCTGGCCTGGAGGCCGGTCTGTTCGAGGGGGCCGCCAGGGCCGCGGTCGAGGCCACCCGGGGCGGCCAGTTGAATGCCTTCTTCGCACTCGGTCGCAGCGCCCGCGTGGCCCTGCGCGAGCGCCTGCTGGAACTGCTGGGTGAAGGCAGCGAACTGCGCGGCCAGATCGAAGCCCTGGGCACGAACCTGCTGCCGCTGGCGGCGGATTGCGTGATGCACCTGCCGGCCAGGATCAGCGACTACACCGACTTCTACGTCGGCATCGAACACGCGCAGAACGTCGGCAAGCTGTTCCGTCCGGACAATCCGCTGCTGCCCAACTACAAGTACGTGCCCATCGGTTACCACGGCCGGGCCTCGACCATCCGCCCGTCCGGCACCGATGTGCGCCGTCCCAAGGGCCAGACCCTGCCGGCCGGGCAGAGCGAACCGGTGTTCGGCCCCTGCGCGCGCCTGGACTACGAGCTGGAGCTGGGGATCTGGATCGGCCAGGGCAATGCCATGGGCGATTCGATTGCCATTGCCGACGCGGCGGAACATATCGCCGGTTTCTGCCTGCTCAACGACTGGTCGGCGCGTGACGTGCAGGCCTGGGAATACCAGCCGCTGGGGCCGTTCCTGTCGAAGAGCTTCATCACCAGCATCTCGCCATGGGTGGTGACCGCCGAGGCCCTGGCCCCCTTCCGCCGGGCCCAGCCGCCACGCCCGGCCGGCGACCCGCAGCCGCTGCCGTACCTGTTCGATCAACACGACCAGGAAAACGGTGCCTTCGATATCGAACTGGAAGTGCTGTTGCTGACCGAATCGATGCGCGAGCAGCAACTGCCGCCCCAGCGCCTGACCCTGAGCAATACCCGCCACATGTACTGGACCGTGGCGCAGATGGTTGCGCACCACAGCGTCAACGGCTGCCAGTTGCAGGCCGGCGACCTGTTCGGTTCGGGTACCTTGTCCGGCCCCGAGGCCGGGCAGTTCGGCAGCCTGCTGGAGATCACCGAGGGTGGCAAGAAACCGGTGGAGCTGGCTTCGGGCGAAGTGCGCAAGTTCCTCGAGGACGGTGACGAAATCATCCTGCGCGCCCGTTGCAGCCGTGAAGGCTTTGCCTCCATCGGTTTCGGCGAATGTCGCGGCAAGATTCTGCCGGCGCGTTGAGAGGAGCCCGCCATGGAGCTTTACACCTATTACCGTTCGACCTCGTCCTATCGCGTGCGCATCGCCCTGGCCCTCAAGGGCCTGGATTACCAGGCGCTGCCGGTCAACCTGATTGCCGCCGGTGGCGGCGAGCACCGGCAGGCGGCGTACCTGGCGATCAACCCGCAAGGGCGGGTGCCGGCGTTGCGCACCGATACCGGTCACGTACTGACCCAGTCGCCGGCGATCATCGAGTTCCTCGAAGAGCGTTATCCCCAGGTGCCGCTGCTGTCCCGCGACCTGCCGACCCGCGCCCATGAGCGGGCGGTGGCGGCGCTGATCGGTTGCGACATCCATCCGTTGCACAATGTCAGCGTGCTCAACCTGCTGCGCCAGTGGGGGCACGACGAGGAGCAGGTGCAGACGTGGATCGGGCACTGGATCAGCCAGGGGCTGGCCGCCGTCGAGCAACTGATCGGCGACATCGGCTACTGCTTTGGCAATGAGCCAGGGCTGGCCGATGTCTACCTGATTCCGCAGTTGTATGCGGCCGAGCGCTTCAAGACTTCCCTGGAGGCGTATCCGCGCATTCGCCGGGTTGCCGCATTGGCGCAGCAGCACCCGGCATTTATCCAGGCCCACCCGGCCAACCAGCCGGATACCCCGGCCTAGCAAGACGCGATCCTGCTGAATCGCCCTCGCGCTCCGGCGTGGGGCGACCGGAGCGCCGGTGCAAGGCGCTGTTGCCCGCATTTCATGCATAACCATAAAAACAGATCAGGTACCTTGCGATGCACAATCAGATTGCCAGCTTTCGCGCGGCGCTCGACGCCCGGCCGGTGTCCCGCTATCAATGGTTGCTCCTTCTGCTTCTCGCCCTGTTGCTGGTCACCGATGGCTATGACGCCCAGGTACTGGGTTACGTGGTGCCCGCATTGGCCCAGGACTGGGGGGTGGAGAAGGCGGCCTTCGGCCCGGTGTTCAGTGCCAACCTGCTGGGCCTGACCCTGGGCTCGTTGCTGGTCACGCCGCTGGCCGACCGCCTGGGTGTGCGCCGGGTACTGCTCTGCTGCGTGCTGATCTACGCCTGCCTCACGGTGTCGATGGTGTTCACCCATTCGCTGGACAGCCTGATGGCGGCGCGCTTTATCTGCGGGATCGGCATGGGCGGTGCGATGCCTAGCGCGATGGCGCTGATGTCCGAGTATTCTGCGCCGCGCCTGCGGACCCTGATGGTGACACTGGCCGCCTGCGGTTTTTCCCTTGGGGGCGCCGCGGGCGGTTTTGTCGCCGCCGGCTTTATCGATCGTTTCGGCTGGCAGGCGGTATTCCTCGCGGGAGGTGTCACACCGTTGCTGCTGTTTCCGTTTCTCTACCTGTTCCTGCCCGAGTCCCTGTCGCGCCTGCTGCGTGATCCGGCGCCCTACAGCCGCCTGTTGCGGGTAAGCCGGCGCATGCTGCCGGACTGGCAACCGCCGACAGCGACCCTGACGGCAAATCCGCAAGATCAGGGCAGCAGCCGGTTTACCGTCATCGAGTTGTTCCGCAACGGTTATGCCCGACCGACGTTGCTGATCTGGGCGACTTTTTTCGTCAGCCTGATCCTGCTGTATTTCATGATCAGTTGGCTGCCGAGCCTGTTGCTGGAGGGCGGCTTGAAACTCAATGAGGCCAATCTGGTGACCTCGATGTTCCTGTTCGCCGGTACCCTGGGGGCGATCGCTCTGGCCTGGTTCGCCGATCGCCTGCGCAGCAAGGCGCGGCTGCTCTCCTGGGTGCTGGCGGCTGCGGCGCTGTGCACGATATTGCTGGGGCTCAATCAGGAAAATCCACGCCTGCTGGTGCTTTGTGTGTTTGCCGCCGGCTTCTGCATCATTGGCGGGCAACTGACGCTCAATGCCTTCACCAGCAATTTCTACCCGGCCCATGTGCGGGCGACCGGGGCGGGCTGGGCCCTGGGTGTCGGTCGCTTTGGCTCGATCCTTGGCCCGCTGTTCGGCAGCCTGCTGCTGGCAATGCACATCCCGGTCCAGCAGATTTTCTTTTTCTGCGCGATTCCGGCGCTGATCGCGGCGCTATTGATCGTTCAGGTGCGTGCACCGAAGGACGCGGCGACCGGCTTGCCCGAGGCGTGCCGGATCGGCTAATGCACCACGGTATTGGGCGGCAGTTGTCCCAGTCGTTCGGTCAGGCGCAGACGTTGGATGGGGTCTTCGCTGAGCAGCAGGGCGCGCTCCAGGTCGTAACGCTCGGCCCGCGGGCACTCCAGCTTCTGGTACAGGCTGGCACGGGCCAGGTAGTCGCTGGCATTGCCCTGGCCCAGTTCCAGGACCCGCTCGGCATCCCGCAGCCCGGCCAGGAAGTCATCGTTGGCCAGGTGCAATTGCCGCAGGTTGCGTGACAGGCGCTGGAGCATCTGTACCGGCGTGGCGGTCTGCATATGCTCGGCGCGCAGAAGCATGCCGGGGCCGTACTGGCGACTCAGCAGTTCACGGCAATCGTTGGGATAGAGACGGCGACCGCCACAAGGGTCGAGCAGATGGTCGGCCCCCGGCACGCGGAGGAGGAAGTGTCCGGGGAAGTTCACCCCCACCAGCGGGATCTCCAGGCAACGGGCCAGCTCCAGCGCAATCAGCGCCAGGACCAGCGGCTGGCCGCGCTTGCGTTGCAGGACCTTGTCGAGCAACGCGGCATGGGGACGCAGCGGGGTGAATTCATCCTGCTGGAAGCCCAGGTCGTTCAGGCGGCGCAGCAGCGGTTGCGCCAACTCGCTGACCGGCAGCATCGGCAACCCGGCGCTGACCCGCTGCTGCAGGTCCTTGAAGTCCTGCAACAGAGTGTCGGGCCGCACCTTCGGATCGTGCTCGGCGGCCAGCCACAGCGCGGCTTCGAACACCGCGGGCGGAGTGCGCTCCAGGCAGGCAAAAAAGGCTTGGCGGGGGTTCATCGAAATCTCCGGCTGATGCTCCGTTTTAGCCCTGCGGCGGGGTTTCGTCCAGTGCCTTCGCAGCCCGGATGAGTTATGTCATAAAGCCTGGCAACGCGCGCCGGCTTATTCCCCGGTACTTCGGCATTCTTTGCGGCGAAGCCTATACTCGCTGTACAAGAAGTGATCAGGGGGCTATTCGATGTTTGCTCTCATGCAAAGCACTCGCCTTGAATCGCTGCACCTCAGCGTCGACCCGGTGACCGGGTTGAAGGCGGTGATTGCCATCCATAACCGTCGCCTGGGACCGGCCCTGGGCGGCTGTCGTTACCTTGCCTATCCCGATGATGAAACGGCCATGATCGATGCCATTCGCCTGGCCCAGGGCATGAGCTACAAGGCCGCTCTCGCCGGGTTGCCGGTGGGCGGCGGCAAGGCGGTGATCATCCGGCCGCCCCATGTCGAAAGCCGGGCCGCCCTGTTCGAGGCGTTCGGTCGCTGTATCGAACAGCTCGACGGTCGCTACATCACCGCGGTCGACAGCGGTACCTCGACCGCGGACATGGATTGCATCGCCCAGTACACCCAGCATGTCACCAGCACCACCAGCGCCGGCGATCCGTCGCCCCATGCGGCCATGGGCGTGTTCGCCGGCATCCGCACCACCGCCATGGCGCGCCTGGGCAGTGACAATCTCGAGGGGCTGCGGGTGGCGGTGCAGGGCCTGGGCAATGTCGGTTATGCCCTGGCCGAGCAGTTGCACGCGGCGGGGGCGGAACTGCTGGTGAGCGACAATGACCAGGGCAAGGTGCAACTGGCGATGGCACAGTTCGGCGCGCACCCGGTGGCCACCGAGGCGTTGATCAGCACGCCCTGCGACATCTTTGCCCCCTGCGGCCTGGGCAATGTCCTGACCAGCCAGAGCGTGATGCAACTGCGTTGCGCGGCGGTCGCCGGTTCCGCCAATACCCAGCTGACCAGCCTGAGTGTCGCCGACCAGTTGGAAAAGCGCGGGATCCTCTACGCACCGGACTACGTGATCAACTCCGGTGGCCTGATCTATGTGGCGCTCAAGCACCGGGGCGAGGAACTGCCGAACATCACGGCGCACCTGTCGCGGATCGGCACGCGCCTGACCGAAGTCTTTGCCCATGCCCAGGCGGAAAAACGCTCGCCGGCGCGGGTCGCGGACGAGCTCGCGGAGCGACTGCTGTACCGTTGAGCCGGTGGGAGCCGCGTGCCGGCGATGAGGCCGGCCAGTCTGGTGCCGTCCCGAAGGACGTCGTCGCCAGCAAGCCGGCTTCCACAGGGCAGAGCGCGGTGTATTACTCGGCGGGGTCGGCCGAAAGCAGCTCGGCCAGGGCATCCGGCTGGCTCTTGAAGGCCTTGGCAAACACATCGCGATTCTTCGCCATGTAGATACCGGCTTCTTCCACCTGCTGCTCGCTCAGCGAGGGCACGGCTTTCTGCAGGACTTCAGCCAGCAACTCGGCCAGTTCGAGCATCTTGTCATGACGATCAGCTTCGGCTTTATCCATGAACAGGCGCTCCAGATCTCGGCTGCTGCGGTATACCACTTCGACGGCCATTTACCACCTCATATGCCTTCACGATAAATTGTCTTTTGCGATTACTGTATTTATATACAGCATAAAGAATAAGCGAATCCCCAGGGTTTGGGTAGTGGCTTTTTAATGTAGCCGGGTTTCGAGGTTTGTCAGGGCAATCGAAGCGCCGCTTTCAAGGGCAGCCCCTGCCTGTGGAAGCGGGCTTGCCAGCGAAAGGGCCGGCACAGGCAAAGTCCAACGTGTCTTGAAACATATGCCCACCATCTCATCCAGGCTTCTGGCCTTTTTTCTGCATGCATGTCGTCGCCTGCAGCAGGAAGCCGCGGCATGCAGTGAAACAGTCACCTTCAACCCGCATCATCCGATCGAACCGATCTAAGGACGTGCACCGTGAAAATCAATTGGGCCGAGCAACTGCGGCAAAACGTGCACCAGGTGGCCGAGTCCCTGGGTAACCTGTTCGTCGAGTCCTTCCATTACCTGGCGCTGTTCGCCATCGGTGGGGTCACGGCCTGGGCGGCGGTGATGGAGTTCCTGGTGATGATCGAAGAGGGTCACATCAAGATCGACGACATCCTCTTGCTGTTCATCTACCTCGAACTGGGGGCGATGGTCGGGATCTATTTCAAGACCAACCACATGCCGGTGCGCTTCCTGATCTACGTGGCGATCACCGCGCTGACCCGGCTGCTGATCTCCAATGTGTCGCACCACAATCCTCCGGACATGGGCGTGGTCTACCTGTCCGGGGCGATCCTGCTGCTGGCGTTCGCGATCCTGGTGGTGCGCTATGCCTCGTCGCAGTTCCCGTCGGTGAAGATCGAACACCCACAGCGCAAGACCGGCGAAGGCTCCAGCGAGCATCCGGAAGTGGAGAAGGGCGAAATCTGAGCCCTGCCGATCGTTCCCACGCGGCGCGTGGGAACGATCGGTCAACGATTCAGTTGACCCACACCCCCGCCCGCAGATGCCAGCCATCGCCCAGCCGTTCCCAGTGCGGGTGCACATAGCGGTAGCCCGGGCGCACGGGTTCCCAGTGCCCGTGCATCGCCACGTAACGGCGACCGTCCCAGTGCCAGTAGCCACGGGCCCAGACAAAGCCGGGCCGGTAGGCCGGTTCCACTTCGATGATTTCCTGTGGCGGTGGTTGTGGCGCCACCACCTCGACGTAACGCGGTCCCGGACGCTCGACGATCACCGGGCGCTCGTGCACCACCCGCTCCTGCACGCAGCCCGATGCGGCGACGACGACGGCAGCCAATGCGGCATAACGAAAAAACATCAGACCTCCTCGGGGGTGTCCCGGACATGACGTGTTTCTTGTTGAACGACAGGGCCGTCACAAGTGACCGGCTATGCTTGTTTGTAACAGCCTGTGTCTGTCCATTGCCTGAAGCCGCAGGCTTTTTCCGTTCGGCGTGACACCGTCTGTCGGCACGCGGCAAGGTGAGGGTCTGTCAGCATCCGGACAGGCGATCGGGTAGACACTGGCATCGTGGTGGATGACGTTTTTTCCCTTAGCCAGGAAGCCTTTTGCATGCCGCTTGTTCGTGCCGTCCTGCGACCTTTTTGTCTGTCCCTCTGCGTGGGCCTGTGCCTTCCCGTGCCGGCCATGGCCGAGCCCCTCGCTCCCACCGATTCGGCCTGGCTGCGGCGTGACGGTTTCGACCTGGATGCGGCGAATGTCGCGCGCTTTCGGGCGATGGGACGGGCCGGGTTGCTGCAGGCGCAACTGAGCGATCGCATCCGCGAGCCGTTGCCGGCGTCCATCGACGCCCAGTTGCGCAGCTATCCGATCCTGGCGAACCCGTTGCAGGCGACCCTGCTGGCGTTCAGGCAGTCCCAGGAACAGCTCAAGTCGATGCCCGAGGGCGACGCCCAGGTGGCGGCGAAAAAGGCCATGCAGCAGCAAGCCAATGATGCCGCCGACCAGGCGCGGCAGATCGTCCTGTTGCGGGCGGTGTATGGCAGCAACCAGCTCAAGGAACAGCTGGTGTGGTTCTGGCTCAACCACTTCAGCGTCTTTTCCGGCAAGGGCGCGGTGCGCCTGATGGCGGCGGACTACGAGGAGCGGACGATCCGCCCGCACGCCCTGGGCAAGTTCAAGGATCTGGTGCTGGCCACGCTGAAAAGCCCGGCCATGCTGGAGTACCTTGACAATGCGCAAAACGCCAGGGGCAAGGTCAATGAAAACTACGCCCGTGAATTGATGGAGTTGCACACCCTGGGCGTGGGTTCCGGTTACACCCAGCAGGACGTCCAGCAACTGGCCCTGATCCTGACCGGCGCGGGCGTCCTGCCGATGGACGGTCGCCAGCAGAAGTTCGGGCCGCGGGTGGCCGCCCAGGTGGTGCGTGACGGTATGTTCGAGTTCAATCCCAAGCGTCACGACTTCAGCGACAAGGTGTTGTTGGGGCAGTCGATCCCGGGCAGCGGCTTTGACGAGATCACCCGTGCCGTCGAGTTGATCACCCGCCAGCCAGCCTGCGCCCGGTTCATTTCCCGCAAGTTGGCCGAGTACTTTGTCGCCGATCAGCCGCCCCAGGCGCTGGTGGATCGCATGGCGCTGACCTTCCAGCGCACCGACGGCGATATCGCCCAGGTCATGCGCACGTTGTTCGAGTCTCCGGAACTGCTGCAAAGCGCCGGCAGGAAGTTCAAGGACCCGATGCAGTTCGTGGTCTCGGCCGTGCGCCTGGCCTATGACGGCAAGCCGATCGCCAACCCGCGTCCGCTGCTCAACTGGCTGAACCAGCTGGGCGAGCCGCTGTTCGGTCGCCAGACCCCGGATGGCTGGCCGCTGGATGCCGCCGGCTGTGCCAGCTCCGGGCAGATGTCCAGGCGCTTCGAAATCGCCCGGGCCATCGGCGCGGGCAACAACCGCCTGTTCACCGCCGAAGGCAGCCAGCAGGTCGGTGGCGGTTTTCCGTTGATCACCACGCCGCTGTACTACGACGCGATCGGCCCTCATCTGTCGGCGGCGACGATGGCGGCGCTGAACCAGGCCAGGTCGCCCCAGGAGTGGAACACCTTTCTGCTGTCCTCGCCGGACTTCAACAACCGTTAACCCTGCGCATTAGCCAACACAAGGTGCCGTGATGAATCGTCGAGACTTTCTCCAAGCTTGCGCGGTGGCCGCGACAACCCTGCCGGGCTTGTCGTTTTCCGGGAAGCTGTTCGCCGCACCCGCATCGGCGCCTCGTTTCCTGATGGTGTTCCTGCGCGGTGGCTACGACTGCAACAACCTGCTGGTGCCGTACGCCAGCGATTTCTATTACGAGTCGCGCCCGACCCTGGCGATTGCCCGGCCCGATCCGCACAACATCGACAGTGCCATTGCCCTCGATGCCCACTGGGGTCTGAACCCCGTCCTGCGCGATTCGCTCTATCCGTTGTGGCAGCGCAAGCAGATTGCCTTTATCCCCTTTGCCGGGACCGATGACCTGTCTCGCAGTCACTTCGAAACCCAGGACAATATCGAAGCGGGCCTGCCCGGCGGGCAGCACGGTCATTACGGTTCGGGCTTTCTCGCGCGCCTGGCGGGGACGGTGCCGGGCAGCGCGCCGATTGCCTTTACCGATGCACTGCCCTTGAGCTTCCAGGGTGGCAAGGACATTCCCAACCTGTCGCTGCGGGGCGTCTCCAAACCGGTGTTCGACGATCGCCAGTCAGCGATCCTCGCCGCGATGTACCAGGGCACGCCGCAGGCCGCCTCGGTGTCCGATGGCCTGGAGTTGCGCCAGCAGGTGTCCAGGGATCTGCAGGAGGAGATGATCAAGGCCGGGCGTGGCGCACCGACGGCGAAGAACTTCGAGGTGGAGACCCGACGCATCGCCACCTTGATGCGCGAGCAGTATCGCCTGGGCTTCGTCGATGTCGGCGGGTGGGACACCCACGTCAACCAGGGGGCTGTTCGCGGGCAGTTGTCGAATAACCTCGCCAATCTCGGACAGGGCCTGGCGGCCTTCGCCGAGGCCATGGGCGACCAATGGAAAAACACCACGGTGGTGGTGGTTTCCGAGTTCGGTCGGACCTTTCGCGAGAACGGCAACCGCGGCACCGACCATGGGCATGGCACGGTGTATTGGGTGCTGGGCGGCAGCGTGCAGGGCGGACGGATCGCCGGCGAGCAGGTCGCGGTGAATGCCGCCGGCCTGCTGCAGAACCGCGATTATCCGGTGCTCAACAATTATCGTGATGTGCTCGGCGGTGTGCTCGGGCGCGGCTGGGGTCTGTCCGGTGCGCAACTTCAGACCGTTTTCCCCGGCGCGCGCCCCAATGGGTTGCAGTTGCTCTAGAGGCCATTGGCCAGATAGCTGCGGCCCTGTGCGGCGACTTTGGGCGGCCGGGCCAGCAGCTTGAGGCTGTCGCTGTCGGTCATCGCGGTGAGGATATCCAGGGCGCTGTGGCCCTGCTCGATGGCGATGCCGAACTGGACGCTCTGGATCAGGCGCTTGAGGCGTTGCGGGTCATTGCGTTGCGCGGCGCTGATCATCCGTTTGGCGACGACCCCGCCGGCATTGGACAAAGTGAGCATGATGCTGCCATCCAGGCGTTGCAGGCTCAGGTTGACCCGGTACTCGGGCTGGAAGGCGTCGTTGATCAACTGAAAGGGATTATCCATGGTCTTCACCGCTCTGATCGAAACATGCAGTCATTGACTGGTCGGTATCCGGATTGGTTCGCTATTCCGGACCACTGGCAGGTCGACTGCCCTGGCCTCATGCCGGGGCAGGACCTCATCAATGACTTAGCAAGCCCTGTGCCGGTTGGACGACCGTTCAGTAGTAACGACGTGGATCAGAGTCGATCAGGCTGGCCAGCTTGGTCAGGGCGAAGCGCAGTTCTTCGCGGCTGGTGGGCGACATCAGCACGATACGCACGCTGCGGGTCGGGCTGCTGCGCTCGGCCTGGAACTGGGTGCCGCTGAGCACCAGCACGCCATTGGCCCGGGCCAGCAGGGTGAACTCGTCGCCGCTCCAGGGTTCCGGCAGGGTCAGCCAGAGATGGTAGCCGTGGGGCTGGGCGCTGATCTGCAAACCGCGGAAGACTTCGGCGGCGATGGCCTGGCGAGCTGCCGCCTCCTGGCGCTGGACCTGCACCAGCTGGGTGTCCAGGCCCTCGGCAAGTACCGTGCTGGCCAGTTGCGCGGTGAGCGGCGAGGGCATCCAGATGCTGCTGCGGACCATGGATGTCAACCGCGAGAGCAGTTTCGGCGGGCTGTACAGATAGCCGATGCGCAGGGCCGGCATCACTGCCTTCGACAGGCTGGTCAGGTACACCGAACGCTCCGGGGCATGGCTGGACAGCGGCCGGATGTCCGGGTCGGTGGCGAGGAAGCCGTAGATGTCGTCATCGACGATGATGAAGTCGAATTCCTCGGCAATCGCGGCGATCTGCGCCCGACGCCTGGCCGACATGATCGCCGTGGTCGGGTTCTGGCAGGTGGCGACGCAGATCAGCAGCGCCGGTTTTTCCTGGCGACAGCGTTCGCGCAGGGCTTCGGGAATGATCCCTTCCTCGTCCATCTCGATGCCGCCCAGGCGCCGCTCCAGGCCGTGGGCCAGGGAGATGATGCCGGGGTAGCAGAGCGACTCGCAGAGCACCAGGTCGCCGCTGTTGCTCAGGGCGCTGATCGCCACCATCAGGCCATGCTGGGCGCCAGCGGTGATCACCACTTGCTGCCAGCGGGCGTCGGGCAGCGCATGACGCAACCACTGCGCACCGGCTTCGCGATGGGCCGGATGGCCGCCGTCGGGGGCGTAGTCCAGGGCACGGGTGAAGTCCGGGTCGTTGGCCAGGGTCACCAGGGCATCGCGCAGGCCGTGTTCGAGGGTGTCGCCATGGGGCTTGATGATCGACAGGTCGAGCAGGTCGCCGGGGCCGCCGCTCAGCAGCGCCGGGGAGGGCGGGCGGGAGGGCGTCGACGGGTTCTGTTCGAGGACGTAGGTGCCACGCCCCACTTCGCCCTGCACCAGCCTGCGCCGCTGGGCTTCGCTGTAGGCGCGGCTGATGGTCCCGGGGGTGACGTCCAGGGCCTGGGCCAGCTCGCGCAAGGTCGGCAGGCGATCGCCGGCGCGCAGCCTGGTGCTGGCGATATCCCGCGCCAGGGCATCGGCGATGGACAGGTACACAGGTTGATTGAAGTCGCCGAGTTGAGGAACCCACATGCGTATTGGCTGCCGATCAGGGAAATTGAGGACCGGGGGAGCTTATCACAGGGGCGAAACAATAAATTGGATTGAGTCTATTGAATCGAATCAATTATTCAGAATAGACTGATAGTTCTTCGATTCAATCGAATCAATGCCTTTCCCTCCTTTTCTCTACGGGCCCCGATGCCATGAGCAGCCTCAGCAAGGATTTTTCGTTATCGGCGGTTATCGCCGGCTTTATCGCGGTGATCATCTCCTATGCCGGACCGCTGATCATCGTGTTCCAGGCGGCGTCCCAGGCGCACCTGTCGAATGACCAGGTGTCGTCGTGGATCTGGGCGATTTCCATCGGCAGTGGCGTGACCGGCCTGCTGCTGAGCTGGCGCCTGCGGATTCCGGTGATCACCGCCTGGTCGACGCCAGGGGCGGCGCTGCTGGTGTCGATGCTGCCGACGGTGTCCTTCGCCGAAGCCATCGGCGCCTACCTGGTGGCCTCGCTGATCATCGTCGTGGTGGGGTTGTCCGGAGCCTTCGACAAGCTGATGAATCGCCTGCCCAGGGCGATTGCGGCGGCGATGCTGGCGGGGATCCTGTTTCGCTTCGGCGCCGAGCTTTTCACTTCGATCCGTGTGCAGCCGGCGCTGGTGCTGTCGATGATCGCGGCCTACCTGGTCTTCAAGCGCTTCTCGCCACGCTACGCGATTCTCGCGGTGCTGCTGGTCGGCTGCGGCTTCGCGGCGTCCATGGGCGAGTTCCAGGCATCGGCGATCACCGTCGCGGTGGCGCAGCCGATCTTCACCGCGCCGCAGTGGAGCTGGCACGCGATCATCAATATCGGCCTGCCCCTGGCCCTGGTCACCCTGACCGGGCAGTACGTGCCCGGCATGGCGGTCCTGCGCACGGCGGGATACCTGAATCCGGCCCGGCCGATCATTTCCCTGACGGCCATCGGTTCGCTGCTGCTGGCGCCCTTTGGTGCCCATGGCCTGAACCTGGCGGCGATCACGGCGGCGATCTGCACCGGTCGCGAGGCCCACGAGAACCGTGACAAGCGCTATATCGCGGGGATCGCCTGCGGGGTGTTCTACATCCTCATGGGCACCTTCGGCGCGACGCTGGCCTCGGTGTTCAGCGCCTTGCCCAAGGAGCTGATCGCCTCACTCGCCGGGTTGGCCCTGTTCGGCGCGATCAGTGCCGGGTTGAGCGGGGCGATGGCCGACGAGAAACAGCGCGAAGCGGCGCTGATCACCTTTCTGGTGACGGCGTCGGGCATGAGTTACCTGGGATTGGCGGCGGCGTTCTGGGGGTTGATCTTCGGCCTGGTGGCGCATTTTGTCCTGAGCTACACCCGCGAACGCCAGGTGCCGGCGGGGCAGGGCAACCACTGATCGGGACAGGCAGGGAAGTCCGGTTCGGGAAAGGCTTGCGGCGAGCGCGCAGCTCGCCTTTTCTGGCAGGGTTGTATCAGAAAATGACAACAAAGCACCCCGACCCAACTCCCGACCTTACCAGTGCTTTTGCTGCTTGTCCGGCTTTTTTCGTCGGAAAAATTTATCTTTCAAAAAGGCTTGAATTGTTTTTTCAGCTGCCCAACTCTGTAAGCAAGAGGTCACGTTTTGCACCGCCTCCCAGCGGTGTGACGAGACTCTTGCGAGCTAGCTGAAATAAGGGAATAACTATGCAAATCCAAGTCAATAGTGATAACCATATTCAAAGCAGCATTCGACTGGAGGAGTGGGTCCGCACAACTGTTGAGAGCGCGCTCGAACGTTATGAAGAAGACCTGACACGGGTCGAAATTCACCTGAAGGACGAGAACGGCGACAAGCCGGGTCCGCACGATATGCGCTGCCAGATGGAGGCGCGGCCAAAAAACCATCAACCGATTTCGGTCACCCATAAAGCCGATACGCTGGAACAGGCGATCGATGGGGCGGCCATCAAGCTGGAACATGCGCTGGAACATCTGTTTGGCAAGCTGCAAGCCAAACGCGCGGCGATCATCAAAGGCGAGCGCCGCGACCTGGGGGACGCTCTGCTGGAAGAAGAGTTTGAAGAAAAAGAGCGCGTACGCCTGGCCGCCAATGGCTGATCGTCAGCGCTGAAGGAACCACGGGCCCGCATTGCAGGCCCGTTTTTTTTGCGTGCTGATCAGGGCGCTCAGAAGGCCACGGATGTCTGCAGGTACACCGTGCGCGGCTCACCCACGTACTTGCCCTTGTTGTTGTCTTCGAACGAGCGGGTGAAGTACTGGTGGTTGAAGATGTTCTTCACGCCCACCGCGACATTCAGGTCCGACAGTTGCGGGCCGAAATCATAGGCCGCGCGGCTGCTGAACAGCATGTAGCCGGGGATGCGCCCGTTGCTGCCGTCGGCAGTCTCGGCCGAGGTATTGGCGTTGTCGGCGAATTGGCTGCTCTGGTAGCTGCTGTCCAGGTTCAGCTTCCAGTGGCCTTCGGTGTAACCGACTCCCAGCGTGCCCTTGTGCTTCGAGGAAAACGGTACGCGATTGCCCTTGTTGGGGCCGTCTTCGCGAATGGTCGCATCGACATAGGCATAGGTGGCGTAGACATCGAAGCCCGCCAGTGCCGGGCTCAGGCCGTCCAGGGCATAGTTGACGCTGGTCTCGATGCCCTGGTGCCGGGTTTCGCCGCGGGCGATCACCGTGTCGTTGGTCTGGTTGCTCTCGTACTGGTTGTCGAAGTTGATCAGGAACGCGCCGATCTCCGCCCGCAGGTTGCCGTTGTCATAGCGGGTGCCCAGTTCCCAGGTGCGGGCCTTTTCCGGCTTCACTTCGCCGCCGGCCACGCGTTTCTGCATCTGGCTGTACTGCACGCTGCCGAAGGAGCCTTCGGTATTGGCGTAGAGATTCCAGCTTTCGTTCAGGTGATACATCACGTTCAGGGCGGGCAGGGCGGTGTTGTAGTTGCCCTTGTACTGCTGCTTGAGGAGCTTGTCGGTCTGCTGCGATTCGATCATTTCGTAGCGGATGCCCGGGGTGAAGGTCCACTTGCCGATATCGATCCGGTCGTCGATGAAGAAGGCGTTGGCTTCGGTGGCGCCACGGGTGTCGCGGTCGTTGCGGCTGTCGGTGGTCGGGAACACCTGGTTGGCAGCCAGCGGGGTGCGATAACGCAGTTCGTGCCCGGCTTCGTTGATATAGCGGTAGCCGACGCCCAGTTCATGCACGGTGTCGCCGAGGTCGAAGCCCTGGCTGAAACGGGTTTCCAGCCCGCGTACCCAGTATTCGCGGGGCGACAGCGAGAGGAACGTGCCCTGGTCCAGGTAACCGCTGCGCAGGGTCTTGGTAAAGAAGCTGTTGACGGTGAATTCGCGGCGATCCTCCTGGTAGCGATAACCGACATTGAACAGGGTCCGGCGGCCCCAGAAGCTGTCCTTCCGGCGGATCGACTGGTACGGGTCGGCCGCGTAGTCCGCGGTACTCAGGCCGCCGGGCATATCGGCCTGGCCCTCGTAGTACTGGGCCATGGCATTGAAGCTGTTGGCGTCGTCGAGCTGGTACTTGCCCTTGAGGATCAGATCGTCGATCTCGGTGTCGCTGTGTTCGCGCCAGTCGCCGCCACGGGTGCCGGAGTACAGCAGGGCGCCACCCAGGCCGTTGTCGGCGGTGCCGCCGGCCAGCAGGTTGCCGGTGCGCTTGAAGCCGTCCTGGCTGGACGATGGGCTGACTTCGGTCTGGAAGCCGCCCTTGACCGTCGGCGCATCGGGAATGGCGCGGGTCACGAAGTTGACGATGCCCCCGACGTTCTGCGGGCCATACCGCACGGCACCGCCGCCGCGCACCACGTCCACCGCGTCCATGTTGCCCATGCTGATCGGGGCGAACGACAGCTGCGGCTGGCCATAAGGGGCGAACGGCACCGGGATGCCGTCCATCAGCACGGTCGAGCGCGAAGCCAGGCGGGGATTGAGGCCACGGATACCGAAGTTCAGTGCCATATCATGGCTGCCGGTGCCGTTGTTTTCCGGGGCATTGACGCCGGGGATGCGGTTGAGTACATCGCGGGCCTGGGTGGCGCCCTGGCGTTCGAATTCTTCGCGGCGGATCACGTCGCGGGCACCGGGATGTTCGAAGACGTTGGTCTGTTCGGCGGCGCCGAGCCAGTCGCCGACCACGGTCGAGGCGCCGAGCTCCAGCGGGGCCTTGTCGGCGGCAGGCGGCAGCGGTTGCAGGCTGAAGGCGTTGTTGCCTTCGTCACGGGCCCGCAGGCCGGTGCCTTCGAGCAGCGCGTCGAGCCCTTCGGCGGTGCTGTAGTTGCCGTCCAGGCCATGGCTCTGCAGGGTACCGGTGACCTGGGAGCCGAAGGAGATCAGCACGCCGGCCTGGCGCCCAAACTGGTTGAGGGCGTTTTCCAGGGAGGTCGGGGCGATCTGGTAATGCCGGGCCTCGTCGGCCTGGGCCAGGGCGGCGAAGCTCAGGCTGGCGCCCAGCAGCAGGTGACGCACTGAGCGGGCGAGGGGCGTGAGGCGGGACGGCTGAGAGGGCATGTCGGTGATCCTGAGAAGGTGGAATCAAGGTGGCTTTCCTTCTCTGTCACGCGAGACTGAAAAAACGGCTCACTCTTTTTCAAGTTTTTCTGCGAGATGTCAGGCCCGTGCCTCGACCGTCACCCAGTAGCGGGTAAACCGCCGTACCCGCACCGGCAGGCTGACTTGCAGCAGGTCGAGGATGCGTTCGCTGTCGTCCAGCGGGTAGCTGCCGGAAATCAGCAGGTTCGCCACCTGTGGCGCGCAATGCAGCTGGCCGCGGCGGTAGCGGGCGACCTCGTCGAGGAAGTCCGCCAGGCGCATATGGGCCGCCACCAGCATGCCGTCGGTCCAGGCGCCGCTGCCGGTCGCCAGTGGCTGCGGCTGCTCCCAGCCCCGGCGGTTGAAACTGATCTGCTGGTTCTTCTGCACCGGCAAAGGCGCGCCGTTCCAGTCCCGCGGCTGCAATTCGACCTGACCATCGAAGACCGCCAACTGCGTGTGATCGCTCCACTGCCGCACATTGAGCCGGGCCTGTTGCGTGCGCACTTCGCCTTGCCCGGTCGAGAGCAGTAGCGGCCGGTTGTCCCGTGCCACGGTCAGCAGGATTTCGCCTTCGAGCAGGCGGATCAGTCGTTGCCCGGCATCGAAGCGTACATCGACGGCGCTGCCGGTATTGAGTTGCAATTGGCTGCCATCGGCCAGTTGCACCTTGCGTCGTTGTCCCACCGAGGTGCGGTAGTCGGCCAGCAGAGGCGTCAGCGGATTGTGTTCGTGCAGGCCCCAGCCCAGCGCCGAACCGGCCCCCAACAGCAGCAGGAGTTTCAGTGCCTGGCGCCGGCCGTGGCTGCGCGGGGCATTCAACGCGGCATGGGCCAGGGGCGAAGACAGTCCGCGCAAACGCTGGTTGACCCGCTGGATATGTTCCCACGCCCGCTGGTGTTCACCGTGGGCGGCCAGCCATTGCTGCAGGGCCTGCTGTCGGCGCGGGTCGAGTGGGCCGTCCTGGGTTTCCAGCAGCCAGTGCACCGCCTGCTCGGCCACCCGCGAGGAAAAATCCACCGGGCCGTTAATCGGCGCGCTCACAGGGCGAAGTAGCAGCGCAAGGCTGCCTTGTGCAGATGGCGCTTGACCGTGGCAATCGAGATGCCCAGTTCCCGGGCGATTTCCCCGTGGCCCAGGCCATCGACCTGGGACAGCAGGAACGCACGTTTCACCGGGCGCGGCAGGCCGTCGAGCAGTTGGTCCAGTTCGGCCAGGGTCTGCAGGATGATGGCCTTGTCTTCCTCGGACGGTGCGAGCATCTCGGGGAACTGGGCCAGGGTTTCCAGATAGGCCCGTTCCAGGTCCTGGCGCCGGTAGTGGTTACACAGCACACGCTTGGCAATGGTCGTCAGAAAGGCGCGGGGTTCGATGATCCGCGGTGTCTCGCGGGCCGTCAGGACCTTGATGAAGGTGTCCTGGGCCAGGTCCGCCGCGCTGTCCGGACAGCCGAGACGCCGCCGCAACCAACCGGTGAGCCAGCCGTGGTGAGCGTGATAAAGGACTTCGACGGTTTGCGCGTGGGGCACCGCGACCACTCCGGGAGCTTGCATGGATGCGTAAGAGAACAAGAATTGTTCGCATTGTAAGGGCCGCTCATGGCATTCGGCAATCCACCCGGATCAATGGCCGCGAAGGGATTTCGTCGGTGTCTTTTGCGTATGAGAATATTTATCATTAATATTGCGCGATTATTCGTTCCGGGGTGGTGCCGTTTTGAACCTGATGCTGACACCGCCTGAATCACCTGAGGCCAACGAGCTGGACAGCAGCGTCGGGCGCGCGCATTTCCTCCAGGTGTTCCTGTCCCAGCGCTCGCAGATGGAAGCGCTGGTCAGCCGTCGCGTCGGTTGCCGGGCGACGGCGGCGGACCTGGTGCAGGACCTGTTCCTGCGTTTCTGGCGGCGGCCGCTGGTGCAGGTGGAGGAGCTCAGCACCTACTTGCTGCGCTGTGCCGGCAACATTGCCATCGACCATTTGCGCAGCGAGGGGGCCCGCGTGCGAATCAATGAAGGCTGGCTGCCCGAGCAGCACAACGAGAGTCTCGAGCCCCAGGCCGCGCTGGAGGCGGGCAACGACCTGCGCCATGTCGAGGCGGCCTTGCGCGCCCTGCCTGAACGTACCCGGCAGATTTTCCTGCTGAACCGCATCCATGGACGCAAGTACGCGGAAATCGCCAAGGCCATGGGGCTTTCCCAAAGTGCCGTGGAAAAACATATGATGCGCGCGCTCGAAGCCTGCAAGGCCAGCCTTCGAGACCCCCAGATATCGCGCACGCCAGGGAATGCACCGAAATGAACAGCACCAGCGTCCAGGTGACGCCCGATCAGGAGCAGGCTGCGCTGGCCTGGCTGAGCCTGTTGCACGACCAGCCGAGCAGCGGCGACCAGGCGACCTTCAGCCGCTGGCTGCAGGCCGATCCGGCCCATGCCGAGGCCTATGCCCAGGCGCAGGTGCTCTGGGAATTGAGCGAGGTGCCGGCGAGCAGGCTGGCGCGGGAAGAAGCCTTTGCCTTGCAGGGATTCCTCAAGGCCATGGAGCGCCCGCCACGCCGCGCGCTGTGGCGCTGGTCCGCGCCGCTGGCGATGGCCGCCTGCCTGCTGTTGATGATTTCCCTTGGTGCCGGTTGGCAGCCGCAGCGCTGGTTCGACGACCTCGGTGCCGATTATGTTTCCGCGCCGGGGCAGATACGCACGGTGACGCTGGCCGACCAGTCGCAGGTGACCCTGGACACCGACAGCGCCATCGCCGTGGATTTCAGGGGGGGCGAGCGGCATGTGCGGTTGCGCCGCGGTTCGGCGTTTTTCAGCGTCAGCCATACCGGCGAACCCTTTGTGGTGGATGCCCGGGGCGGTGAAGCGCGGGTCCTCGGCACCCAGTTCGAAGTTCGCCTGCAAGAGGATGGTGCCCGGGTCACGGTGTTGTCGGGCCGGGTCGGGGTCACGCCGCGCAAGGGCGCGGCGCAGCAGGTGCTGACCGCCAACCAGCAACTGGCTTATGCCGATGGCACCGCGCAGCCGCTGCACAGCGTCGACAGCGATATGCAACTGGCCTGGCGCCAGGGCTGGCTGAATTACTCGAAGGCGTCCCTGGCCGAAGTGGTCGACGACCTGCGGCGCTACTATCCGGGGCGCATCCTGGTGTTCAACGACACGCTGGCGGCGCGGCGGGTCAGCGGCAGTTTCCCGAACAAGGACCCGCAGGCGGTGCTGGACTCGTTGCAGGGGGTGCTGGGATTCGAGCAGCACAAACTGCTGGGGCGGCTGATCGTCCTGCGCTGACGGTCTACCCTGATGATCGTTCCAACGCTCTGCGTGGGAATGCAGCCCGTGACGCTCTGCGTCACAACGGCGCACGCAGAGCGTCCAGTGAGGCATTCCCACGGGGATCGCGGCACGCTCAGAAGGGGCATGTGAAAAGAATTCAAAAAAGAGGTGAGGTAAACCCCGGCGTCATCCGTGTAGTGGGTGAAAGTGCGATGCATTCGCATTAATGGCTTATCTACACACGGGTCTCCAGCATGAAGTCCAGGGCAAAATCGGTGGCAGGCAGTTCGGTCAAACAGTGGCTCGGCGCATCGGCGCTGGCGGTTTCGGGGCTTGCCCTGTTGCCGTTGAGCGTGGCCCAGGCCGCCGACGCGAGCACGCAACACAGCACCGTCTTCAACTTTTCGATTGCCGCCAAACCCTTGCCCCAGGCCCTGAACGACTTCAGCCGGGTGACCGGCCTGAGCGTGGTCTACACCGATGAAGCCCCCTACGGCCTGCAGGCGCCTGCCGTCAGCGGACAGATGAGTGCCGAGCAGGCCATGCAACGTCTGCTGGGCAACTCCGGCTTCACCTTCCGTCGTACCGACGACCACACCCTGGCCCTGGAGCCGTTGCCGACCCAGGGGGCGCTGAGCCTCGGTGCCACCACCATCAGCGGCAGTCGCCCGGTGGACGGCGGCGGCACCAGCTACCAGCCGCCGCAGGTCACCTCGATCGCCCGTTCCAGCGCCTCGCTGCAGGAAATCCCGCAGACCATCAACGTGGTCCCGGCCCAGGTCGTGCGCGACCAGACCCCACGCAACCTGGATGACGCGCTGAAGAACATCAGCGGCATCACCCAGGCCAACACCCTTGGCAGCACCCAGGACGCGGTGATGATTCGCGGCTTCGGCGACAACCGCAACGGCTCGATCATGCAGGACAGCATGCCGCTGGTGCAGGGCCGCGCGTTGAACGCCACCACCGAGCGGGTCGAAGTGCTCAAGGGCCCGGCCTCGCTGCTCTACGGCATCCAGGACCCGGGCGGGGTGGTCAACCTGGTCAGCAAGAAACCCCAGCTGGAACAGTACAATGCCGTGACGATCCGTGGCTCGAGCTACGGCAACGGCAAGAACGGCAGCGGCGGCAGCCTCGACAGCACCGGCGCCATCGGCGACAGCAACCTGGCCTACCGGATGATCGTCGACCACGAGGACGAGGACTACTGGCGCGACTTCGGCACCCATCGCGAAACCCTGATCGCGCCGTCCCTGGCCTGGTTCGGCGAGAGCACCAAGCTGCTGTTCGCCTATGAACACCGTGAGTTCCTCACACCGTTCGACCGTGGCACGGCCATCGACCCGAAGACCAACCACCCGCTGGATATTCCCGCCGGTCGCCGACTGGACGAGCCGTTCAACAATATGGAAGGCCGCTCCGACCTCTATCACTTCGAGGCTGATCACGACCTGAACGACAACTGGAAAGCCCATTTCGGCTACAGCTGGAACCGCGAGACCTACGATGCGAGCCAGGTCCGCACCGTTTCGGTTAACCCCAATGGCACCCTGACCCGCAGCATGGACGGTACCCAGGGCGCGTTGACCACCGACCGCTTCACCACCGCCAGCCTCGAAGGCAAGGTCCAGCTCGCCGGCATGCAGCATGACCTGGTGTTCGGCCTGGATGACGAGTACCGCAAGATCTACCGGGCCGATCTGATCCGCCAGGCCCAGCGCGGGCCTTTCAATTACCTCGATCCGGTGTATGGCCGCGAAGTCGAAGGTTCCACCGTCAGCCCCAAGGACAGCGCCCAGACCGACCTGCTGCGTAGCGACGCGGTGTTCCTGCAGGACTCGATCCACCTCAACGACCAGTGGATCCTGGTGGCCGGCGGGCGCTTCGAGACATTCGACGAATATGCCGGCAAGGGCCGGCCGTTCCAGGTCAACACCAACACCAACGGCCAGAAGTTCTCGCCGCGTTATGGCCTGGTGTACCGCTACACCGACGAGCTGTCGTTCTATGGCAGCTACACCGAGTCCTTCAAGCCCAACTCGACCATCGCCCCGCTCGTGACCACCGGCACCCAGCGCCTGGTCCTCGACGGCTCGATCGATCCGGAAGAATCCAAGTCCTGGGAACTGGGCGCCAAGCTGGATATCCCCGGTCGTGTGACCGCCACCGCGGCACTCTTCGATATCCACAAGCGCAATGTCCTGGTGACCGTCGCCGAAGGCCTGACCAACCAGTACAGCGTCGCCGGCGAAGTGCGTTCCCGTGGCCTGGAAATGGATGTCAGCGGTCAGTTGAGCGATCGCTGGAGCCTGATCGGCAGCTATGCCTACACCGATGCCGAGGTGACCAAGGACGCCAACTTCCAGGGCAACGACCTGCAGAACGTGGCGAAGAACAGCGGCTCGCTGTCGGCGGTCTATGACTTCGGTACGATCGTGGGCGGCGACCAGTTGCGGGTCGGCGCCGGCGCCCGCTATGTCGGCGAGCGCGCGGGCGATGCGGCCAACACCTTCGAACTGCCGGGCTACACCGTGGCGGATGCCTTCGCCACCTACGACACCAAGGTCGAAGGGCAGAAGGTCAAGTTCCAGCTCAACGTGAAGAACCTGTTCGACAAGACCTACTACACCTCGGCGGTCAGCCGGGTATTCGTCTCCATGGGCGATTCGCGGCAGGTGTCGCTGTCCAGCACCCTGGAGTTCTGATGAAGCGCCTGATCAGTGTGATTTTCGCCCTGGGCCTGAGCGCCGCGGCCCTGGCCGCGCCTCAGGATGCCCGCCTGTATCACCGCGAGCATCAGGTGACGTTGCCCGGCAGTGGCGACAGCTGGGGCTTTGTCGCGCTGGAGCCGACGCGGCCGTATCTGTTTCTCGCCCGGCGCGAGAACGGCCTGAGTGTCTTCGACGTGGCGCAACAGCGCCTGGTCAAGACCCTCGAGGACTCGGCCGGCGCCAACGGCGTGGTGTTCGTGCCGGGCCTGGACCGGGTGTTCGTGCTCAATACCGATGGCAGCCTCGGCGTGGTCGAGCTGTCCAGCCTCAAGGTGTTGAAACGTATCCCGGTGGCCCGGAGCAATCTCAACAGCGCGGTGTACGAGCCTGTAACCGGCCAGGTGATCATCGTCAGCGGGCGCCGCGCCGATCGCTCGACGCTGTTCGTCTTCGATCCGCAGCAGGAAAGGATCACTGCCGCCCACGAGCTGGACGTGAAGAAGATCGACCCGTTGCTGGTCAAGGGCGATGGCAGTTTCTTCCTGCCGATGCGTGATGAAGGCAAGGTGGCGCGGTTGTCGGCGAGTACGTTCGAGGTGCTCGACAGCTGGCAGTTCGAGGGCTGTGCCAGGCCCAGCGCACTGGCCGAGGATACCGCGCGCCAGCGCCTGTTCGTGGCATGCCGGGGAGAGCAGCCGCGGCTGGTGGTCGCCGACCTGGAAAGCGGTGCGCTCAAGGCCAGCCTGCCGATCAGCCGGGACGTCAACGCCCTGGCCTACGACAGCGACAGCCGGCGCTTGCTGGTGCCCAGTGGCGTCGATGCCAGCCTGACGCTGGTCGAGCAGGTGGACGCCGATCGTTACCGGCTGACCGGCGCTGTCAGCACCTTGCCGATGGCCTATAACATGGCCTTCGATCCGCGGAGCCGGAAGGTCTACCTGCCCGCCATGGATTTCACCCTGCCGGCCGGCGCCAGGGGCGAGCCCAAGGCCGATCCGATTTTCCACGCCGATACCTTCTCCGTCACCACCCTGGCGCCCTGAGATAAAACCCTGTCCCTGGAATCCCGGTCAATCGCGCATGGATTCCCGGGACGGTGTTACCGCATAATTCTCCGCGTTGACTCGATAAGTGCCTTGTCCTTACGTGCCTCCTGAGTGATGGGGCCGCGCCTTCCCGTGCGGCTCTTGTGTGTGTCGGTTGAAATCGAGGCAGAAGATGAATTGGCTACAAGGTTCCATGGGCAAGGGGGTCGCGGCGGCCTTGCTGGTACTGCTGGGGGCCTGCTCCAGCAAGGCGCCGAAAGCGCCGACAGCACCAGAACCGGGAGGGACGGTTATCCTGCAAGCGGCGCAACTGCCCCTGCCGCTGCCCCGCTCGAACTTTTGCGCCAGCCTCGACAGCCGACTGCGCGGCGCGGCCATGCAGGGCGCGACGACCTCGTTGGTGGTGCGCGAGGCGGACGGCGGCAAACTGGTCTGTGAATTCAACGCGCAAACCCGGCTGGTCCCGGCCTCCAGCCTGAAGCTGGTGACCACGGCGGCGGCAATGGAAGTGCTCGGCGCCAACTTCCGCTTTTCCACCACCCTGTTGACCACCGGAACGCAGCAGGGCGGGTTGCTGGTCGGCGATCTCTACCTGCGGGGCACGGGCGATCCGACGATGCGCCAGGAAGACTACCAGGCCCTGGCGGCCGGACTGGCGCGCAAGGGCATTACCCGCGTTCGCGGCCGGCTGATCCTCGATGACACCGCCTTCGACCGTGAGCGGCTCGGGCTCGATTGGGACAGCGCGGATGAGCAGCAGTATTTTTCCGCGCAGATTTCCGCGCTCAGCGTATCGCCCAATGACGACTTCGACGTCGGCTCGATCCTGGTCAACGTGAGTTCCGCGGGCGTGCGTCAACCGCCGCGTGTCAGCTTCACGCCCGATAATCGCTACATGACGCTGGTCAACCGGGCCACCACCGGGCGCGGCGGTCCGCTGGTGGTGAGTCGCGGCCATGGCGGCAATCTGTTGCGCATCGACGGGGCATTGCCCAAGGGTGCCCAGCGCGTCGCCCAGGTCACTGTCTGGGAGCCCACCGGCCTGGTCGCCGACCTGTTCCGCAGCGCCCTGGTCCGCGAAGGCATCGTGGTCGAAGGCGCCAGCGTGCTGGGGATGGCCACGCCGACCATGGCCCGACCGCTGGTGGAGCACCAGTCGCCGGTACTGGCGGACCTGATGGCGCCGCTGCTGAAGTTGTCGAACAACAACATGGCGGAAATCCTGCTCAAGTCCATGGGCCGCAAGACCGCCAATGCCGGCACCGCGGTGGCGGGCGCGGCGGCGGTGAATGGCTTCCTGCTGCGACATGGCATAGCGCCAGCGGGGTTACTGCAGGTCGACGGTTCCGGTTTGTCGCGGCGCAACCAGGTTTCCGCGCGGACCCTCAGCGAGCTGCTGCTGACGGCGCGCACCCAGCCCTGGTTCCAGGCCTGGTACGCGGCGTTGCCGGTGGCCGGCAATCCCGATCGGATGACCGGCGGTACCCTGCGCAAGCGCCTGCGCTGGACGGCGGCGGCCAACAACCTGCATGCCAAGACCGGCAGCATGCGCAGCGTGTCGTCGCTGGCCGGCTACGTCACCAATCGCGACGGACGGTTGCTGGTGTTCGCCATGCTGACCAACAACTATGGGGTGGGGGGCCGGCAGATCAAGGCCGTGGAGGACTCGATCGTCGAGTCCCTGGCCGACAAGACCGACTGAGGGCGGCCGTCGAGGTGCCTTACGCTCGGCGGCGTCTGCGGGACACAACGACAACAAAAAATAAAAAAGTTCCCAAGTGCGGAAAAAGAACCCAAAATTACTGTGAATGAGCCGCACCGCTGCGATCCAGCGGTGCCGGTTCCACCGCAACAGACCCTTCGCGAGGTGAGCAATGGGTACGGTATCCGCAGTACGTCCTCCCCAAACCCTGTATGTCACGATCCGCCGTGATGAACTGCGGCAGTTGAAAGACGAACGCGAAGCCCTGCAACAACAGGTCGCCCAGTTGCGCGAAGCCCTGCGCACGCAGGCCCTGACCGCTCAAGCCCCGGTGCCACAGCTGGGCCAATGACCGACTGACGCCAGTCACCGGCGTGCCTGGTGCTGTGCCTTGTGCGTCACGGCCGGGAGCGAATGCTCCCGACTCACGAACTTTTCACATTCATCTACCGATACTCCAACCGGTTTAGCCGTGCGTAATTCGTGCGGCCGTTTGTCGTGGGCGCTTTTTTTTCGGCGCCACGATTCAGGTAGCGACTGGCTGGAGTGTTCTATGGCGATGTTCAAACGCAGCCCCAAGTCTGCGAAAGGTTTTGATTGGGCCGGATTCGGCTGGCTGTTCCTGTTCTTCTGGTACTTCTCGGGTATTACCCAACTGCTGATCCAGCTGACCGGCACTTCCGGCTTCACCGGGTTCCGCCAGGCCTTCTTCATGAGCGCCATCTGGCTGGCGCCGATGCTGCTGTTCCCAAGGAAGACCCGCCTGCTCAGCGCCGTGATCGGCCTGGTGCTGTGGGCCTGCTCCATGGCGAGCCTGGGCTACTTCTTCATCTACCAGCAGGAATTCTCGCAAAGCGTTATCTTCATCATGTTCGAATCGAACATCGCTGAAGCCGGCGAGTACATGACCCAGTACTTTGCCTGGTGGATCGTGCTGGCGTTCATCGCCCACACCGCCTTGGCGATTTTCCTGTGGACCCGCCTGCGCCCGGTCTACCTGCCACGCGGCCAGGCCCTGGTCGCGGCGACGACGATCCTGGTGGCGGTGATCGGCTATCCGTTGTTCACCCAGATCAACCGCAGCGCGACCCTGGCCGATGGCCTGGAACGCTTCGAAACCCGCATCGAGCCGGCAGTGCCCTGGCAGATGCTGGTGGCCTACCGTCGCTATCGCGAACAGCTGGACAATATGCAGGGCATGCTCGACAACGTCAGCAAGATCCCGCCGCTGCATAACCTCAAGGACAGCCAGGCCGGCCTGCCGGCTACCCTGGTGCTGGTCATCGGCGAGTCGACCAACCGCCAGCGCATGAGCCTCTACGGCTACCCGCGGGAAACCACGCCGAACCTGGACAAGCTCAAGGAACAGCTGGCGATCTTCGACAATGTCGTCACGCCCCGGCCCTACACCATCGAAGCCCTGCAGCAGGTCCTGACGTTCGCCGACGAGGAAAACCCGGACCTGTACCTGAAGACGCCCTCGCTGGTCAGCGTGATGAAACAGGCCGGCTACAAGACCTGGTGGATCACCAACCAGCAGACCATGACCAAGCGCAACACCATGCTCACGACCTTTTCCGAGCAGGCCGACGAGCAGGTGTACCTCAACAACAACCGCAACCAGAACGCCCGCCAGTATGACGGTGACGTGCTGGAGCCGTTCAACAAGGCCCTGGCGGACAGCGCGCCGCGCAAGCTGATCGTGATCCACCTGCTGGGCACGCACATGAGCTACCAGTACCGTTATCCGCCGACCTTTGAGAAGTTCGCCGACCGCACCGGTGTCCCGCCAGGCCTGACCGATGATCAGGTTCCGACCTACAACAGCTACGATAATGCCGTGCTGTACAACGACTTCGTGGTATCGAGCCTGATCCAGGACTACGCCAAGACCGACCCTAATGGCTTCCTGCTGTACCTGTCGGACCATGGCGAAGATGTCTTCGACTCCGCCGGCCATGCCACCCTGGGGCGTAACGAAGCCAAGCCGACCGCGCCGATGTACACCATTCCGTTTATCGCCTGGGCGTCGCCGAAATGGCGCGAAACCCATGACTGGAACTTCGCTTCGGACCTGAACCGGCCCTACAGCAGTTCCAACCTGATCCACACCTGGACCGACCTGGCCGGCCTGACGTTCGACGAGCAGGACCTGAGCAAGAGTGTGGTCAACGATCAGTTCAAGGTTCGTCCCTTGCTGATCGGCGACCCCTATGCCCGTGCGCAGAAAGCCCTGATCGATTTCAGCCTGATCAAGCCCAAGGCCGTCTCGCCCCCTGCCGACGTCGCCAGGAAGTAATCCCGTGGCCTGTTCTCATGTCCGGCATGAGAGCAGGCCCTGTAACTAACAAGTTGAAAATGGTTCGGGTGTGAAAGTTGTCGTTATTATTAACGCAGCGTTATGTGTTGATAAAAATAGTTTAATTTAAAGTTTCTGGTTGTTTCTGCTGCAATATCCTCCCTTCCTTCAATGCAGACCTGCCAGCAGATCGCCTGTCCCCGTCTCTACGGCGCCTCAGGCCGGTGGTCGTCCGGTATTCAATTCTGAAAATAATGTAATCAGTCATTCATGTAGCCGTTAACGGCGACTTAATATAATTGTCCGACAGTACTTCTGAATTATCAGGCCGCCCAGACGGCACTCCCTTTTATTTGCTTGGAGATCAAACTCATGAAACTGTCTACGTTGTTTATTGCCGGGTTATTGTCCGTCAGTTCTTTTGCCGCATTGGCCGAGGGCGGTTCCGATCGCGTGATCGAGCGCTGGCAGAACTTCCAGCTCAGCCAGCAGGCCAATCGCGAACAGGCCGAGCAGAAGACCCTGACGGCCCAGGCGCAGAAAGTCGACGCTTCGTCGAGCGAGTCGAAAGACGTCAAGCAGCAACCTGATACCTGAGTTGTCGCGGCTCAGCCGCCACGTCAGCGGGTAAACGCCTGCCGGTAATCGCCAGGCGTTGCACCGAGGACCTGGCGGAAGCGGTTGCTGAAATGGCTGGCGCTGGCAAAACCGCAGGCCAGGGCGATGTCGCCCAGGGGCTGGCGGGTCGCGCGCAGCAGTTCGCGGGCCCGGCTCAGTCGTCGCGCCAGGAGATACTGGTGCGGCGGCAGGCCGAAGCTGCTGCGGAACATCCGCGCAAAGTGATATTCCGACAGGCTGCACAGGCCTGCCAGTTGGCCGAGGCTCAACGGCTGGTCCAGCCGGCTGTCGATATAGTCTGTCAACAGGCGCCGCTGGTGTGCCGCCAGGCCACCCTTGAGCCGCAGGCCCTGGCGCAGGCCAACCTGGTTGAGCAGCGTATGGCTGAGCATTTCATGGGCCAGGCTGCTGCCCAGCAGGCGCTCGCCGGGTTCGTCCCAGTTCAGTTGCAGCAACTGGTGAAAGCGCCGGACCTGCCGCGCATCCTCGAGAAATGTCGCCTCCTGCAAGTGCACCGTCCGCGGTTCGCGATCCAGCAGCGTGACGCACTCCAGGGCGAACTGTTCCTGGCTGATATAGACATGGGCCAGTCGCAGGCTGCCATTGATCACCCAGCCGGACTGATGCTCGGCGGGCAGGATGCAGAGCCTGTTCGGACCGCCCTTGTTGTCGGGACGGTCACGGCGAAAGGTCCCGGTGCCGCCGGCGATGTAGCAGGACAGGGTGTGATGGCTCGGCGCCTCGTAGTCCTGGGCGTCGTGATGGTTGCTCCACAGGGCCGCCGACATGCCGTCACCGAACTCGGCGCTGTGCTCCAGGCGGGAGTTGGGCGAGCGGTTGAGGGCTTGAAAGACTTGCAGGGTATCGAGTGCGGCCATGATCGGTTCTCCAACGTCTCGCATCCTACTCCGTCGGCGTCCGGCTGCCAGCCCACGGGCCGACAAAAGCGCAAGTTTCTGCAAGCGCGCGGCGGGGCAGGGGGCGACACTGGAGGTCGTCCCTGGGAGTACGCACCTGATGAACCTGTTTCTGTACCTGCTGACCGTGTTGATCTGGGGCACCACCTGGATCGCCCTGAAACTGCAACTGGGCGTGGTGGCGATCCCGGTGTCCATCGTCTATCGCTTCGGCCTGGCGGCACTGGTGCTGTTCGTCCTGCTGCTGCTCAGCCGGCGCCTGCAGCCGATGAACCGCCGTGGCCACCTGATCTGCCTGGCCCAGGGCCTGTGCCTGTTCTGCCTGAACTTCATGTGCTTCCTCACGGCCAGCCAGTGGATTCCCAGTGGCCTGGTGGCGGTGGTGTTTTCCACGGCGACCCTGTGGAACGCCCTGAACGCTCGGGTGTTCTTCAGGCAGAAGATTGCCCGCAATGTGCTGATGGGCGGTGGCCTCGGCCTGCTCGGCCTTGGCCTGCTGTTCTGGCCGGAGCTGTCCGGGCACACCGCCGGCCCGCACACGGTGCTCGGCCTGGGGCTGGCCTTGTTGGGTACGCTGTTCTTCTCGGCCGGCAACCTGCTGTCGAGCCTGCAACAGAAGGCCGGATTGAAACCCTTGACTACCAACGCCTGGGGCATGCTCTACGGCGCGACGATGCTGGCCGGTTACTGCCTGGTCCAGGGCATTCCCTTCGAGATGGAGTGGAACACGCGGTATATCGGTTCGCTGTTGTACCTGGTGATTCCGGGGTCGGTGATCGGTTTCACCGCCTACCTGACCCTGGTCGGGCGCATGGGGCCGGAGCGCGCGGCGTATTGCACGGTGCTGTTTCCGCTGGTGGCGCTGAACGTCTCGGCCTATGCCGAGGGCTACCACTGGACTGCGCCGGCCCTGTGCGGGCTGGTGGCGGTGATGCTCGGCAACGTGCTGGTGTTCCGCAAGCCGGGGACTCCGTTGCGGCCGACACCGGCCAGGGTGGCGTGAGTCGGGTTGGAGCACGCCACATCTATGTAGATCAGTTGCGGATCAATGGCTGGATAACCTGACGCTTTCCACGGTGCATCAGGAAGTCCAGGCCATGAGCCAAACGGTTGAACACAGTATCGATACCGGTGACGAGCCCCCGCCGCCGGTCCCCACCGAAGCCGACGAGCCCTTGTTGTCGGCTTTTCTACAGCGCGACGCCGGCCTGCTGCACAGCGAGAAAAGCTGGACGCAGCAGCAGGTGGTCGAGCAATTGGCGGTCTCTTTCAAGGCGGCCATGGGGCCGCTGCATGAAGCCGAGCAACGCACCTGGCTGGGACACTACCGCCAATTCATGGCGGCCAGATCGGTACTGGACGAAGAGAGCCGGACGGTCGTCGACGCCTTCGAAACCGCCGGTGTGGCAAGGCTGCGCGCACGCCTGAAGGAGGTCTCGGGGCTGGACCTCGACCCGCACACCACCTATCTGCACACCGTGATCGACTCGCCGGCGCAGGTCCAGCAGCCCCTGGCTGAAGGCCCACCGGTGCAGGTGGAGTCGTTCGAGCGGCGCATCGGCACGGTGACGGTCTCGACCATGACTCTGTGGCAGGCCGCATGCCTGAATTTCGCCTTCTCCGACTCAAGCTATGCCAACCTCAAGCGGCGCTGGATTTCCCGCGAGCGGAAGGTCGATATCAATGATCGACGTTGGCTGCTCGCTACCGAGGCATTCGTGCGGATCGTCCGCGATCTCGACCTCGGTGCCGTGCTCAAGCCTCATGTTGAGCAGGCCATGCGCGTCGATGGGCCGCTGGATCGGTCGATACTGGCCTTTGCCCAGGCCGAGATTCACTTCGGCCTGTATGACTCGGCCCGACAGCCGGCCGCGACGGGCCTGACCTACCACGCTTTTACCGCCCTGCGGGACGAGCTCTCGATGACACATCCGCGACTCAAGGGTTCCTATGTCGCCCTGCGCCTGCCGGGCGGCCTGATGGCGGGCCTGGACCGGGTAATGGACACCATCGAGAGCAAGCTGTTGCATCTGTTCGCGATCGACTACGAGCCCCTGGAGGCGATTTACCTGCCGCTGCTGATCTTCGAGATCGTCGGGCGGGCGGGGCTCTACAGCTATTGTGTCGACCGTCCGGGCGGTGCCTTGCGCTTCCATGACTCAAGGGCGGCGTTCGAGCGCGACTTCAAGGCGCAGCTGCAAGCCGACAGTGCGGGCCAGCGACTGCGCTGGTTGATCCCGTCGCTGGCCTTCAAGCAGCAGCATCAGTTCTGGCAATGGATCAAGGCGCACAGCAAACCCAAGGGCATTACCTGGTTTTCGACCTTTGCCGATGTCTACGAATGGCTCTGGCCGGAGGACGGCATCCAGGACCTGGCCTTCGAGTACGGCCCGACGACCACCGGTTTCAGCCCGGGCAAGGCCCTGGCCGCGTTCTACGCCTGGCGTTATCGCCTGAATACCCAGGCAATCGCGGTAGCCAAGAGCGAGCACGATATGCAGGCGGTGAAGGACGGTTTTCTCGCCGCCATGCACCTGCTGCTGAATGTCCTGATGCTGCCGGTGCCGGGCGGTTTCGGCATTCTGGGCAAGGCGGTGGCGAGCCTGATGCTGGCGCAGTTGGGACTGGAGTTGGTCGACGGCATCGTGGCGACGTTCCAGGGCCGGCCGAAGGCCTTGGGTCAGGCACTGGCCGATGTGGGCACGGCGATCCTGATCGGTGGCGCGCTGGGCTATGCCGGGCATGTCGTCACCCAACGCTTCCAGGCGTTGTCCCTGGAACTGGGGCGTTGGCGCAAGGTGACGTCGACTGAGGCAGTGACTCCGTTGTGGAAAGTCGACCTGAGCAGCTATGCCGTTTCCACGAAGGGACTGATGGAGCGCTTTGCCGCCGACGAACGGGGTCTCTTCGAAGAGGAGGGGCGGGTGTACGGCGAGGTTCGCGAGCAAGGCCGCTCGATACCGGTCCGGCTTGAATACGACGCTGCCCTCAAGCGTTATGTGGCGGTTGCTGCCGACCCGACGGGATTCCGCCCGCCCATGCGTTATGACCGGGAGGCGCGGCGCTGGGTGCCGGACCTGGATGACAGCCATACCCTGAGCGATGCGCGCTGGCTGGAGCGGATGATGCTCCAGGGCACTGCCGGGGAGGGTAAAGCCGAGATCGTCCTGAGCACCAGTGGTGTGCGTCGCGAGGCGCTCCAGACGGTCTGGTTGGGGGGCTTGCCATCGGCGTCGCTGGCCGAGGCCGTGCGCCGACGGCAGGTCGACGCCGGCCTCGATACGCTGATCGCCAGCAGTGATGCACGACTGGGCTTGCCGGCGGATGCCGAGCGCGCACTGTTCTGTCTGTTGCCACGGCTGGCCGACTGGCCCGAGACGACAGGACTGTTTGTCCATGGACCTGACGGTGAATTGCTGGAGCTGCACGGCCGGCAGGAGCGACCGGGCGACTTCGCGCACAAGGTGGCGGTGCGACGGTTGGAGGACGGTGGTTACGTCGTGCAACCACCCGAGCCGAACCAGACTCCTGCTGTCCTCGCCCATGAAGACGGGGTGCAGTCCCTTATCCTCGGCTTGTTGCCCGACGGTTGTCCGCTCAAGGGCGACTTCCAGCCGTTTGTCCGCCGCCAGTGGAACAAGGCGATCCGGCAACAGCTCATCGCCCTGGCCCGGCTCGAGCGGCATTCGCTGTTCGAGATACTCAGTACCCAGGACGGCCTGCGGCGTTCGATCTCGCTGGCGCCTGCCCGTCACTATCTGTCGCTGGTCGCCCCTGTCCTGCCGCCGCAGGTGCTCAAGCTCCAGGCACTGTACCCCGGGCTGTCGCTGAGCCGGATCGCCGAGTATCTGCGGCGCATGCCCCTGGAGTCACGACAGCGCCAACGTCTCCTGGAACATGGCGAATTGCCCGGCGAACACCTGCGCGGCCTGGCCGATGCCGAGGCCATCACTCGCCTTGGCCGGGCGCTGGATGGCATCCATCAGGCCCGGGCGTCCAGTCGCGATACCGATGCCTGGCTGCAGTTGGCGGCAGAGTTGTTGGTCGAGGAGCAGTTGGGCTCGACCCTTTACCCGCGGGTGCGTTCGAGTCCGACCCACGCCGGTTTCTTCCTGGCGTTGGCGACATTATTCAAGCAACCTGAGGTGGGTCGCTTGGGCGTGGCCGTGGTGACGGATGTGCAGGCCTTGCGCAAGCTGGTCGTGGCAGGCCTGGAAAAACGCCGGGCTGAAGACGGCCGTATCCGTCTGCCGGTCGAGCGTTGCCAGGAAACGCTGACGCTGCCGTCGAGCCTGAAGGCCGATGAGGCGGGTTGTTATCAGCACGAGGGCAATACCTACCTGCCCCTTGAGGGGCGCCTCTACCGCATCGAGAATACCGGGTTGCCGGAGGACTGGCGCATCAACCCCAGCGATTTGCCCGGTGCCTATACACCACGCCTGGAAAACAATGGGGCCAGCGCCTGGTGGCATGAGTTCGAAGAGCCGCTGAAATGGGACGGCCTGACCGCGTTCCGGCGCCTGGGCGGACAGGCCGGGTCATTTTCCGAGGCGATCGCGCGGCAGATCCTCAGTGTCAGTGGGACGTCCGACAGCCTGTTGCGGCAGGCGATTTTCTGCAATCAGCGGCCTCCGGCGTTCCTGGTGGCCGTCATGCGGGACTTCAGGGATCACCTGGATATCGAGTCTCACGTCACCTCGCTGACCTCGCGTTCGGAGGCGGTGCCCGCGTTGCTGGAAATGGCCCTCGATGCGGTCACGGATGCCGATCACCAGTGGCTGTCCATCGCTCCGGAGTTGTCCGGCAAGTCGTTGGTCGACGCATTGCTGCAACGCCTGGAGAATGATCCCCGACGAGCCCGGCAGGTGCTGGTCGACGGCTTGTCCAGGCAACGAGGCAAGCTCGTGGAACCGTTGGCGGATGTGCTTGAACAAGCCTTTCCCCGGTTGCCTGCCGGGGTGGCCGAGGAGATGCTGGAACACAGCCAGGCCTGGCAGCACACGTTGATCACGCAAACCGGGCGTATTCCCCTGGCGCTGGCCGAAGAAGCACGTTGGTGGAGTGAGGAAGCGACCCTAGGCCGAGCGCTTATGGGCTTGAGTCCCGATGCGCTGGGCAATGCCCGGAGCGATCAGGTCTTGCTCTCGGTACTCAAGCAACTGCCGGGCTGGCCAGGGCAAGTACGGATCGAAATCCGCCAAGCCGCCATCGATGGCCCATTGCTGGACAGCAGCGGCAGCACCGGCGCGGGAAAACGGCGCGTGGTGGTGAAAGTGCCAGACGGCTATGAGGCCTTTATCGTCGATGGCGAACAGGTCTCGCCCCGGGGAGCGTTGCAAAGCGACCTGCTCCTGGCTCTGTCACGACTGGTCCGGGATCTGCCCGCCCGCTTGCCCTGGGGCGGCACACGCGGGCCGGGGGCCGAGTTGAAGGCACTGGTCCAGCAGCAGGCGATTCGCCAACGGGCCGAACTGCGCCAACGGCTCGGCCTGCGCCCGGTCCATGCCTGGACGGCATTGCCCAAGCGCCTGGTCCGGCAACGCGACGGCCGCATCGGTATTGCGCTGAGTGGGCGTGGACCAGGCTTGCCGACGGTGGGCCTGTTTGACCGGCTGAGAAGGCTCTATCGCGGTGCTGTCCATCAGGAGTTGTTCGACGTACTCCAGTCGTTTGGTACCACGAGTGTGCAGCAACGGGCGGCGGTCGAGGCGCTGGAGCAGGACTACATCAGGTTGAAGAGCGAGTTGGCGATCTGGGCCGATGTCCCCCCGATTGAGGGAGGCGGTCACCTTCTGGCACGCAGGATACGCCAGGCAATGGCTTCGAGGATCAGGCGTTGCTGGCGTTGGGAAAGCCGTAACGTCCTGGGTGGCGTGCTGCTGCTCGAAGGTTTTACTGTCGAGCAGATGCCGATGCTCAATGTGAACTTCAAACACGTGACCCAACTGCTGGTTCGCGACATGAACCTGGATATCGGCTACATGAATGCCTTCTTGCGGGCCTTTCCGGCGTTGAGGCATTTGCACCTGAGCGCCGCCCATCTGAAACGGCTACCGCCCGAGGTCGCCGGGCTGCAGGCACTGGAGGAACTCGATCTCCAGGACAACCATATTGTCCTGACCGCGCCGGACGCCCTGCAATTGTCCGGACTGCGGCAATTGAAGTATGTGAATCTGCAAGGCAACCCGCTGAACCTGCTCCCCGACTTCGCCGGCCTGTCGCACCTGCAAATGCTCAACCTGAGCCGCACAGGCATCGACACCTGGCCCTCCGGCGTACTCTTGCTCAAGCACCTGATATCCCTGGACCTGACCCATAACCGGATCCAGCAGGTACCGGATGCCGTGTTGTTGTCCCCGTTGTCCCTCAATCGTGGTGTGAACCTGGGGGGGAACCCCTTGCTGCCGGATACCGTGGCCAAACTGTCGGTGTATATCCGCGAAAGAAAGGGCGCGGGTATTACCTTCGGGCTCACCCTGGACGAGCGTTCGGCACCGGTCGGCATCGAGGCCTGGGGAACGGCGGCGGAACGCACCGAAGGACAGAACGCATGCTGGCAGCGGGTCAGGGACGATCTGGATTCCGAAGAGTTCTTCGATTACCTGGAAAGCCTGAGTGCCCTGGCGACCTTCTTCGATCCGCAGTTTTCCGGTGCGCGCGGTAACCTGACACGGCGTGTTTGGCGGATGATCACGGCGGCGGCCGACAGTGAGTTCTTGTGCGAGCAACTGTTTGTCCTGCAACTGGAGTCCCTGGCGGAGGGCATGCGCCGACTGGATATTTTCAATGAGCTCGAGTTCGCGGTGCTGTGTCACCAGGCCTTCGACGAGGCCGATGAAGCCAGCGCCAAAGCCCGCTTGCTGAGCTTGTTGAAAGGCAAGTTTCGCCTGCGCGTGCTCAGGGACGAGGCTGCTGATCCGGTGATCTACCGGGAGTGTCGGGAACAGCTGGCGGCGTGCCTGGAACTGCCCGACCTGTTCAACGAGCCGTTCTACAAGGAGCGGGTACAGCTCGACAGCGCCGAGATCGAAACGATGGTCGAGCGTGTCCGGCAGTTGGAAGCGACGCCGCAGGCGAACGGCCTGCAGCACTACCTGAGGTCGGCCCCGCCCTGGCGCAGATTCCTCGAACTGGCCTACGAGCGGGAGCTTGAGTCATTGTCCGTACAGGCGCGCGAGTCGTGGATCGATGCCGCCACCACGACCGCCCTGGGTGCGCCTGTCGTATGAACCGGCGCCGTGGTTCGTCAGCCCTTCCACACCTGGGGATTGACCAGGTCGTGCGGGCGCTCGCCGAGCAGCGCGCTGCGCAGGTTGGCCAGGGCCCGGTTGGCCATGGCCTCGCGGGTCTCGTGGGTGGCCGAACCGATATGCGGCAGGGTCACGGCGTTCTTCAGCTTGAACAGGGGTGACTCGGCTAGCGGCTCCTTCTCGTAGACGTCCAGCCCGGCGCCGCGAATCGTGCCGGCCTGCAGCGCCTGGATCAGGGCCGGTTCGTCCACCACCGGGCCTCGTGAGACGTTCACCAGGATCGCCCCCGGCTTCATCAGGCCCAGTTCGCGCTGGCCGATCAGATGGCGGGTCTTGTCGCTCAAGGGCACCACCAGCACCACGAAGTCGGCTTCGGCCAGCAGCGCGTCTAGGCTGCGGAACTGCGCGCCGAGTTGCTGCTCCAGCTCCGGCTTGCGGCTGTTGCCGCTGTAGAGCACCGGCATGTCGAAACCGAGGCGGCCACGGCGGGCGATAGCCGCGCCGATATTGCCCAGGCCGACGATGCCCAGGGTCTTGCCGTGGACATCGGTGCCGAACAGCTCCGGGCCGATCGTGGCTTTCCACTGGCCGGCCTTGGTCCAGGCATCCAGTTCGGCGGCCCGGCGGGCACTGCTCATGATCAGGGTGAAGGCCACGTCGGCAGTGCTTTCGGTCAGCACGTCGGGGGTATTGGTGAGCATGATCCCGCGCTCGCTGAGGTAGGCCACGTCATAGTTGTCGTATCCGACCGAGACACTGGAGACCACTTCAAGCTTGCCGGCGTTTTCCAGCTGGGCACGCCCCAGTTTGCGGCCGACACCGATCAGCCCGTGGGCGTGGGGCAGGGCTTCCTCGAACTGGGCATTGATATCGCCGAGCTTGGGGTCCGGGACAATCACGTCGAAATCCTGGCGCAGGCGCTCGACCATGGCAGGGGTGACGCGGCTGAAGGCGAGTACGGTTTTTTTCATCGTAAAGCTCATCGAACGGCGGGAATGCCAAGCACGCTATCATTTTTCAGCGGATTTGTGCGGTGGATTCTGCTTTCGCCATCGCCAGCAAGCCGGCTCCCACAGGTCGGCGTTTCGACACAGGTCATCGTCATGCGCAAAAAACTTGTGGGAGCTGGCTTGCCAGCGAAGGCGTCCGCGCAGGCGGTGCGGGGCTCAAGGGCCTCTTCGTGGGCAAGCCCACTCCCACAATGAGTACCGCGTCAGGCGCACATCTTGTGCACGCCGCGATCCTTGTGGGAGCTGGCTTGCCAGCGATGAGGCGCGGGCAGGCGCCGATGATCTCAGGTGGCGAGACGCACATGCCCCATTTCATAGGCCGCCAGCTCGGCCTGGTGGGCCGCGAGGATCTCCGGCAGGGAGCCGCGCAGGTACTCGACCCAGGTCTTGATCTTGGCGTCCAGGTACTGGCGCGATGGGTAGATCGCGTACAGGTTCAGTTCCTGGGAGCGGTAGTTGGGCATCATGCGCACCAGGCTGCCGTTGCGCAGGCCTTCGATGGCGGCGTAAACCGGCAGCACGCCGACGCCCATGCCGCTGGTGATCGCCGCTTTCATCGCGTCGGCCGAGTTGACCAGGAACGGCGAGCTGGACAGGGTCACCGCCTCCTGGCCGTCAGGACCGTTGAAGATCCAGTTGTCCAGGGCGGTCACCGGGCTGACCAGGCGCAGGCAGGCGTGGTTGAGCAGTTCGCTGGGCTTGCGCGCGCAACCATTGGCCTTCACATAGTCGGGCGAGGCACAGACGATGCTGTAGGTGATGCCCAGGCGCTGGGAGACAAAACCCGAATCCGGCAGCTCCTTGGCTAGCACGATGGACACGTCGTAGCCCTCGTCCAGCAGGTCCGGCACGCGGTTGGCCAGGGTCAGGTCGAAGGTCACGTCGGGATGGGTCTTGCGATAACGGGCGATGGCGTCGATCACGAAATGCTGGCCGACCCCGGTCATGGTGTGCACTTTCAACAGCCCGGCGGGCCGGGCATGGGCATCGCTGGCCTCGGCCTCCGCTTCCTCGACGTAGGCGAGGATCTGCTCGCAGCGCAGCAGATAACGCTTGCCGGCCTCGGTCAGGGCGATGCGGCGGGTGGTGCGGTTGAGCAGGCGGGTTTGCAGATGGGCTTCCAGGTTGGAGACCGCGCGCGAGACATTGGCCGTCGTGGTGTCCAGTTGCACGGCGGCGGCAGTGAAGCTCCCGGCTTCGGCCACGCAACTGAAGGCGCGCATGTTTTGCAGAGTGTCCATGGGGTGTTCTCTGGGGCGATGACAAATTGTGACACGAAGTAACGGGGTGGTGTCAGCTTGTCGCGGGCCAGGAACGGTGTCTTTACGGCCAACGTCTCAGGTCACGCGCCAGGCCTCCTTCACCTTGGCCTCATAGTAACCGCTGATGTAGGCGGTCAACATGGCTTTCAAGGCCTCCCGCGCTGCCGGCAAAGTGCTGGCGTCCGGTCGCTCGCGAGCGGCTTGTGCCGCGCTTAGCAAGGTGTCCACCGCGTCCGAGGGGGCAATCCGTGCCTTGATCGTCGCCAGTTCACGGCGCAGCAGCGTGCCTTTGCCCGGGTCGGCGATGTTGTTCAGCAGGGTGTCGAAGGCCTGCACATGCTTGTCGACGTAGCCGTCCCACCAGGTCGTATCCTGGCCCGGGGCCAGCTTGCCCAGGGCAATCGGCAGCAGCAGGTCCAGGGACTGGCTGCCCAGTTGCTCGTCGAACAGGGTATTGACCTGGCTGCCGGTGGCGCCTTCCAGGGTGATCGGCGTGGGTGTCGGGATGGCCTGGCTGAAGGCATCCTTTTGCGTGAGGAAGCGCTGGGTCAGCAACAGCGCCGGTTCTCCGTCCTTGAGTTTCAGCGCGAACCTGGCCGAGGTCCCGTGGGATTGATAGAGCACCGTGCCGCCGATCAGGGCAATGATCGGCGCGCTGTCGAAGTTTTCGACACCGGCGCTGGAGAGCCCGCCGGCGATCAGTTTCTGCACGCTTTCCAGGGTGTTGAACTGGCCGGACACGACGATATCCAGGTAGGTGCCGGACAGGTGCGGGTCGTCCTCCTTGACGGATGCCAGGCTGATCTTCACCCCGGCGTCGAGGCTCACGCCCCACGACAGCTTCGCTTTCGGTTCGACGGAAAGGGTCCGGGTCTCGGTGTTGGCCTTGGCGGTATAGCGTTTCAGGGTGTCCGGCCGGAACAGCGCCAGGTGCTGCTCCAGCAATTGGCGAATAGTGGCGTCCGCGTCGGCATCGATGGTTCGGGCGATCTTGAGGTGGACGTACTGCTCGGTCAGTTGCCGGGAGCGCTGGTCGAGGTCCTGGCTGATCTCGCGCAATTGCGCGGCGTTCTTGCCGTCCAGCACGGCGCTGGTCAACTGGTGGCTGCTGTCGACGACATGGGCCTGCATCGCGCGGATCAGTTGCCGCGCATCGGGGCCGTACTCCCCGACGCCCTCCAGGCGCTGCTCGGCGGTGACCGGGTTCAGTTCGTAGAGCCCGATGATATCCAGGGCCTGGGCTTTCTCGGTTTTCAGCACATCGGCCTTCGCCTGCGCCTGGACCTGGAGCACGCCCAACCCATCGAACGCCATCGTCGCGCTGGCCGCGACCCGCTGGCCGGATTCGATCTGGAAGGGTTGGGGCAGGGGCTGGTGGGTCTTGAACAGCGGGCAGGGGTTTCCACTTTTTCGCAGTTCGTCGCCAAGCCACGCCTGGCTGAGGGAGGCCAGGCGGATATTGCGCTGATAGTTGTTGCAGGCGCTGAGCAAGGGTTTTGCCTGCATCAGCAGGTCGCGCTTGGAACCATTCCACCAGGCCCATTTGGACAGGCTGTTGGCCCGGACGTAGGTGTCCAGGTTGCTGTACTTTTCAGTGCGGACCGTTTCGTAGCCCAGGCCCAGTTCCAGCGAGACGGCATTGGCCAGGTGCAGGCGGCCTGTCACCCGCTTGTCGACGCTGGTGGTGTCCTTGATGATGCGGGTCTGCGTGGTCTCCAGCTTTGACGACAGCCCGACATTCGGCCCGATGCTGGCGCCGCCCAGCGCCCCCGTGCCGAGCTGTATCCCGACCCGCGCATCCCAGCCCTGGGACCCGCCTTCGCCGACCGTCGCCCGGCTTTTGGCCAGGGCCTGGTCCAGCGAATTCTTCAGGTGCACGCTCAGGCTCGCGCGAAATTGCCACTTGAGCACCCGGCACAGGCGTTGCTGCTGTTGGTTTTCGCCTGCGCCGGGCAGGCTGGCAAAGGTGTGCTGGGCGGTCTTGAAGTAGCGATAGAGAACCTGCAGTTCCTGCTTGCCGAGGCTGTCGAGGTCGTTGGCGCGAAGGGCGGGCAGGGCTTGCGCGTGAAGTTTCTGCAACGGTTCGAGGGCCTGTTGTTGCGTGGCCGGGAGACTGTCCTGCAGGCGCTGCATGATGCGCTCGACAGCGCCTCCGAAGTGTTCGCCGGCGGCTTGCGGCTGCCTGGCGGCGTCGATACCTTGCAGGTTGTCGCCGAGGCAGGCGTCGCCCGCTTGCAGGTCGGGCGCATGATGGAAGATCGAGTATTTTTCCTTGTAGCTGATCAGGCTCGGTTGTCCGGCGGACGGATGAAACAATGAGGTGGAGCGGGCCTGTAGCGCATCAAGGGGACTCATGGGCGATCACTCCTGCGCCAGCGGCGCATGGCAACGTTGCAGGAACAGTTCGCAGGTATCGAGGATGGCCGTCCTGTCGGGAAACGGCAGCCTGAGGAACAGGGCCTGGGCGGCCTGCTCCTGGAACCAGGTGTCGAACAGCAAAGCCATGGAGCCGCCGGGCGCCCGGATAACGAAGTCAGAAGCTGGTGCATCGACGACCGGCGGCGTGAGCATGAGCAGCAGTCCCTGCTGGCCGTATTCCAGCCACAGCCTGCGGTCGTCGTGATCCAGCGCGATCTGGAAGTAGTCGGCCTGGCTGTCGGGCATCAGCCTGTGTAGCTGGCTAATCAGGTCGTTGCGGCTGGCGTCGGACATGGCTGCAGGTCCTGTTCAGTGGGCCGTATGCTTGGCGGCGTTCGAGAGATTGAAAAAGCTGGCCAGGCCGCGCAGGGTCTGGTCCTGGGACGCCCCCTCGATGATCAGGCCGCTGATGACCGGGCTCGGGCCCTGGCAGTCGATACTCATGTAGTGCCGGCACAGGCTCAGGTTCAGCCGCAGCCACTGTTGCACGCCGATGGCCTCGACCCCGTGCAGGGTGCGGCGCACCACGTAGGCGTCGGCATACTCGAGCGTGCAGGGATCGCCGTCGAGGGTGTGGAAGTGCAGGCGTTCGTCGCGCTGTTCGACGGCGATGCGGAGGTGCCGTACCAGGCATTCCTGCAAGGCGTCCAGGGGCGCCGGAGGGACGGGTACGAGAGACGGATTGAAGCGGTCGCGGCGTTTCTGCAGTTCAAGAGACAGGTTCATCGGATGCCTCTGCCTTGTGTTCTTGTTGTCAGGCTGGTGCCAGGTCGGTGTAGGACGAAGCCTCGCACGCCCCTGTAGCCGGCCAATATCACATTGCGCTCATCCTCCGCCGCCCCGGATTCCCGCTGGTTGCCAGCCCCGTCGCGAGGACACGGATTATCTCGGGAACGGTAACAAACATTCGCAGGAAGCCCCGCTTATCGCCGCCTCGGGCGCCCCCTAGAATTGCCGCTCCAGAGCTTCTCCATCCATGTCGGGAATTTACAGCAGTGCCGCGTCGCATCAGCAGAGAGCTGAAGACTCTCAGTGTTTGGGCCTTATCGTTAGCCATCGGCGGCTGCATCGGAACCGGAGGTATTGCCCCACAAGGCAAGACCCTGGCCGCCAACACCCTGGCCACCGATGAAGCGATCCAGGGCGCCGCCCGCGACGCGCACTGGCCGACCGCCCGCTGGTGGCAGGCCTATGGTGACCCGCAACTCGACCAATGGGTCAGCCAGGCCATGCGGGGCAGCCCGAGCCTGGCCATGGCCGCCGCGCGCGTGCGCCAGGCCCGGGCCATGGCCGGAGTCGCCGAGTCGGCCGAGTCGCTGCAGATCAAGGGCGACTCCAGCCTCAAGCGCCATCAGTGGGCCAACGATCAGTTCTATGGTCCCGGCGAACTGGCCGACTCCAACACCTGGGACAACAATGCCGCCCTGGGCCTGAGTTATTCCCTCGACCTCTGGGGCCGCGACAGCAATGCCAGCGAACGCGCCGTGGACCTGGCGCATATGAGCGTCGCCGAAGAGCGCCAGGCCCGGCTCGAGTTGCAGGGCAATATCGTGCGCGCCTATATCCAGCTGTCGTTGCACTACGCCCAGCGCGATATCGTCGAGGCCACCCTCAGGCAGCAGACGCAGATTCTCGACCTGGCGCAACGGCGTCTGGACGCTGGGCTCGGCACTCACTTCGAAGTCAGCCAGGCGCAGACACCGCTGCCCGAAACCCATCGGCAACTGGATGCACTGGACGAAGAGATCGCCTTGAGCCGCAACCAGCTGGCAGCCCTGGCCGGTTTCGGTCCGGGCGAGGGGGCGCGATTGAAACGTCCGGCGCTGTCCCTGGCGGCCGCGTTGAAATTGCCATCGGCGCTGCCCGTCGAACTGCTCGGCCAGCGTCCCGATGTGGTTGCCAGCCGCTGGCAGGTGGCGGCCCAGGCCCGTGGTATCGATGTGGCCCATGCCGGCTTCTATCCCAATGTCGACCTGGTCGGCAGCCTCGGCTACATGGCCACCGGCGGTGGCATGCTGGAGTTCCTCGCCGGGCGCAAATTCAACTACAACGTCGGCCCGGCGATCTCCCTGCCGATCTTCGACGGTGGCCGCCTGCGCGCGGAACTGGGTGAAGCCAGCGCCGGCTACGACATCGCGGTCGCCCACTACAACCAGACCCTGATCAATGCTCTCAAGGGCATTTCCGACCGCCTGATTCGTCGCGAGTCGATGGACAAGCAGCAGGTCTTTGCCGCCGAGTCGGTGGCGGCGGCGCAGAAGACCTACGACATCGCCATGCTCGCCTACCAGCGCGGCCTGACCGACTACCTCAATGTGCTCAATGCCCAGACCCTGCTGTTCCATCAGCAGCAGGTCGAGCAGCAGGTCCAGGCCGCGCGCCTGAGCGCCCATGCCGAACTGGTCACCGCCCTCGGCGGCGGGTTGGGCGCGGGCAACGATGTACCGGCGCCGGAGCGCGGCGTGCCGGGCAAACCTCCTGCGGTGCTGGCCGCCTTCGATCACTGAGAACCGCGTCATGACTCCCTTGCCCGCCCCGGTGCGCTGGCTGTATTCCCTCGAATGGCGTCGCGGCTTCTTTGACTGGGCCCGCAGCGACGGCGTGACCTGGGTGTATATCTTCAAGACCCTGGCCGCCGCCTTCCTGACCCTGTGGCTGGCCATGCGCCTGGAGCTGCCCCAGCCGCGCACCGCGATGATCACGGTGTTTATCGTCATGCAGCCGCAAAGCGGGCATGTGTTTGCCAAGAGTTTCTACCGGCTCTTGGGCACCCTGGCCGGGTCGGCGGTGATGGTGCTGCTGATCGCCCTGTTCGCGCAGAACACCGAGCTGTTTCTCGGCGCGCTGGCGATCTGGATCGGGGCCTGTTCGGCGGGGGCTGCGCGCAATCGCAACTTCCGCGCCTATGGTTTCGTGCTGGCCGGCTACACCGCCGCCATGGTCGGCCTGCCCGCCCTGGCCCATCCCGAAGGGGCCTTCATGGCGGCGGTCTGGCGGGTGCTGGAAATCTCCCTGGGGATCGTCTGCTCGACCTTCGTCAGTGCGGCGATTCTCCCGCAGAGCGCCAGCGCGGCCATGCGCAACGCGCTCTACCAGCGTTTCGGCGCGTTTGCCGGGTTTGTCGGCAGCGGCCTGCGCGCGCCCCATGCCGGTGCGGCATTCGAAACCGCCAATATCGGCTTTATCGCCCAGGCCGTGGGCCTTGAGGGCCTGCGCAGCGTCACCGTGTTCGAAGACCCGCACATGCGTCGGCGCAACGGGCGGTTGAACCGATTGAACAGCGAGTTCATGACCCTGACCACCCGCTTCAATGCCCTGCATCAGCTGCTTGAACGCCTGCGTAGCCGCGGGCCGCTGCAGGTGCTGGCGGCCATCGAGCCGGGCTTCCTGGGCCTTGCCGAACTGCTCGACGGTTTTGCCGGACGGGCGCTGACCGATGCCGATGCCAGGCGGCTGGCCATGCAACTGGCAGACTACAAGCTGGCCTTGCCGCAACGGGTCCGCAGCCTGCGGGCGCGCTTCGAGGAAGGCGACCCGGACGCGGCCGGGCAGCTGGAGTTTCATACCGCCTTCGAGCTGCTCTACCGCTTTGTCGAGGAACTGCACAGCTATGCGCTGACCCATGCCTCCCTGGCCGACCATCGTCATGAGCGCGAGCAGTGGGACGAGCCCTATGTGCCGAAGACCAACTGGCTCGCGGCGGCCGCCTCGGGGATCCGTGGTGCCTTTATCCTGATCGTGCTCGGCAGCTACTGGGTGGCGACCGCCTGGCCGAGCGGGGCGACCATGACCCTGATCGCCGCCGCCACGGTCGGCCTGTCGGCGGCCACCCCGAACCCCAAGCGCATGGCCTTCCAGATGGCCTGCGGGACCTTGCTCGGGGCGCTGATCGGCTTCGTCGAGATGTTCTTCATCTTTCCTTCCATCGACGGTTTCCCCCTGCTGTGCATGGTCCTGGCACCGGTATTCGTGTTCGGTGCCTTCCTCGCTTCGCGCCCGGCCTGGATGGGTGTCGGCGTGGGCCTGCTGATCTTCTTCAGCACCGGCTCGGTCCCGGACAACCTGACGATCTACAACCCCTACGGTTTTATCAACGACTATATCGGCATGGTCATCGGCATGCTGGTGTGCGCGGCGGCGGGGGCGATCATCCTGCCGCCCAACAGCCGCTGGCTGTGGCGGCGCCTGGAGCAGGACCTGCGCGAACAGGTGGTGTTCGCCATCAGCGGCAGGCTCAAGGGGCTGGGCTCGACCTTCGAAAGCGGCACCCGTGACCTGTTGCACCAGGCCTATGGTTTCGCCGCGGGGCAGCCGAAGGTGCAGAGCGAGCTGCTGCGCTGGATGTTCGTGGTGCTGGAGGTCGGCCACGCGGTCATCGAATTGCGCAAGGAACAGGCGATCCTCCCGGTGCACCCGGCCTATGCCGAAGCGCAGCCATGGCGCCAGTCGATCCGGGTCATGGGCCGCTCGCTGATGCGCCTGTTCATCCAGCCCAACGCGAGCAACCTGGAGCGCGCGTTGCTGGCGGTGGACCACGCCATCAGCCGGGTCCAGGCCACCGACGAACCTTTTGCCCGGCACTTCGATACCTCGGTGCTGCGCCGGGTCCAGAGCTACCTGCACTTTATCCGTACCTCGCTGCTGGACCCGCGCTCGCCGCTGGCGACCCTGGGCGGCGCACAAGGAAATTCCCATGCCCCGTGAAATCGCGTTCCACGGTCTCTACCTGCCGGCCATGACCCTGCTGTTCCTGATCGCCGCCGGCGTCGGTTGGGCGCTCGACCGTTTTATCGCCAGCCATGACCTGTACCGCTTCTTCTGGCACCCGGCGTTGCTGCGCCTGAGCCTGTTCAGCTGCATTTTCGGCGCCCTGGCGCTCACTGTTTACCGTTGAGAACGACCTGATGAAAAAGCTCTTCAGCCTGATCGCCACCTTGCTGGTCCTGGCCCTTGCGATCTGGATCGGCCGGCTGCTGTGGGTGCAGTACATGGAAAGCCCGTGGACGCGTGACGGCCGTGTGCGCGCCGACATCATCAATGTCGCGGCGGACGTCACCGGTGAGGTAGTGGACGTGCCGGTGCGTGACAACCAGAGAGTGAACAAGGGCGACCTGCTGATGCAGATCGATCCCGAGCACTACCGCATCGCGGTCAAGCAGGCGCAATCGCTGGTGGACTCGCGCAAGGCCACCTGGGAGATGCGCAAGGTCAACGCCCATCGCCGGGCCGACCTGGACAACATGGTGATCTCCAAGGAGAGCCGTGACGATGCCGGCAACCTGGCCGACGCCGCCCTGGCCGACTACCAGCAGGCCCAGGCGCAACTGGAGGCGGCGCAGTTGAACCTGGCGCGGACCCAGGTGCGGGCGGCGGTGGACGGCTATGTCACCAACCTCAACGTGCACCGCGGCGACTATGCGCGGATCGGCGAGGCGAAGATGGCGGTGGTCGACCTGAATTCGTTCTGGGTCTACGGCTTCTTCGAGGAAACCAAGCTGCCCCATGTGCAGGTCGGTGACCTGGCCGATATGCAGTTGATGAGCGGGCAGGTGCTCAAGGGCCATGTGGAGAGTATCTCGCGGGGCATCTACGACCGTGACAACCCGCAAAGCCGCGAGCTGGTCGCCGATGTGAACCCGACCTTCAACTGGGTGCGCCTGGCCCAGCGGGTGCCGGTGCGGATTCATATCGACGAGGTGCCGGACGGGGTGCTGCTGGCGGCGGGGATTACCTGCACGGTGATCGTCAAGCCGGCGGGGGAGTGAAGATCACCATAAGCTTCGCGGCGGTGGTCGGATTGACGGCACTTGTGGGAGCCGGCTTGCCGGCTCCTACGGTTTGCGTGCGGTCATTACAGGGAGTGGTTCAGGCCAAAGCGCTTCATCAGCACCTTTTCCAGCAGGCCCTTGGGCAGCATGGCTGACAGCAACGGCAACGCCCGGCAGCCGTTGCCCAGGCGCAGCAGGCGTGGAGGCTGTGGTTTTTGCGCGGCCTTGAGCAAGTCGGCGGCAAAGCTGGCCGCCGGGGTCGGGTTGTTCTGCGACGCATTGGCCCGGGCGCGAATGCCCTCGCGCAGCGGCCACCAGGGCGAGGTCTCGGCGATCAGTTGCTCGGCCTCATGGCTGGCATTCCTGGCGAACTGGGTATCGATGGCGCCGGGCTGGACTTCCATCACGCGCACGCCGAAGGGCGCCAGTTCCATGCGCAGGGCATCGCTCAAGGCATGGACCGCCGCCTTGGACGCGCAATAGGCGCCGGCGAACGGTGTCACCAGGACACCGGAGACACTGCCGATATTCACCACCAGGCCGTTGTGGCGACGCAGCGCCGCGAGCAGCGCGCGGGTCACGCCGACGATGGCGAAGACATTGGTTTCGAACTGGCGCTGCATGGCCTCGACACCGCCATCGAGCAGCGGTCCCATGGCGCCATAACCGGCATTGTTGATCAGCACATCGAGGCCGGCGTGCTGCTGCTCGATACGTTCGGCCAGTTGTTGCAGGGCCGGGCCATCGTTGACATCGAGTTGCACGGCGGTGAAACCGGCGGAGGCCAGGGCGGCGACATCCCCGGGCTTGCGCGCCGTGGCCCAGACGTCATACCCCGCGTTTCGGAAAGCATCTGCCAGCGCGCGGCCGATGCCGCTGGAACATCCGGTGATCAAGGCTACGGGCATGGCACATCCTTATTGGGCCTGGGAGTCGAAGACCTCCGAGAATACCTTGTCCGTGACAAAAAAGAGCGAATCGAGTCCTTGTTTGATCTTGATCCGGTCGGTGCCATGCATGCGGGTCTGGGCACCGTGGCCGTCGAGAAAGAACAGGGTGGGTACGTACTGGATCTCGATACCGGGCTGCAGCAGCTTGAAGATCGGGTAGCTGAGCTGGAAAAACGCCACCCGCTCCTGATAAGGGCCTGATGCCAGGGCCTCGAGCAGTCGCTTGAGTTGATCGCAGGGCGGGCAGCCGCGGCTGTAGACAAGAACCACCGACGGTTTGGGTCGGATCAGGGGAATCTCCAGGCTGCCCAGGGCCGTACGAAAAGCCCTCCGGGTCTTGATTTCGGTGACTGTGCTCTTGCTTTTCATCCTGACTCCCTGACGGTAGCTTCACCTCCAGGGGGTATTCAACGTCAAATGCACTGGGTTGTAACCTGTCAGAAATGACAGGTGGCAATAAGCCGCTATCTCCGATGTCAGCCGGAAAAACTGCCTTGCAGGCGTTCGGCACGAAATTCCAGGGTTTGTGGACGGTAGCCGGGGCGCAGCGGCGGCATTGGCAGGCAGTCTTCCCAGGCACCTGCGGCCTGGAGTTCACCGGGGCCGCGGTAACGCGGCGCGGTATAACTGTTTTCCGCCAGGTTGACGGTATCGCCCGGAGCATAGGCCGCGATGCGCCAGCGCAGGTCGGTCAGGGGTACGTCGTTGTCGTTTTTCATCTTCAATTGCAGCGGCCGGTCGGCCGGGCAGTGCTCGGGAGCATAGCTGATGCGCATTTCCAGGCGCGCCAGTTGCCGGGCCTCGCGGGTATCCATCCAGGCGACCCAGGCGGCCACCAGTCCCAGCCCGGCCAATGCGGCCATGGACACCGGCAAGGCCTTGGCCGGGTAGCGCAACAGCAGGACCAGCCAGGTGATGATCAGCAGCACGCCGATAAACATGAAAAGCAGCCTCGAAAAGACGGGAAGCATCATCCTAACAGTGTAGGTGGTGCCCTTCACTTCGGGGACGGGGAGGGCGGGTTTTGCATCGCCGGCAAAAAAACACCCCCGCCCCCACTGACTGCGGATAGGGGACGCAGCCAGCGGGGGCGGGGGTGAGTGGAACGCCAGGGCTTACTGGGCGATGGTTTTCACCGAGATGCCGCGCTCGACTGGGGTCGAACGCCCGTAGATATCTTCGAAACGCTCGATATCGTCTTCGCCCAGGTAGCTGCCCGATTGCACTTCGATGATCTCCAGGGGGATCTTGCCCGGGTTGCGCAGGCGGTGCACCGAGGCGATCGGGATGTAGGTGGACTGGTTCTCGCAGAGCAGGAACACGTTCTCGTCGCAGGTCACTTCGGCGGTGCCGCTGACCACGATCCAGTGTTCGGCGCGGTGGTGGTGCATCTGCAACGACAGGCACGCGCCCGGCTTGACCGAGATGTGCTTGACCTGGAAGCGGCCGCCCATGTCCACCGAGTCATAGGAACCCCATGGCCGGTAGACTTCGCAGTGGTTCTGGGTCTCGCTGCGGCCCTGTTCGTTGAGGGTGTTGACCATCTGTTTCACGCCCTGGACCTTGTCCTTGTGGGCGATCATCATCGCGTCCTTGGTTTCCACGACGACGATGTTTTCCAGGCCGATCACCGACACCAGCTTGCCGTTGCCGTGGATCATGCAGTTGCGGCTGTCCTGGATGACCACGTCGCCCTTGCTGACGTTGCCGTTCTCGTCCTTTTCATGCACGTCCCACAGCGACGACCAGCAACCGACATCGCTCCAGCCGGCGCTCAGCGGTACCACACAGGCGCGCTGGGTCTTTTCCATCACCGCGTAGTCGATGGAGTTGTCCGGGCACTGGGCGAAAGTGGCTTCGTCCAGGGTCACGGTATCGGCGTCCTGGTGGCTGCGTTCGAGGGTCAGCAGGCAGGTGTCGTAGATATCCGGATCGTGTTTCTTCAGCTCTTCGAGGAAACGGCTGGCGCGGAACAGGAACATGCCGCTGTTCCAGAAGTAACCGCCGGCTTCGACGAACTCGATGGCGCGTTTTTCATCGGGCTTCTCGACGAAGTGCGAGACGCGGCTGACGCCTTCGGGCAGCAGCGCATCGTTGCTCGACTTGATGTAGCCATAACCGGTTTCCGGTTTGGTCGCCGGTACGCCGAACAGCACCATCTCGCCACGCTCGGCGGCCACGGTAGCCAGGGCCAGGGCGCGTTGCAGGGCTTTCTGGTCGTCCAGCACGTGGTCGGCGGGCAGCACCAGCATCAACTCGTCGCGACCTTCGTTGATCAGCATCATCGCGGTCAGGGCCACGGCCGGCGCGGTGTTGCGGCCGAACGGTTCCATCAGGATGCGCTGGGCCTCGAGGTGGCGGTTGCTCAACTGTTCGTTGACGATGAAGCGATGGTCCTTGTTGCAGACCACGATAGGCGTGTCCATGCCTTCGAACACCAGGCGCTCGAGGGTCTGCTGGAACAGCGTCTGTTCGCCGGTGAGGGCGAGGAACTGCTTGGGAAACTGCTTGCGCGAAAGCGGCCAAAGACGTGAGCCGCTACCACCTGACAGGATTACCGGAATCATGTTGTTACTCCTTTAAGCAATGTATGGGTTAGAGCTACTGCGGTTGGTCGTTTCACTCTCTTGTTGTTGTCCGTGTCCGAATGGCCAACGCGATTCCTTGTGGCGGCCAGCAAGCCGGCTCCCACAGGGGGCGTGGGCCATTCGGAAAATCATCAGCGGGTCGACACCGGGCGCTTGACCCAGACCGGCGACAGGCTGCTGCCGCTGCCGGTGACGTAGAGCACCGCCGCTTCACCGCGCTCCAGGGCCACCGGCTTGAGGTCGCTGACCTTCTGGTTGCCTTCGTAGAGGGCGAAGCTGACCTTCACCGGGTTGATCTCGCGCTCGCCGCGGCCCTTGGCGGCCACGGACTCGACCACGGCGGTCTTGCCGTCGGCGGTCTTCAGGGTCAGGGCCTTGTCACTCAGGTTCTGTACCCGCACCAGGGACTTCTGCTTGTTCTTGAACGGCGGTTCCTCGATCAGCTGCGGCTGGCCGCTGGCGTTGTTGACCAGGGTGTAATAGTGGTCGGCGGCGAGTTTCACCGGCAGGCTCTGGCTGCCGACCTTGGCGCTGTAGTCGCCACCGGGCATGAAGCTGAAATCGCTGCTGGCCAGGGGCGCGACATCGCTGAGGGCGGTGGCGCCGACGGTGGCGCTGACTTCCTGGTTGCTGGCGTTGTACAGGCGCACGAAGCTCGAACCCTTCGGTGCGGTCGGACCGTACAGGGCGGCGTCGCCGCCGGCCCAGACCTGTAGCGAGAGCAGGCTCAGGCCTGCGGCCATGGCCAGGGTCTTGACGGTGTTTTTACGAGTAGTGTTGAAGGTCATGGGGCATACCTCTTTCAGTTTTGCGCCTGTACAGGCGACTCGGATCGGGTGGTGTTCTGCACCAGGTTCTGTTGGCGGATACCAGCGGCTTTGAGTTGCGCGACCCACTGCGGGTCGGCATCGCCGATTTCGTTGTTGACCGGCAGGTAGCGTTCCGGGAATTCCCAGATCAGCACCTGTGGCGGGTTGTTCTTGAAGGCGTCGCTTTTCAGGTAGGCGAGCATCGGCAGGATCGGGCCGTGGCCGTCCTCGGCGTAATTCACCACGTCGCTGTGCAGGGCCTGCTTGAGGGCGCCGACGAAGTTCCAGTTCGGATTGGCGCTGTAGCTGGTGCCGATCAGCGCCACCGGCACTTCGTTGTCGGCGAACAGCGCGTCGTCGGCGGCCGGCTGGTCGTCCGCGGCACGGGTGATGCGTTTTTCCAGCGGTTCCTGCGGCGGCATCAGGTTGTCGAACAGCGGATCCAGCGGCAGGAACAGGGTCAGGTCGCCCTTGTGCTGCTCGGTCTTCTCGGCTTCGGTGACAAAGCGCTGCGGCGTGCCGCTGAGCGGCGCCTGTGCGGCGATGGCGCTGGCCAGCTGGGCAGCGGCGATCTGCGCGCCGTCCGGGGTCCAGTGGGTGTCGGTACGCAGGAATACCTGGCGGCCCTGTTGCTTGGCCTGTTGCAGCGGGCCGAGCAGGTCGGGGGCGAGGATCCGGTCGGCGGCGACGCGGGCATGGAAATCCTCGTAGAGGTTGGCGTGGATGCTCGCCGGGCGGACTTCACCCAGGTGTTCCGGGTACAGCCGGACCTTGGCCGGAACGATGGCCATCACCAGATTCACGCCTTTGGCCTTGAGGGTCTGGCGCACGCCTTCGACCAGGGCGTAGTTGCCCTGCAGGTTCTGCTGCTCGTTGGCGATGGGGTTGAATTCCTCGTCGCTGTAGAGCCAGTGGTCGCGGCCCAGCACCACGCCCGGACGGCCTTCGTTGAACAGCTTGAAGTCCAGCGCGGCCCAGAGGTTGGTACCCAGGCGCTTGATCGGGAACTCGCCGTCGTAGTGAGTCTCGATGGCCTTGGTCCAGCGGCCGTTGAGCACGGTCGCGTCGGCGTTGGTGCTGAAGCCGATGAAGCTGCGCAGGGACCACAGCCCCAGCGCCAGCAAGGTGACGAGGAACAGGGCGATGTAGAGGATGCGTAATGAGCGGGTCATGGTCGGCTCCCTCAGAACTGGAAGTAGAGGAACGGCGAGAAGCTTTGCGCCGAAAGTTTGAGAATCGAGGCGATGAACAGCAGCAGCACCAGGGCGCGCATCAGGTAGCGCGGCCAGTCGGCCACCCAGTAGGCCGGTTGCACCTGGGCTTCGACGCCGACGTTGTAGCCGGGCTCGTGGATGCTGCCGGCCGCTTCGCCGGGGGCGGCCTTGATCAGGCCGGGTTGCGCGGTGGCCGGACCGTCGGCGGGCTTGGCCTTCGGCGCGGGCGGGTTGCTGTAGAAATCGCGCAGGCCGAAGAACGCCAGGGTCGCGTAGGCCACCACCAGGGTCGCCACTTGCAGGCCGGTGAGGCTGGCGCGGTTGAGCTCCGACAGCGACCAGTCGCTGAAGCTGAACATGGCGCCGTACATGCGGCCGGCCACGTGCAGGTTCTCGGCACGGAAGATCACCCAGCCCATGATCACCAGCAGGAAGGTCAGCGCCCAGCGGATCGGGTTGAAGCTGCGTGGCGTGGTGTTGATGCCCAGGGCTTTTTCGATCGCCAGCCACATGCCATGCCAGGCGCCCCAGACGATGTAGGTGATGTTCGCGCCGTGCCACAGGCCACCGAGCAGCATGGTCAGGAACAGGTTGCGATAGGTGGTCAGGGTGCCTTTGCGGTTACCGCCCAGGGTGATGTAGAGGTAGTCGCGCAGCCAGGTCGACAGGCTGATGTGCCAGCGCCGCCAGAACTCGGTGATCGACTGGCTGATATAGGGCTGCTTGAAGTTCTCCATGAAGCGGAAGCCCATCATCAGGCCGAGGCCGATGGCCATGTCGCTGTAGCCGGAGAAGTCGAAGTACAGCTGTGCGGTGTAGGCCAGGGCACCGAGCCAGGCGTCGCCGGTGGTCGGGTTCTGCAGGGCGAAGCAGTGATCGGCGACCACCGCCAGGGTATCGGCGATGAAGACCTTCTTGATGAAGCCCTGCATGAACCGCGTGGCACCTTCGGAGAATTTGTCGAGGGTGTGGGTGCGGTTGTTGAACTGGTCGGCGAGGTCGCGAAAGCGCAGCACGGGACCGGCGATCAGGTGCGGGAAGATCGCCACGAAGGCCGCGAAGTCGATCAGGTTGCGGGTCGCCGGGGTATCGCCACGGTAGACGTCGATGATGTAGCTGATGGACTCGAAGATGTAGAACGAGATACCGATCGGCAGCAGCACGTGGGTCAGGATGAAGGGCTCGAGACCGAACGAGGTCATGATCGCGTTGAGGCTGTCGACCCCGAAGTTGGCGTACTTGAAGTAGCCGAGGATGCACAGGTCGACGGCCACGCCCAGCAGCAGCCAGCGCTGGGCCGGCCTGGTGCGTACGCCGGCGGCGCCGACCTTGAGGCCGATCCAGTAGTTCCACAGGGTGACGCCGGCGAACAGCGCCAGGAAGTCCACCCGCCACCACGCGTAGAACACGTAGCTGGCGATCAGCAACAGCAGGTTGCGATAGCGTTGCCCGCTCAGGTAGTACAAGCCGAGAAAGATCGGCAGGAACAGGAACAGGAACACATTGGATGAAAATACCATCCCGATCTCTCCTTGTTTAATCAACGTTCAAGGGCCGAAGCCCCCCCAAACCCCCCATGAAAACCGGGGAGTGTCGATCGTTCCCTCGCTCTGCGGGGGAACGCCTCTCTGGACGCTCCGCGTCCGCTTTGTGACGCGGAGCGTCACGGGCTGCATGCCCACGCAGAGCGTGGGAACGATCGGTCAATCCACTAGGCTCACCTGTAGGAGCTGGCTTGCCAGCGATGGGGCCAGTGAGCCTTGCATCGCCTGTTCGGCCGTTATCGCCAGCAAGCCGGCTCCCACAAAAAAGAGCGGTGTGCCGGGTGCTACTGGTTGCCCTTTTCGTGCGTCGGGTCGTAGACCTTGGTCAGGTCGCCGCCGAGGCGGAAGGTCTTGAACGGTTGCATCCCATGCTTGCGTTCGAGCACATCCGCCGGGCAGGTGTAGAGCGTGCAGAACGGTTCGAGCCAGGCGAATTTCGAGTCGACCTTGAGGTCGGTCATGTCCTGTTCCTTGCCGTTCCTGGCCTGGAACTCGCCGGGATCCTTGACCCCGGCCAGCACCCGGTCACCCAGGCGCTTGAGCGCACCGTTGTTTTCCTGGCGCAGGTCGACGCCGTTGACCAGGGCGAAGCTGGCGATCATCGCCAACGGCGGCAACGCGTAGTTGTGGTAGGCCAGGGCGCGTTGCTGGCGCTTGAGTTCGTTGGGCAGGAAACCCTGCGGGTCGACCTGGTTGGCGCCGACCTTGTATTCCTTCACGGCCCAGTCGAAGAGGTCGCGGCGGTCGGTGGCGATGGCGGTAGCCATCACTGACCAGGCGGCCCAGTACGAGTGATTGTTGGTCTTCTCCAGCGGCAGGTTGTCCCAGTCGCTGACCACCTGGTCGGCCATCTTGCCGAACCAGGCCTCGATCTGCTGCGCTTCCTTCTGGTGGGTCGCCAGCGGATGGGAGTCGGAGAACTTCAGGCGGATATAGGCCGAGGCCATGCTGCCCAGGGCCCATTTGCGCATGGACTTGCCGGTGTGGTTGAAGTCCTTGGACATCAGCGCATCGGCCTGGGCCCAGGCGGTGAGCCAGCTCAGGGTGCAGCTCAACTGTTCCGGACGACCGTCGCGCATGAACTGCATCACGCGCTTGCTGGTGCCGCGTTCCATCGTGGTGATATCGGCGGTGGTGTCGCGAAAGGCCTTTTCCGACTGCACGTTGAGGGTCGCGCGGGCCTTGTCGGAGCCCTCGTATTTGCTGCGGAACTGCAACTGCCCGGTGTAGGGCTGGGGCATGGTGTCGCAGCCTTCGCTGTTGTCACCGGTCTTGAACTTGTCGACGGCGGCGAAGTAGCCCTGTGGCGGGCGCAGCGGCGCAGCGGCCCCGGCCGAGCCGGCGACCATCGCGAGGGCCAGCATTGATGGAGCCAGGAGGGAGGGAGCGAGCAATGTGCGGAGTTTCATCGGTAGGCACCTCATAACCCGGCCTGCGCCCTGTGGGGCTCAGCGCTGGGGAATACGTTGCGTTTGCAGATCTTCGCCTCGACTTTCTGCGGTGCGGTGCCCGCTTCCGGGCCCTGGACTTCGACGGCCAGCAGGTTCTGGTTGGCCCAGTCTTCGTCGGTGCGCAGTTCGAAGGCGAAACGTCCGTCCGTGTCGGAGGTTTCCGGTTTCTCGATCTTGATGTCCTCGTGGCGCCCGTTCATGTACCAGAGGGTGGCGTGCAGGGTTTTCACCGAGGTGTCGGCGAAGCGGATGTCGACCTGGTGAGCGCTGTTGCGCAGGTCGCGGTTGTTGCTGTTGACCAGCAGTTCGTTCTTGCCCGGCTTGACCGTGGTGTTGGCGCTCATGTCGGCGCTCTTGCCCTCGCAGCCGTTGTCGAGCAGCGCCATCATCTGCCGGTAGATGGTTTCCTGGTCGAGGCGATACAGCGGCGAGAATTCCCAGATAAGGATCTTCGGCGGGGTCTTCTGGAATTCGTCGCTGCCCAGGTACTGCAGCATCGAACCCTCGAGGCCGCCGCCGGGGAAGGCGACGTTGAGGATGTCGGCTCCGATGTACTGTTGCAGGAAGCCGGCGAAGTTGTAGTTCTTGCCGCTGTGACTGGTCCCCACCAGGGTGATCTGCGGGTTGCCGGAATCGCCGAACAGGTCGCCGTCTCCCGCCTCGCCCTTGGGCTCGGTGCTGAACTGTTCCATGTACTGGATCGCGTAGCTGGTGCCGCACAACTGGCCGGCCATGTTGTGCAGGGTGCCGGTCTTGCCCATGCGCCCGGAGACCTTGGTCTCGAATTCGCGATGGGGAATGTCGGCGAAGCCGGGGACTTTTTTCACCGTCTCGGCGACGATCTTCGCGGTGCGCTCGGCGCCGTATGGCGTCCAGTGCTGGTCGCCGCGGAAGTAGAAATCGTGGGCCTGCTGTTCGTTGGTCAGGGGCGACAGGTCCGGGACGTGATAGCCCATTTTCGCGAAGCGCCCGAGCATGGCCTGGTAGTTGTGCAGGGCCTTCTCGTAATCGAACTTGTCGCGTTCGGCCGGGAACAGTTTGTTGCGATCCACCAGGCCGCGGGTCGGCTGGTAGACCACCACCAGTTCCACGCCCTTGCTCTTGAAGGCGTCGTGCAACTGTTGCATGCGCTTGTAGCCGGCCGGCGTGGTGTCGAATTCGGTGCGCAGGTCTTCCTGGGTACGGAACAGCCAGTCGCCCTGGGCCTGGACCAGCGTGGTGAAGTTCTGCTGGTAGCGGGTGACGTAGTTCTTCGCGTCATGGGCCGCCGGGCACAGGCTGCAGCAGGGCTGCGCGGTGAAGTTCGGCGCCTGGACTTCCTCGGCCCGCAGGTTGCCGCTGGCGGCGAAGATCGCGGCGGCGAGGCCGGACAGGCCTAGGAGTTTGATCAGGTGTGGGTTCATAAAGGTCATCCTCAATCCCGCAGTTGGGTCTGGCGTTCGACGGGGTCGATCAGCACGGCTTTCTGCTGGCGTACCAGCAGGTCGAGAATTTCATCCTGGCGATCGCCGAGAATCCCGGTGAAGCTGATGCCGCTGTTCTTCGCCGGGGCGAGCATGGACACCCGGTACAGCTCGACACTCAGCGGCGAGTCGATGGACAGCGGGCCGCTGCCATTGCCGGCCAGTTCGCCGCCGACCACGATCAGCGAGACTTCGGCGTCGAACGGGTCGAGCTTGATGTCGCGGTCGGTGTCGGTCAGGTCCTTGATGTGGCCGTAGATGCCCGTCAGGCCGTTGGCCATGGATACGTTCTCGTACAGGCGGATGTTCACGCTGTTGCGGATACGGATGCCGTGGCGCTTGTTGCTGATCACCTTGTTGCCATAGATCAGGTTGTCGGCACTCTCGTAGAGGGTGATGCCGTCGGTGTGGTTCTTGTAGATCTCGTTGTAGGCGATCAGGTTGTTGACGCTGTTACGGTCGATCACCAGGCCCGAGAGGTGGTTGTCATAGCTGCGGTTGTTGAAGATGAAGCTGTCGTTCACTTCCCGGGAAATGATGATGCCGTGCTTCTTCTTGGTCCCATGGACGGTGTTGTCGGCGATGATCAGCCGGTGCGAACGGTCGTGGGGGTCGATGCCGTAGACGATGTTGTCGCGGTAGGTATTGCCCTTGACCACGAAGTCGCGGGTCTCGTAGCAGTAGAAGCCGTACCACATGTCCGAGAACTGCGAGCCGATGATCCAGCCGGTCGGCTCGGGCCGCTTGAGGACCTTGGCCATGTTCGGCGTGTACTGGGAAATACTCACGCCGTAGGACTTGCTGTTGGCGTAGCCGAAGCTGGCCATCTGGCTGTTGACGATATAGGTCTCGGTGCCGCCCCAGGCGAGCAGGAACGGCCGGAACTCCTTGGGCGAGCGGAAGGTGGCCGGGCCGTTGTCCGCTTCGCGCCAGCCGGTGACCTTGGTGTCACGGATGAACAGCTGGCCATCGTTGACCAGGAACGAACCGCCTTCCTGGGACAGCCGCAGTTCCTGGGTCTGCCGGTCGATTTCGAGGATGCCCTTGCGCCCGACGACGATCGGCAGCCTGGCGAGGAACACACCCGGCGAGGTTTCGCTGATGTAGTTCTTCGGCAGTTTCTTGCTCAGGTCCTTGAGGTTGATATAGCCATCGTCGACGAAGATCGCCTGGGGAATGCCGTGCTGGCGGACCACCCATTCGGCCATCTTGTTGTCGCCGCCGATAAAGTCCTTCAGGGCGTCTTCCTGCATCATCCGGCGCACGCTGATCTTGCCCGGTTTGCTGCGCACGATCTTCGCCGCCGCCGCTTCGGCGGTGTAGCCACTGAGGTCCGGCAGCTTCGGTTTTTCCAGGTGCAGCGGTTCGGTCGGTGCGCTGCTGACGGTGTAGGTCTTGGCCTGTTGCAGCTCCTTGGCGATGATCGGCGCGCGCTCGGTCCTGGCGAGCGGCTGCTCGGCATTGCCGAAGGCGGCGCCGCTGGCCAGCAGCAGGGCTGCGGCCAGGACACTGAGCGGGCCTTGCATGGCGATATGGTTCATCTCGGACACTCCCTTCGCGAGCTGCATCAGAAGCGCCAGATCACGTCAATGAACGCGCGGTGCATATAGGAATCGACGTCTTTGCCGTAGGCATCGCCCGGCTTGAACACGCCGCCGCGAAAGCGCACCAGCGCCGAGGGTTCATCGATGGATTGGCTGAGGGCCGCCGGCAGCAGGCCCTGCTTGAAGTACTTGGTGACCACCAGGTCCATCTCCTGGCCCATGTCTTTCTTGCCGTCCTGCAACGGCAGTGAAGTGCTGGAGAGCAGGGCGCCGGTGGCGTCGTCATAGTTGTTCTGCACGGCGTTGATGCCGTTGCTGCCGACGTCCTTGTTGCCGTCGACGCGCCAGAACTTGTGGTAGACCAGACTGGCGTCGTAGTCCTCGCGCAACTGCCAGGAGCCGAACAGGGTGGCGGTCTGCAGGTTGTTCAGTTCACCGCGGAAGGCTTCGCCGAAGCGGTGGGTGCGCGAACGGGTGCCGGTGAAATTCGAGCGGTTGCTTTCCAGGCCGTTCTGTTCGTAGTCGCCGCTGGCGCGGGCATAGGCCGCGCCGACCTGCCAGTTCGGATCGAGGCGCACGCGGATACCCAGGTCGGTGGCCCAGCCGTTGATGCTGTCGCTGTGCTTGGCGTCGACCGGGCGGCTGCCGTCGGCGTTGAGCGCATTGACGCTGTCGCGGTTGCCGCTCATGCCGGTGAGGCTGGCCCAGTAGTTGACGGTGTTGGTGTTGCGCCAGTTATAGGCGTCGCTGTTGGCTTCCAGGCCGAGCCAGGTCAGGTCGCCGTTTTCCTTCTTGTCCAGCGGATCGGCGGCGACACCGGGTGTCGGGTAGTCGAGCTTGCCGTCGTCGTGGGTGTGATGGGCGCGCACGCCGATCCACTGCCCGGGTGTCCACTGGTAGGCGACATCGCCATAGACATGCAGGCGGTCCTTGTCCTTGGGCGCCAGTTCCGTGAGGTCGGTGCGGTACTCGCTGAAGCGCTCGGCGGCACCCAGGTTGGCCCGCAGCAGCGTGGTGTCGAAGGTCCAGTTCAGCGCTTCGATATTGGTGTCGCGCCATTGTCCGTCATCGTTGCGCAGGCGTTGCCGACCGAACTTGAGCAGCTCGCCCGGATAAGGCGTCAGGCCTTTGTAGCCGACCCAGAATTCGCGCAGGGCCAGGTAGCTCTTGTCCGGCTTGCGGGCATCGTTGCCCGAGGTTTCCTGGCTGCCATCGGACTGCTGCAGGGTGTCGGTCTCGATGATGTCGGTGGCGGTCACGGCCTGGCCCATGGCGTAGGCGCTCCAGTTGCCGCGTTCGCCGTAGGCCCATGGGCGCAGGTCGAGGCCGACGCCGTTGGCGTCGCCGCCCTTGAGGGTGCCGAGGTCGCGGTCGTCTTCCGATTGCGCGGTGATCTTCACTTCCAGGCCGAAATTCTGGGTGTCGCTGAGCGCTGCCAGGGTCGGTGTGGACCAGGCCAGGGCGAAGCCCATCAGGACAAAGCTCTGGCCGATACCGGCCTTCACGAAAGGATTGAGTGTCATAGGGTTTTTTCCTCGCTGTCGCCTTCTTGCAGGGCTTGTTGCAGGTCCAGCGGGTTACGGCTCAGGGTCCCGCGCAGGCGCTGCTCCTGTTGCAGCAGGCGCTGGGCATCGGCGCGTTGCGCGGGCGGCAGTTGTTCTTCGAGTTGTTGGGCCAGCTCATTGGCCTGCGGCGTGTCCTGGGCCTTGGCCAGCTGGCTGAAGACGTAGGCGTTGAGCGGATCGGGCTTGGTCCCGCGCCCCTGGGAAAACAGCTGGGCGATGGCGAAGTCGGCGCTGTTCTGGCCGTTGCGGGCGGCCTTGAGCAGGTGGTCGAGGGCCTTCTGCGGGTAGACCTGGCCGAGGTAGCCGCGGCGGTAGATCTGTCCCAGGTAGTAGTCGGCGGCGACTTCCCTGCCGAGGGCTTTCTGGAAATGCGCCTCGGCCTGCCTGGCATCCGCCGGCACCCACTTGCCTTCGTAGTAGAGCTTGCCCAGCAGCAGTTCAGCGCGGGGCTGGTCGGCCGCGCGGCCGTTGTTGAGGTACTCCATCATCTGGTCGACGTCGCCCAGGTCCGGGAAGTCGTAGAGCAGTTGCGCCAGGCTGACCCAGGAGGCCGGGTAGCCGGGGGCGACCTGTTCGAGCATCGCCTGGGCGGTTTTCGCGTCCGGCTGGCCGAGGGTCGAATCGCTGAGCACGCGGGCCACGCTGTCCATCCGCTGGGCACCGACGGTGCCACGGCTGTAGGCGGCCTGCAGTTGCTTGAGCAGTTCGGCCTGCTGGTCCGGCTGGGCACGTTTCTGGTACACGGTGGCGAGTTCGACGTAGCAGATATCCGTGCTGTTGAGCGCGGCCTTGCAGATCTTTTCCACCTCGTCCAGGTGCTGGTCGTAGGTGTCCTGGGTACGGTAGAGCAGCACTTGCGCCAGGCCCGCTTCCGGATAGCCGGCGCTGCGCCATTGGCTGATCTGCCGCTGGGCATCGACACCGGGGAAGCTCTGCGGGAATTGCAGGTAGAGCATCGCCAGGGGGATCAGGGTGTTGCCTTCACCGTTGGCGAAGGCCTTTTTCAGCAGGCCTTCGGCTTCGTGGTGTTCGGCCTCGGTCGCGCCGGGCTTGGCCACCAGCAACCGGCCCAGGCGTGCCTGGGCACGGGGCGAGGTGTCGGCGGCGGCGCGGTAGGTCGCTTCCGCCTGCCTGATCTGCGCCGGATCGCGGCTTTCCACCTGGATATCGGCCAGGCCGACCTGTGCGTCGCTGTAGCCCAGGTCCGCCAGCTTGCGATAATTCTGCTCGGCCAGGGCGGTATCGCCGCGCTTGAGCGCTTCGTTGGCCAGGCGCTGGTCGGGCAGGCCGGCGCAACCGGCCAGGCTGATCGCCATGGCCAGTGTCAGCGGTAGGGGCAGGGTTCGTAAGGTCGTCACAGGCATGTCCTCTGCTTACAGACCGGCGGCCATGGCTTTGTCGATCAGCCAGTTCACGCTCGGGCCGCGGTCGCTGTTGACCTCCACCGGACGGCCGGCGAGGGTGCTGTCGAGGTTTTCGTCAGGCTTGATCAGGACACGGATATCCGAGGACAGGTCGTCGCTTTTCAGGCTGGTGCTGCTGACGATCCTGCCCTGGCGGACCTGGTCTTCACCGGCGACCTGGAAGTTCACCCGGGTGCCCGGACGCACCTCGCCGAACTGGCGGTAGGAGAACCGCGCCTCGACGTTGGCGACGCTGTTGCGTGGCACCAGTTGGAAGATCACGTCGCCCTTGCTGGCGTATTGGCCGTTGGCGACCAGTTGCTGGGCAACCACGCAGTCGCAGGGCGAGGTCAGGGTGCCGGTCATCTGCTTGCCGAACAGTTCCTCGACCTTGGCCGGCTGCAGCTGGTCTTCGTCCAGGTGGCCCTTGAGCACGTCGAGCATGCTGGTGCTGAAGGTCGCCAGCGGGGCGCCCTTGGCCGCGACGCCGTCGTCCTTGATCAGGCTCTGCACGGTGCCGTCGCGGGGCATGGTGACGTTCATCCCCTGCACGCTGACCAGGCCGGCCTGGGCGTGGCTGACGAAGTACATGCCGTAGACCGACTTGAGGACGAAGCCGAAGGCCGCCAGGCCGACGACGAAGACACCGAGGCTGAAGGTCACGGCGCGCAGGCGACCGAGCGGGCTCATGCCGCTGCCGTCATCCTTTTTCTTGCGCGCCCTGGTGAAGTTGTCGCGCTGCAGGGTGGCGAGCACGTCGCCCATGCTGACGATGTCACCGGCCAGGTGCGAGGTGATCAGGTGGCGCAGGGTGGCGATGTCCTGCTGTTCCAGGTTCTGGAACTGGCAGCCGACACGGCCGCTCTGGCGATCGTAGGAGCGGATCTGCAACTCGACGTCCATGGCCAGGCCGAGGTTGTCGATGACGAATTGCAGGCGTCCCTTGTGTACTTCTCCCAGGGTCACGGCCTGTTGCTGCGGCAGGTTGAAGCTCAGGCCGCCGGCGGACAGGTCTTCGACACGGACTTCCAGGGGCTTGCCCTCGGTGCCGAAGAACCGCAGCCGGGCGGGGATTTTCACCCGGGCGTGCTGGCGCTGGGCTTCGGATTCGTGGACGACATTGGCGTTGACTTTCGAGTTCATGGGTAAGGCTCCGTTAGCTAATTCAGGCGAGTCGGGTCAGACCATCGTCATCAGCACGGCGACGAAGATGCTGCCGGCAGAGAAGGTCATGGTCCGAGACGACCAGGTGTTGAACCAACCTTGAAAGCTGGCGAGGTCGCGGCTCAATTTGGTGTCCTGGCGGGTCCAGGATTGACGGTCGAGGCGGAAGAACACGTAGATCTTCATCAGTGCCCCGACGATCTGGTTGTAATAGAGAATCACCGGGTAGGCCGGGCCGATGGTGTGTCCCGAACAGGCCAGGAGGATCGTCAGGATCAGGCGGGTGATGCCGATCCACAGCAGGTAGGCGAGGATGAACGCGATGCCGTACTTGAAGCTGGCGATCAGCGCCACGGTCAGGCCCAGCAGCGAGGTCCACATCGACACGCGCTGGTCGAACAGCACGACGCTGGTGAACAGGCCGAGGCGGCGGATCCCCAGGCCCAGGGCCCGGGAGTTCTGCCGCAGGTTGTTGCCGTACCAGCGGTACATCAGCTTGCGGCTGGATTTGATGAAGCTCTTTTCCGGCGGGTGCTCCACGGTGTGGATCGCCGCGTCGGGCACGTAGAAGGTGTCGTAGCCCAGGCGCATCAGGCTGAACCAGCTGGACTTGTCGTCGCCGGTGAGGAACTTGAAGCGGCCCAGGCGCCAGTGTTGCAGCGAGTCGCTTTCGACGTCGGCGATGAAGCCCGGGTCGGTGACCACGCTGGCACGGAATACCGACATGCGTCCGGTCATGGTCAGCACGCGCTTGGACAGGGCCATGGAGCACATGTTGATGTGGCGCTGGGCGAAGCGCAGCTTGTGCCATTCGCTCATGATGTAGCCGCCGCGCACTTCGCAGAATTCGTTGGTGGTCAGGCCGCCGACATTGTCGAACAGCTGGAACCAGGGCACGGTCTTGCGCACCACGCCTTCGCTGAGCACGGTGTCGCCGTCGATCACCGCGACCACCGCGCGGTCGTCCGGCAGGTGCCGGGAGATCGCCCTGAAACCGAAGGCCAGGCCGTCGCGCTTGCCGGTACCGGCGATCCGCACGAAGTCGAGCTTGACCCGCTCGGGCGGATTCATCCGGGCCCAGAGACTCTTGACCAGCAGTTCATCGGACATTTCCACCAGGGAGCAGACCACGGTGGTCGGGAAGCCGCAGTCGATGGCTTCGCGGATCACCGAGCTGTAGACCTGGGCGGTGGTCAGGGCGTCGATGCGGAAGCTGGTGACCATCAGGAACACCTGGGACGGGTCCGCGGCCTTGCCCAGCTTGCGCAGTTTGCGCCGCAGGTGCGGGTAGACGATGTAGAGGAAGATCATCCCGCGCACGAAATGGGTGGCGCCCATGGAATAGCGCCAGATGCCCACGGCACCGATCAGGAAGATGAAGTCCTTGGATTCGGCGTCGAAGGTCGAGGTGGGCAGCAACGAGGCCAGGCCCATCAGCAAACTCATGTAGAACAGCCAACCGGCGGCCTGAAGAAGGCCGTGCTTTAGCCTGTGCATAATCTGCATCCGTCTCTATCTCGGGCGAACCTGGCGGCTGGCCCGATGGGGTTAAGGCAGGCAAGGCGTCCTTTCGGACGCCATCGCCGGCAAGCCGGCTCCTACGGTGCCGAGTCGTACCTGATACGTAGGGTCGACTCCGTCCTGCGGGAGCCGGCTTGCTGGCGATCAACCGCGCAGCGGTTGGGTTGGTTTACCAACAGATACCTTCGGTCCGGCCACTCGCACTGGTGGCCTTGGACATGAAGCCGACCAGGTCGATGACCTGTTTGCCGTGCGGGGCGTTCTCCGCCAGGGCGCGGAACTTCTCGTCACGGTTGCCGAGGATGATCACGTCGCTGTTGCCCACGACCTCGTCGAAGTCGGCGTTGAGCAGGGACGATACGTGGGGGATCTTCGACTCGATGTAGTCCTTGTTCGCGCCATGGACACGGGCGTACTCGACGTTCTTGTCGTAGATGCTCAGGTCGAAACCCTTGCCGATGAGCATTTCCGCCAGTTCCACCAGCGGGCTTTCGCGCAGGTCGTCGGTGCCGGCCTTGAAGCTCAGGCCGAGCAGGGCGACCTTGCGCTTGTCGTGGCTGGCGACGATGTCGAAGGCGTTCTGCACCTGGCTCTCGTTGCTGCGCATCAGCGAGTTGAGCAGCGGCGACTGGACGTCCAGGGAGCCGGCGCGGTAGGTCAGGGCGCGGACATCCTTGGGCAGGCAGGAACCGCCGAAGGCGAAGCCCGGACGCATGTAGTACTGGGACAGGTTGAGGGTCTTGTCCTGGCAGACCACATCCATCACTTCGCGGCCATCGACGCCGACGGCCTTGGCGATGTTGCCGATCTCGTTGGCGAAGGTCACCTTGGTGGCGTGCCAGACGTTGCAGGTGTACTTGATCATCTCGGCGACTTCGATGTCCTTGCGGATGATCGGGGCGTCGAGTTCTTCGTAGAGGGCTTGCAGGACGTCGCCGGAAGCGCTGTCGAATTCGCCGATGACGGTCATCGGCGGGAAGTCGTAGTCCTTGATCGCGGTGCTTTCACGCAGGAACTCGGGGTTGACCGCGACGCCGAAGTCGACGCCGGCCTTCTTGCCCGAGCAGTCTTCGAGGATCGGGATCACCACGTTTTTCACGGTGCCCGGCAATACGGTGCTGCGTACGACGATGGTGTGGCGGGTGGTCTTGTCACGCAGGACAAAACCGATTTCACGGCACACCGATTCGATGTAGTTCAGTTCCAGGTCACCGTTCTTCTTGCTCGGTGTGCCGACGCACAGCATCGACAGGTCGGTGGCGCGAATCGCTTCGGCAAAATCGGTGGTACCACGCAGTCGACCGCTGGAAATACCCTGTGCCAACAGCGCTTCCAACCCCGGCTCGACAATCGGCGATTTGCCGCTGTTGATCAGGTCGATCTTGTCTTTGGAGATATCAACGCCAACGACATCATGACCCCGTGCAGACAGGCAACCGGCACATACTGCACCGACGTAACCCAAACCAAATATGCTAATGCGCATCGCATTTACCTCTGTCTTAATCACGCCATTAAATGGCCGGAGTTAATGTAGCCAGTAACCGTATTGCTCTCGAAGTGTGACCAAATGAAGTCACCTCCCCGAGTGCAGGCATATAAGTGTCGAGTGGCTAAATAATTGCACTCAAGTTGGGCGAAACTTGGCCTTGTTATAGGGGACGTGCCCCTTCATGTGGCCGGCCTTCATCGGGAAGACCCTTGCCAGCGTGCTCGAAACTCTGTTATGCCCGCGCTAGGGCCTTTTGAATCAACAGGTTATAAGTCACTTGCAAGTGCTTTGTCTGAGGGCCCACCTTGGCCTGTATAGGGGATATTAATGGTGCGTATCTCCTGTCCTTTTGATTGAGTTGAAACTGTGGGGTGCGGTTGTAAGTCGCTGATGGCAACTTAAACATGTCATCCCGCCGCCACGTAAGTCATCTCTTACAAATTCTCCGAGAATCGTTACGGGTGGTATGAGCAACGCTTTGGAACATAAGTTCCTGTCCGCTCATCCTGTTTTCGAAAATTTTTGAAATATTATGAAAGATGGCACTGCTTTCATATTGATAGCACTTTCCGTTTCGCCCTTTAGTTACGGGGATGAAAAATGCCTAGATGGTTGTATGCCACTACGGAAAAAAATTTCCGGTGCCACTACGCAAAAAAATGCGAAATGTCGAGTGAAAGAAATTTCATGGTTGTTACAGTCAATTTGTTGGCGTCAAATAATTGATTTTTTGCTGCTGCGGGGAGGGGGGATGCACAGGGATCGTCGGCGATTACACATTGCGTGTAATGCGCCGAGTAGGTGCAGGGTAACAGAAATGTGGGTCGTCTGTTGCTCGTTCCCACGCTCCGTGTGGGAACGCAACCCATGACGCTGCGCGTCACCTCGGGAGCGCACTCGCGGCGTCCAGTGAGGCGTACCTTTGCTGCGCGTGGAAACGATCGGGCAGGGTGTTACTCCGGCGCGTGATCGCGCAGGAACACCAGGTTGTCCGGCTTGGACAGTTCTGTGCTGAATCGGTAGCCTTGTTCGTCGAACGTCTTCAACTGTTCGGGGTTCTCGAGGCGTTCCCGGATCACAAAACGCGCCATCATGCCGCGGGCTTTTTTCGCATAGAAGCTGATGATCTTGTACTGCCCGTTCTTCTGGTCTCGGAATTCGGTATTGATGATCCGCGCCTTCAGCGCCGGGCGCTTGACCGCCGAGAAGTATTCGTTCGAGGCCAGGTTCAGCAGCACGTCGTCACCCTGTTCGGCCAGGGCTTCGTTCAGCCATTCGCTGATGCGCGTGCCCCAGAAGGCATAAAGGTCCTTGCCCCGGGCATTGGCGAACTTCGTGCCCATTTCCAGGCGATAGGGCTGCATCAGGTCCAGCGGGCGCAACAGGCCGTAGAGGCCGGAGAGCATGCGCAGGTGGGTCTGGGTGAAGTCGAAGTCGGCGTCGCTGAAGTCTTCGGCGCGCAGGCCGGTGTAGACGTCGCCCTTGAAGGCCAGCAGCGCCTGCTTGGCATTGTCCGGGGTAAAGGCCGGGTTCCAGCTGCCGAAGCGCGCGGCGTTGAGGCCGCCGATCTTGTCGGAAACGTGCATCAGCTCGCTGATCTGCGCCGGGCTGAGGGTGCGCAATTGTTCGATCAGTTCCTGGGAATGGTCGAGGTATTGCGGCTGGGTGAAGCGTTTCGTCACCGGTGGTGTTTCGAAATCGAGGGTCTTGGCGGGGGAAATCACCATCAGCATGAAGTCGTCTCCTGTAATCGTCGGGGGATTCTAGGGGCTTGGGCGGTTTGACTCCACCTATGATGGCGATAGAGCAGAGGGTGCAAGGCTTGCGGACCTCTTCGCCGGCAAGCCAGCTCCCACAGTGTCAGCGCTCGGGCGCCTTTTCATGGTCTCTTCGCTGGCGAACCCGCTCCCACATCAGGCCGCAAACCCGTGGGAGCGGGCTTGCCCGCGAAGAGGCCGCTACAGGCTCCACGAGAGTCAGGATTGTCAGATCGGCTATAGTGCGCGGCGGGTTCTGAAATGGAGTCACCCTTTTGCGTATTGTTCTTTTCTTCTCGGCCCTGCTGGCCTGCCTCACCGCCGTCGCCGCGCCGAACGACGCGGCGACCCTGGATCGCGGCACCTGGCCGGAACAGTTGAGCAGCCCGACCCTGTTCGATGTCGCCTCGCGGGCGGAAATCCTCACTTTCGCCCACGCCCTGCTGATCAGCGAAATGACCGATGAGCCGGCACTGCGGCAGCGCCTTGGCCTCAAGCAGATCAACCTGGCATCGATCAACCGGGTGCGCGCCCGTCTCTGGCAGCGTCTGCTGGAAAACTACAATTTCGCCCAGCAGAGCTGCGAGCAGGATGCTTCCTTCTGTTATTACGTCGAGGACATGGACAGCCTGCGCGAACAGGCCGGCAAGTTCCGGGTGGCCGAGGATTCCTTCTATGCCCGCTGGGCCGAACCGAGCCGGGCGTTTCACGAGCGCTATCTGGACGAGTTGCTGCGCATGGCCGCGCTGTTTCCCCAGACCAGCAGCGAAATCGCCCTGTTCGGCGAGCCGGAGCGTAACGGCGAGGCGTTCCATGACCGGCTGTTCCTGCTGACCTTCGACGGCGGCCCCGGGGCTTCGGCGGGCAACACCGACGAACTGACCGCGTACCTGCGCCGGCAGAAGATGAACGGTCTGTTCTTTGTCCTCGGCAGTGCCTTGCAGGCGCGGGTCGACAAGACCTCGATCATGGCCGTGCGCGATCTCTATAAAGAGCAGTGCGTGGGTATCCAGGGCTGGCAGTATCGTTCCCACAGCCATTGGCAGGACTGGCTGGACTCGGTCCAGCGTAGCGCCATGCTGGCGCAGCGCGTATTGCCGGAGAACTATCAGCCCTTGTTCCGTCCGCCCTACGGGCAGCGCCAGGCGGACAGCGGGGCGTTCTTCAAGTCCCAGGGGTTGCAGGTGGTGTTGTGGGATATCGATTCCGCCGACGCCACCGGCAAGCTTACCGCCGAGCAGTCGGCCCAGCGGGTGATGACCCTGATGTTGTTGTGGCGTCGTGGCGTGATCGTCTTCCATGACACCCAGGACAAGGCCCTCGGCGCATTGCCCTGGCTGCTCAGGCAGACCGCTGAAAGCGGGCTTGGCTGGAAAGGCTGTGATGACGCGTTTCGATAGGAAGAGCGAGAAGCCCGTATTTGCTGGGCTTGTGGGAAATTTCTTACGAAATTCAGTGCAGGCGGACTTCCGACTTTAACGGTGTCCGGCCAGCTCGCCAAGGGCTATTCGTCACTCTGAAAAATAAACTTCAAAAAAGCGTCAAAGTGCTTTTTCCTGTCACGGGTTTTGCGGTATTACGGAGTCAGACCGCCGAAACCTGCGACACAGGTGGCGTCTCCCAAGGCCCTACCTTGTGCACAGAGCGCCTGTCCCCTCCAGGCGAATTCGGCGGTCACTTCGAGGCGCGATACCGTCAAGGTCTCGCGTCGACTGGCTCCCACAAAGGTGACCGAGTATGGATGATCACGGACGCACTCCTTCTTCCAACCAGCCAATCCTTTACGTGCTCGATACCAACGTACTGATCCACGATCCAAACGCACTGCTCAACTTCGAAGAACACCACGTCGCCATCCCGATGACCGTCCTGGAGGAACTCGACAAGCTCAAGAGCGGCCACCACAGCGTGGCTTCCGAATGTCGCCAGGCGATCCGCCTGATCGACAAGACCCTGGGCGACGCTAGCCCCGAGGATGTCGAGCTGGGTGTCCCGATCCAGCGCGGCAAGAGCGGGCCGAAGGGCCTGCTGTCGATCCTGATGAGCAAGCGCAGCGAACCCAATGTGCTGCTGCCGGAAAACCTCAACGACAACATCATCATCAACCAGCTGGTCGACATGCACGCGCGCGACAAGGGGCTGCGCCTGGTGCTGGTGACCAAAGACATCAACATGCGCCTCAAGGCGCGTGCCTGCGGTATCGCTTCCGAGGACTACAGCACCGACCAGTTGGTCGACGACGTCGACCTGCTGCCCAAGGGCTTCCACAATGTGGTCGGCTCCTTCTGGGACCGTGTCAGCAAGGTCGAGACCCGTCAGGACCATGGTCGCACCTGGCACCAGGTGCAAATGACCGACAACCTGCCGGCCGTGCACGTCAACGAATTCATCATCGATGAGCAAGGGTTTGTCGGCTGGGTCAAGGAGATCCGCGCCGATGTGCTGTTGATCCTCGATCTGCATCAGGAGCCCCTGTTGCACCAGGAAGCCTGGGGCCTGAAACCGCGTGACATCTATCAAAGCCTGGCGCTGTTCGCGCTGCTCGATCCGGATATCCACCTGGTCAACCTGACCGGTGCCGCCGGTTCCGGGAAAACCATCCTGGCCCTGGCGGCTGCCATCGAGCAGACCATGGTCAGCAAGCGCTACCGCCGCATCATCGCGACCCGCAGCGTGCAGGGCCTGGACCAGGAAATCGGTTTCCTGCCCGGCACCGAGGCGGAGAAGATGGAGCCCTGGCTGGGAGCGATCACCGACAACCTCGAAGCCCTGCACATGGATGACGAAAACACCCATGGCAGCGTCGACTATATCCTCAGCAAGGTGCCGTTGCAGTTCAAATCCCTCAACTACATCCGAGGTCGCAGCTTCCAGCAGAGCCTGATCCTGATCGATGAATGCCAGAACCTCACGCCGCACCAGATGAAGACCATCATCACCCGTGCCGGCGCCGGTTCGAAAGTGGTGTGCCTGGGCAACCTGGCACAGATCGACACCCCTTACCTGTCCGCGACCAGTTCCGGGCTGACCTACCTGACCGAACGCTTCAAGGATTTCCCGAACGGCGTGCACATCACCCTGCAGGGCGTGCCGCGTTCGATCCTGGCCGAATACGCCGAATCCCACCTGTAATTTCATCCACACCCGAGGGGCGGCCAGGCGGCCGCCCTTTTTTATGGGGCATGAGGTCTCTGTGGGCGCCGGCTTGCCGGCGATGGGGCCGGTGAGGCGTGCAGCGTCTGGTCGGTCGCCATCGCGGGCCAGCCCGCTCCTGCCATCGGCGTGCATGCGCAGGTCTTGCGGGGCGTGCGTAAAGCTGACCCGCAGGTTTACAATCGACGCTCCTGATCAGGAGTATCGCTGTGCTGACTCATCTCGATTCCCAAGGTCGCGCCAATATGGTCGACGTCACCGACAAGGCCGTGACCTTCCGCGAGGCGGTGGCCGAAGCGCGAGTGCGCATGTTGCCCGAGACCCTGCAAATGATTGTCAGCGGCGGTCACCCGAAAGGGGATGTGTTCGCCGTGGCGCGAATTGCCGGTATCCAGGCCGCGAAGAAAACCTCCGAGCTGATTCCCCTCTGCCATCCGCTGATGCTCACCAGCGTCAAGGTCGAGTTGAGCGCCGAGGGCAGCGATGCGGTGCGGATCGTCGCCCGCTGCAAGCTGTCCGGCCAGACCGGGGTGGAAATGGAAGCGCTGACCGCGGCCAGTGTGGCGGCGCTGACGATCTACGACATGTGCAAGGCGGTGGATCGCGGCATGATCATCGAGAATGTGCGCCTGCTGGAGAAGCTGGGCGGCAAGAGCGGTCACTATCAGGTGGATGCGTGATGACGTTCGATGTGCAGTTTTTTGCCCGTTACCGGGAGGTGCTCGGGGTCGACGCCGAACAGGTTGAAGGTGACTTCACCGATATCGGGCAGTTGCGCCAGCATCTGTTGCAGCGGGGCGGGGCCTGGGCGGTGCTGGCCGAACAGAGCCTGATGTGCGCGCGCAACCAGGAGCTGTGCTCCTTGGACGAGCCCCTGGCCGAGGGTGATGAAGTGGCGTTTTTCCCTACCGTGACCGGAGGCTGACATGGCGGTTCGCGTCCAGGCCGGGGCCTTCGATCCCGGTGTTGAGGTCAATGCGTTGCACGCGGCCAATGTCGGTGTCGGCGCGGTGGTCGCTTTTGTCGGCTATGTCCGCGACTTCAACGATGGGCGGGATGTGGCGGGGATGTTCCTCGAACATTATCCGGGCATGACCGAGAAGGCCCTGGAGAAGATCGTCGACGAGGCCGCGCAGCGCTGGCCGTTGCTCAGGCTGGAGGTGTTGCACCGGGTCGGCGCCCTGGAACCGGGCGAGCCGATCGTGTTTGTCGGCGTGGCCAGTGCCCATCGTCAGGCGGCCTTCGACGCCTGCAATTTCGTCATGGATTACCTCAAGACCCGCGCGCCGTTCTGGAAGAAGGAAAATACCGCCGAAGGCCCGCGCTGGGTCGAGGGGCGGGACAGCGACCAGACGGCGGCCGAACGCTGGAAGTAGCATTTGCAATAGCCTCTTACCCAATCGTTCCCATGCTCCGCGTTCGCTTCGGGTCTGTGACGCGGAGCGTCACGGGCTGCATTCCCACGCGGAGCGTGGGAACGATCAAATGCTCCGCGTTCGCTTCGGGTCTGTGACGCGGAGCGTCACGGGCTGCGTTCCCACGCGGAGCGTGGGAACGATCAATGCAGGGCGCGGGCTGGCCGGACCGCCGCGAAGGCACCTGTGAAATCACTGCGAACCTCTCCTTCCCGCCCCCTCGGGCAGGCTGTATTTGCTCGTTGACGTTATGTACATAAAAGTCCAGTATGGATTTATAAGTACAAAATAGAGTTGTCCTCTTCTGTCCACTGCCGTGCCACAACACCTCCAATAACAAGCGGGAGCCCCAGCATGAAGAAGTTCACCCGGATCTGTGCCGTCACCCTGAGCCTGCTCGCCAGTGCCAGCCCGTTCGCCGCCGAGAAGACCTTGCGTATCGGCATCGAGGCAGCCTATCCGCCCTTTGCCTTCAAGACCTCGGAGGGCAAGATCAGCGGCTTCGACTACGACATCGGCAATGCCTTGTGCGCGCAGATGCAGGTCAAGTGCGAATGGATCGAAGGCGAGTTCGACGGACTGATTCCGTCGCTGAAGGTCAAGAAGATCGACGCGGCGCTGTCATCGATGACCATTACCGACGAACGCAAGAAGTCGGTGGATTTCACCCACAAGTACTACTTCACTTCATCGCGGCTGGTGATGAAGGAGGGCGCGGTGGTGGACGACCAGTACGCCAGCCTCAAGGGCAAGACCATCGGCGTGCAGCGCGCGACCACCACCGACCGCTACGCCACCGAGGTCTTCGAGCCACGGGGGATCAAGGTGGTGCGCTACAGCAACAACGAAGAGATCTACATGGACCTGGCTTCGGGCCGCCTGGATGGCATCTTTGCCGACACCATTCCGTTGAGCGACTTCCTGGCGATGCCACGGGGCGCCGGTTATGGGTTTGTCGGGCCCGAACTGAAGGATCCCAAGTATGTCGGCGAAGGCGCCGGGATCGCCGTGCGCAAGGGCAACAGCGAGTTGCTGGGCCAGTTGAACAAGGCCATCGAGGGTATCCGTGCCAGTGGCGAGTACCAGAAGATCGAGGGCAAGTATTTCAAGTCGGATATCTACGGCGACTGAGTGTCAAAACACCGCGTTCCCTGTAGGAGCCTGGCTTGCCAGCGAAGCTTCTGGCGGCCCCGAGGGCCTCTTCGCCGGCAAGCCGGGCTCCTGCAGGTGGGGTGTTCCTGTCAGGATCCGGTTGTGCTCAGACCTCTGCCTTCAATTCCTTCAGGTGCTTGTACACCGTCGCCCGTCCCATGTTCAGCACGTTCGCCACATAGTTGGCCGCGCTCTTGCCCTTGAAGGCACCTTCGGCGTGCAGCGCCAGCACCAGCTCGCGCTTGTGGTCGCGGGTCAGCAGGTTGAGCCCCAGTTGTCGGTGGCGCAGCCAGCTGTGCAGGAAGGTGTTGATCCGCTCCTGCCAGTCGTCGCGAAACAGTGCGTCGGGCTGCGGGACCAGTTTGCTGGGTGAGAGAAACAGGTCCAGCGCGGCCTTGGCGCTTTCGAACAGGGAAATATTCAGGTTGATGCACAGCACCGCCAGCGGGGTGCCCTGGCTGTCGCGCAGGACCGTGCTGACACTGCGAATCTTCTGGCCGTCCCAGTTGAGCTTTTCATAGGGGCCGATATTGCGCTCGCTGACTTCCTCGTCAAGCATGTCTTCCAGGGCCGCGTCGTCGCCGATCTCGCGTTTGGAGATGTTGTTGGCGATGTAGTCGACCTTTTGGGTGCGCAGGTCATGCAGCACCACTTCCGCGTGGGGAAAGAACAAGGTGGCAATGGCGTCGGCAATCGCCCGGAAATTATCCAGGGCGGGATCCTGTCGGGGTGTCATGGTCATTCTCCAGGCTGCGTCAGCGCCCCGGTAAGGGCGCTGGCAGTGTGCCGTAATCGCCGGCGATCGTCATCCCAGGCGGGCAGGCGAGAGCATCGCGGCCGTCAGGCCGAAGTGTTGCAAATGTTCGGGCAGGGCCTGGCCACGCACCAGGGCGGCACTGGCCTGGCCCATGGCGGGGGAGGTCTGGATGCCATAACCGCCTTGCGCCGCGACCCAGAACAGGCCCGCGACCGCCGAATCGAAACCGGCCACCAGGTTGCCGTCGCTGACAAAGCTGCGCAGGCCGGCCCAGGTGCGGGTCGGACGGCGAATGCTCAGGGTGGTGGCTTCCTCGATCTGGTAGATGCCCATGGCAATGTCCAGCTCCTCGGGCTGCACGTCGTGGGGTTCGACCGGGTCGGCGTTGGCCGGCGAGCCGAGGAACATGCCGGCATCCGGTTTCATGTAGAACGATTCGTCGAGGCTGACCAGCATCGGCCAGTGGTGGCTGTCCAGGCCCTCCGGGGGCGCGAAGATAAAGGCGGCCCGCCGTTTCGGCTGCAGGCCCAGTGCGGCGGCGCCGGCCAGTTGAGCGATCCGGTCGGCCCAGGCGCCGGCGGCGTTGATGATCACCGGGGCGCTGAAGGTCTGTCCGTTGGTCCGCACCTGCCAGAGGCCGTCGGCATCTCGCTCCAGGCCGAGGACTTCGCAGTCGGTATGGATTGCCCCATGTCGGCGGCGAATGCCGCGCAGGTAGCCCTGGTGCAGGGCGTCGGTGTCGATATCGCAGGCACTGGGGTCATAGAGGGCGCCGTGGACCTTGTCCCGACGCAGGATCGGCAGGCGGGCGCAGGCTTCGTCGGCGCTGAGCTTCTGCACTTCGGGCACGCTGGCCTTGGCGCTCAGGTACTGCGACTGCAATTCATCCGGGTCGCCGGTGAAGTCCACGGTCATCTCGCCACGGGGCGTGAGCAGCGGGTGTTCGGCGAAGCCGGCGGGTGGATGGTCGAAAAAGTCACGGCTGGCGAGGGTCAGGGCGCGCACCTGGGCGGTGCCGTAGGCGGCGCTGTAGAGGGCGGCCGAACGTCCGGTGGAATGGTAGGCCGGGTGCGACTCGCGTTCGAGCACGATGACCCGGCCGTGTTCGGCCAGCCAGAAGCCGGTGGAGGCGCCGGCAATGCCGCCGCCGATGATGATGAAGTCTGCCTGGTGCATTCAAGGCCTCCGGGAAAAGGTGTGATCAGCGGGCGTCGTGCAGATGATAGAGCGCATTGGCCAGTGCGATATCTTCCAGGCCGAGGCCAATGGAGCGGAAGAACACGTGCTGTGCGTACTGCGGGCGTGGAACCTGTCCACTGAGCAATTCGGCCAGGTCGCCGCGAATGCTCTCGACCTGCCAGTCGTGCTGCGTGCTGGCGATCAGCATTTCTCCCGCCGAGGCAGGCGTGGTCTGGCGGTAGTCGCAGTAGACCTGCATCTCGCCCAGGCAGTGCGGCGGGACTTCATGGGCGCGTGGCGCGTTGGTGCTGATGGAGGTGATCAGTGCTGGCTTGCCCAGGGCGCGCGGGTCGATGACCGGCGTGGCGGAGGAAGTGCAGAGCATGATGACATCGGCGTCATCCAGGGCCGCGTCGAGGCTGTCGGCGATTTCCAGGCTGGCTTCGATGCCGTGCAGGCGCCCCCGGGTCTCGGCAGCGAGGTTGGGTGAATACAGGCGGATGCCTTGCCATTCGCGCAGGTTCCTGGTGTAGCGCAGGTGCGCCTGGGCCACCGGGCCGCTGCCGATGATCGCCAGGCGGCTGGCGCTCGGTGGGGCCAGGGCATCCACGGCCACGGCGGTGGTTGCCGCGGTGCGCGCGGTGGTCAGTTCGCCGGCGTCGCAAAGCAGCAGTGGCTGGCCGCTGTCCATGGACATCAGCAGGGTCCAGGCCGTGACCAGCGGGCCTTGTTCGCGCACGATGTAGGGTGAGGTCTTGACGCCATAGACGCGCTCCTCGGCCAGCACCCCCAGGTAGTTGATGAAGTCGCCGTCGCCTTGTGGGAACCCGACCAGTTGCTGGGCGGGCTGCACCGCCTGCCCGGCCGCGAGGTCCCGAAACAGTTTGCGCATGATCTGCGGCACGTCGATTTGCTGCAGCAACTGATGAGCCTGCGGCTGGGCAATCACATAAGGTGTGGGGCTGGACATGCGAGGGGCTCCCTTGGCTTTTTGTTAAACTATTTTGTCCATTATGGACTTTTAGTTTAATTCGGCAATCGGCGAGCGAAAAAAAACGCCGCCCTGGAAAAGGCGGCGTTCTTGCGTGGCGCTGGCGGCGTGCGTCAAGGACGCTGGCGGACCACCGGGCGCAACAGTTCGGTTGGCGGGGTTTCGCAACTGATCTTGCGTCCCAGCAAGGCTTCGATCGAGGGCAACTGGTAGGAGTCGTCTTCCCCGGCGAAGCTGATGGACACGCCATCGGCTCCGGCACGACCGGTGCGGCCGATGCGGTGCACGTAGTCGTCCGGCACTTCCGGCAGGGTGAAGTTGATCACATGGCTGATGCCGTCGATATGGATCCCGCGACCGGCGACGTCGGTGGCGACGAGGACGCGGATCTTGCCTTCGCGGAAGCCTTCCAGGGTCTTGATGCGCTTGTGCTGCGGCACGTCGCCCGACAGCTGGGCGGCATTGACGCCGTCACGCACCAGGCGTTCCTCGATCCGGCGTACTTCGTCCTTGCGGTTGGCGAAGACCATGACCCGTTCCCAACCGTTGTCGGTGACCAGGTTGTACAGCAGCTTGTACTTGTCGGCACCGGCCACGGCATAGATATGCTGTTCGACGTTCTGGCTGGCGACGTTCTGCGATTCGATCTCGACGATCGCCGGGTCGGTGGTCCACTGCTTGGCGAGGTTCATCACGTCTTCGGTGAAGGTCGCGGAGAACAGCAGGGTCTGGCGTTCGCTTTTCGGCGGGGTCTGGCGAATGATCTGGCGGACCTGGGGGATGAAGCCCATGTCGAGCATGCGGTCGGCTTCGTCCAGCACCATCACCTCGACCATGTCCAGGTGCACTTCGCCGCGCTGGTTGAAGTCCAGCAGGCGGCCCGGGGTGGCGACGAGGATGTCGCAATGGCGGGCCTCGAGGTGCTTGAGCTGCTTGTCGAAGTCCATGCCACCGACGAATTGCATGACGTTGAGGCCGGTGTACTTGGTCAGGTCGGCGGCGTCCTTGGCGATCTGTACCACCAGTTCGCGGGTCGGCGCGATGATCAGTGCCCGCGGCTCGCCCATGTAGCGCTCTTTCGGCGGCGGGGTCTGCAGCAGCTGGGTGATGATCGAGATCAGGAACGCGGCGGTCTTGCCGGTACCGGTCTGGGCACGCCCGATGGCGTCCTTGCCGGCCAGGGTGTAGCCGAGCACCTGCGCCTGGATCGGCGTGCAATAGGGAAAGCCCAGGTCCTGGATGGCGTGCATCAGTTCCGGCGACAGCTTGAAGTCGTGGAAGCGGGTCTTGCCTTCCTGCGGCTCGACGACGAAGTCTTCGAGTTTCCACGGCAAGGGCTTGGGTTTCGGCGCTCGTTCACGGCGCGGTTGTTCGGCCCTGGGCTTTTCGCTGCGCGGCTTTTCGGCCTGCTCTGGCGCAACGGAAGGGGTTACCGGCTGGGCTTTCGGTTTGGCGGCAGGCTCGGCGCGCCCCGACGGTTGGCCGGCGGTGCGGCTGTCTGGGCTGGGGGTGGGAGCGCTGGGACCTGGTGCGAGCTGCTCAGCCTCGCTTTTACCGAATATTTTTTTGAGTGCTTTGAGCACGGTCATCTCATCAATTGGTTAAGGAATGTACGCCGGCCAGTGTAATGCAAGAATCGGGCGCGGCGTAGTGCGTTACGGCGATCAGCGCAAACGATCGGCCAGCCAGGTCCCGATGTCGTTGATTTCCTCAGGTAACACTTCGTGCCCCATTGGGTATTCCTGCCATGTCACGGTGACATCAAGGCGCTTCAGGTGCTCGTAGGCCGTGCGACCCATGGCGTTCTGCACCACCTCGTCGTAATGGCCGTGCAGGCAGTACACCGGAATCCGCTGCTGGCTGGCCGAAAGCTGCAGGCTGTCGCTGAAGGTCGGGGCGTAGGTCGACAGGGCGAGCACGCCACCCAGGGCGCCTTGCCATCTCAGGAAAGCGGTATGCAGGACCACGGCACCGCCCTGGGAGAAGCCGGCCAGGAAGATCCGCGCCGGGTCGATCCCCGCGGCCCGCTGGGCTTCGATCAATTCGATGACGGTGGCGGCCGAGGCTTCGAGCTCTTCGTGGCTGATGGAGCGGGCCGGGCTCATGGCCAGGATGTCGTACCAGCTGGGCATCGCGTAGCCGCCGTTGATCGTCACCGCGCGGGTCGGCGCCTGGGGCAGCACGAAGCGGGTGGTCAGCAGGCGTTCCTGCAGGGCCTCGGCCACGGGCAGGAAGTCATAGCGGTCCGCGCCCAGGCCGTGAAGCCAGATAACACAGGCGTCGGCGGGCTTGGCGGGGTGAATGATCAGGGGATCGGTCATGTCTGCTCCATTGGTGTGCGTGCGCTCCGATTGAGTGCGTTATTGCGGTGCACGGATGGTTGATCTATTAATAATATGTCGCAACTTTGAAAGTTTTTCGGTTGACCAATGGCTGAATCGCTTTAGCCACCACTATGGTACGGGCTTTGCTATGGGAGATTCGAGTGTGTGCTTTCTCCCCTGGCGGTAACACTATCAGGCTAACGCCAGCTGTGGGATAGCACGAATCCGGGTAACGGATTCAGATTGACGTTCGCCAATGGCCGGGAAGGCTTCGCGAACACACAGGGCGCAAGCCCACTCGGCCGATTGGTGAGCAATGAGTGCCCCTCGGGGGATTTTCCCCCACTAGACTCATGGCTCAAGTTCTTTGCCGCTTGACCCAAAAATAAGCCAACGCGGGTCAACAGCGCCTCATAAGGGTGCGGCAGGACTCTAGCTCCGACACAACAAGAGCAAACTGGAGGTTTGAATGAAGATGTTGAAATCCACCCTGGCAGTCGTGACTGCTGCAGCCGTTCTCGGTGTCAGCGGTTTCGCGCAAGCGGGCGCTACCCTCGATGCCGTACAGAAGAAGGGTTTCGTACAGTGCGGTGTGAGTGACGGTTTGCCAGGTTTCTCGGTGCCTGATGCCACCGGCAAGATCCTCGGTATCGATGCTGACGTCTGCCGTGCCGTTGCCGCCGCCGTATTCGGCGACGCGACCAAGGTCAAGTTCAGCCAGTTGAACGCCAAGGAGCGTTTCACCGCGCTGCAGTCCGGCGAAATCGACATCCTGTCGCGTAACACCACCATGACCAGTTCCCGTGACGCGGGCATGGGCCTGAAATTCCCTGGCTTCATCACTTACTACGACGGCGTGGGCTTCCTGGCCAACAACAAGCTGGGCGTGAAAAGTGCCAAGGAACTGGACGGCGCGACCATCTGTATTCAAGCCGGTACCACCACCGAGCTGAACGTTTCCGACTACTTCCGTGCCAACGGCCTGAAGTACACCCCGATCACCTTCGACACCTCCGACGAAAGCGCCAAGTCGCTGGAATCCGGTCGTTGCGACGTACTGACCTCCGACAAGTCCCAGCTGTTCGCCCAGCGCAGCAAGCTGGCTTCGCCGAAGGACTACGTGGTTCTGCCGGAAACCATTTCCAAGGAACCTCTGGGCCCGGTCGTGCGTAACGGCGACGACGAGTGGCTGGCCATCGTTCGTTGGGTCGGCTACGCGCTGCTCAACACCGAAGAAGCCGGTATCACTTCGAAGAACGTCGAAGCTGAAGCCAAGTCCACCAAGAACCCGGACGTTGCCCGTCTGCTGGGTGGCGACGGTGAATACGGCAAGGACCTGAAACTGCGCAAGGACTGGGTCGTCCAGATCGTCAAGCAGGTTGGTAACTACGGCGAAATCTTCGAGAAGAACCTCGGCAAGAGCACCCCGCTGGAAATCGACCGCGGCCTGAACGCTCTGTGGAACAACGGCGGCATTCAATACGCACCACCGGTGCGCTGATTGACCTATCGCCCGGCGGGCCAACCGCCGGGCGATGTTTCTGTTCCGTTTTTTCTGGGGCACTACATGCAAAATCAAGTCGGCGCACCAAAGCAGAGGCTCACCCTCAGCGATCCGCGAGTGCGCGCGTGGGTATTTCAGATCATCACGGTTGTCGCGGTGATCGCCTTGGGCTGGTACCTGTTTCACAACACCCAGACCAATCTGCAACACCGGGGTATCACTTCCGGTTTCGGTTTTCTCGAGCGTAGTGCCGGTTTCGGTATCGCTCAACACCTGATCGACTACACCGAGGCGGACAGCTATTCGCGCGTCTTCGTCATCGGTCTGCTCAACACCCTGCTGGTGACCTTTATCGGCGTGATCCTGGCGACCCTGCTGGGCTTCATCATCGGTGTCGCGCGGCTGTCGTCGAACTGGATCATCAACAAGCTGGCCACGGTGTATGTGGAGATATTCCGCAACATCCCGCCTCTGCTGCAGATCCTGTTCTGGTATTTCGCGGTGTTCCTGACCATGCCGGGGCCGCGCAACAGCCATAACTTCGGCGATACCTTCTTCGTCAGCAGCCGTGGCCTGAACATGCCGGCGGCCCGGGCTTCCGAAGGTTTCTGGCCGTTCGTGATCAGCATGGTGCTGGCCATCGTCGCGATCGTGTTCATGTCCCGCTGGGCGACCCGGCGCTTCGAAGAAACCGGTGTGCCGTTCCACAAGTTCTGGGCCGGCTTGGCGCTGTTCATTGTGATCCCATCGCTCTGCGCGCTGGTCTTCGGTGCTCCGCTGCACTGGGAAATGCCCAGGCTGCAAGGCTTCAACTTCGTCGGCGGCTGGGTGCTGATCCCTGAGCTGCTGGCACTGACCCTGGCCCTGACGGTGTACACCGCGGCGTTCATCGCCGAGATCGTGCGTTCCGGGATCAAGTCGGTCAGCCATGGCCAGACCGAGGCGGCGCGCTCCCTGGGCCTGCGCAACGGTCCGACCCTGCGCAAGGTGATCATTCCGCAGGCCCTGCGCGTGATTATTCCACCGCTGACCAGCCAATACCTGAACCTGGCGAAGAACTCGTCCCTGGCCGCCGGTATCGGTTATCCGGAAATGGTCTCGCTGTTTGCCGGTACGGTGCTGAACCAGACCGGGCAGGCCATCGAAGTCATTGCCATCACCATGAGCGTGTACCTGGCGATCAGTATCAGCATTTCCCTGCTGATGAACTGGTACAACAAGCGCATTGCGCTGATCGAGCGGTGAGGAAACGCCCATGAGTTCCCATACTTTCAAACCCGACATGCCACCGCCGGCCAAGGTCTTCGGCCCGATGGCGTGGATACGGGCGAACATGTTCTCCAGCTGGATCAACACGCTGCTGACCCTGTTCGCCTTCTACCTGATCTACCTGGTGGTGCCGCCGATCCTGCATTGGGCGATCCTGGACGCCAACTGGGTCGGTACCACCCGTGCCGACTGCACCAAGGACGGCGCCTGCTGGGTGTTCATCCAGCAGCGTTTCGGCCAGTTCATGTACGGCTACTACCCGCAGGAACTGCGCTGGCGCGTGGATTCGACCGTGTGGCTGGCGATCATCGGTGCCGCCCCGTTGTTCATCTCGCGCTTCCCGCGCAAGGCGATCTACGGCCTGAGCTTCCTGGTGGTGTTCCCGATCGTCGCCTATTTCCTGCTGCACGGCGGTTTCGGCCTGGAAAACGTGGCGACCAGCCAATGGGGCGGCCTGATGCTGACCCTGGTGATCGCCACCGTCGGTATCGCCGGCGCCTTGCCGCTAGGGATCCTGCTGGCACTCGGGCGTCGCTCGAACCTGCCGGCGATCCGGGTGATCTGCGTGACCTTCATCGAGTTCTGGCGCGGCGTGCCGTTGATCACCGTGCTGTTCATGTCCTCGGTGATGCTGCCGTTGTTCCTGCCCGAAGGCATGAACTTCGACAAGTTGCTGCGGGCCTTGATCGGCGTGATCCTGTTCCAGTCGGCCTATGTGGCCGAGGTGGTCCGGGGCGGGTTGCAGGCGATTCCGAAAGGCCAGTACGAGGCCGCGGCCGCGATGGGCCTGGGCTACTGGCGCAGCATGGGCCTGGTGATCCTGCCGCAAGCCCTGAAGCTGGTGATTCCCGGCATCGTCAACACGCTGATCGCGCTGTTCAAGGACACCAGCCTGGTGATCATCATCGGCCTGTTCGACCTGCTCAACAGCGTCAAACAAGCCGCCGCCGACCCGAAATGGCTGGGCATGGCCACCGAAGGCTACGTGTTCGCCGCCCTGGTGTTCTGGATTTTCTGTTTTGGTATGTCCCGCTATTCCATGCATTTGGAACGCAAGCTGGACACAGGCCACAAGCGCTGAGGCGCTACCTAATTTAGGAAGTTCTGTTATGAGTGAAGCGATCAAACAGCCTGTGAGTCCTGAAGGCATTATTCAGATGCAGGGCGTGAACAAGTGGTACGGCCAGTTCCACGTGCTCAAGGACATCAACCTGAACGTCAAGCAGGGCGAGCGTATCGTCCTGTGCGGTCCGTCCGGTTCGGGCAAGTCCACCACCATCCGCTGCCTCAACCGTCTGGAAGAGCACCAGCAGGGCCGCATCGTGGTCGATGGCGTGGAGCTGACCAACGACCTCAAGCAGATCGAAGCGATCCGCCGTGAAGTCGGCATGGTGTTCCAGCACTTCAACCTGTTCCCGCACCTGACCATCCTGCAGAACTGCACCCTGGCACCGATGTGGGTGCGCAAGATGCCCAAGCGCAAGGCGGAAGAGATCGCCATGCACTACCTGGAGCGCGTGCGTATCCCGGAGCAGGCCCACAAGTTCCCGGGTCAGCTGTCCGGTGGTCAGCAGCAGCGTGTGGCGATTGCCCGTGCCCTGTGCATGAAACCGAAGATCATGCTGTTCGACGAGCCGACCTCGGCTCTCGACCCGGAAATGGTCAAGGAAGTACTCGACACCATGATCGGCCTGGCCGAAGACGGCATGACCATGCTCTGCGTGACCCACGAAATGGGCTTCGCCCGCACCGTGGCCAATCGCGTGATCTTCATGGACAAGGGGGAAATCGTCGAACAGGCGGCGCCGAACGACTTCTTCGACAATCCGCAGAACGAGCGGACCAAGTTGTTCCTGAGCCAGATCCTGCATTGATCGACAGGCGCTGAATGAAAAGCCCGGACCTGGTCCGTGATGCTGTTCACTTAAGCATTTGAGTCCAATCCGGGGTTTCTAGAAAATCCGATACCAGTCCCCTGGTATCGGATTTTTTATGCCCATTCGGCAGCAATGGCTCGACCTCGGCGACATCTTCAACTTCTCTGAGCTGAGTACCTTGCCTCGTTATCGCTGGCAAGCCAGCTCCTACAGGGTTTGAGGCTGGGCGATAGTCCGTGGTGAGCCCCCATCCTGTGGGAGCGGGCTTGCCCGCGAAAGCGGCGGTGCGGCTGGCATCACTCGCCCTTGAGCTCAGCCGTTGATCTGGGATAGGCTATCTGTAAATTCATCCTATGATTGGATGTTAAGGTGGCTTCGATGTCTTCCAGTATTCCCCTGATCAAGCGTTCCCTGGTCGACCAGGCCCTGGAGCAGTTGCGCGAGCGCATCACCCTCGGCACCTGGGCCGTGGGCGAGCGTTTGCCGACCGAGCCGGAGCTGGCTGCCGAGCTGGGTATCAGTCGCAATACCATGCGCGAGGCCATGCGCGTGCTGGCGTTTTCCGGCTTGATCGAGATTCGCCAGGGTGACGGCAGCTACCTGCGGGCGACCACCGATCCGTTGGCGACCATGCAGGCGCTGTCGCGGTGTTCCCTGGATCAGGCCCGCGAGACGCGGCACAGTTTTGAAGTCGAAGCCGTTGGCCTGGCGGCCCTGCGCCGGACCGACGAGGATCTCAAAGGCCTGCGCGAGGCCCTGGCGACCAGCGGCGATCACTACCACGGCGACCTCGACAGCTACATCACCTGCGACCTGGTGTTTCACCAGCGCCTGATCGACGCCGCGCACAACCCGATGCTCAGCGAGCTGTATCGCTACTTTTCCAGTGTGATTGCCGGTGCCCTGCACCAGACGCTGGATATCACGCCACGTCGCCAGTCGGTGTTCGATCTGCATATCGCCCTGCTGGAGGCGGTCGAGCAGCGCGACCCGGAACGCGCCAAGGCCCTGTGCCGGACCTTGATCAATGAACCTTGAATCCGAGAGCCTCATGCCCCTTTCTGCTTCAACTACCTCGACATCCACGCCAGCCCAGTCGTCCGAGCTCGACAGGTTGCTGATCGACGCCGAAGCCGATGACGCCATCGTCCAGCAGGAGCAACCGCTGCTGCGCCGTCCCTGGTTGTTGCTGCTGGGGCTGGTGCTGGTGGCCTTGAACCTGCGCCCGGCGTTGTCGAGCATGGCGCCGATGCTCAGCGAGGTGTCCCGCAGCCTCGGCTTGTCGGCGGCCAAGGCCGGCTTGCTGACCACCTTGCCCGTGCTCTGCCTGGGGTTGTTTGCCCCCCTGGCGCCGTTGCTGGCGCGGCGTTTTGGCAGTGAGCGGGTGGTGCTGGGAATCCTGCTGACCCTGGCGGGTGGTCTGATCGTGCGCAGTTCCTTTGGCGAGTTCGGCCTGTTTGCCGGCAGCATCATGGCGGGCGCGAGTATCGGCGTCATCGGCGTGCTGTTGCCGGGAATCGTCAAGCGTGACTTTCCCAGGCAGGCGGGGACCATGACCGGGGTCTACACCATGGCCCTGTGCCTGGGCGCCGCGATGGCGGCAGGGGCGACGGTGCCGCTGAGCCAGCACCTGGGTAACAGTTGGTCGCTGGGCCTGGGCTTCTGGGTGATCCCGGCGCTGGTGGCGGCGTTGCTGTGGCTGCCACAGGTCGGCAACAAGCACGGTGCCCATCAGGCGGCGTACCGCGTGCGCGGCCTGTTGCGCGATCCGCTGGCCTGGCAGGTGACCCTGTACATGGGGCTGCAATCGTCCCTGGCCTACATTGTCTTCGGCTGGTTGCCTTCGGTGCTGATCGGCCGCGGCCTGACGGCTACCCAGGCGGGGATCGTGCTGTCCGGTTCGATCCTCGTGCAACTGGCCAGTTCACTGGCCGCGCCCTGGCTGGCTACCCGTGGCAAGGACCAGCGGCTGGCGATCCTGGTGGTCATGCTGCTGACCCTGGGCGGCCTGTTCGGTTGCCTGTATGCACCGCTCGACGGGCTCTGGGGCTGGGCGATCCTGCTGGGACTGGGGCAGGGCGGCACTTTCAGCCTGGCGCTGACCCTGATCGTGCTGCGTTCGCGCGATGCCCATGTGGCAGCGAACCTGTCGAGCATGGCCCAGGGCATCGGCTACACCCTGGCTTCCATGGGGCCGTTCGCGGTCGGCCTGGTGCATGACCTCACCGGCGACTGGCAGGCCCTGGGCTGGATCTTCGGCGTGATCGGTCTTGGCGCCATTGTCGCGGGGCTAGGCGCCGGTCGGGCGCGCTATGTGCAGGTCAACAGCGAAAAACTCTGAAGCACCTCGCACTGCGGGTATTCGGCCGGCGAATGCCGATGGTCAGGCGGGCATTTGCGGACTATCGTGCAGGCAATCTTTTGATCTGCACGGAGCCTGCCCATGAGTGATGCCCACAGCGCGTTGATTACCGAGTTCTACAAGGCTTTCCAGCGACTGGATGCCGAGGCGATGAGCGCCTGCTACACCGAGGACGTGCTGTTCAGTGATCCGGCCTTCGGCGAACTGCGCGGTCGTGACGCCGGTGATATGTGGCGCATGCTGACGACCCGGGCCAAGGACTTCAGCCTGGTCTTCGACAATGTTCGCGCCGATGAGCGCACCGGGGGCGCCCACTGGGTGGCGACGTACCTGTTCAGCCAGACCGGCAATATCGTGGTCAACGATATCCAGGCCCGCTTCGTGTTCCGCGATGGCAAGATCTGCGAGCACCACGATCATTTCGACCTGTGGCGCTGGGCCCGCCAGGCCCTGGGCACCAAAGGCCTGCTGCTGGGCTGGACGCCACTGGTGAAAAACGCCGTGCGTGCCCAGGCGCTCAAGGGCTTGAAGGTATTCCAGGCGAACCGCTGAGGTCTGCTAAGATTCCGGCCCCGTTGCCGCCAAGTCCCTTTGCCCCGTGAACACCCACCAAGCGCCGATTGCCGCCACTGAACCTGCCACACCGGCGGCCAAGCCCTGGTTCGTCTATCTGGTCCGGGCTGCCAACGGCTCGCTGTATTGCGGCATCAGCGACGATCCGCAACGGCGTTTTGCCTCGCACCAGAGCGGCAAGGGCGCGCGTTTCTTCCATTCGAGCCCGGCGGTGGCGCTGGTGTATATCGAGGCGTGCGGCGACAAGGGCGAGGCCCTGCGCCAGGAGCGCCTGATCAAGAAATTGCGCAAGAGCGCCAAGGAAAACCTGGCGGCGGGTTTCAGCCTGGAAGATTTTTCGGTCGGCCGAAAATGACAAGGGGCGCCTTTCGGTGCCCCATCACGAACAGGCTGGCGTGTCATTGATATCGCTGATAAGGCGACATCAGGCCATCCGGGTAGGCTGACCCCGATTTGCAGGCTAAGCTGCGGGCTCCTATCTGTCCGGCGGACTCCAGCATGCCTGAGTTGATTCTTCATCATTACGCAACTTCGCCCTTTGCCGAAAAGGCCCGGTTGTTGCTGGGGTTCAAGGGGCTGTCCTGGCGTTCGGTGACTATCCCGCCAGTAATGCCCAAGCCCGACCTGACGGCCTTGACCGGCGGTTATCGCAAGACGCCGGTGTTGCAGGTGGGCGCGGATATCTATTGCGACACCGCCTTGATCGCCCGTCGCCTCGAACAGGAAAAGGCCTCGCCGACCCTGTTCCCCGAAGGACGGGAAATGGTCGCGGCGACCTTCGCCGCCTGGGCCGATTCGGTGGTGTTCAAGCATGCCGTGAGCCTGGTGTTCCAGCCGGAATCGGCGGCGGTGCGCTTTGCCCGGCTTTCCCCGGAGCAGCTCAAGGGCTTCATGATCGATCGCGCCGGCCTGTTCAGCGGTGGTTCGGCCACCCGGGTATCCCTGGAAGAGGCCCGGCACCAGTGGCCGACCTTCATGGCGCGCCTGGAACAGCAGCTGCAGCGTGAAGAGGGCGACTTCCTGTTTGGCCAGCCCTCCATCGCCGATATCGCGATGGCCCATCCGCTATGGTTCCTCAAGGCCACGCCGGTCACTTCACCGCTGGTGGACGAATACCCGGCCGTATCGGCCTGGCTCGCCCGGGTCCTGGGGTTCGGGCATGGCGCCGCGAATGTCATGAGCGCCGAGGAGGCGTTGCAGGTCGCGCGCGAGGCCACGCCGGCCGATCTTCCCGATGAAGTCTTCAACGACCCGAATGGTTTCAAGGCCGGCCAGCGGGTGGTGATCGCGGCGACGGATTATGGTGTTGATCCGGTGGCCGGCGAGTTGCTGTTTGCGGGCAGCGAGGAACTGATCCTGCGACGTGTGGATGAACGCGCGGGCGTGGTGCATGTGCACTTTCCGCGGCTCGGCTTCAGGATCGAAGCGCTACGGGATTGAAAACACCGTCCCCCTGTAGGAGCCGGCTTGCCGGCGATGAGGCCCATGAGTCTCGCATCGATCTTGCGGCCGCCATCGCCGGCAAGCCGGCTCCTACAATGGGAATGCGTCCGGCTGGCTATTGCAGGGCGGCGATGATCGCCTCCGGCTGATACCCGCGGATCAGGGTGCCGTTGACATCCAGTATCGGAATACCCCCGCCACCCAGGGCTTCATAGGCCTTGCGCGCCTCGGCGTTCTTCTCGATATCGAACTCCCTGTAGGGAATGCCCTTCTGGTCGAGAAAACGCCGGGTCAGCTTGCAGTAGCCGCACCAGTCGGTGGCATAGAGAGTCACCCGGGCCCTGGCCTGGGTCTGTTCGGAGACCACCGAACCGGGCTTGAACACCCGCTCGATCTTGCCCCAGTTCTGATAGGCCACGACCACCAGCAGGATCAGCAGGAACTTCTTCAACATGCCATTGAGCACGGTTCAGTCCTTGCGGCGCTTGAGCTGATCGGTGAGCTGGGTCGGCAGGCCCTTGATGATCAGGGTCCCGGCTTCCTCGTCATATTCGATCTTCGAGCCCAGCAGGTGCGCTTCGAAGCTGATGGACAGCCCTTCGGCCCGACCGGTGAAGCGGCGGAACTGGTTCAGGGTGCGTTTGTCGGCGGGGATTTCCGGCGACAGGCCATAGTCCTTGTTGCGGATATGTTCGTAGAACGCCCGCGGGCGGTCTTCGTCGATCAACCCGGACAGCTCTTCCAGGCCCATGGGTTCGCCCATCTTGGCCTGGCTGCTGGCGTAGTCCACCAGGGTCTTGGTTTTCTCGCGGGCATCGTCTTCGGGCAGGTCCTCGCTTTCGACGAAGTCACTGAAGGCCTTGAGCAGGGTGCGGGTCTCACCCGGGCCGTCGACCCCTTCCTGGCAGCCGATGAAGTCGCGGAAGTACTCCGAGACCTTCTTGCCGTTCTTGCCCTTGATAAAGGAAATGTACTGCTTGGATTGCTTGTTGTTCTGCCACTCGGAGATGTTGATGCGCGCGGCCAGGTGCAACTGGGCCAGGTCCAGGTGCCGGGACGGGGTGACGTCCAGCTCGGCATTCACCGCCACGCCCTCGCTGTGGTGCAGCAGGGCGATGGCCAGGTAATCGGTCATGCCTTGCTGGTAGTGGGCGAACAGGACGTGGCCGCCGACCGAGAGGTTGGACTCTTCCATCAGCTTCTGCAGGTGTTCCACGGCCACGCGGCTGAACGCGGTAAAATCCTTGCCGCCGTCCAGGTACTCTTTCAGCCAGCCGCTGAAAGGATGCGCGCCGGACTCGGCGTGGAAAAAGCCCCAGGCCTTGCCCTGCTTGGCGTTATAGCTTTCATTGAGGTCGGCCAGCATGTGCTCGATGGCCTGGGACTCGCTCAGTTCCGAATCGCGGGCGTGGAGTACGGCTGGCGTGCCATCGGGTTTCTTGTCGATCAGGTGGACGATACAGTGACGGATCGGCATGGGTTTCTCGGCTGATTGTCAGGGGGAAGAGCGGCTCCCCGGAAAAGCTGCCAGTGTACCGTAGACGCGGACCGAATCAGCGTTTGCGGGGTCAAACTTGGCCGATCGGCGGTTTCTGGCAGTTTTTTTTCGAAAACGAGCGCAAAAGCTGACCAAATGGCTAGGTAGAGGCGGATATTTCCCCGTCTCTGTGCTAGTTTTGCCCCCGTCTTGCGCACAGTAAGGGCGCAAAGCGTGCATTCAGCAGGTGTCAGGTCGAACCAAACCCCGTTTTTGCTATCTACATCCGCGATCCGTCGTGGTTTATCAGCGGGGTGTCAGGTCCACAAGACTTGGCTCGACGGCTGACACTGCACTCTGCAATCCAAATGAATTTGATAGGGAAGGAACATCTCAATGGCTTTGACTAAAGACCAACTGATCGCCGACATCGCTGAAGCTATCGACGCGCCGAAAACCACCGCTCGCGCTGCCTTGGACCAACTGGGCCAGATCGTTGCCGATCAACTGGAAAACGGCGGCGAAATCACCCTGCCAGGTATCGGCAAGCTGAAAGTGACCGAGCGTCCTGCCCGTACTGGCCGCAACCCATCGACTGGCGCTGCCATCGAAATCGCTGCCAAGAAAGTTATCAAGCTCGTTGTGGCCAAAGGCCTGACTGACGCTGTTAACAAGTAAGACGCAGTGCGACCGTGCCTCGGAGCGATCCGGGCACGGTTTTTTTCGCCTGGTGAAAGCCTCAGGCGCGGGCCGCGCTCCAGTGCCGTTGCGCCCAGGCCTGTTGCTGGGCCTGGCTGTGGAACGTCCAGGCGACGAAACGGCTCTGCTTCTGGCCCTGGGACATCTCCACCACCCTGCTCTCCAGGGCGCCGGCTTTTTTCAGGGCCGCTTCGATGGCCGGCAGGTTCGAGGCCTTCGACACCAGGGTGCTGAACCACAGCACCTGGCTCGCCAGTGGCGGGCTTTCGCTGATCAGTTGGGTCACGAAGCGCACTTCGCCCCCCTCACACCATAATTCCGCCGCCTGACCGCCGAAATTCAGGACGGGCAGCTTGCGCTTGGGGTCGGCCTTGCCCAGGGCGCGCCATTTGCGCCGGCTGCCGCTTTGGGCTTCATCCAGGGACGCATGGAACGGCGGATTGCACAGGGTCAGGTCAAAATGCTCGGTACTGTCCAGCAGGCCGCTGAGGATGTGCTTCGGGTTGTCTTGCTGGCGCAGGGTGATGGCCTTGTTCAGGCCGTTGGCCTGGACGATGGCCTTGGCCGCGGCCAGGGCGGTCTTGTCGATATCCGAGCCGAGAAACTGCCAGCGATAGTCGCCATGGCCGATCAACGGATAGATGCAGTTGGCGCCGACGCCGATATCCAGCACGCGCACGGCCGCGCCACGGGGAATGTTGCCCTGGTTGCTTTCGGCCAGCAGGTCGGCGAGAAAGTGCACGTAGTCGGCTCGCCCCGGCACTGGCGGACAGAGGAAGTCGGCCGGAATGTCCCAGTGCTGGATACCGTAGAAGGCCTTGAGCAGCGCCCGGTTGAACACGCGCACCGCAGCCGGGTCGGCGAAGTCGATGCTTTCCTTGCCATAGGGGTTGAGGATCACGAACTGGCCCAGTTCGGGGCAGCCCTTGATCAGTTGCGGGAAGTCATAGCGGCCCTGGTGACGGTTGCGTGGGTGCAGGCTGGCTTTCTCGCGAGGCTCGACGCTCTTGGCCGGGGTGGCGGGCTTGGGCTTCTTGCGCGGGGCTTTGGGTTTGCTCGGGGCGTTCATGGCGGGATCGATTCGGGTAGGGCTTGGAGTGACGGGCATTGTCCCATATTCCCCGACGCTGGCGCGCAGGGCATTGTGGCGGACACGCTCCAGTGCCGATCTTCTGTCTTGAGCGCGACATAACCCGGTAGGCGCCGGCTTGTCGGCGATGGCGTCCGATCAGGCGGCGCCAGGCCCGCGGGCCTTATCGCCAGCAAGCCGGCTCCTGCAAGGTTTCGGGGCGCTTGTGAGGATGCGCCGGGCATGAAAAAGGGAGACCCGAGGGCCTCCCTTTTTCAGTCAGGCGTCACGCTTACAGGCTGGCGATCCGTGCATGCTGCTCGGCCAGCTTGCCCAGGGCCTGTTCGGCCTCGGCCAGCTTGGCGCGCTCTTTCTCGATGACTTCGGCTGGAGCCTTGTCGACGAACGCGGCATTGGACAGCTTGCCGCCGACCCGTTGCACTTCACCCTGCAGGCGCTGGATTTCCTTGTCCAGGCGCGCCAGTTCGGCGCCCTTGTCGATCAGTCCGGCCATCGGCACCAGCACTTCCATCTCGCCCACCAGGGCGGTGGCGGACAGCGGTGCCTCGTCGCCGGCAGCCAGCACGGTGATCGATTCGAGTTTCGCGAGCTTTTTCAGCAACTGCTCGTTCTCGCTCAGGCGACGCTGATCCTGCTCGTTGACGTTCTTCAGGAACAACGCCAATGGCTTGCCCGGGCCGATATTCATCTCGGCGCGGATGTTGCGCACGCCGAGCATCAGGCCCTTGAGCCATTCGATATCGTCTTCGGCAACCGCGTCGATCCGCGCTTCGTTCGCCACCGGCCATGGTTGCAGCATGATGGTCTTGCCTTGCGCCCCGACCAGCGGCGCCAGGCGCTGCCAGATTTCCTCGGTGATGAACGGCATGAACGGATGCGCCAGGCGCAGGGCCACTTCCAGCACGCGCACCAGGGTGCGTCGGGTGCCGCGATGGCGTTCGATCGGTGCGTTCTCGTCCCACAGGACCGGCTTGGACAGTTCCAGGTACCAGTCGCAGTACTGGTTCCAGATGAACTCGTAGAGGGCCTGGGCCGCGAGGTCGAAGCGGAACTGGTCGAGCTGGCGGGTCACTTCGGCTTCGGTGCGCTGCAACTGCGAGATGATCCAGCGATCAGCCAGGGACAGCTCGTAGGCTTCGCCGTTCTGGCCGCAGTCTTCGCCCTTGTCCAGCACATAACGCGCGGCGTTCCAGATCTTGTTGCAGAAGTTGCGATAGCCTTCGACGCGGCCCATGTCGAACTTGATGTCGCGACCGGTGGAAGCCAGCGAGCAGAAGGTGAAGCGCAGGGCGTCGGTGCCGTAGCTGGCGATACCTTCGGCGAATTCGGCGCGGGTCTGCTTCTCGATGGCCTTCTGCAATTTGGGCTGCATCAGGCCGGTGGTGCGTTTCTGCACCAGGGCTTCGAGCTCGATACCGTCGATGATGTCCAGCGGATCGAGGACGTTGCCCTTGGACTTGGACATCTTCTGGCCCTGGCCATCACGCACCAGGCCGTGGACGTAGACAGTCTTGAACGGGACCTGCGGGGTGCCGTCCTCGTTCTTCACCAGGTGCATGGTCAGCATGATCATCCGGGCGACCCAGAAGAAAATGATGTCGAAACCGGTTACCAGCACATCGGTGGGGTGGAAGGTCTTGAGGAAGTCGGTCTGCTCCGGCCAGCCCAGGGTGGAGAAGGTCCACAGGCCCGAACTGAACCAGGTGTCGAGGACGTCGTTGTCCTGTTGCAGCGCAACGTCCGGGCCGAGGTTGTGCTTGGCCCGTACTTCGGCTTCGTCACGACCGACATAGACCTTGCCCGACTCGTCGTACCAGGCCGGAATGCGGTGGCCCCACCACAGCTGGCGGCTGATGCACCAGTCCTGGATATCGCGCATCCAGGAGAAGTACATGTTTTCGTACTGCTTGGGCACGAAGGCGATGCGACCGTCTTCCACGGCGGCAATGGCCGGTTCGGCCAGCGGCTTGGTCGACACGTACCACTGGTCGGTCAGCCACGGCTCGATGATGGTGCCCGAACGGTCGCCCTTCGGCACTTTCAGGGCATGGTCATCGACGCTGACCAGCAGGCCCGCGGCATCGAAATCGGCAACGATCTGCTTGCGCGCCTCGAAACGGTCGAGGCCGGCGTATTGCGCCGGGATCTTGCCGTCGATGCTGTCGTTCAGCGTGCCGTCGAGGTTGAACACCTGGCATGCCGGCAGGACAGAGGCGTTCTTGTCGAAGATGTTCAGCAGCGGCAGGTTGTGGCGCTTGCCGACTTCATAGTCGTTGAAGTCGTGGGCCGGGGTGATCTTCACGCAGCCGGTGCCGAATTCGGGATCGCAATAATCGTCGGCGATGATCGGAATGCGGCGGCCGACCAGCGGCAGCTCGACGAACTTGCCGATCAGGGCCTTGTAGCGTTCGTCTTCCGGGTTGACCGCGACGGCGGCGTCGCCAAGCATGGTTTCCGGACGAGTGGTTGCGACGATCAGGTAGTCCAGGCCTTCGGCGGTCTTGGCGCCATCAGCCAGCGGGTAGCGCAGGTTCCACAGGAAACCCTTTTCGTCGTGGTTTTCCACTTCGAGGTCGGAAATCGCCGTGTGCAGCTTGGTGTCCCAGTTGACCAGGCGCTTGCCGCGGTAGATCAGGCCGTCTTCGTGCAGGCGCACGAAGGCTTCCTTGACCGCTTCGGAAAGGCCGTCATCCATGGTGAAGCGCTCGCGGCTCCAGTCCACGGACGAGCCCAGGCGGCGGATCTGGCGGCTGATATTGCCACCGGATTGGTCCTTCCACTCCCACACCTTTTCGAGAAACTTCTCGCGTCCCAGGTCATGCCGGTTCTGGCCCTGGGCTTCGAGCTGGCGCTCCACCAGCATCTGGGTGGCGATCCCCGCGTGGTCGGTGCCCGGCTGCCACAGGGTATTGCGACCCTGCATGCGGCGGAAACGGATCAGGGCATCCATGATCGCGTTGTTGAAGCCGTGGCCCATGTGCAGGCTGCCGGTGACGTTCGGCGGCGGGATCATGATGGTGTACGAGTCGCCCGCGCCTTGCGGGGCGAAGTAGTTCTCGGACTCCCAGGTCTGGTACCAGGAAGTTTCAATGGCGTGCGGCTGGTAGGTCTTATCCATGCGCGGCGGGACCCTTAGGCGTTAATTCAGGAAAGCCGGCAAGTATAACGGGGATATGGCGCGGGGCGTAGAGCGAGGTGAGGGCCCGGGGGACAAATATGCCCGCTGGCGCGCTATTTTGCGCTGAAACGCGGTCTTGTGTGGGAGCGTCGTGTCAGGAAGGATACTGGCTCAGCAGGCGCTCCATCCGGGCATCCAGGCGGCGCTTGATCTCGGTTTCGATATGCGGGGCGAAGTCGTCGATCACGTCCTGCATGATCAGTTGCGCGGCGGCGCGCAATTCGCTGTCCAGGTGCAGCAGGGCGTCCTGGTTGCCGGGCCTGGCCGGTTCCGGCTTCGCTTCGGCGATCGGTGCCGGCGCGGGTGCCGGTTCGGCCGCGACTGGCGGCGCGACCTCGGGGACTGGCTCGACCTCGGCCTTTTTACCCACCATGTCGAACAGCAGGGGAATCTGCCCTTCGCTGGCGACGGTTTCGGTCAGCAGCGGTGGCTGCAGGGTGTCGTCGCCGAGCAACTTGCGGATCGATTCCAGCTCATCGAGTAGGGGGGCAGCTTTTTGTGGTTGTTTTGGAGTGTCCATCGGGGTGCTCAAAGTCGCTGTAGACGGTGATCTTGCAGAGGATATCCCTGTTCGCGGTAGAAGCGGAAACTCTCCCGCGCCGCCTGGCGGATCGCCGGGTCTTCCACCACCACTTCCGCCACGCGGGCAAAGCGCGAGGCAAAGGGCGGGACTTTCAAGTCCAGGTTCACCAGCAGGTCCTGATGAGGGCCGGGGTCTTCGCCCAGTCCCAGGACTACGCTGCCCTCGGGTTCGCTTTCCGCGGGGCCGTGGGGAACGAAGCTCTCGCCCTTGAAGCGCCACAGGCGGGCGTCCAGCTCATCGCGCTGGCCGGCATCGCTGCAGTGCAGATAGACCTTGTGCCCCAGGCGCCAGGCCTTTTCGGTCAGCTTGCAGGCGAAATCCAGCCGGGCTGAAGGATCAGGGCTGGGCAGAATATAGAAATCGACTTGGGTCATAGAGGTTCCTGAGCCACGGCGCCCTGCTCAGCGGAGGAGGGCGCCCTGGTCGCCGGCGTCAGGCCTTGGCGCGATCCAGCAGGTATTGGGTCAGCAGGGGCACCGGACGGCCGGTGGCGCCCTTGTCCTTGCCGCCGCTGGTCCAGGCGGTGCCGGCGATGTCCAGGTGGGCCCAGTTGAGGTTCTTGGTGAAGCGCGACAGGAAGCAGGCGGCGGTGATGGTGCCGGCCTTCGGCCCGCCGATGTTGGCGATGTCGGCGAACGGGCTGTCCAGTTGCTCCTGGTACTCATCGAACAGCGGCAGTTGCCAGGCGCGGTCGTCGGCCTGGCGGCCGGCGTTCAGCAGTTGCTCGATCAGCTCGTCGTTGTTGCCCAGCAGGCCCGAGGTGTGCGAGCCGAGGGCGACGATGCAGGCGCCGGTCAGGGTGGCGATATCGATCACCGCCTGGGGCTTGAAGCGTTCGGCGTAGGTCAGGGCGTCGCACAGCACCAGGCGGCCTTCGGCGTCGGTGTTGAGGATTTCCACGGTCTGGCCGCTCAGGGTGGTGACGATGTCGCCCGGACGGGTCGCGCCGCCGCTCGGCATGTTCTCGGCACAGGCCAGGATGCACACCAGGTTGATCGGCAGCTTCAGTTCCAGCACGGCCTGCAGCGTACCGAAGACACTGGCGGCACCGCCCATGTCGTACTTCATTTCATCCATGCCGGCGCCCGGCTTGAGGCTGATACCGCCGGTGTCGAAGGTGATGCCCTTGCCGACCAGGGCGAACGGCTTCTCGGATTTCTTGCCGCCGTTGTACTGCATGACGATCAGTCGTGGTGGCTGGTCGCTGCCCTGGCCCACGGCGTAGAACGAGCCCATGCCCAGTTCCTTGATCTTCTTCTCGTCGAAGATCTCGACCTTCAGGCCCTTGTGGGTCTTGCCCAGGTTCTTGGCCTGCTCGGCGAGGTAGCTCGGGTGGCAGATGTTCGGCGGGGTGTTGCCCAGGTCGCGGGTGAATGCCATGCCGTTGGCGATGGCCTTGGCGTGGGTCACGGCGCGTTCGACTTCGGCTTGCGCGGCCTTGATGGTGACCAGGGTGACTTTCTTCAGGGCACGCGGCTCGGCTTTCTGGCTCTTGTAGGCGTCGAAGCTGTACTCGCCATCCAGCAGGCTTTCCGCCAGCAGGCGGGTCTTGCCATAGCTGTCGCGACCCTTGACCACCAGCTCGTCGAGGGCGAGCACGGCATCGCTGCCACCCAGGCCCTTGAGGGTGCCGAGGATGCCGGCGACGGTCTTGCGGAACGGCCGGTCGCCCAGCTCGGCGTCCTTGCCCACGCCCACCAGCAGCACGCGCTCGGCCTTCAGGTTCGGCAGGCTCTGCAACAGCAGGCTCTGGCCGACCTTGCCGGCCAGGTCGCCGCGCTTGAGGATGGCACTGATGGCGCCGCCAGTCAGTTCATCGACTTTCTGCGCGGCAGTACCGAGCTTGCGGCCTTCGCCGACAGCGAGTACCAGGGTGGCGGTTTTCAACGTTTCTGGGCTAACGCTTTTTACAACCAGTTCCATGTCTGGGTCCCTGAATAAAGGTCAGTGGGCGCGAAGCGAGGCTCTGCGCTGGGCGGCTTGGCAACGCGGTGGCGTGCAAGCGACAAAGGCGGCAGTTTGAACCTCGCCGCCCGCCGCTGACAACCCTGCGTTGCAGCTTTGCGTGCGTGGTTGAGCGTGCGCAGTGACAGGGGCGGCCAATCACAGGATAATGCGCCATCTTTTTAGACGGCTCTTGATGAGCTGACTCTATATGCTTGCTTGTTCGGCCGCCTTAGTTAGCCTGACAACCCTGGAGTGTCTGGTTTGATCGTCTTTCGTTATCTGTCTCGCGAAGTCCTGGTTACATTGAGTGCCGTCAGCGCCGTGCTGCTGGTGATCACCATGAGCGGGCGCTTCGTCAAATTCCTCGCCCAGGCCGCTTCGGGCGCCCTGGATCCGGGGGCGCTGTTCCTGATCATGGGCTTCCGCCTGCCCGGTTTCCTGCAGTTGATCCTGCCCTTGGGCCTGTTTCTCGGGATTCTGCTGGCCTACGGCCGGTTGTATCTGGAAAGCGAGATGACCGTGCTGTCCGCCACCGGCATGAGCCAGCAACGCCTGCTCGGCATGACGATGGCACCGGCCCTGCTGGTGGCCCTGCTGGTGGCCTGGTTGAGCCTGAGCCTGGCCCCCCAGGGCGCCTACCAGTTCCAGTTGGTGCTCAACAAGCAGGATGCCCTGACCGAATTCGACACCCTGGAGCCGGGGCGCTTCCAGGCGCTGAACGATGGATCGCGGATCACCTACACCGAGAAACTGTCGGATGACCGCACCCAGCTGGGCGGCGTGTTCATTTCCGAGAAACGTCTCGGCCAGGACAAGAAGGACCGTGGCATCTCGGTGCTGGTCGCCGATCACGGGCGCCTGGAAGTCAAGCCTGACGGCAACCGCTACCTGATTCTCGAGAATGGCTACCGCTATGACGGCAGCCCGGGACAGGCGGACTATCGGGCTATCAAATATGACACCTACGGCGTGCAGATGGAGAAACCCGAAATCAGCAACGAGGTGACCGACCGTGACGCCCTCGCGACCCGCGATCTGTGGGGCAGCAGCGAGCGCAAGTCGATTGCCGAGCTGCAATGGCGCCTGTCCCTGCCGCTGCTGGTCTTTATCGTGACGCTCATGGCGGTGCCGCTGTCGCGGGTCAACCCGCGTCAGGGCCGTTTCCTCAAGCTGTTGCCGGCGATCCTGCTGTACATGGCGTACCTGACCATGCTGATTTCCGCCCGCGGTTCGCTGGAGAAGGGCCACCTGTCGCCGCTGCTCGGCTTGTGGTGGGTGCACGGGTTGTTCCTGGTGATCGGCCTGGGGCTGCTGTATTGGGAACCGTTGCGTTTGAAGCTGGCGAGTCGCCGCGACATGAAGGAGATGGCTCGTGGTTAAGCTCGACCGCTACATCGGCAGTACCGTATTCCTGGCGATCCTGGCGGTGCTCGGGATCATCCTGGGCCTGGCCTCGCTGTTCGCCTTTATCGACGAGATGGGCAATGTCAGCGACACCTACACCTGGGGCGATATCCTCAGCTTCGTGGTGCTGACGGCGCCTCGTCGCGTCTATGACATGTTGCCGATGGCCGGCCTGATCGGCTGCCTGATCGGCCTGGGCAGCCTGGCGAGCAACAGCGAACTGACCATCATGCGCGCGGCCGGCGTCTCCATCGGACGCATCGTCTGGGCGGTGATGAAACCGATGCTGGTGCTGATGATCGTCGGCGTGCTGGTCGGCGAGTATGTCGCGCCGGTCACCGAGAGCCAGGCCCAGGCCAACCGGGCGCTGGCCCAGGGTTCGGGCGATGCGCAGAGCTCCAAGCACGGCCTGTGGCACCGCCAGGGCGACGAATTCATCCATATCAACGCCGTGCAACCCAACGGCCTGCTCTATGGGGTGACCCGTTATCATTTCGACGAGCAGCGGCATCTGCTGTCGTCGAGCTTCGCCAGGCAGGCTCGCTTCGACAAGGATCACTGGAACCTGACGGATGTCACCACCACCTATTTCCGTGGCGATCACACCGAGGTCATCAACAGTCCGGAGGAGCTGTGGGGCGTGTCCCTCAGCCCGAATCTGCTGAGCACCGTGGTGATGGTGCCCGAAGCGCTGTCCATCAGCGGCCTGTGGGGCTACATCCATTACCTGGCGGACCAGGGGCTGGCCAATGGCCGTTACTGGTTGGCGTTCTGGGTCAAGATCCTGCAACCGCTGGTCACCGCCGCGCTGGTGCTGATGGCCATCTCGTTCATCTTCGGCCCCTTGCGTTCGGTGACCCTCGGCCAGCGGGTGTTCACCGGCGTACTGGTGGGCTTCACCTTCCGTATCGCCCAGGACCTGCTGGGGCCGTCGAGCCTGGTGTTCGGCTTTTCGCCGCTGCTCGCGGTGCTGGTGCCGGCGGGGATCTGTGCGATTGCCGGGCTCTGGCTGCTGCGTCGAGCGGGATAAGGGCGGCAAACACGCCTGGGTAACCCCGAAAAAAAGCCCCTGCCGACCAGCCGGGGCTTTTTTGTGCCGGTCGCCTTGCCTGTGAACGTGACGCCTAGGTCGCGCATCAGGTACAATTCCCGGCTATTTTTCGGCGGGCAGTCTGCCTGCAACCTTTTTGAGTGTTGACCCGTGAGTGATTTGAGTCATATCCGCAATTTCTCCATCATCGCCCACATTGACCATGGCAAGTCGACTCTGGCCGATCGCTTCATCCAGATGTGCGGCGGCCTTGCCGAACGCGAGATGGAAGCGCAGGTGCTGGATTCCATGGACCTCGAGCGCGAGCGCGGGATCACCATCAAGGCCCATAGCGTCACCTTGTACTACAAGGCCAAAGACGGCATCACCTATCAGCTGAACTTCATCGATACCCCGGGCCACGTCGACTTCACCTACGAAGTCAGCCGTTCCCTGGCGGCCTGTGAAGGTGCGCTGCTGGTGGTCGACGCCGGCCAGGGCGTCGAGGCCCAGTCGGTTGCCAACTGCTACACGGCGATCGAGCAGGGCCTGGAAGTCATGCCGGTGCTGAACAAGATCGACCTGCCGCAGGCCGAGCCGGAGCGGGTGAAGGAAGAGATCGAGAAGATCATCGGTATCGATGCCACCGACGCCGTCACCTGCAGCGCCAAGACCGGCCTGGGTGTCGATGAGGTGCTCGAGCGCCTGGTCGCCACCATTCCCGCGCCGACCGGCAATATCGAAGATCCGCTGCAGGCGTTGATCATCGACTCCTGGTTCGACAACTACCTGGGCGTCGTGTCCCTGGTGCGCGTGCGCCACGGCCGCGTGAAGAAGGGCGACAAGATCCTGGTCAAGTCCACCGGCAAGATGCACCTGGTGGACAGCGTCGGCGTGTTCAACCCCAAGCACACCGCCACCGTCGACCTGAAGGCCGGCGAAGTGGGCTTTATCATCGCCGGTATCAAGGACATCCACGGTGCGCCGGTGGGTGACACCCTGACCCTGAGCACCACCCCCGATGTCGACGTGCTGCCGGGCTTCAAACGCATCCAGCCGCAGGTCTACGCCGGCCTGTTCCCGGTCAGTTCCGACGATTTCGAAGACTTCCGCGAAGCCCTGCAAAAGCTCACGCTGAACGACTCCTCGCTGCAGTACACCCCGGAAAGTTCCGATGCCCTGGGCTTCGGCTTCCGTTGCGGGTTCCTCGGCATGCTGCACATGGAGATCATCCAGGAGCGCCTGGAGCGCGAGTACGACCTGGACCTGATCACCACGGCGCCGACGGTAATCTTCGAGCTCAAGCTCAAGAACGGCGAGACCATCTACGTCGACAACCCGTCCAAGCTGCCGGACCTGTCCGCCATCGAGGACATGCGCGAGCCGATCGTGCGGGCCAATATCCTGGTACCGCAGGAGCACCTGGGCAACGTCATTACACTGTGCATCGAAAAACGCGGGATCCAGCACGACATGCTGTTCCTCGGTTCCCAGGTGCAGGTGACCTACGACCTGCCGATGAACGAAGTGGTCCTGGACTTCTTCGATCGCCTGAAATCCACCAGCCGTGGCTATGCTTCGCTGGATTATCACTTCGATCGCTACCAGTCAGCTAATCTGGTCAAGCTGGATGTACTGATCAACGGTGAGAAGGTCGACGCCCTGGCGTTGATCGTGCATCGTGACAACGCGCACTACAAAGGGCGTGCGTTGACCGAGAAGATGAAAGAACTGATTCCTCGTCAGATGTTCGACGTTGCCATCCAGGCCGCCATTGGCGGGCAGATCGTGGCGCGGACAACCGTCAAGGCGCTCAGAAAGAACGTACTGGCCAAATGCTACGGTGGTGACGTTAGCCGTAAGCGCAAGCTGTTGGAAAAGCAGAAGGCCGGTAAGAAACGCATGAAGCAAGTAGGCAACGTGGAAATCCCACAGGAAGCCTTCCTTGCGGTGCTCAGGTTGGATAGTTAGGTCCTATGTCACTAAATTTCCCGCTGTTGCTGGTCATCGCCGTCGCCGTCTGCGGTCTGTTGGCGTTGCTCGATCTGGTCTTTCTGGCGCCACGCCGACGTGCGGCAATCTCCACCTACCAGGGCAGCGTCTCGCAGCCCGAGGCAGAAGTGGTCGAGAAGCTGAACAAGGAGCCTTTGCTGGTTGAATACGGCAAATCCTTCTTCCCGGTGCTGTTCATCGTGCTGGTACTGCGGTCGTTTCTGGTCGAGCCGTTCCAGATTCCGTCCGGCTCGATGAAGCCGACCCTGGATGTCGGTGATTTCATCCTGGTGAACAAGTTTTCCTACGGGATCCGTTTGCCGGTGATCGACAAGAAAGTGATCCCGGTCGGTGATCCGCAGCGCGGCGATGTGATGGTGTTTCGCTACCCGAGCGATCCGAACGTCAACTACATCAAGCGTGTAGTCGGTCTGCCGGGCGATGTGGTGCGTTACACCAGTGACAAGAAGCTGTTCGTCAACGGCGAGTCCGTGGCCGAGCAACTGGTGGGCAACGAACCGGGCATGCTCGGCAGCGCCGAACTCTACAAAGAGAAGCTGGGCGCCGCCGAACACCTGATCCGCAAGGAGATGGGCCGTTATCGCGCGCCGCCTGACCACGAATGGAAAGTGCCGGCCGGGCACTACTTCATGATGGGCGACAACCGCGACAACTCCAATGACAGTCGCTACTGGGATGACCCCAGTATTCCCAAGGAACTGCTGGGCATGGTTCCCGACGAGAATATCGTCGGCAAGGCCTTCGCGGTCTGGATGAGCTGGCCTGATCCGAAATTCAGCCACCTGCCGAATTTCTCGCGGGTCGGCCTGATCAAGTAACCCAAGCGGCGCTGTTGAACACAGCGCCGAATGCTTTTCAGGTGCTTGAACACTATGAGAACAACCATGAAGTCCGCCGCTTCCCAGAAAGGTCTGTCGTTTTTCGGCTGGTTGCTGGCCCTGGCGCTGGTCGCCTTCGTCGCCAGTACGGCATTCAAGTTGATCCCGCATTACCTCGACTACATGTCGATGAAGAAAATCATCATGTCGGTGGAAACCGACAAGGCGGCGGGCGTCACCACCGTCAGCGACTTTTACACCCATGTTGCCCGCGGCATGCAGGTCAACAGTATTCAGGACGTGGATTTGAACAAAGCGTTAAGCGTGACGGTGGAGAACAACCGGTTCCTCGCCCATTTGAAATACGAGCAGCGTGATCCGCTGATCCAGAACATCGATCTGGTGGTCAAGTTCGACCACGAATTCAGCGTGGGTAAACCGTGACCGTGTCCTTGAGCCGTCTCGAGCGCCAGCTCGGCTATACCTTCAAGGACCAGGAGCTGATGGTCCTGGCCCTGACTCACCGCAGTTTTGCCGGGCGCAACAACGAGCGCCTGGAGTTTCTCGGTGACGCGATTCTCAACTTCGTTGCCGGCGAGGCGCTGTTCGACCGCTTCCCGCAGGCCCGCGAAGGCCAGTTGTCGCGTTTGCGCGCACGCCTGGTAAAAGGTGAAACACTGGCGGTCCTGGCCCGTGGTTTCGAATTGGGCGACTACCTGCGCCTGGGGTCCGGCGAGTTGAAGAGCGGCGGTTTCCGCCGTGAGTCGATCCTGGCCGATGCCCTGGAAGCGCTGATCGGCGCGATCTATCTCGACGCCGGCATGGAAATGGCCCGCGAGCGGGTGCTCGCCTGGTTGACCTCGGAGTTCGACAGCCTGACGCTGGTGGACACCAACAAGGACCCCAAGACCCGCCTGCAGGAGTTCCTGCAGTCGCGTGCCTGTGAACTGCCGCGTTACGAAGTGGTGGATATCCAGGGTGAACCGCATTGCCGGACGTTCTTCGTCGAGTGCGAAATCACCCTATTGAATGAAAAAAGCCGAGGACAGGGCGTGAGCCGTCGCATTGCCGAACAGGTAGCGGCCGCCGCAGCACTGATTGCCCTGGGCGTGGAGAATGGTAATGACTGATTCAATTGCAACACGCTGCGGCTACGTCGCCATCGTCGGCCGGCCGAACGTGGGCAAATCCACGCTGCTGAACCATATCCTCGGCCAGAAGCTCGCGATCACCTCGCGCAAGCCCCAGACCACCCGCCACAACATGCTCGGGATCAAGACCGAAGGCGCCATCCAGGCAATCTACGTCGACACGCCAGGCATGCACAAAGGTGGCGAGAAGGCGCTGAACCGCTACATGAACAAGACCGCCTCGGCGGCCCTGAAAGACGTCGACGTGGTGATCTTTGTCGTCGACCGCACCCGCTGGACCGAAGAGGACCAGATGGTCCTGGAGCGCATCCAGTACGTCGAAGGCCCGGTGATCGTCGCGCTGAACAAGACCGACCGGATCGAAGACAAGGCAGAGCTGATGCCGCATCTGACCTGGTTGCAGGAGCAGCTGCCGAACGCGCAGATCGTGCCGATCTCCGCCCAGCAAGGGCATAACCTGGATGCCCTGGAAGGCCTGATCGCCCAGCACCTGCCGGAAAACGAGCACTTCTTCCCGGAAGACCAGATCACCGATCGCAGCAGTCGTTTCCTCGCTGCGGAACTGGTGCGCGAGAAAATCATGCGCCAGCTGGGGGCGGAGCTGCCTTACCAGATCACCGTGGAAATCGAAGAGTTCAAGCAGCAGGGCAAGACCCTGCACATCCATGCGCTGATCCTCGTCGAACGTGACGGCCAGAAGAAGATCATCATTGGTGACAAGGGCGAGCGGATCAAGCGCATCGGCACCGAGGCACGCAAGGACATGGAGCTGCTGTTCGACTCCAAGATCATGCTCAACCTGTGGGTCAAGGTGAAGGGCGGCTGGTCCGACGACGAGCGGGCGCTGCGCTCGTTGGGTTACGGCGATCTGTAACCAGGTCGTTTGAGGCTCGACGTCATGTCGGCTAACCCGCCTCCCGGCCAACCGGCCTACGTCCTGCACTCCCGCGCCTACCGCGAAAGCAGCGCGCTGGTGGATTTCATCACGCCACAAGGCCGGCTTCGCGCGGTGCTGCGCAGCGCGCGGGGCAAGGCGGGTACATTGGCGCGACCGTTCGTGCCCCTCGAGGTCGAGTTTCGTGGCCGGGGCGAGCTGAAGAATGTCGGGCGCATGGAAAGCGCCGGCGTCTCCACCTGGCTCAACGGCGAAGCGCTGTTCAGCGGCCTCTACCTCAACGAACTGCTGATTCGCCTGTTGCCCGCCGAAGACCCGCATCCGGCGGTCTTCGACCACTATGCCGCGACCTTGCTCGCCCTGGCCGAAGGCCGTCCCCTCGAACCCCTGCTGCGTTCCTTTGAGTGGCGGCTGCTCGATGACCTCGGCTACGGCTTTGCCCTGGACGTGGATGTCCATGGCGAACCGCTGGCAGCGGACGGCATGTACCGGCTGCAGGTGGATGCCGGCCTCGAGCGGGTCTACCTGTTGCAACCCGGGCTGTTCCAGGGCACCGAGCTGCTGGCCATGGCCGAAGCCGACTGGACCGCGGTCGGTGCCCTGTCGGCGGCCAAGCGCCTGATGCGCCAGGCGCTGGCGGTGCATCTGGGGGGTAAACCGCTGGTCAGTCGCGAGTTGTTTCGAAAGCCCTGAAATCCCCGTGTATGCTGTGGGCCGAATCTTCAACTGTTCAGGAGCCTTCCCGTGACCACCAGCACCCGCATTCTTCTCGGTGTGAATATCGACCACGTAGCCACCCTGCGTCAGGCCCGGGGCACGCGTTACCCCGACCCGGTCAAGGCCGCGCTGGACGCCGAAGAGGCGGGCGCCGATGGCATCACCGTGCACCTGCGTGAAGACCGCCGGCATATCCAGGAGCGCGACGTGCTGCTGCTCAAGGAGGTGCTGCAAACCCGCATGAACTTCGAAATTGGCGTGACCGAAGAGATGATGGCGTTCGCCGAGCGCATTCGTCCGGCGCATATCTGCCTGGTCCCGGAGACCCGCCAGGAACTGACCACCGAGGGTGGCCTGGATGTCGCCGGGCAGGAAGCGCGGATCAAGGCGGCGGTGGAGCGCCTGAGCAGGATCGGCAGCGAAGTGTCGCTGTTCATCGATGCCGATGAGCGGCAGATTGCCGCGTCCAAGCGGGTCGGCGCGCCGGCGATCGAATTGCACACCGGGCGTTATGCCGACGCCGAGACTCCGGCCGAAGTGGCCGAGGAACTCAAGCGCATCGCCGATGGCGTGGCCTTTGGCGTGTCCCAGGGGCTGATCGTCAATGCCGGACATGGCCTGCATTATCACAACGTCGAGGCGGTCGCGGCGATTCCGGGGATCAACGAGCTGAACATCGGCCACGCACTGGTGGCCCATGCATTGTTTGTCGGCTTCAAGGCGGCGGTGGTGGAGATGAAGGAATTGATCCTGGCGGCTGCGCCGAAGGCCTGACTGCCAGGCACGCTCCCACGGGAGGGTATGGGACAAACTGTGGGAGCCGGCTTGCCGGCGATAGCGATCTGATGGTCGACATCGTTGTTGCCCGATAAACCGCCATCGCTGGCAAGCCAGCTCCTACGAGGGCTGTGTTCGGCTCTGGCTATAGCTGTGATGGCTGCTCGGTCGGCTTGGTCTTGTCCACGCCCGGTACGTGCAAGGCGCCTTCGGCCACCTGGCTGCCTTCCAGCTGCGGCTGGGTCACCCAGGTGAGGATGTCGTAGTAGCGGCGGATGTTGGCGACGAAGTGCACCGGCTCGCCGCCGCGGGCGTAGCCGTAGCGGGTCTTGCTGTACCACTGCTTCTGCGCCAGGCGCGGCAGCATCTTCTTCACGTCCAGCCACTTGTTCGGATTCAGGCCTTCGTTCTCGGCCAGCTTGCGGGCGTCATCCAGGTGACCGCTGCCAACGTTGTAGGCGGCCAGCGCGAACCAGGTGCGATCCGGCTCCTCGATTTTCTCGTCGAGCTGGTCCTTCATGTAGGCCAGGTACTTGGCGCCGCCACTGATGCTCTGCCGGGCGTCCAGGCGGTTGGACACGCCCATGGCCTGGGCGGTGCTCTGGGTCAGCATCATCAGGCCGCGCACGCCGGTCTTGGAAGTGACGCTCGGTTGCCACAGCGATTCCTGGTAGCCGATGGCCGCGAGCAGGCGCCAGTCGACCTTTTCTTCCTTGGCCGAGGCCTGGAAGTGTTTCTCGTATTTGGGCAGGCGTTGCTGCAGGTGCTGGGCGAAGGTATAGGCGCCGACATACCCGAGGACATCGACGTGCCCGTAATAACGATCCTTCAGGCGTTGCAGGGTGCCGTTCTTCTGCACCTTGTCGAGGTAGGCGTTGATTTCGTTGAGCAGGCTGTTGTCTTCCCCCGGAGCCACTGCCCAGCGCTGGTTGCGGGCGTCGCCGAGGTCGAAGGCGACTCGCACGTTGGGGAAGTAGACCTGGTTCATCGCCACTTCGTTGGAATCCACCAGGGTCAGGTCGATCTGGCCCTCGTCGACCATGCGCAGTAGGTCGACCACTTCGACGGCGTCGGACTCTTCGTATTCTATTGCAGGATTCTGCTTTTTCAGTTCGGCCAGCTGTTCGGCGTGGGTGCTGCCCTTCAATACCGTGATGCGTTTGCCCACCAGGTCCGCCGGGGTGGTGGGGCGGGACTGGCCGTTACGGTAGATGACCTGCGGGGTGACTTCCAGGTAAGGGTGGGAAAAGCGCGCCTGTTGCTTGCGCTGGTCGCTGCCGACCAGGCCGGCGGCCGCCAGCACCGGACCGTTGGGTTTGCCCAGCTGATTGAACAGGTCGTCGAGGTTGTCGGCGGTTTCGATCTCGAGCTTGACCCCCAGGTCATCGGCGAAGCGCTTGACCAGCTCGTATTCGAAGCCGGTTTCGCCGTTGCGATCCTGGAAGTAGGTGGCCGGACTGTTGCGGGTGATCACGCGCAGTACGCCATCCTCCTTTACGCGCTCGAGAGTGCTGGGTTTTTCAACACAGGCACCGAGCATCAGGAAGAGTCCGGTTGCGATGAGCCACTTGGCGCAGCGCGGGCGGAAAGCAGTTTGGGAAAACATGTGCGCAGTATACGCAAAGGACCTCGGCCGCCATATCTCGACAGATGGGTGCCGGTCTGCTAGAGAAACCCGGATAACGCTGGAAGCCTCAGGAATGGGGCCTGGCGCGGGGGAAACGGAGCAAAAATAACCGTTCCGGATGCCCTTGATGCCTATTAATAATAAGCAGGGCCCCCCGTACCGACGTCTGGCGCACGGCAAGCGTGCCGTTTCGGGTGCCGTCGCGGGCGGTTTAGGCTAGAATGCACGGCCTCAAAGCACACCCCCTTCCCGAGGCTGTCCCGAAGATGTTGATCCTGCGCGGTGCTCCTGCCCTTTCCGCCTTTCGCCACAGCAAACTACTCGAGCAACTGAGCCAGAAAGTTCCGGCTGTCAGTGGCTTGTATGCTGAGTTCGCCCATTTCGCCGAAGTCACCGGCGTTCTGACCGGCGATGAACAGCAAGTGCTGGCCCGTCTTCTGAAATACGGCCCGAGCGTGCCGGTTCAGGAGCCTACCGGTCGTCTGTTCCTGGTGTTGCCGCGTTTCGGCACCATTTCGCCCTGGTCGAGCAAGGCCAGCGACATCGCTCGCAACTGCGGCCTGGGGAAAATCCAGCGTCTGGAGCGCGGTATCGCGTTCTACGTGGCCGGCCAGTTCAGCGACGCCGAGGCCGAGCTGATCAGCGCCAGCCTGCATGACCGCATGACCCAGATCGTGCTGGCCAACCTGGAACAGGCCGCCGGCCTGTTCAGCCATGCCGAGCCGAAGCCGCTGACGGCCGTGGATGTCCTCGGGGGCGGTCGCGCCGCGCTGGAAAAAGCCAACGTCGAGCTGGGCCTGGCCCTGGCCGAAGACGAAATCGATTACCTGGTGAATGCCTTCATCGGTCTCAAGCGCAACCCGCATGACATCGAACTGATGATGTTCGCCCAGGCCAACTCCGAGCATTGCCGTCACAAGATCTTCAACGCCAGTTGGGATATCGACGGCGAGAGCCAGGAAAAGAGCCTGTTCGGCATGATCAAGAACACCTACGTGATGCACAGCGAAGGTGTCCTGTCGGCCTACAAGGACAACGCCTCGGTGATCGTCGGCAATGTCGCCGGTCGCTTCTTCCCGGATCCCGAGACCCGCCAGTACGGCGCGGTGCAGGAGCCGGTGCACATCCTGATGAAAGTCGAGACCCATAACCACCCGACCGCGATCGCCCCGTTCCCGGGCGCCTCGACCGGTTCCGGTGGCGAGATCCGCGACGAAGGTGCAACCGGGCGCGGCGCCAAGCCGAAGGCCGGCCTCACCGGTTTCACCGTGTCCAACCTGCAGATCCCTGGCTTCGAGCAACCCTGGGAAGTGCCCTACGGCAAGCCCGAGCGCATCGTCACCGCGCTGGACATCATGATCGAAGGCCCGCTGGGCGGCGCCGCGTTCAACAACGAATTCGGTCGTCCGGCCCTGACCGGCTACTTCCGTACCTTCGAACAGTCCATCACCACTCCGCGTGGCGATGAAGTGCGCGGCTACCACAAGCCGATCATGCTGGCCGGCGGCATGGGTAACATCCGTGCCGAACACGTGCAGAAGGGCGAAATCACCGTCGGTTCCAAGCTGATCGTGCTTGGCGGCCCGGCGATGCTCATCGGCCTCGGCGGCGGTGCGGCATCCTCGATGGCCACCGGCACCAGCTCGGCGGACCTGGACTTCGCTTCGGTACAGCGCGAAAACCCGGAAATGGAACGCCGCTGCCAGGAAGTGATCGACCGCTGCTGGCAGCTGGGCGACAAGAACCCGATCAGCTTTATCCATGACGTCGGCGCGGGCGGCCTGTCCAACGCCTTCCCGGAACTGGTCAACGACGGCGACCGCGGTGGCCGTTTCGAACTGCGCAATATTCCCAACGACGAGCCGGGCATGGCCCCGCACGAAATCTGGAGCAACGAATCCCAGGAACGCTACGTCCTGGCGGTCGATGCGGCGGACTTCGAGCGCTTCAAGGCGATCTGCGAACGCGAGCGTTGCCCGTTCGCGGTGGTCGGTGAAGCCACTGCCAAACCGCAACTGACGGTCACCGATAGCCACTTCGGCAACAGCCCGGTGGACATGCCGCTCGAAGTGTTGCTGGGCAAGGCTCCGCGCATGCACCGTTCGGCTGTTCGCGAAACCGAGCTGGGCGACGATTTCGATCCGGGCAGCCTGGCGATTGCCGACTGCATCGAGCGCGTCCTGCACCACCCGGCCGTGGCGAGCAAGAGCTTCCTGATCACCATCGGCGACCGCACCATCACCGGCCTGGTTGCCCGCGACCAGATGGTCGGCCCGTGGCAGGTGCCGGTGGCTGACGTCGCCGTCACCGCCACCAGCTTCGACGTCTACACGGGTGAAGCCATGGCCATGGGCGAGCGTACGCCGCTGGCCCTGCTGAACGCCCCGGCCTCCGGGCGCATGGCGATCGGCGAGACCCTGACCAACCTGTCGGCCTCGCGCATCGGCAAGATCTCCGATATCAAGCTGTCGGCCAACTGGATGTCGGCCGCCGGTCATCCGGGTGAAGATGCCCGCCTGTACGACACCGTGAAAGCGGTCGGGATGGAGCTGTGCCCGGAACTGGGCATCACCATTCCGGTGGGCAAGGACTCGATGTCCATGGCCACCCGCTGGAAAGACGAGGGCGTCGACAAGAGCGTGACCTCGCCGTTGTCGCTGATCGTGACCGGCTTCGCGCCGGTGACCGATATCCGCAAGACCCTGACCCCTGAACTGCGCATGGACAAGGGCGTCACCGACCTGATCCTGATCGACCTGGGGCGTGGCCAGAACCGCATGGGCGCATCGATCCTCGCCCAGGTGCACGGCAAGCTCGGCAAGCATGCGCCGGACGTCGATGACGCGGAAGACCTCAAGGCCTTCTTCGCGGTGATCCAGGGCCTCAACGCCGACGGTCACCTGCTGGCCTACCACGACCGCTCCGATGGTGGCCTGCTGGTCAGCACCGTGGAGATGGCCTTCGCCGGCCACTGCGGCCTGAGCCTGAACCTCGACGGCGTGGCGGAAACCGCCGCCGATATCGCCGCGATCCTGTTCAACGAAGAGTTGGGCGCGGTGATCCAGGTGCGCCAGGACTCCACTCCGGACGTGCTGGCGCAGTTCAGCGCCGCGGGCCTGGGTGACTGCGTGTCGGTGATCGGCCAGCCGCTGAACAACGGCGAAGTCAGCATCACCTTCAACGGCGACACCGTGTTCACCGGCGAGCGTCGCCTGCTGCAACGCCAGTGGGCGGAAACCAGCTACCGGATCCAGCGCCTGCGCGACAACGCCAACTGTGCCGACCAGGAATTCGACGTCCTGCTGGACGAAGGCAACCCTGGCCTGAGCTACAAGACCAGCTTCGATGTGAACCAGGACATCGCCGCGCCGTACATCAAGAAAGGCATTCGTCCCCAGGTCGCGGTCCTGCGCGAGCAGGGCGTCAACGGCCAGGTGGAAATGGCGGCGGCGTTCGACCGTGCCGGCTTCAATGCCATCGACGTGCACATGAGCGATATCCTCGCCGGTCGTGTCGACCTGAACGAGTTCAAGGGTCTGGTCGCCTGCGGCGGCTTCTCCTACGGTGACGTCCTCGGTGCCGGTGAAGGCTGGGCCAAGTCGGCCCTGTTCAACGCCCGTGCCCGTGATGCCTTCCAGGGCTTCTTCGAGCGCAACGACAGCTTCACCCTCGGCGTGTGCAACGGTTGCCAGATGATGTCCAACCTGCACGAGCTGATTCCGGGCAGCGAATTCTGGCCGCACTTCGTGCGCAACCGCTCCGAGCAGTTCGAGGCGCGGGTGGCGATGGTGCAGATCCAGGAGTCGAACTCGATCTTCCTGCAGGGCATGGCCGGTTCGCGCATGCCGATCGCCATCGCCCACGGCGAGGGTTATGCCGAGTTCGAAAGCGAAGAAGCCTTGCTGCAAGCCGACCTGTCGGGTTGCGTGGCCATGCGCTTTGTCGACAACCATGGCAAGGTCACCGAAACCTACCCGGCCAACCCGAACGGTTCGCCGCGCGGGATCACCGGGCTGACCAGCCGTGACGGTCGCGTCATGATCATGATGCCGCACCCGGAGCGGGTGTTCCGTGCCGTGCAGAACTCCTGGCGCTCGGAAGACTGGAACGAAGACGCGCCATGGATGCGCATGTTCCGTAACGCGCGCGTCTGGGTTAACTAAGCGGCGATGTACAAGCTCAGCTTTTTCGTGCCGCCGAGCCATGTGGAGCAGGTCAAGAGCGCTGTATTCGCCGCCGGTGGCGGTCGGATCGGCGCCTATGACCACTGCGCCTGGCAGGTGCTGGGCCAGGGCCAGTTTCGCCCGTTGGACGGCAGCCAGCCGTTTCTCGGGCAAACCGGCGTGGTCGAGCAGGTGGCGGAATGGAAAGTCGAGCTGGTCGTGGAGGATGCCCTGATCGCAACCGTGGTCGCGGCCCTCAAGCAAAGCCATCCCTACGAGACGCCGGCCTATGAGGTCTGGCGTCTCGCCGATTGCTGATTCGACCCCCGTCCCTTATCGTCCCAGGGCGTTACCGAGAGCCTGGGCACGATCTCCCACCAGCAAATGCCAGACCCCGTCTTCCAGCGGACTGATGCCCTGGCAGCCCAGTGCCTTGAGTGCCGTTTCCGACAATTGCCGGACATCTTCGAGTTGCACCCGCAGCCGCGTCTGGGCGACGCACTCCAGTGCCCGTACATTGGCTTTTCCGCCGAGCGCGGCAAGCCATTGCTGCAACTGTTCCCCGCTGATCTCGGTCGAGTCGACAGGCTCCGGCCCGCCCGGTGCGACTGTGCTTGAGCCCGTGGTCGGCAGCGCCAGGCGAATCTCGTCGGCGATACCGTCCGCCAGCGGCCCGACCACCACCTGCAGGCTGCCACCATGGCCGGGACGCACCACGGCCATGGCGCCGAGTGCCTTGAGATCGGCATCCACGGCCTTGTCGCGGTCCCGCAGTTCCACCCGCAGACGGGTGGTGCAGGCCCCGACCGTCACCAGGTTGGCGGCCCCGCCCAGGGCCTGGATATAGGCGGTTCCCCGCTGGTTTTCGCTGAGCACGCGGGTCGTCGCGGTGCTGGCGACAGGTTCGCGTCCCGGCGTTTTCAGGTCGAAGCGGCGGATGCAGAAATCGAACACGAAATAGTAGACCAGCGCATAGGCCAGTCCCACCGGCAGCACCAGCCAGCCGTTGGTGGACTTGCCCCAGCCCAGGGCCATGTCGATGGCACCACCGGAGAAGGTAAAGCCCAGGTGGATATTCAGCAGGTTGGTGATGGCCATCGACAGCCCGGTCAGCAGCGCATGCACCACATAGAGCATTGGCGCGAGGAACATGAAGGCGAATTCGATGGGCTCGGTGACGCCGGTCAGGAACGAGGTCAGGGCCATCGACAAGAAGATCCCGCCCATCAGCTTGCGGCGCTCGGGCAAGGCATTGCGGTACATCGCCAGGCAGGCGGCGGGCAGGCCGAAGACCATCACCGGGAACATGCCGGTCATGAATTGCCCGGCCTTCGGGTCGCCGGCGAAATAGCGCGCCAGGTCGCCGGTGACCATGCGACCGGTGTCCGGATCGGTGAAGCTGCCGAAGACGAACCACATCATGTTGTTGAGGATATGGTGCAGGCCGGTGACGATCAGCAGGCGGTTGAAGACGCCGAAAATGAACGCGCCGATGCTGCCGCTTTCGACCATCAGCAGGCCAAGGCTGTTGATGCCGTTCTGGATCGGCGGCCAGACCAGGCCGAAGATCACCCCCAGGCCGACCGCGGAAAAGCCGGTGACGATCGGCACGAAGCGCCGCCCGCCGAAGAAGGCCAGGTACTCCGGCAGCTTGATGTCCTTGAAGCGGTTATACAGCGCACCGCCGAGCAGGCCGCTGATGATCCCCGCGAGCATGCCCATGTTGATGCTGGCGTCGAGCACCTTGAGCGTGGAGATCATCACCAGGTAGCCGATGGCGCCCGCCAGCCCGGCGGTGCCATTGTTGTCGCGGGCAAAACCCACGGCGATGCCGATGGCGAAGATCAGCGCCAAGTTGGCGAAGATGGTGTTGCCGGCATCGTGGATGATCGCGATGTTCAGCAGGTCGGTATCACCCAGGCGCAGCAGCAGGCCGGCGATCGGCAGGATGGCGATGGGGAGCATCAGTGCACGGCCGAGGCGTTGCAGGCCCTCGATAAACAACTGGTACATGGCGTGTCTCCTTATTGTTGTTATCAGCCCAGCGGCCAGTGGCGGCGGCAGGTTTCACGGACGCTGGCGGCACTGCCGAGCTGGAGCAGCGACTGGCTGATCCGGCGACATCCGGCGGCATTGAGCTGGCGTACCCGTTCCTTGATCTCGCCGATCTGTGGCGGGCTCACGGACAGTTCGGTGACGCCCAGGCCGATCAGTACCGGCGTGGCCAGCGGGTCCGAGGCCAGCGCACCACAGACGCCGACCCAGCGTTGATGACGGGCCGCGCCGGCGCAGGTCTGGGCGATCAGGCGCAGCACCGCCGGGTGTAGGGCGTCGACCCGGGCGGCCAGGCCCGCGTGGTCGCGGTCCATGGCCAGGGTGTATTGCGACAGATCGTTGGTGCCGATGGAGAGGAAGTCGGCGTGCTCCGCCAGCTGTTCGGCCAGCAGGGCGGCGGAAGGGACCTCGATCATCACCCCCAGCTCGGGACGTTCGACGATCCCCAGTTCGGCGGCCAGGGCGTCGAGGCGCTGGCGGATCTGCAGCAGTTCATCGACCTCGCTGATCATCGGCAGCAGGATCCGGCAGCGTTGCGACGGGCTGACTTGCAGCAGCGCGCGCAGTTGCTGGTCGAGCAGCTCCGGCCTGGCCTGGGCCAGGCGGATGCCGCGCAGGCCGAGCACGGGATTGGCTTCCTGGGGCAGCGGCAGGTAGTCGAGCTGCTTGTCGCCACCGACATCGATGGTACGGATGATCACCGGCTTGTCGCCCATGGCATCGAGCACGCCCTGGTAGGCGTGGCGCTGTTCCTGTTCGTCGGGTGCGGTCTGGCGGTCGACGAAAAGAAACTCGGTGCGCAGCAGGCCGACGCCATCGGCCCCGCCTTGATGGGCTTCGCCGGCCTCATGGGCGGAGGCGACATTGGCCGCCACCTCGATGGACAGGCCGTCACGGGTCCGGGCCGCCGAATGGCTGTGTTCGCGCTGGCGCTGGCGTCGCAGTTGATGTTGCCAGTGGGCCAGGGCGACGCCTTCGAGGCGGGTACTGTCGGGGTTCAGTTCGAGGCGCCCGTGATCGGCATCGAGCACCACCTGCTGGTCGGGAGCGATCTCCAGCAGTCGCGGACCGAGGGCGACCAGGCAGGGCAGGCCCTTGCCCCGGGCGAGGATCGCCACGTGGGAGGTGGCGCCGCCGGCGGCCATGCACAGCCCGGCGACCTTCTGCTGGCTGATCAGCAGCAGGTCGGAAGGGGTCAGTTCCTGGGCGACGACAATCGAGCCTTCGGCCAGTTCGTAGTGCCAGGTCTCGCCGAGAAGGGCGCGCAATACCCGTTGGCGCAGGTCGTGCAAGTCGTTGGTGCGTTCGGCGAGCAGCGGGTTGTCCAGGTTCAACAGGACCTGGCACTGCGTTTCGATGGCCTGGCTCCAGGCATGGGTCGCCGCGTGGCCCTGTTCGATGGCCTGGCTGGCGGCATCGAGCAGGGCCGGGTCTTCGAGCAGGGCCAGGTGGGCGTTGAAGATCGCCTGCTCTGCGTGATCCTGGCGTCCGTTGGCCTGTTGCAGGGTGTCGTAGATCTCGGCGCGGACCTTTTCCAGCGCGATATCCAGGGCCTGCAGCTGTGCGTCGGCGATATGCCCACCGCTGTCGGGCGGCAACTGGATGGCTTGCAGGCGTGCGATGGGGCCGCTGACCAGTCCGGGAGCGGCGCAGACGCCGTGCAGCACGCCGGCCTCGGCCGGTTGGGCGGATGGGGCCGGACGGGCCGGGGGCGCATGATGTGGGTCGGCGGCCAACGGGGTTTGCAAGACCTGCAGCAGCGCCTGCAAGGCGGCTTCGCGGTCGGTGCCACGGCAACTGATTTCCACCCGGGCCTGTTCGGTGACGCCCAGGCCCATGATGCCGATCAGGCTGTCGAGGGAGGCGGAGCGCTCTCCCAGGTGGAGGCGCGCCTCGCAGTTGAAACCCTGCGCGGCCTGGCGCAGCAAGGCCGCCGGGCGCGCATGGAGGCCGCCAAGGTGGGCGACCCGGGCACTGCCACGGACTTCTTCGCTCGTCGTCCCGGCAAGCGTCGCCGCCTGGCGTCCGCTCTGGCGTGGCAGGACCCGCAGCAACGGCTCGCCGACCGTTACCGAATCGACGGGCAGCGCCCTCAGTTCGTAGTGTTCGCCGTTGGTCAGCACCAGCGGCGTCACCAGGCTTTTGCACTGGCGGGCGACCCGGTCGAGGTCGAAGCGCAGCAGGGCCTGGCCGGCACTGACCCGGGCACCTTCCGCGACCAGCAGGGCAAAGCCTTCGCCCTGCAGTTCGACGGTATCCAGGCCCAGGTGCAGCAACAGTTCGGCGCCGTTGTCGGCGCGCAGGGTCAGTGCGTGCAGCGTTCGCGCGACATGCAGGATCACCCCGGCACAGGGTGCATGCAGGGTGTCGTTGAGCGGGTCGATGGCGATGCCTTCGCCCATGGCGCCGCTGGCGAAGACCGCGTCGTCGATGCGGGTGAGTGGGAGCACGGGACCGCTGAGCGGTGCGCCGAGGGTGATCTCATTGTTGTTATGCATGGCGCTGTACTCGTCAGTGGGTACGGGTGACTTTGCTCAGGTGACGCGGTTGGTCGGGGTCCATGCCGCGGGCCACGGCCAGTCGGGCGGCCATCACATAGAAACTCTGGATCGCCAGGATCGGATCGAGGGCCGGATGCCCGGCGCAGGTCAGGTCCAGATCGCGCTCGGCGATATCGGGTGGCGCGGCGAGCAGCACGCGGGCGCCGCGCTGGCGCATGTCGGCGGCGAGCTTGAGCAGTCCGGCCTGTTCCGCGCCCCGTGGGGCGAAGACCAGCAGGGGGTAGCCGGCGTCGATCAGGGCCATCGGGCCGTGGCGGACCTCGGCGCTGCTGAAGGCTTCGGCCTGGATCGCCGAGGTTTCCTTGAACTTCAGCGCGGCCTCCTGGGCAATGGCGAAGCCGGCGCCGCGACCGATCACCATCAGCCGCTCGCTACCGCGCAGCACGTCGATGGCCGCGCTCCAGTCCTGGGCCGCGGCCTGTTGCAGGCCGGCGGGCAGGGCCTGGCCGGCGTCGAGCAGGGCGCGATCCTGTTGCCAATGACCGAGCAGCCGGGCGCTGGCGCTGAGGGTGGCGATGAAACTCTTGGTGGCGGCGACGCTTTGCTCGGCCCCGGCCAGCAGCGGCACGGTGTATTCGCAGGCGGCCTCCAGGGGCGAGTCGGGGGCGTTGACCATGGCCACGCTGAGGGCTCCGCGTTCGCGCAGCAGGTGCAGGCTGTCGACCAGGTCCGGGCTTTGTCCGGACTGGGAAAAGGCGAACACCGCCTGGCCGCTGACGCGCAATGGCGAATGCCGCAGGGTGACCACCGACATCGGCAGCGAGGCCACCGGTACGCCGGTCTGCTGCATGGTCAGGTAGGCGAAGTAACTGGCGGCATGGTCGGAGCTGCCCCGGGCGACGGTCATCGCCACATGGGGCGGCTGGCGGCGCAGGCGGGCGGCGATGGCCTTCAGGCCATCGTCGAGTTGCTGCAACTGGCGGCTGACCGCCTCGTGGGAGGACAGTGCCTCTTCAAGCATTCTGGAAGTCAACGGCTTCTCCTTCGACCATTACCGAGGTCAGTGTCAACGAACGATCCAGGCGCACGCAGTCGGCCCAGGCTCCGGGCGCCAGGCGTCCGCGCTCTTCCAGGCCGAGGTAGTCGGCGGGGAACTGCGACAGGCGTTGCGAGGCTTCGGCGATGGGCAGGCCGATCTTCACCAGGTTGCGCAGGGCCTGGTCCATGGTCAGGGTGCTGCCGGCCAGGGTGCCGTCGGCCAGGCGTACGCCGCCCAGGCACTTGGTCACGGTGTGGCTGCCCAGCTTGTACTCGCCGTCCGGCATGCCGGCGGCGGCGGTCGAGTCGGTCACGCAATAGAGGCAGGGGATCGAGCGCAGGGCCACGCGCATCGCGCCCGGATGCACGTGCAGCAGGTCGGGGATCAGTTCGGCATAGCGGGCATGGGCCAGGGCGGCACCGACGATACCCGGCTCGCGGTGGTGCAACGGGCTCATGGCGTTGTACAGGTGGGTGAAGCTGGTGGCCCCGGCCTCGAGGGCGGCGACGCCTTCCTCGTAGCTGCCCAGGGTGTGGCCGATCTGCATGCGGATGCCGCGGCTGCTGAGGGCGCGGATCAACTGCGCGTGGCCGGCGATTTCCGGGGCGATGGTAATCACCCGGATCGGCGCGCGGCGCAGGTATTCATCGATTTCGGCGGCGATCGCCGTATGGGCGAAGTTCGGCTGGGCGCCGAGTTTGCCGGGATTGATGAACGGGCCTTCGAGGTGCACGCCGAGGACGCGGGCGGTGCCCGTCGGGCGCTGTTCGCAGTAATGGCCGAGCTGGCCGAGGATTTCGCCGATCTCCTCGGGCGGCGCGGTCATGGTCGTGGCCAGCAATGAGGTGGTGCCGAAGCGCAGGTGGGTGCGGGCGATGGTTTCGAAGGCGGCGCCACCCTCCATGATGTCCTTGCCGCCGCCACCGTGGACATGCAGGTCGATGAAACCGGGCAGCAGGTAGGGCAGGTCGTTGTCGGCCGGATCGCAGGGCGTGCCTTCGATACGTTGTACCTTGCCCGCCTGGTGTACCAGGCGGCCGCGGATCCAGCCTTGCGGGGTAAGGATGTTGTCTTCGGACATGGCAGGTTCTCTGGGGAAGCTAACGTCGCAGCTCTGCGACGAAGTCGTAGTAGTCGTTGCGGCAATAGGTGTCGGTCAGTTCGATGGGGGTGTTGTCTTCGAGGTAGCCGACACGGGTCATCAACAGCATCGCGGTACCGGGCTCGATACCCACCAGGGCGGCGAAGTCCGGCGAGGCATTGATCGCGCGGATATGTTGCAGGGCGCGGACCACCGGCCGACCGATACCGTCCAGGTATTCATAGAGCGAATCGCCGACCTGCTCCGGCTCGGGCAACAGCGCGGCGGGCAGGGTGCTCATCTCGATCGCCATCACCGTGTCGTCGGCCTTGCGCAGGCGCTTGAGGCGCGCCACCTTGTCGCTGGGGGACAGGGCCAGGCGGATCAGTTCTTCGTGGCTGGGCAGGGCGATATGGCGTTCCAGCCATTGCGAGCCGGGTACGAAGCCCTTGGAGCGAAGCATCTCGCTGAAGCTCGACAGACGTGACAACGGCTGTTCCAGGCGCGGGGTGATAAAGGTCCCGGAGCCCTGGCTGCGGCGGATCAGACCCTGTTCGAAGAGGACTTCCAGGGCTTTGCGGGCCGTCACCCGGGAGATACTCAGCAGTTCGCTCAGGTTGCGTTCCGAGGGCAATGCCTGTTCGGCTTTCCATTGGCCGGCATGGATGGCGGCTTCCAGGTTGCGCGCCAGTTGCAGGTACAACGGCGTAGGCTGGGACTCGTCGGGACGCAGTGCGAGTATCTTGTTCATGTAGGATTTCCGATGCGGTTATTAGAGGTTTTTCGCTCGGGTAGTGGCATCAAGCTAATACCACTTGAATACCATGTCAATGCCGCTGGTATTCTTCGAGCGCAATAAAAAGCCCGGCATGGGGTGCATGCCGGGCATTCGGGGTTGCAGTGGTATCAGGGTGGTTGGGTGAAAGGCGCTTCAGGGGCGGATTTCCACCAGGGTGCCGTCCTTGACCAGGTTCCACACTTCACGCATGTCGACGTTGCGCATGCCGACGCAGCCGTCGGTCCAGTCCAGGGTATGCAGCCACTGCTCCGGGTAGTCCTCGGAGTCCGGCGTGCCGTGGATCATGATCATGCTGCCGGGATTGACGCCTTCGCGACGGGCGCGTGCGGCATCGCTGATATTCGGGTAGGAAATGTGCATGGACAGGTTGAATTTGTCGCTGGTCTTGCGCCAGTCGATCCAGTAGAAACCTTCCGGCGTACGACGATCGCCTTCTATCAGTTTCTGCCCCTTGGGGTTCCTGCCCAGGGAGATGCGGTAGGTCTTCAGGGGCTTGCCGTCGCTGATCAGTTGCAACTGGTGGGCGGACTTGAGGACCAGGACCTTTTCAATCATTCGACCTTGCAGTGGGTCGGCGGCGGAAGCCTGGGACAGCGCGGCAAACGACAGGCAGAAAACGGCAAGCAACCAACGCATTGAAACGGTATCCCTGAATAAAGTGGCGTAGCGGATTATTTGGGGTCGGCCGCTTTCGGCATCATCGGCGGCACGGCTTCGCTGCGCACCGGGAACTGTTGTGTGAGGCGGTCGGCGAAGAAGCATTCTAAGGTACGTCCGACCGTCCTGAAAGCCAGCTCGGACCAGGGGATCTCGTGTTCTTCGAACAGCCGTACCTCCAGGCTCTCGGTGCCGGCGCGGAAGTCCAGGTCGGCCAGCTCGGCGCGGTAGAACACATGGACCTGATTGATATGCGGTACATCGATCAGCGTGTAGATGCTCAGGTTGCGCACGCGGGCATAAGCCTCTTCGAAGGTTTCCCGGCGGGCGGCGTCCTCGACGGTCTCGCCGTTTTCCATGAAGCCGGCCGGCAAGGTCCAGAACCCCAGGCGCGGTTCGATGGCGCGGCGGCAGAGCAGCACCTGGCTGCCCCAGACCGGCAGGCAGCCGGCGACGATATTGGGATTCTGGTAATGAATGGTCTGGCAGTGATCGCAGACAAAGCGCAGGCGCGTGTCGCCCTCGGGAATGCGTTGACTGACCGGTTTACCGCATTGGCTGCAGAACTTCATGCTGGATTCTCTGGGTGGCGCGCCTATCTTCGCGTGGTCGGTCACCTGTCGGCAAGTTGTGCTTTCGCGACATGCATCGGTTGAGGGGTTGGGCGACCTGTCGGTTTGGTGCATGATGCAGGGTAAGTCAGAAATCGAGATCAGCCATGCTGGATGAGCTACTTCGACGTGTCAGCAACCATACCCCACGCCCCCTGGAAACGGATCGACGTTTTCCCGAGGCTGCGGTACTGGTGCCGATCACGCGCAGTGACGAGCCGGAGCTGGTGCTGACCCTGCGGGCCAGCGGTCTTTCGACCCATGGTGGCGAGGTCGCGTTTCCCGGTGGCCGCCGCGATCCCGAAGACCCCGACCTGGTCTTCACCGCCCTGCGCGAGGCGCAGGAAGAGATCGGCCTGGCGCCCGGGCTGGTGGAGATCATCGGTCCGCTCAGCCCGTTGATCTCCCTGCATGGGATCAAGGTAACGCCCTATGTCGGCGTGGTCCCGGACTTTGTCGAATACCAGGCCAACGATGCCGAGATCGCTGCGGTGTTCAACGTGCCGCTGGAATTCTTCCGCCAGGACCCGCGTGAACACACTCATCGCATCGATTATCAGGGCCGCAGCTGGTATGTGCCCAGTTATCGCTATGGTGAATACAAGATCTGGGGGCTCACGGCGATCATGATCGTCGAGTTGATCAATCTGCTGTATGACGCCAAGATCAGCCTGCACAAGCCGCCCGAGCGGTTTATCAATATTTGAGCCATCGTCGGTATGGCGTTCTGCCCCGAGCCGTGAGGACTACCGTATGAAATACCGCCTGGGCGACTTTCGCGTCGAAGCCCATCCACAGAGCTGGGTGGCACCCAATGCCGTACTGGTGGGCAAGGTCAAGCTGGAAGAGGGCGCCAACGTCTGGTTCAACGCCGTGTTGCGCGGTGACAACGAGCTGATCCTGATCGGGCGCGACAGCAACGTCCAGGACGGTACGGTCATGCACACCGACATGGGCTATCCGCTGACCATCGGTACCGGCGTGACCATCGGCCATAACGCCATGCTGCACGGCTGTACCGTCGGCGACTACAGCCTGATCGGCATCAACGCGGTGATTCTCAATGGCGCGAAGATCGGCAGGAACTGCATCATCGGCGCCAATTCGCTGATCGGCGAAGGCAAGGAAATTCCCGATGGTTCGCTGGTGATGGGCTCGCCGGGCAAGGTGGTGCGTGAGCTGACCGAGCCGCAGAAGAAAATGCTCGAGGCCAGTGCCGCCCACTATGTACACAATTCCCGGCGTTACGCCCGCGACCTGCAGGAAGACCTGGAATGACCACGCCGGAGCGTCCGGTGGCCTCGCCCTGCGTGAGTATCTGCGCGCTGGACGAGCAGGATATCTGCACCGGTTGCCAGCGCACGGTCGAGGAAATCACCCGCTGGAGCCGGATGGATAACGCCGAGCGTCGCGAAGTGCTCGGGCGTTGCCATGAGCGGGCCAAGTCCAGCGGGCTGCTGTGGATGCTGGGGACGAAGGGCTGATTCGGGTCCTGGCTGTGACCCTCCTGGCGCTTTGCGGTAATCTGTAGGGCTACATCGACAGGTAGTCCGCGCCCCATGCTCTTTCTTATCGCTTATATCGCCAGCGTCGTGCTGATCAACTTCGCGTTCTCCAGCGCACCGCACCTGGACATCATCTGGTCGGCCTGGGGTGGGCTGGTGTTTATCCTGCGCGATATGGTCCAGACCCGTTTCGGCCACGGAGCCATCGTTGCCATGCTGGCGGCGCTGGTGCTGTCGTATGTGACCTCCGACCCGACCATTGCCCTGGCCAGCGCCACGGCCTTTGCCATCTCCGAATGCATCGACTGGCTGGTCTTCAGTATCACCCGGCGCCCGCTGCACGACCGCCTGTGGATAAGTTCGGCGCTCAGCATCCCGCTGGACACCTTTATCTTCTTCGGCCTGATCGGCGCGCTGACCCCCCCTGTGGTCCTGACGGCGCTGGGCTCCAAGTTCGCCGGTGTCACCGTGGTCTGGCTGGTCATGGCCTGGCGCCTGCGTAAAGCCGCTCATCCGGCCTGAAACGATTTGTCCCAGTTCATGTAAAATGCCCGCCTTCTTATTCCCAGCAGGGGCCCGCTGATCGGGCGCCTTCGATGATCTGCTTCCTTGAGGACCTGAAATGACCCGTATCGGAACTCCACTGTCGCCGACCGCGACTCGCGTATTGCTCTGTGGCTGTGGTGAGCTGGGCAAGGAAGTCGTGATCGAACTGCAACGCCTGGGCGTCGAAGTGATCGCGGTCGACCGCTACGCCAATGCGCCGGCCATGCAGGTGGCCCATCGCAGCCACGTGATCAACATGCTCGACGGCGCGGCCCTGCGGGCGGTGATCGAAGCCGAGAAGCCGCACTTCATCGTTCCGGAAATCGAAGCCATCGCCACCGCCACCCTGGTGGAGCTGGAGGCCGAAGGCTTCACCGTGGTGCCGACCGCGCGCGCCGCGCAGCTGACCATGAACCGTGAAGGCATCCGTCGCCTGGCCGCCGAAGAGCTGAAGCTGCCGACCTCGCCGTACCACTTCGCCGACACCTTCGAGGCCTACAGCAAGGCCGTCGAGGACCTGGGCTTCCCTTGCGTAGTCAAGCCGGTGATGAGTTCGTCGGGCAAGGGCCAGAGCCTGCTGCGCAGTGTCGACGACGTACAGAAGGCCTGGGATTACGCCCAGGAAGGCGGCCGTGCCGGTAAGGGCCGGGTGATTGTCGAGGGCTTCATCGATTTCGACTATGAAATCACCCTGCTTACCGTGCGTCATGTCGGCGGTACCACGTTCTGCGCCCCGGTCGGCCACCGTCAGGAGAAGGGTGACTACCAGGAATCCTGGCAGCCACAGGCCATGAGCCCGGTGGCCCTGGCCGAGTCGGAGCGGGTCGCCAAGGCCGTGACCGAAGCCCTGGGTGGGCGCGGCATGTTTGGCGTCGAGTTGTTCATCAAGGGTGATCAAGTGTGGTTCAGCGAAGTGTCGCCGCGTCCCCATGACACCGGCATGGTGACCATGATTTCCCAGGACCTGTCGCAGTTCGCGCTGCATGCCCGTGCGATTCTCGGCTTGCCGATCCCGCTGATCCGCCAGTTCGGCCCGTCGGCCTCGGCGGTGATCCTGGTGGAAGGGCAGTCGACCCAGACCGCCTTCGCCAACCTCGGCGCGGCGTTGAGCGAGCCGGACACCGCTTTGCGCCTGTTCGGCAAGCCGGAAGTCAACGGTCAGCGCCGCATGGGCGTGGCCCTGGCGCGTGACGAATCGATCGAAGCGGCGCGGGCCAAGGCGACCCGTGCGGCCCAGGCGGTCGTGGTCGAGCTGTAACCCCGCTCAAGAGCGCGGATGTGTGCCTTGCGCGCACCCGCGTTCGCCGCTGAACCGTAGGAGCCGGCTTGCTGACGATGAGGCCCCAGAGTGCAGCGTTGATCTCAAGGATGCCATCGCCGGCAAGCCGGCTCCTACAATGATCGTGCTTGGCGCGATCTTCAGGTCACCTTGTTCAAATCGCTGTAGCGCGTTTCCTTCAGGCAGAAGATCGCAATCAGGCTCAGCGCCGCCGCCCCCGATACATACCCCCCGACCCAGCTCAGGCCGCCCATCGTCACCAGTTTCTGGGCAAAGAACGGTGCCGCCGAGGCCCCGACGATGCCGCCCAGGTTATAGGCCGCCGATGCGCCGGTGTAACGCACGTGGGTAGGAAACAGCTCCGGCAGCAAGGCCCCCATCGGGGCGAAGGTGATCCCCATCAGGAACAGTTCGAGGCACAGGAACAGGGCGACGCCTGTGGTCGAACCATGGCCCAGCAGCGGCTCCATGGTAAAACCGGACAGCAGTGCCAGCACCCCGCCGAGAATCAGTACCGGCTTGCGGCCGAAGCGGTCGCTGGCCCAGGCCGCCAGTGGCGTGGCCGCGGCCATGAACAGCACGGCAAAACACAGCAGTCCGAGGAAGGTCTCGCGGCTATAGCCGAGGTTGGCGACGCCGTAGCTCAGGGAAAACACCGCCGAGATATAGAACAGCGCGTAGCACACCACCATCGCCACGGAGCCCAGCAGCACCGGCACCCAGTAGCGGCTGAACAGCTCGACCAGCGGCATCTTCACCCGCTCCTGGCGCGCCACGGCATTGGCGAAGACCGGGCTTTCCTCCAGTTTGAGGCGAACGTACAGGCCGACTATCACCAGCGCGGCACTGAGCAGGAACGGAATACGCCAGCCCCAGGAACGGAACTGCTCATCGCTGAGGGTCATGGCCAGGATCAGGAACAGGCCGTTGGCGGCGAGAAAACCGATCGAGGGGCCCAGTTGCGGAAACATGCCGAACCAGGCGCGCTTGCCTTCGGGGGCGTTTTCGGTCGCCAGCAGCGCGGCTCCGCCCCATTCCCCACCCAGTCCCAGGCCCTGGCCGAAGCGCAGCAGGCACAACAGGATCGGCGCCCAGGCACCGATGGTGGCGTAGCCGGGCAGTACGCCGATCAGCGTGGTGCAGATGCCCATCAGCAGCAGCGAGGCGACCAGGGTCGATTTGCGCCCGATGCGATCACCGAAGTGGCCGAACAGGATTGAGCCCAGCGGGCGGGCCAGGAAGGCGATGCCGAAGGTCAGGAAGGCCGAGAGCATCTGCGCGGTGCCGTCGGTCTGCGGGAAAAACACCGGACCAATGACCAGGGCGGCGGCGGTGGCATACACATAGAAATCGTAGAACTCGATGGCCGTGCCGATAAAACTGGCGGTCGCCACCCGCGAGGTGGAGTTCAGCGGCTTGTTCGGCGTGGCGTCGTCAAAGGTGGTGCTGGAGGTCATTACGGGCTTCCCTGAAAGTCTTGCGCGTACGCGTTATTAGTATGAACACCCAGGGATAAGGGCTTATTCCCGTGCGACCGGTTGTGAGTGTCGGCGGCGGCGGGTGATGACAAGGCAGTGCTGGCCGGAAAAGGCTGGGCGCGGGTAGGCGGGCATTCCGGCGGGGCTGGATAAGCCCACCCGATTATAGGAATGCGCCGCTGGATCGAACAAGAGCGACGATCATGCGATGTGTGGAGATGACCTGAAACCGGCAAGGCTTCAGGTTGAAACGCCATACTGTGGGAGCCGGCTTGCTGGCGATGAGGCCGGTAAGTCCTGCATTGACCTTGCGGGCGCCATCGCTGGCAAGCCAGGCTCCTACAGGGTTGCGCAGTGATTTTGAATTACGCGGATGGCCTTGTCGTTGGGAGAGTGCTGGTGTGCCAGACCAGGACCTTGCTGACGCGGTTGTCCTCGGTTTCGAGGATCTCCAGGCGATAACGGCCGATCTTCAGGCAGACCGCGCTGTCCGGAATGGTTTCCAGGGCTTCGGTGACCAGGCCGTTGAGGGTCTTCGGACCATCGCTGGGCAGGTGCCAGCCCAGGCTCTTGTTCAGTTCGCGGATCGAGGCGGCGCCTTCGATCACCAGGCGGCCATCGGCTTGCGGATGGATATGCGGGTTGTTGAGGCTGTGCTCGCTCTCGAATTCGCCGACGATTTCTTCAAGGATGTCTTCCAGGGTGACGATGCCCAGCACTTCTCCGTATTCGTCCACCACCATGCCCTGGCGGCGTTGCTGCTTGTGGAAATTCAGCAGTTGCAGTTGCAGCGGCGTGCTTTCCGGCACGAAGTACGGCTCGCGACAGGCTTCGAGCAGGGAGGCCTTGGTCAGGCTGGCATCGAACAGCAGGTGAAGGATCTGGCGGGTATTGAGCACCGCCTCGACCTGGTTGATGTCGCTGTGGAACACCGGCAGGCGGGTGCGTCGGTTCTTCAGCAACTGCGCGATGATGTCCTCGATGGAGTCGTCGAGATTGATCCCGTCCACTTCGCTGCGGGGCACCAGGATGTCGTTGACCGTGATGTTGTGCAGTGCCTGGATGCTGGACAGCGACGGGTGGCGTGCCGGATGTTCCGGTTCGTCTTCCGGATCGAGCGGGGGTTGGTCTTCATCGCTCTGCTTGACCGTGCCGGCCTTGCTGATAAAGGGCCGCAGCAACAGACGGGCGGCACCGTCGAGCAGCCAGGCCGCGGGGTAGAGGATCTTCAGCGGGACGCCGAGCAGGGCGTTGCCGATCGCCAGGATGGCTTCGGGATAGCGGGCGGCGAGCAGCCGCGGCAGGTAGTCGGCGAATACCAGCAGGGCGATGGTGCTGCCCAGGCAGGCCAGCCAGGGCCCGTGTTCACCCCAGAGCAGCAGCGAGAGCAGGGTGGCGATGATCACCGCGACGATGCGGCACAGGGTGTTGCAGAAGATCAGGCTGTCCCGCGGGAAGCTCAGGCGTGCGGCGGGTTTGTCACCCGAGCGCGAGGCCGGGCGCTGTGCCGTGAGCAACTGCTGGGCGACTTCGATGGCGGTGAACAGCGCCGACCAGAGGATCAGCAGGGCCAATACAGCGAGCATCGGCCCGGCGGGCAGGTTGTCCATGATCTCGGCCCGTCAGATGTGCAGGATGTATTCGCGGACCAGCTTGCTGCCGAAATAGGCCAGCATCAGCAGGCAGAAGCCGGCCAGGGTCCAGCGGATTGCCTTGTGCCCGCGCCAGCCGAGACGGTTGCGGCCCCACAGCAGCACACTGAACACGATCCAGGCCAGGCAGGCCAGCAGGGTCTTGTGCACCAGGTGCTGGGCGAACAGGTTCTCGACGAACAGCCAGCCGGAGATCAGGGACAGCGACAGCAGTGTCCAGCCGGCCCAGAGGAAACCGAACAGCAGGCTTTCCATGGTCTGCAACGGCGGGAAGTTCTTGATCAGGCCTGAAGGGTGCTTGTGCTTGAGCTGGTGGTCCTGCAACAGCAGCAGCAGGGCCTGGAACACCGCGATGGTAAACATGCCATAGGCGAGGATCGACAGCAGGATATGCGCGAGGATGCCCGGTTCCTCATCGATGATCTGCACCGTGCCCGACGGCGCGAACTGCGCCAGCAGCACCGTCAGCAGGCCCAGCGGGAACAGCAGGATCAGCAGGTTCTCCACGGGGATCCGCGAACAGGCGACCAGGGTCAGGGCGATCACGGCGACGGCGATCAGGCTGGCGGCGTTGAAGAAGTCCAGGCCCAGTCCGACCGGGGTCGCCAGGTGGGTGCACAGGGCGATCGCGTGGGCCAGCACGGCGAAGATGCCGAGCCCGACCAGCAGGCGTTTGTCGGCCTTGGCACACTGGCGCAGGCGAGTGCCTTGATAGAGAGTCGCAGCGGCATACAAGCAGGCGGCGGCGAGGCTGGTCAGCAAACTGGGTGACAAAGGAAGCATAAGTCCTGGGAAGCGAGCCCGAAAGGCGCTGAGTTTGGCATACAACCGCCAGTCCACGAAAGACCGTGGCGCTAGTGCCGCGCACGCAGTCTCGCTATAATCCGCGACCTGCCCACGCCGCAGGCTCGCCAGGCACGCTTTTGACTACGCTGGCGGCCTATTACCTCGGTTCTATTATTAGGGGCCTCAAAGGATCGCGCATGTTTGAAAACCTGACCGACCGTCTCTCGCAGACGCTGCGCCATGTCACCGGCAAGGCCAAGCTGACCGAGGACAATATCAAAGACACCCTGCGTGAAGTGCGCATGGCGTTGCTCGAAGCCGACGTCGCCCTGCCGGTGGTGAAGGACTTCGTCAATTCGGTCAAGGAACGCGCCGTCGGCACTGAAGTGTCGCGCAGCCTGACGCCGGGCCAGGCGTTCGTGAAGATTGTCCAGGCCGAACTCGAAAGCCTGATGGGCGCCGCCAACGAAGACCTGAACCTGAGCGCCGTGCCGCCAGCGGTCATCCTGATGGCCGGCCTGCAGGGCGCGGGCAAGACCACCACCGCCGGCAAGCTGGCGCGCTTCCTCAAGGAGCGCAAGAAGAAAAGCGTGATGGTGGTGTCGGCGGACGTCTACCGTCCGGCCGCGATCAAGCAGCTGGAAACCCTGGCCAACGACATCGGCGTGACCTTCTTCCCGTCCGATATCAGCCAGAAGCCGGTGGCCATCGCCGAAGCGGCTATCAAGGAAGCTCGCCTCAAGTTCATCGACGTGGTCATCGTCGACACCGCCGGTCGTCTGCATATCGATGCCGAGATGATGGGCGAGATCCAGCAGTTGCACGCGGCGATCAAGCCCGTGGAAACGCTGTTCGTGGTCGACGCCATGACCGGCCAGGACGCCGCCAACACCGCCAAGGCCTTTGGCGACGCGCTGCCGCTGACCGGTGTGATCCTGACCAAGGTCGACGGTGACGCCCGTGGCGGTGCCGCGCTGTCGGTCCGTGCCATCACCGGCAAGCCGATCAAGTTCATCGGCATGGGTGAAAAGAGCGAAGCGCTCGACCCCTTCCACCCGGACCGGATCGCTTCGCGCATCCTCGGCATGGGCGACGTGCTCAGCCTGATCGAGCAGGCCGAGGCGACGCTCGACAAGGACAAGGCCGACAAACTTGCCAAAAAGCTGAAGAAGGGCAAGGGCTTCGACCTCGAAGATTTCCGCGACCAGCTGCAACAGATGAAGAACATGGGCGGCCTCGGCGGCCTGATGGACAAGCTGCCGAACATCGGCGGCGTCAACCTGGCGCAGATGGGCAATGCCCAGGGTGCGGCAGAGAAGCAGTTCAAGCAGATGGAAGCCATCATCAACTCGATGACCCCGGCCGAACGCCGCGACCCCGAGCTGATCAGCGGCTCGCGCAAGCGCCGCATCGCCATGGGTTCCGGCACCCAGGTGCAGGACATCGGGCGCTTGATCAAGCAGCACAAGCAGATGCAGAAGATGATGAAGAAATTCTCCGCCAAGGGCGGTATGGCCAAGATGATGCGCGGCATGGGCGGCATGTTGCCCGGCGGCGGCATGCCGAAAATGTAAAGAATCTGCGCCGGCTGTCATGTCGGCGTTGCCCCGCACGGACGCGGGGATCTCCAGCAAACCCGCGCTACGCGGGAGCTGACCTGCCGTTTTTCACGACGGCTCTATGGCAAATCTTGATTGCATGGCGCCAGGCGCCGGAAAAAGTCATTTGCAAAAGTCCGGATATTCCTTAGAATATGCGGCCTTTCGGGCACCCATGCCCGCTGTGCATTTAGATTTGCAGCACCGACTACAGGAACGATGTTCACATGCTAACAATCCGTCTTGCCCTTGGCGGCTCCAAAAAGCGCCCGTTTTACCACCTGACCGTAACCGACAGCCGCAACGCTCGTGACGGTTCGCACAAAGAACAAGTGGGTTTCTTCAACCCGGTTGCTCGTGGTCAGGAAGTTCGTCTGTCCGTGAACCAAGAGCGCGTAGCCTACTGGCTGAGCGTTGGTGCACAACCTTCTGAGCGCGTTGCTCAGTTGCTGAAGGAAAACGCTAAGGTTGCGGCCTGAGCAATATGAACGCGACGCCGGCTTCTACCGATGATTTGATCGTTATCGGCAAGATCTACTCTGTTCATGGCGTTCGCGGCGAAGTGAAGGTTTATTCCTTTACTGATCCAATTAAAAACCTGTTGGACTACAAAACCTGGACGCTCAAGCGCGAAGGTAGCGTGAAACAGGTAGAGCTGGTCAGCGGGCGTGGGAACGACAAGTTCCTGGTCGCGAAGCTCAAGGGTCTCGATGATCGTGAAGAAGCGCGTCTTCTGGCCGGTTATGAGATCTGCGTGCCGCGCAACCTGTTTCCTGAACTGACCGACGGCGAGTACTACTGGTACCAGCTGGAAGGTCTCAAGGTCATCGACACCCTCGGGCAACTGTTCGGGAAGATCGATCACCTGCTGGAGACTGGCTCGAACGATGTCATGGTGGTCAAGCCTTGTCCGGGCAGCCTGGATGATCGCGAACGCCTGTTGCCCTATACGGAGCAATGCGTGTTGGCTGTCGACCTTGCCGCTGGCGAGATGAAGGTGGATTGGGATGCGGACTTCTAAGCGATGGCTAGCCTGCGCGTAGAAGTGATCAGTTTGTTTCCCGAAATGTTTTCCGCCATCAGCGACTACGGCATCACCAGTCGTGCGGTGAAACAGGGGCTCTTGCAGCTGACCTGTTGGAATCCGCGGGACTACACGACCGATCGACATCACACTGTGGATGATCGCCCATTTGGCGGTGGTCCGGGCATGGTGATGAAGATCAAGCCCCTTGAGGACGCCCTGGTTCAGGCCAAGGCAGCAGCAGGGGAGGCGGCGAAGGTGATCTACCTGTCGCCCCAGGGCCGGCAACTGAATCAGTTGGCGGTACGCGACCTGGCGAACGAGGAAGCCTTGATCCTCATTGCAGGTCGTTACGAAGGCATTGACGAGCGCTTTATAGACGCTCATGTCGATGAAGAGTGGTCGATTGGGGACTATGTTCTTTCCGGTGGCGAGCTGCCGGCGATGGTCCTGATAGATGCGGTTACACGACTGCTGCCCGGAGCTTTAGGGCATGCGGACTCCGCGGAGGAAGATTCCTTCACGGATGGTTTGCTGGATTGCCCGCACTACACCCGTCCGGAGGTGTATGCGGATCAGCGTGTTCCCGACGTGTTGCTCAGTGGCAACCACGCACATATCCGGCGTTGGCGTCTGAAGCAGTCCCTTGGCAGGACCTCGGAACGACGCGCCGATCTTCTGGAAAGCCGCTCGCTTTCTGGAGAAGAGAAGAAGCTGCTCGAGGAATACATCCGCGAGCGGGACGATAGTTAACAACGTATCGATGGTAGATCAGACGATTTACCTTAGGAGCACAGCATGACTAACAAAATCATCCTTGCACTCGAAGCAGAGCAGATGACCAAAGAGATCCCTACCTTTGCCCCGGGCGACACTATTGTCGTTCAGGTGAAAGTGAAGGAAGGCGACCGTTCGCGTCTGCAGGCGTTCGAAGGCGTGGTAATTGCCAAGCGTAACCGTGGTGTGAACAGCGCGTTCACCGTACGTAAAATCTCCAACGGTGTTGGCGTAGAGCGTACTTTCCAGACCTACAGCCCGCAAATCGACAGCATGGCTGTCAAGCGTCGCGGTGACGTACGTAAAGCCAAGCTGTACTACCTGCGCGACCTGTCGGGTAAAGCAGCTCGCATCAAGGAAAAACTGGCCTGAGTCCAGCTTCCGATGCAGAAAAAAGCAGCCTACGGGCTGCTTTTTTGCATTTCGGGTTTTGAAAAATCCGTTTGCCGCTGTCACAGTGGGATTGCAATGAACACCTTGCAGGAGCCGGCTTGCCAGCGAGTGGCCCTTGAGTCTTGTCGCGCCTGGGGGACGCCATCGCCGGCAAGCCAGCTCCACAGTGCTCATCTGCTTATCGCCTTTTGCTTGTCGAGCCCTTATGCCAGCCATCGATCATCCCCTTATCGACCAGTTCCTCGACGCCCTGTGGCTGGAGAAAGGTCTCTCGGACAATACCCGTGATGCCTATCGCAGCGACCTTGCGCTGTTCAACGGCTGGTTGCAGGACAAGGGCCTGGAATTGCTCAATGCCGGTCGCGAGCTGATTCTCGACCACCTGGCCTGGCGTCTGGAGCAGGCCTACAAACCGCACTCCACTGCGCGTTTTCTTTCCGGTGTCCGGGGCTTCTACCGCTACCTGTTGCGCGAAAAGCTGATCGCCGTCGATCCGACCCTGCAGGTGGAGATGCCGCAGTTGGGTCGTCCGTTGCCCAAATCCCTGTCGGAAGCTGACGTCGAAGCCCTGCTGAAAGCGCCGGACCTGAGCGAGGCCATCGGCCAGCGCGACCGGGCCATGCTGGAAGTGCTCTACGCCTGCGGGCTGCGGGTGACGGAACTGATCAGCCTGACCCTGGAACAGGTCAACCTGCGCCAGGGCGTGCTGCGGGTCATGGGCAAGGGCAGCAAGGAGCGCCTGGTGCCGATGGGCGAGGAGGCGATTGTCTGGGTCGAACGCTACATGCGCGATGCCCGTGGCGAACTGCTGGGCGGGCGGCCGAGCGACGTGCTGTTTCCCAGCCTGCGCGGCGAGCAGATGACCCGCCAGACCTTCTGGCACCGGATCAAGCACCAGGCCAAGGTCGCCGGTATCGGCAAGTCGCTGTCCCCGCATACCCTGCGGCATGCCTTCGCGACCCATCTGCTCAACCACGGTGCCGACCTGCGGGTGGTGCAGATGCTGCTGGGGCACAGCGACCTGTCGACCACCCAGATCTACACCCATGTCGCCCGTGCCCGCCTGCAGGACATGCACGCCAGGCATCACCCGCGCGGCTGAAGCTGCTGCGCAAAGCACAGATGCTGCCGAGCACCAGGCACAGAGTGGTGCGAGGTCTATTTCTTCGCTGTTCCTCCAGGTTCCGCGGCTCCGGACGCACGAATTCGAGCCCGGATAAACTGGGCTACGCTGAATTCGATGGCCGTAGTCGCATCCTCCTGTAGTCGCGTAGCCGTTTAGCCGGGCAGCAACCCAGTGGTTGACCAAGGATTGCTATTCAGGCGACCGACGCCACCTCCCCTCAGTTTTTGTGGCCGACTTTTTCCAAGGTATCTGGAGAAAAGTATGTCTATCAAAAAAGGAAGTAACAAAAGAAACAAACCCCTGTCCAGGAAAGTAAAAGCCAATGCCGTCAACGGGCGCGGTGTGAGCCGGCGGCGCTTTATCCAGAGTGGCTTGACCGTCGCGGCGGCCCTGTCGCTCAGTGGTATTCCCTATATGGCCAAGGCGGTCACGGGAAAAACGGTCGCGATTCTGGGTGGTGGCGTGGCCGGATTGACGGCGGCCCATGAATTGATCGAACGGGGCTACCAGGTGACGGTGTATGAGCGTCGCGCATTGGGTGGCAAAGCCCGCAGTATTCCGGTTCCCGCTACCGGAACGAATGGCCGCCTGGATTTACCCGGTGAGCACGGCTTTCGCTTTTATCCCAATTTCTACCACAACCTTCCCGATACGCTGAGGCGCATTCCCTACAGCGGCAATGCCCATGGCGCCTGGAACAATCTCGTTGCCCTACAGGCGTTCCTGATTGCGCTCACGGGACGTCCTGACTTTTACGTGGATACCACCACGGTTCTGTTGTTTCCGGGCACGCCCGCGGGCATTCCCCTGGCCCTGACGTCCCTGGTCAATCTGCTTTCGGCGGGTCTGCAGATTCCCCCTCTCGAATTGGCTTTTTTTGTCCAGAAACTGCACGTATTCATCACCAGTGGCGATTTGCGGCGCCTGGGACAATGGGAAAAAATGAGTTGGTGGGAGTACACCCAGGCGGCCAGCAAGTCCGCCGCCTATCAGCAATTGCTGGGCCGGATCATCATCGGCTTCGTGGCCGCGCGCCCCGAAATTGCCAGTGCGCGCACCATAGGGCAGGCGGTGGAAGGTTTTTTCTACAGCTACGCCAAGCGCGATGTCGATAATCCGTTTGCCGGTATCCTGCGGGTGATGAATCGTCCCACCAACGAGGCCTGGATCACCCCCTGGGCGCAATACCTGACGGCGTCAGGCGTCACCTTCAGTGTGGGAACGCAAGTCACCGCGCTCAACTTCAGCAATGGCCGCATCACCAGTGCACAAGCGACCGATGCCAATAATGCCGGGATGACCATCAATGCCGACTATTTCGTGCTTGCCGTGCCCGCGGAGCGTGCGGTGCCCTTGATGACTCCGGCCATGTTGGCTGCCGACCCTCAGTTGGGCCGTATCGCCAATCTGCAAACACGCTGGATGAATGGCATACAGTTTTTCCTGACCGCGGCCACCGACATTCCGCTGATGGAATGCATCGACTCGCCCTGGGCCATTGGTGGAGGGACGCAAGCGCAACTATGGCCCGCTGGTTTTTCTACGACCTATGGCGATGGCAATGTGAAGGATGTGTTGTCGATCATCATTGCCGAGTGGACGGTGCCCGGTATCGTTTATAACAAACCGGCCAATCAGTGCACGCCGCAGGAAATCGTCAATGAGGTGTTGGCGCAGATCAGGGCGGGGCTGGACAATGGCGCCAGTCTGCTCCCGGACAGCCTGATTCATTCCTGGTTTCTCGACCCTGGCCTGTCCAATGTCGGGACGGGCAATGTTCACAACGACGATCCTCTGTTGGTCAATACACCCGACTCGTGGAGTAATCGACCGGACACGAGTACCCAGATCGGCAATCTCTTTTTGGCCGGTGATTACATACGGGCCACGGGATTCGACCTGGCATGCATGGAAACCGCCAATGAAAGTGGGCGACGAGCCGCCAACGCCGTGCTTACCGCCAGCAACAGTTCGGCAGCGCCGGCCACGATCGTGACGCGCTATAAGGAGCCGTTGCTGGCATTGGATCAGTCGCTGGACGACACGCTGTATCGTCTGGGCCTGCCCAATCAATATGACTTGATCTCGCCTTATCGACCGGGTTCATCGTAGGATTCGGGGGCTGGGTGATTATCCGACTCCCTGGCGCCTCGCATCGCCGGGAGTCGGTCATGCCGACCTTATGTGGTAGGCTTTACCCGTTTGCACGATGGGCGGTCGGAACCCGGATCTGCTGATCGGTGTTTACCGTCCCATGAGTTGCCCGCCTTCAGGAGTTCCCATGCGTTTGACCCAGATTTTCGCCGCTGCTGCCCTCGTCCTGGCCAGCTCCCTGGTCCTGGCCGATGACACCGCCGAACAGGCGATTCGCAAGAGCCTCGACAGCCTCCAGCTGGAAACCCCGGTGGAGAGCATTACCGCCAGCCCCCTGGCCGGCCTGTACGAAGTCAAGCTCAAGGGCAGCCGCGTACTGTATGCCAGCGCCGACGGCCAGTTCGTCATGCAGGGCTACCTGTTCCAGCTCAAGGACGGCAAGCCGGTCAACCTGACCGAAAAGACCGAGCGCCTGGGCATCTCCAAGCTGATCAACGGTATTCCGGTGGCTGAGACCGTGGTCTATCCGGCCATCGGCGAAACCAAGTCGCATATCACCGTCTTCACCGACACCACCTGCCCGTATTGCCACAAGCTGCACGCCGAAGTGCCGGCGCTGAACAAGATGGGCATCGAAGTGCGTTATGTCGCCTTCCCGCGCCAGGGCCTGGGTTCGCCGGGTGACGAGCAGTTGCAGGCGGTGTGGTGCTCGGCCGACAAGAAAACCGCCATGGACCAGATGGTCGATGGCAAGGAAATCAAGGCCGCCAAGTGCGCCAACCCGGTCTCGAAACAGTTCGCCCTCGGCCAGTCGATCGGGGTCAACGGTACACCGGCCATCGTCCTGGCTGACGGCCAGGTGATTCCGGGCTACCAGCCGGCGGCACAAGTTGCCAAACTGGCCCTGGCCGCCAAGTAATCCAGCCTCGTCGCGGTCGCCTTTGACGAGCAAGACCCCGGGCATCTGGCCCGGCGGTCCTAAACAGCAAGCCGCTGGTGGTCCAGCGGCTGTTTTCCACGGCCGACCTCGCGTCGGCCGTTTCATGGGGAGTTAAGAGTGAAACCGGTCAAAGTAGGCATCTGTGGGTTAGGTACCGTCGGTGGCGGCACCTTCAACGTACTTCAGCGTAACGCCGAGGAAATTGCTCGTCGTGCCGGGCGTGGAATCGAAGTGGCGCAAATCGCCACCCGCACGCCAAAGCCTCAGTTCCAAACGACCGGTATTGCGATTACCAACGATGTCTTCGAAGTGGCCACGAACCCTGAGATCGACATCGTCATAGAGCTGGTGGGCGGCTATACCGTTGCCCGCGAGCTGGTACTCAAAGCGATCGAGAACGGCAAGCACGTGGTCACCGCGAACAAGGCGCTGATCGCCGTGCACGGCAATGAAATCTTCGCCAGGGCCCGCGAGAAGGGCGTGATCGTCGCGTTCGAAGCGGCCGTGGCCGGCGGCATCCCGGTGATCAAGGCGATCCGCGAGGGCCTGTCCGCCAACCGTATCAACTGGGTCGCCGGTATCATCAACGGCACCGGCAACTTCATCCTCACCGAGATGCGCGAGAAGGGCCGCGCCTTCGAGGACGTGCTGGTCGAGGCCCAGGCCCTGGGTTATGCCGAAGCCGATCCGACCTTCGACGTCGAAGGCATCGATGCCGCGCACAAGCTGACCATCCTGGCGTCCATCGCGTTCGGCATTCCGCTGCAGTTCGACAAGGCCTACACCGAAGGCATCACCCAGCTGACCACCGCCGACGTCAACTATGCCGAGGCCCTGGGCTATCGCATCAAGCACCTGGGCGTGGCGCGCAGCACCGCTGCCGGTATCGAGTTGCGGGTCCACCCGACGCTGATCCCGGCCGATCGCCTGCTCGCCAACGTCAATGGCGTGATGAACGCGGTCATGGTCAATGGCGACGCCGCTGGTTCGACCCTGTTCTACGGTGCCGGTGCCGGCATGGAACCGACCGCTTCGTCGGTTATCGCCGACCTGGTGGACGTGGTGCGGGCCATGACCTCCGACCCGGAGAATCGCGTACCGCACCTGGCCTTCCAGCCGGACTCGCTGTCGGCCCATCCGATCTTGCCCATCGATGCTTGCGAAAGTGCCTACTACCTGCGTATCCAGGCCAAGGACCATCCGGGCGTCCTGGCCCAGGTCGCGAGCATCCTGTCGGAGCGCGGGATCAACATCGAATCGATCATGCAGAAGGAAGTCGAAGAGCATGACGGCCTGGTGCCGATGATCCTGTTGACCCACCGCGTGCTGGAACAGCACATCAACGACGCCATCGCTGCGCTGGAGGCCCTGCAAGGTGTGGTCGGCCCTGTCGTGCGGATCCGCGTCGAGCACTTGAACTAAGCCGGCAGCGCCGAATTAGAGAGGAATTCTTCATGCGTTACATCAGTACCCGCGGCCAGGCACCGGCCCTGAACTTCGAAGACGTGCTGCTGGCCGGCCTGGCCAGCGACGGCGGCCTGTACGTGCCGGAAAACCTGCCACGTTTCACCCAGGAAGAAATCGCTTCCTGGGCCGGCCTGCCGTACCACGAGCTGGCGTTCCGGGTCATGCGCCCGTTCGTCACCGGCAGCATTCCGGATGCCGACTTCAAGAAGATCCTGGAGGAAACCTACGGGGTCTTCGCCCATAACGCCGTCGCGCCGCTGCGCCAGCTCAATGGCAACGAATGGGTGCTCGAGCTGTTCCACGGCCCGACCCTGGCGTTCAAGGACTTCGCCCTGCAACTGCTCGGCCGCCTGCTCGACTACGTGCTGGAAAAGCGCGGCGAGCGCGTGGTGATCGTCGGCGCCACCTCCGGCGATACCGGCTCGGCGGCCATCGAGGGTTGCAAGCACTGCGAGAACGTCGACATCTTCATCCTCCACCCGCACAACCGGGTGTCGGAAGTGCAGCGGCGGCAGATGACCACCATTTTCGGTGAGAACATCCACAACATCGCCATCGAAGGCAACTTCGACGACTGCCAGGAAATGGTCAAGAACAGCTTCGCCGACCAGAGCTTCCTCAAGGGCACGCGCCTGGTCGCGGTGAACTCGATCAACTGGGCGCGGATCATGGCCCAGATCGTCTACTACTTCCACGCGGCCCTGCAGTTGGGCGGCCCGGCCCGCTCGGTGGCATTCTCGGTGCCGACCGGCAACTTCGGCGACATCTTCGCCGGCTACCTGGCGCGCAACATGGGCCTGCCGATCAGCCAGTTGATCGTCGCCACCAACCGCAACGACATCCTGCACCGCTTCATGAGCGGCAACCAGTACGTCAAGGAAACCCTGCACGCGACCCTGTCGCCGTCCATGGACATCATGGTTTCGTCGAACTTCGAACGCCTGCTGTTCGACCTGCACGGGCGCAATGGCGCGGCCATCGCCGGCCTGATGGACACCTTCAAGCAAGGTGGCGGTTTCAGTGTCGACCAGGATCGCTGGACCGAGGCGCGCAAGCTGTTCGACTCCCTGGCCGTGGACGACGCCCAGACCTGCGAGACCATCGCCGAAGTCTTCGCCCAGACCGGCGAGGTGCTCGACCCGCACACCGCCATCGGCGTCAAGGCCGCCCGTGAGTGCCGTCGCAGCCTGGATACCCCGATGGTGATCCTGGGTACTGCGCACCCGGTCAAGTTCCCTGAAGCAGTAGAGAAAGCGGGTGTAGGAAAAGCGCTTGAGCTGCCAGCACACCTTTCCGATTTGTTTGAAAGAGATGAGCGTTGCACGGTCCTGGCCAACGACCTGAAAGCCGTACAGGCCTTTGTCAGCCAGCATGGCAACCGCGGCAAGCCGCTCTGACCGACTAGAACGGTCACACTTTAGAGCCCGCCCCTTGGCGGGCTTTATCGTTTTTGCGTGCCAAACTTGCGCCCTGTTTTTTCATGTTCCAAAAAAGGGGTCAGGTACTTCGTCATGGTGTTTCAGCGCAGAACGCGATATTCCACTCTGGCATGGCTGCTATTGGCGTTGCTTGCGAGCCTCTCGGGCCAGTCGATGGCGGCCCAGGGGTTGCCCTTCAGCCTGCCCGCGTCGTTTGTCGAACTCGACCGGTTGCCCTTGAGCGCGGACGAGCAGCGCTGGCTGGAGGCCAACCGCACGTTGCGGGTGGGTATCTCGGTGGCCGACTACGAGCCGGTGGATATCACCAACGACCGCAATCGTTACCAGGGCATCAGCGCCGACTATGTGGGGCTGATCCGCGATCGGCTCGGGGTGGCGGTGGAGGTCATCGGGTTTGCCGAGCGCGACCAGGCCGTGGAAGCCCTGCGTGACGGCCAGATCGATTTTCTCACCAGTGCCAATGGTTTCGAGCGGGGCGTCCCCGAACTGGCGTTCTCCAGCGACTACATGCCCGACCGCTCGGTGATCGTCACTCGCAACGAGACCCCGGAACTGAGCGATCTCAAGGAGCGCAAGGTGGTCCTGCTGGAGGGGTATGCCGATGCGCAGGTGGTGCATGCCACCTATCCCGAGAGCAGGATCATCCTCGCGCCCACGCTCTACAGTGCCTTGGAGGCACTGGCCCAGGGTGAGGTCGACGCGTTTATCGGCAATGAAGTGATTGTCCGGGCCTACAAGACCATACGGCCCTACATGGGCTTGCAGATCCGCGGGCAGAGCGCGCTGCCCCCCATCGGCTTCGCCTTCGCCACGCGCAAGTCGCAGCCGCTGCTCAGCGGCTTGATCCAGCGGGCCCTCGACAGTATCGACGAGGCCACGCAACGGGAGATCCTGGCGCGCTGGACCACCGGTTTCGGCTCGGATATCACCCAGTCCCGGGTCAACCTGACTCCCGCGGAGCTTGCCTGGATCGACAAGCATCCACGGGTGGTGGTCGCCTCGCAGCAGTATCCGCCGCATATCTACAAGGACGGCCACGATCGTTGGGTCGGCCTCAATGTCGACCTGCTGGCGCGCATTTCGCGGATGACCGGGCTGCAGTTCGTCTTCGAGGAAAGTTTTTCCACGATGGAGACCATCGGCATGCTCAAGGAGGGCAAGGCGCTGATGAACGGCTCGCTGGCGGAAAGCCCCGAGCGCAAGGCGTTCCTGAACTTCACCTACGCCTTCGGCGGCAGTTCCTGGGTGTTTGTCGTGCCGGTCAACGACTCCCCGCTCGGCTCCTTCAAGCAACTTTCCGGGCGGGTGCTGGCGTTGCCCGAAGGGCATGCGCTGCAAGCGATGATTCGCCGCGAGCACCCGGATATCGTCTTGCGCAGTGTCAGGACCCCGGAGGAAGCCAGGGCGCTGGTGGAGAATGGCGAGGCGGCGGCGACCATCCAGAGTGACGCCTGGGCCTACCTGTATCCGCCCGGCAGGCTGAAGGTCGGGCGTAGCGTGGAGGGGCTCTGGTCCGCCGACAGTTTCTCGGTGGTCAAGACGTCTCCCGAGCTGCTGAGCATTCTCAACAAGTCGCTGGAGGCATCTCCCGTCGCGGAACTGCGGGCCCTGCGGATCAAGTGGCTCGGTGCGGTGCCCGTGGCGCCGCCGCCGTCGGTGTGGAAGCGGGTGCCACGCTGGGTCTACGGACTGGCCGGGGCCATGTTGCTGCTGGGGGTCGTCTCGCTCGCCTGGAACCGCCGCCTGAATATCCAGATTCGCCAGCGCCGCCAGGCCGAGCAGGAACTCAATGACCGGCTGGCCTTCCAGCGGGCGCTGCTGGATGGCATCCCCAATCCGATTTTCGTGCGTGACCTGCAAGGACGGTTGATCACCTGCAATCGCAGCTACGAGCAGAGCCTGTCGACGACCCTGGAGCAGGTGCAGGGGCGGCGTGTCACTGAAACCGGCCTGCTGCCGCAGGAGGTTGCCCGGCAACTGCATGATGAGTTCGTGCGGTTGCTGGACGACCAGCAACCGGTGTTCAAGGATCGCCGGCTCGAATTTCTCAGTGGCGGCATCGATGTCTATCAATGGATGGTGCCCTTCTATTCGGCCGGGGCGCAGTTGCAGGGGCTGCTGGGCGGCTGGATCGATATCACCGAAAGAAAGCGGCTCGAGGCGCAACTGACCGAGGCCCGTCGGCAGGCCGAACAGGCCAGCCAGGCCAAGAGTGCCTTCCTGGCGACCATGAGTCATGAGATCCGCACGCCCATGGGGGCGATCATCGGCTTGCTCGAAGTGGAGCGCGAGCAGGCGCAGGCCCGGGGACAGGCACTCTCGCAGGGTTTGCAGGTGGCCTATCAATCGGCCAGGGAACTGACGGCGCTGATCGGCGACAGCCTCGACCTGGCGAAGATCGAGGCCGGGCACATGCGCCTGGACCCGCAGCCCACCGACCTGAAGCGTTTCCTCGAGGGGGGGGTGCAGTTGTTCGAGGCCCAGGCCGTGGAGAAGGGCATCGAGCTGAGCCTGGAGGTCGCCCCCCTGTTCGAGGACGACCACCGGCTCGATCCGCTGCGCTTGCGCCAGGTGCTGCACAACCTGGTCGGCAATGCCCTGAAGTTCACCCACGAGGGTTTTGTCCGGGTCCGGGTTGCCCTGCTTTCGCAATCGGCGGATATCGACCGCTTCTGCATCTCTATCGAAGACAGCGGCAAGGGCATCGGCCCGGAACAACAGGCCGCACTGTTCACTCCCTTCGTGCAGGGTCGCGATGAAACCGATGAGGAATATCGCGGGACCGGCCTGGGCTTGAGTATCTGCAAGCAACTGGTGGAGCTGATGGACGGCTGCATCGAGCTGCACAGCCATGCCGGACTCGGTACCCAGGTGCGCCTGGAGCTGCCACTCAGGCGCGAGGCACGCCGCTCGACAACCATACCGCCGAGCAGCGCCAGGTCCGAGCTGCCGTCCTTGAACGTACTGATCGTCGATGACCTTTCCGCCAACCGCCTGGTGTTGCATCAGCAGCTCGCGGTGCTCGGCCAGCGCGTCGAGTCGTTCCGCACGGCGCAAGCAGCGCTGCAGGCCTGGCAGGGCGGACACTTCGACCTGGTGATCAGCGATTGCAACATGCCCGGCATGACAGGCTATGAGCTGGCCGAGGCGTTGCGTCGGCTGGAAATCGAAGAGCGGCGTCCGGCCTGCCTGATTGTCGGGTGCACGGCCAACGCCATGAGTGATGAGCGTCAACGCTGCCTGCAGTCCGGGATGAACGATTTGCTGGTCAAGCCCGTGGTCCTCGATGACCTGGCCCGCCTGCTGGCGGAGATCGCCCCTCGGGAAAAATCCTTCGATATCCAGACGCTGCGGGACATGACGCTGGCCGACAACGAAGTGCTCCAGCGCATGCTGCTGGAACTCTGGAAGAACCTGCGGGAAGAGCGCGGCGAACTGGAAGAAACGGTCAGCGGCGCTGACTGGGAGGGCGTGGCGATGTCCGTGCATCGCCTCAAGGGGATTGCCTCGCTTGTCGATGCCATTGCCCTGGCGCGGGCCTGTGTCGATATGGACGCTTGCCTGCGGCTGAAGGCTGTCGAGCGGCTGCAGCCTGAGTGGCAGGCACTCAAGGCGGCGATCGACCAGGTCATGGCCGACATTGAACCGAGTCTGCAAGACCGGTCGCTACTTTAGGACTTGTCCTATGGGGAACGCCGGCTGCCCCGGCTAAGGTGGCAGGCCATTGCGGATAACGACCGCTTCATCCTGCGGAGATCATCGATGCGTGCACTCAAGATCCTGGTTCTTGAAGACAACCCCTTTCAACTGATGGCACTGCACCAGATGCTCAATGCCAACGGTGTCTTCGATGTGCTGACGGCGGAAAGCGTCGAGAGTGCCCGGCAGTCCCTGGTCAATCGCGGACCGGTCGATATTGCCATCTGCGATCTCTCCCTGGAGGGCGGCGATGGCCTGCAACTGATCCGGCACCTGGCCGAAACCCGCGAGGCCCAGGCCCTGATCATCCTCAGCAGCCTCGACCAGGAGGTGCGTGAAGGCGCCGCGCACATGGCCCGACAGCAGGGACTGCATGTGCTGGGCTGCCTGCTGAAGCCGGCGTCGGCGGCGATCCTGGGTGAGTTGCTGGCGACCTACCAGCAACGCTTCGGTCGCCAGCGCCCCGGGCTGCCGCTGGCCCAGGTCTGTGAGTTGCTTTCGTTGCATGAACTGCAGGCGGGGGCCGGACCCCGGGCGATCCAGCAGTACTGCAGCGCCTACTTCCAACCCAAGGTGACGTGTGATGGCCGGGTGCAGGGCGTCGAGGCGCTGGCTCGCTGGCAGCATCCGGAACAGGGCATGCTGTTGCCCGCCACCTTCATGCCGGTGCTCGAGTATGCAGGGCTCTCGGAGGCCCTTGCCTGGCACATGCTCGAACAGGCCATCGGCCTGTCGGTCGAGGCGTACCTGGGCACGGACGAGTATTTGCCGGTGGCAGTGAATATTCCGGGGTTGATGGTCGAACAGGCGGATTTCGCCGAGCGCCTGAACGAGCTGCTGGGACGTTTCCACCTGCCCGCCGAATGGCTGACGCTGGAGGTGGTCGACAGCGGCGAATGCACCGCCGAGGCGGCCCAGGTCGAAGGCATGCTGCGTCTGCGGATGCTCGGTTGCCAGCTGTCGATCGGCGATTTCGGCGTTGCCGGCGCCGGCCTGCAGAAACTGCTCGAACTGCCGTTCTCGGAGTTGAAGATCGCCCCCCGCTTTGTCACCGGCATGGCCGAGGATTCGCGCAAGCGCTCGATCGTCGCGGGGATCCTAAGCATGGCGAAGGGCATGAACCTGCGGGTGGTGGTCACCGGGATCGAAACCGACGAGGAATATCGGTTGATCCAGGAGTTGGGGGACCTGCTTGTCCAGGGGCGATTCGTTGCCGCGCCCATGAGTCGTGTCGAACTCTTGCCCTGGCTGAGCATGGCCGGTCGCGTGGCTGTCGCCGAGCGTGAGCGGCAGCCTGGCTGAGGGCGATCAGGACAGCCCGTGCTCCTGCAGGTAGAGAAACAGCGCGGCATCATTGGACAGGCCGAGCTTGCGCATGGCACTGACTTTCTGCGCGCTGACGGTCTGCTTGCTGCGACACAGGCGGGCAGCGATCTCGCCCACCGTACGGCCAGCCGCGAGGAGGCGGGTGACCTCCAGTTCCCGCGGTGACAGCTGTTCCTGGTCGCCCAGCCGATGGGTGCCGGTTTCGCCGGCCTGCGCCAGGGTCTGGCGCACCGATTGGGCAACGAACACCTTGCGTTGTCGCACATGGCGGATCGCCACGGGCAACTCGGCCGCGAGGCTGGCCTTGCTCAACAGGCCCATGACGCCCAGGTCCAGGATATAGCGGAACAGACCGGCATTGTTGAGCATGGTGACCACCAGGATCGGCAGGTCCGGGTAGTGCCGGACCAGGGCCTCGATCATCTTCAAACCGTCATTCTGATCCGCCGTCGGCATCATGAAATCGGTGATCAGCACATCGCACGGGCGCTCGCCCAGCAGATCGAAGAGCGCCTGCGGGGTGCTGGCCTCACCGACCACGCTCAAGCCGGGATCGCGCTCCAGCACGGCCCGCAAGCCAATCAGGAAAATCGGGTGGTCATCCGCCAGGGCGATTCGTAGCGGCGTGTGGGGGGATGAACTCAAGACAGGTCTCCGGTGGGCGCGACGGTGGTGCGGGCGAGAGCAGAGCAACAAACCAGATACTTCGTGTCATATCTGTAAGCAAAGCCGATGCAGCCTGTAGTAAAAGCCTTAAAAGCCATTGATCTGATTCTAGCCAGTGCGGCCCCCTGCTGTTTTTTCTCTGTCATCTTTCTCATTCATGCTCGATAGACGTCGAGCAGCTCGCAAGGCCCTGTCGGCCCAGCGAACTTTCTTCTCTGACTGGCGGTCATTGACTCCAGGTTCTCTTGTTTTCGACCTTTCGGGTTCAGACCTTTCGGGTTTTTGACTATTGAGTGGTGATCGAGATGGAAAGTATCAGCCTGTTGCTCAATGAGGCATTGAGTCCATATCCCGTTACCCTGACGCCATCGGGCGGCCATGGTGAGTGCGTGGTGAGTGTGAGAAGCGTTGCCGGCCTGCTTCTGGTGGAACGTGAAGTCAATCAGGCGCAACTGACGGACAAGCGTCTGCTGACCGACGTGGTCGATGGCTTGCATCGTGATCTGCGAATCGCCGAGGGGCGCCTGGAGCCCTGTGTGATTGCCGCCCTGCGCAACGCCGCCGAGCACCGGGTGTTCCGCGCTGCCAGTCGCTAGCATTTTTTTTGGAACCTTCCTTCCCAAGAAGGTGTCAGATTTTATAACGGCAAGGGCAGGCATTGTGCTCCGGTGTTTGTGGCTTGTCGTACTGGTCTTTGTAGGCCACGTTTAACCCCGAGTCGTCTCCCCACTTCTCGGGGTTTCTTTTGCCCGGAATTCGTCATTGCTCCTCGGGCGCGAGGAAAAACTCCCTGGCATCCTCCAGGTACTTGTCCCGCTCCGGCGGCACCAGCCAGCGTGCATAGAGCTCCACCAGCGTCTGTCGGCGCAGCCCGCGCAGAATCTCGTTGATATGGGGAATCACCGCCCGGCCCTGGGGCGTGTTGGAGCAGGCGACACGGATGAACTGATAGTCGGCCGTGCCCTTGATGGGATAGAACAACCATTCGTTATCGCCGATCTGTTGCTGCCGGGCCTGATAGCGGATTTCCGCCCAGTAGCCGAGCAGCGCCTTCAAGCGCCCCAGGCGTTGCATCTGCAGCAGGCTGCCCAGGGCATCGTTGCCGTAGTGCAGGACCAGATGTTGCGCATGGGTGTGATGCAGCACGTCATCGATCGGATGGCCGTAGCTGCGCTCGGCGACGACGCCCAGTTGCAGGCTGTTGCTGGCCAGCAGCGCGGCGAGGTCGACCCGGCCGTCGGACACAAAGGGTTCGATCAGGGCCTGGTCGGCTGGTCGAACCACCAGGCCGTTGCTGGTGGTGCCCATGCTGGGGATGGAAAAGAGCATTTTCTGCGCCCGCGCCGCGGTCCACAGCAGCGCCGGATCGCAAGTGAACGTCGACCCGCCGAGCATCTGCATGCCCCGCGCCCGGTTGACTCGCAGTACCGTGTGTTCGTACTCCGGCAGCGCCGCCATCAGCAGCGGCAGCATCTGGTCCACCGCCCCCTGGCCTTCTTTCGGACCGTCGAAGATGCTCAGGGGCGGCAGATCCCGCAGCAGCCAGGTCAAGGTTTCCCTGGCCTGCCCGGTTTGCGGCAGGACACACATCAGCGCGGCCAACAGCGGGAAACCAAGGTGTCGCCACAGGGCACTGGGAGTCATGAGCTGGATACCTTCCCGGGTTCAAGCCAGTCGTTGATACACTCGTCGACGCACTTATCAACAGCCACGCGGCGCTAGATGGCGCCGCTTTCACGCAGCCGTGCAACCTGTACCTTGTCATAACCGAGGCTGCCCAGCACCTCGCCATTGTGTTCGCCCAGCTGCGGGCCGACCCATTCGCTGGAGCCTGGCGTCTGCGAGAGTTTCGGCACGATACCGGGCATCTTGAAGTCCTTGCCGTCGGGCAGCTTGGCCTGCAGGAACATCTCCCGGGCGAGAAATTGCGGGTCGCTGAACATGTCCTCGGCGCTGTAGATGCGGCTGGCGGGGACCTCGGCGCCGTTCAGGGCGGCGATCACCGCGTCCAGGGGCAGTGAGTTGACCCAGCGGTCAATCACCCCGTAGATCTCGTCACGCCGGCTGTCGCGCCCGTCATTGCTGGCCAGCAGCGGGTCGTTCGCCAGGTCTTCACGGCCGATGGCCTGCATGAAGCGCTTGAAGATCGCATCGCCATTGGCGCCGATCTGCACATGCCGGCCATCGGCCGTGGTGTGGATCGACGACGGCGTGATGCCGGGCATGATATTGCCGGTGCGTTCGCGGATGAAACCGAACACATCGAACTCCGGCACCATGCTTTCCATCATCGCGAAGATGGCTTCGTACAGGGCGACATCCACCACCTGGCCTTCTCCGCCATTCACTTCGCGATGACGCAATGCCATCAGGGCGCCAATCACGCCCCACAGCGCGGCAATCGAGTCGCCGATGGAGATCCCGGTGCGCACCGGCGGGCGGTCTTCGAAACCGGTGATGTAGCGCAGCCCGCCCATGGACTCGCCGACCGCGCCAAATCCCGGCTGGTCCTTCATCGGTCCGGTCTGGCCGAACCCGGACAGGCGCACCATCACCAGCCCGGGATTCAGCGCATGCAGGGTTTCCCAGCCCAGGCCGAGCTTTTCCAGGACGCCGGGGCGAAAGTTCTCGATGAGGATGTCCGCTTCGCCGAGCAACTGCTTGAGGATCGCCAGGCCGTCCGGATGCTTCAGGTTCAGCGTCAGGGATTTCTTGTTGCGCGCCTGGACAAACCACCACAGCGAGGTGCCTTCGTACAGTTTGCGCCATTTGCGCAGCGGGTCGCCGCCGTCCGGCGATTCGACCTTGATCACCTCGGCGCCGAATTCGGCGCAGATCCGCGAGGCGAAAGGGCCGGCGATCAAGGTTCCGAGCTCGATGACTTTCAGGCCGGAGAGAGGTTTGGCGGTGAACGGCATGGGCGATCCTGTAGGACAAGACGAGGGCAGTAGAGCCTTTTAACATGGCGCGCGCCATCTTCATAACCATCAGCAGTCGTTGATTGACCTGCGTATCGGTTAGACTTGGCGCCTTTCCTCGTCTCTAGAAGCCCCGTTCATGGCCCAGCCGTCCACGACCTACAAGTTCGAACTCAACCTCACCGACCTGGATCGCAGCGTCTACGAAAGCGTCAAGCAGACCATTGCCCGCCATCCTTCGGAAACCGAAGAGCGGATGACCGTGCGTTTGCTGGCCTACGCCCTCTGGTACAACGAACTGCTGGCTTTTGGTCGTGGTCTGTCGGAGGTGGACGAGCCTGCGTTGTGGGAAAAAAGCCTGGATGATCGCGTCCTGCACTGGATCGAAGTCGGCCAGCCGGATGCCGATCGCCTGACCTGGTGCTCGCGTCGTACCGAGCGTACCAGCCTGCTGGCCTACGGCAGCCTGCGCGTCTGGGAAACCAAGGTGGTCCCGGCGGTGAAGAACCTGAAGAACGTCAATATCGCGGCGGTACCGCAGGAAGTCCTGGAAACCCTCGCCAAGGACATGCCGCGCGTCATCAAGTGGGATGTGATGATCAGCGAAGGCACGATCTTCGTCACCGATGATCGCGGCCAGCATGAAGTCCAGCTCGAATGGCTCATGGGCGAGCGCGGTTAACCGCGGCGCCACCGTTTCCACTCCTGTGTATTGAAGAGAAATTCCGCCAACGCCATGCGTATCGAACCCCGTCCACTGCCCGCCACCCTGCCTTTTCTCGGCGACCTGCCGCCACTGCTGACCCGCCTGTACGCGGCGCGGGGTGTCGAATCGGCTGCCGAACTGGATAAAAGCCTGGCGCGCCTGATTCCCTTCCAGCAACTCAAGGGGATCGACGCCGCGGTGGACCTGCTGGTGGTGGCGCTGGAGCAGCGCCAGCGGATCCTGATCGTCGGCGACTTCGACGCCGATGGCGCGACCGCCAGTACCGTGGGCTTGCTGGGCTTGCGCCTGCTGGGCGCGGCGCATGTCGATTACCTGGTGCCGAACCGTTTCGAGTACGGCTACGGCCTGACCCCGGAAATCGTTGCCGTGGCGTTGCAGCGCGAGCCGCAATTGCTGATCACCGTCGACAACGGCATCTCCAGTATCGAAGGTGTGCTGGCGGCCAAGGCGGCCGGCCTGAAGGTGCTGGTGACCGATCACCACTTGCCGGGCAACGAACTGCCGGCGGCCGACGCCATCGTCAATCCGAATCAGCCCGGTTGCGAGTTCCCGAGCAAGGCGCTGGCCGGGGTCGGGGTGATCTTCTATGTGCTGATGGCCCTGCGCGCGCGCCTGCGCAGTCTGGGACGTTATGAAAACCAGCCGCAGCCGAATATCGGCGAACTGCTCGACCTGGTGGCGTTGGGCAGCGTGGCCGACGTGGTGCCCCTGGACGCCAACAACCGGATCCTGGTGCACCAGGGCCTGGAACGCATTCGTGCCGGCCGGGCCCGGCCGGGGCTCAAGGCGATCCTCGAAGTGGCCAAGCGCGATCACTCGCGCCTGACCTCCACCGACCTCGGCTTTATCCTCGGACCACGCCTGAACGCGGCGGGGCGCCTGGATGACATGAGCCTGGGCATCGAGTGCCTGCTTGCCGAGGACCCGGTATTGGCGCTGGAAATGGCCACCCAGCTGGATGAAATGAACAAGGACCGCAAGTCCATCGAGCAGGGCATGCAGCGCGAAGCCCTGGCCCAGCTCAAGGACTTGCCGGTGGAGTCGATGCCGTTCGGCCTGTGCCTGTTCGATCCGGACTGGCACCAGGGGGTGATCGGTATTCTCGCCTCGCGGATGAAGGAGCGTTATCACCGCCCGACCATCGCTTTCGCCGATGCCGGCGACGGCATGCTCAAGGGCTCCGGTCGTTCGGTCGCCGGGTTCCATATTCGCGATGCCTTGAGCGTGGTGGCGGCGCAGCACCCGGACCTGATGGGCAAGTACGGTGGCCACGCCATGGCCGCCGGCCTGAGCCTGCCGCAGGAAAACTTCCCGCTGTTCGCCGAAGCCTTCGATGCCGAAGTGCGTCGTCAGCTCAGCGAGGAAGACCTGACCGGACGCTTGCAGACCGACGGTACGCTGGCCCTGGAAGAGTTCAACCTGGAACTGGCGCGGGCCCTGCGCAACGCCGGCCCCTGGGGCCAGCATTTCCCCGAACCGTTGTTCCACGGGGTATTCCAGCTGGTGGAAAAGCGCATCGTCGGCGAGCGGCATCTGAAGGTGGTGCTGAAAAGCGAGTGTGGCTCGGTGAAGCTCGATGGCATCGCCTTTGGCATCGACCCGGAAATCTGGGCAAACGCACGGGTCGACTGGGTCGAGCTGGCCTACAAGCTCGATCTCAACGAGTTCCGTGGCAAGGAAAGCGTGCAACTGATGATTGCCCACATCGAACCGCGCTGAGCTTTAAATCGGCTGAACCCTCCGGCGTCCGTCATTGTCGACTAGGCTCTAAGCACTGTCTGAATGGTCTTGTGACGTTGTCTTCCTTATCCATCCGCCGGGGGGCGGACGCCCACTTTTTCCTGTCACTCGTCGACGTTCTCACAGAACCCTGGAGCCAGCCCACTTGATTTGAGAGGTGCCCCATGAGTCTGCTGCTTGAACCCTATACCCTTCGCCAATTGACCCTGCTGAACCGCATCGCGGTCTCGCCGATGTGCCAGTACTCCAGCGTCGATGGCCTGGCCAATGACTGGCATCTGGTCCACCTCGGCAGCCGGGCGGTCGGCGGCGCCGGACTGATCTTTACCGAAGCCACGGCGGTGACCGCCGATGGCCGCATCACCGCCCAGGACCTGGGCCTGTGGAATGACGAACAGATCGAACCGCTGCAGCGCATTACCCGCTTTGTCACGGCCCAGGGCGCCGTCGCCGGGATCCAGCTGGCCCATGCCGGGCGCAAGGCCAGCACCCATCGACCCTGGCTCGGCAAGCATGGTAGCGTCAAGCCCGAGGATGGCGGCTGGACACCGGTCGGACCGTCGCCGATTGCCTTCGACCCGCAGCACACGCCACCGCTGCAACTGGATGAGGGGCAGATCGCCGAGGTGATCGAGGCATTTGTCGCGGCGGCCAAGCGCGCCCTGGTTGCCGGCTTCAAGGTGGTCGAGGTGCATGCTGCCCACGGCTATCTGCTGCACCAGTTCCTCTCGCCCCTGAGCAATCAGCGGCGTGACCAGTACGGCGGCTCGTTCGAAAACCGTATTCGCCTGGTCCTGCAGGTCACCGAAGCGGTGCGGGCGGTCTGGCCCGAGGAGTTGCCGTTGTTCGTGCGCGTCTCGGCCACCGACTGGGTGGAAGACGGCTGGAACCCGGATGAAACCGTGGAACTGGCACGACGCCTGAAAGACCTTGGCGTCGACCTGATCGATGTGTCCTCGGGTGGCACCGCTGCCAACGCGGAAATCCCCACCGGCCCCGGCTACCAGACCCGATTCGCCGAGCGCGTGCGCAAGGAGTCCGGCATCGCCACCGGCACCGTCGGGCTGATCACCGAGCCGGCCCAGGCCGAACATATCCTGCGTACCTGCCAGGCCGACATCATTCTCCTGGCCCGCGAGCTGTTGCGCGATCCGTATTGGCCGTTGCATGCCGACGATGACCTGGGCGGTCGCAAGGCGATCTGGCCGGCGCAATACCAGCGCGCCACCCATCGCGACCAGCCGATCCACGAGTCGGATCTACGTGAGTGAGAAGGGGATGCGCCCTGCATGAAAACACCGAGACCCGCCGACAAGGCGGGTTCTCTATGGATTGCAGGATTTTCCCTCTGTAAATTCCGAAATGATCTTAGCAGGCTACGGATTCTTCCTACCCTTAGGCTATGTCTGAGACGGTCTGTCCAGACGGTTCCTGTGCAGTCACAGAAGGAAGTCGTCCATGTCAAAGGAACGAAGCATTCTTGGATTCATGCTGTTTCTCTGGGCATTCCGGACACCACCTCGCGCCAGGGTGCGCAGGCTCAGCGATGACGAACGGCAGTTGGTGGAGCATTACCGAAGCTTGTCGGCAGAGGATCGCAATGCGTTGCACTGCCTGTTGAATGCGATGGGGAGTGTTTCGCGGTTTTGAGCCCCGCCCGAATCCCGGGCGGGGCCAGGCAGTGCCTTATCCCAATTCCCCCACCGCTCGCCAGGCTTCGTCTATCGCCGCATGGGCATACGCGCTCCATGCCGCATCCGAGTTGGCGATGCTGACCCGGCCCAGCGGCTTGCGCGCCAGCTTCATCAGTTTTTCGCTTTCGTCGGCATCGTCGAACAGGCTGTTGGAAAAGTACGCGTAGCCGTGGGACCAGCGGTTGACGGTGATTGCCAGGATATCGGTTTCATGATTGAAGCCGCCCGGGCCGAGCATGCGTTGCAACTGGTCGCGCAATTGCGCCTCGAGTTGCTCGAAGGTCTGGCCGTAGAGCTTGCCGCGTCCGGCCCGTGCCTGGTCGCGGGCGTTCATGCCGCTGTTCGGGCTGGTCGGCACGTAGACCATGTGCAGGCCGATCGGCTGGCTCGGGTCCCGCGGATGCTCGTAGCCACCCATGCTCACCGGATAGTCGAGCTTGATCCGGCTGTAGGGCTGGGTGGCCGCGTAGATTTCGTGCACGCCGAGTTTCTGGAACGACTGCCAGTTGCGGATCACCACCTTGGTGTACACCAGCGGAAATTTCACATTCTGGCTCAGGGCATGGGCCTGGGGCGCCGGCAGGTCGCGCAGCAGATAGGGGATCATCATGTTGTAGCAGGCCAGGATGCAGTGCTTGCCGCGTACCTGGCTCAGCTGGCCGGCGCGGCTGTAGCCGATGTTCACGCCCTTGCCGACATTTTGCACACTGACCACGGTGCTGTTCAGGCGCAGTTGCACCGGGGCCTTCGGCTGGTCGAGGCGGGCGTAGTCGAACGGTGCCAGCACGATGTCGTCCATGGTGTGCCCCGGCGCCACCGAGGGAATCAGGCTGCGCACCAGCAGGCGCGCCAGGGACGCGTTGCCGTCCGGGAAATGGTAGATGTACGGCTCTTCCATTTCCGCCCTGGATTCTTCGCTGATGGGCTCCAGATTCATCGCGCCGAAACCGGGGAAACCGACGTTGTAGGCGTCGAACGCCGCCACCGCGTCGATGCTCAGGGCCGAGAAGTCATTGGTGCGGCTCTGGAAGTATTTCACCGCGTTTTCCGACAGGCCGACGTCCTTGAGCAGGAAGTCGCGGTAGCTGGTGGCGGCCAGGTGCTCGGCCTTCTCCGTGGCGCTCTTGCCCGGCAGGTAGTCACGGGGCGACTGGTGCAGTTCGATCAGCGCCTGGCGATCCGCTTCGGGCAGCGGGAAATCGTTGATGAAGTCGCGGATAGGGCGGGCATTCAGTTGTTCCGGAGCGATATCGTCGGCGACCATCGGCGTCGGGTCGCCGCTCACCAGTTTGTCCTCGCCGAAATTCTCCTTGTCGAAGAACACCCCGCGGGACAGGCCCAGGCCCGGATAGAACGGCCGGTCGAAGGCGGTTTCGAAGCGCTTGATATCGACCCCGAGCTTCTTCAGCAGGCCGTTGACCTGCTTGCTGTACAGATGGTTCGGCGACTGGAAGGCTTCGCTGCCGCCGTAGCCGAGGATCATGCGGCCCCCGGCGGAGAATTCGTTGCGCTTGGCGTGACCGCCGAAGTCGTCGTGGTTTTCCAGGATCAGGATACGTGCCTTGGGGTGCTTCTCCCGGTAGAACCATGCCGCCGACAAACCGCTCAGGCCACCGCCGACCACCACCAGGTCGTACTCTGCGGCAATGGGCAGGTGCGCGGTGTCGAAGACCTTTTTCTCCCAGCCCATCTGGTGGGCGACCTCGAAGGAGCCGACGTGGCTGCCCCGCAGGCCGCTCAGGGCCGGTGGGTAATAACGTCCGTCGGGCGCGGCCTGGAGCAGTTGCAGCGGGGTCATGCCGGCGGCGATGGTGATGGCGACGCCGTTGAGGAAGTCGCGGCGGGTGATATCCATGATAGATCCTTGTTTTTTATTGTTGGAACGACCCGGGCAGCCAGTGCACCGCCCGGGCGCCTGCCGTTACCGGCTGATTTTCCAGGCGTCGCCGGCTGGTGCGGTGCCGCGGTCGTAGGGCTTGCCTAGCCACATGTAGAGCAGGCCCAGGCCGATGACGATGGCGGTGCTCAGGACCATGGCGTAGTTGATGTACCAGGCCGCATCCGGCGTACGGGGCCAGGCCATGTTGACGATGGCGCCGACGCCATAGACCAGCGCGCCGATATTCACCGGCAGGCCCCAGGCCCCCAGGGTGAACTTGCCGCTGGGTTTCCAGCCGCGGGCGCGGGCGAACAGGGCGGCAAGCACTATCATCTGGAAGGCCAGGTAGATGCCGATGGCCGCGAAGCTGACGATGGTCGCCACCGCGTCCTGCAGGAAGAAGCCGAGGGCGATGATCAGCGCCGGCAGGACCCCGGAGACGAACAAGGCCGCCACGGGCACCTGGGTGGTCGGTGAAATTCGCTTCAGCAGGTTGCTGCCGATGACCATTTCATCGCGGGCATAGGAGTACAGCAGGCGGCTGGCGGCGGCCTGCAGGCTGATGACGCAGGAGATGAAGGAAATCATCACCACGCCCATCACCACTTTCGAGCCGACGCTGCCGAAGGCATTGTTGAGGATGGTGGTGACCGGGTCCTTGTCGGTGCCGTTGATCACCGCCTGCATGTCCGGTACGGCGAGGATCAGCGCCAGGCAGGCGAACATCGCCGCGATACCGCCGATGTAGATGGTCATGCGCATGGCCACCGGGATCTGCTTGCTCGGGTTCGGGGTTTCCTCGGCCACGTCGCCGCAGGCTTCGAAGCCGTAGTAGAGGAACATGCCCGCCAGCGATGCGGTGAGGAATGCCGGCAGGTAGGAGCCGTCGACCCGGATATCGAACGTATTGAACAGTACGCTGATGGGCTGGTGGCGTTCGAACACCAGCAGGTACACGCCGACGATCACCGCGCCGACCAGTTCGCAGAGAAAACCGAACATGGCGATGCGTGCCAGGACCTTGGTGCCGCTGAGGTTGACCAGGGTGGCGAACAGCGTCAGGACCAGGGCGATGACGATATTGGTGTTGTTGCTCGGCTCGAAACCGAGCATGGCCGCGAGGTAAGGACCGGCACCGACCGCGACGGCGGCGATGGTCACGCACAGGGCGATGGAGTAGATCCAGCCGACCATCCACGCCCAGCGTTTACCCACCAGGCGCCGGGCCCAGGGATAGACACCCCCGGAGATCGGGAACTGCGAAACCACTTCGCCGAAGATCAGGCAGACCAGCAGTTGCCCGCAGCCGACCAGCAGGTAGGCCCAGAACATCGGCGGGCCGCCGGCGGCCAGGCACAGGCCGAACAGGGTGTAGACGCCGACCACCGGCGAGAGGTAGGTAAAGCCCAGGGCGAAGTTTTCCCACAGGCTCATGCTGCGGTTGAAGTTCGAGGTGTAGCCCAGTTTGCGCAGCTGTTCGGCATCGCTGTCGGCATCTGCGCCGAGGTGGGGTTGTGCACTCATGGCGGTGTGGCTCCAGAAAATCGGCAGATTTCGGATGTCCGAAACCGTGGCCGGGCCATGACGGCCCGTCCCGGTTCGGTATTTTTGTAGTGGAGTTGTGCTTAGTGCTTGAACATCACATGGCGTACGGTGGTGTAGTCCTCCAGGCCGTACATGGACATGTCCTTGCCATAGCCGGACAGCTTCTGACCGCCGTGGGGCATCTCGCTGACCAGCATGAAGTGGGTGTTGACCCAGGTGCAGCCGTATTGCAGGCGGGCCGCCAGGCGGTGGGCGCGACCGACATCGGCGGTCCACACCGACGACGCCAGGCCATAGTCCGAATCGTTGGCCCAGCCCAGTACCTGGGCCTCGTCGTTGAAGCGAGTCACCGAAACCACCGGGCCGAACACTTCGCGGCGGACGATCTCGTCGTCCTGCTGGGCATCGGCCAGCACCGTCGGTTCGAAGAAGAAACCGTTACCTTCCACGGCCTTGCCGCCGGTCACCAGGCGGATATGCGATTGCGCCACGGCGCGCTCGACAAAGCCGGCGACACGATCACGGTGCTGGGCGGTGATCAGTGGGCCCAGCTCGGTGGAAGGATCATCCTGCAGGCCGTACTTGATGGTGCTCACGGCCGCGCCGAGTTTCTCGACGAACTTCTCGTAGATACCGGCCTGGGCGTATACGCGGCAGGCCGCGGTGCAATCCTGGCCGGCGTTGTAGAAACCGAAGGTGCGGATGCCTTCCACGGCGGCGTCGATATCGGCGTCGTCGAAGATGATCACCGGGGCTTTGCCGCCCAGTTCCATGTGCATGCGCTTGACGCTGTCGGCGGTGCTGGAAATGATGTTCGAGCCGGTGGCAATGGAGCCGGTCAGCGACACCATCCGCACTTTCGGATGGGTCACCAACGGGCTGCCGACGGTCGGGCCGCGCCCGAACACCAGGTTGAGCACGCCGGCGGGGAATATCTCCGCCGCCAGTTCGGCCAGGCGCAACGCGGTCAGCGGGGTCTGCTCCGACGGCTTGAGCACCACGGTGTTGCCGGCGGCCAGGGCCGGGGCGATTTTCCAGGCGACCATCATCAGCGGATAGTTCCACGGCGCGATGGAGGCGATCACGCCCACCGGGTCGCGGCGGATCATCGAGGTGTGCCCCGGCAGGTATTCGCCGCCGGCCGAACCGTTCATGCAGCGGCTGGCGCCGGCGAAGAAACGGAACACATCGGCAATCGCCGGGATTTCATCGTTGAGCGCCGCGCTCAGCGGCTTGCCGCAGTTGTCCGATTCCAGCCTGGCCAGTTCCGCGCCGTGGGCCTCGATGGCATCGGCGAGCTTGAGCAGCAACAGCGAGCGGTCTTTCGGCGCGGTCTGCGACCAGCTGTCGAAAGCGGCATCGGCGGCGCGCACGGCGGCGTCGACCTGGGCTTCGCTGGCTTCGTTGATTTCCACCAGCACACGGCCCAGGGCCGGATTGAACACGGGTTGCGCAGGGCCTTCGCCAGCGACGAGTTGACCGTTGATCAGCAGTTTGGTTTGCATGGTTATGTCCTCATGACTCAATCGGGTTGTCCGGCGGCCGCCTGTCCCTTGTGGGAGCGGGCTCGGGCGGCCACTTGTTGAAAGGGTTATTTACCGCCACTGCCGGCCACGCTTTCACCGCCGCGGGTCAGGTAGTAGGCGCCGAGGATCGGCAGCATGGTGACCATCATCACCAGCATGGCGACCACGTTGGTGACCGGTACGTCCCGCGGTCGGCTGAGCTGGTTGAGCAGCCAGATCGGCAGGGTGCGTTCATGCCCGGCGGTAAAGGTGGTGACAATGATCTCGTCGAACGACAGGGCGAACGCCAGCATGCCGCCGGCCAGCAGCGCCGAGCCGAGGTTCGGCAGGACGATGTAGCGGAAGGTCTGCCAGCCATCGGCACCGAGGTCCATCGAGGCTTCGATCAGGCTGTGGGAGGTGCGCCGCAGCCGGGCGATGACGTTGTTGTAGACGATCACCACGCAGAAGGTCGCGTGGCCGACGATGATGGTGAACATCCCCGGCTCGATCCCCAGCGTCTTGAAGGTCGCCAGCAAGGCGATCCCGGTGATGATCCCCGGCAGGGCAATCGGCAGGATCAGCATCAGCGAAATGCCCTGCTTGCCGAAGAAGTCGCGGCGATACAGCGCGGCCGAGGCCAGGGTGCCGAGTACCATGGCGATCAGGGTGGCGATGGCGGCGATCTGCAACGACAGCTTGATCGCTTCCAGCACGTCCGGACGGGCGAAGGCCACGCTGAACCACTTCAGGGTGAAGCCCTGGGGCGGGAAGCTGAAGGCCGCGTCCTCGGTGTTGAAGGCGTACATGAAGATGATCAGGATCGGGAAGTGCAGGAACACCAGCCCGCCCCACGCGGCGATACGCAGGCCCAGGGAAGCCCGCCCTTGGGATGAAGAGTCAGAGTGCATCGAAGGCCCCCAGGCGTTTGACGATGGACAGGTAGACGGCGATCAGCACGATCGGCACCAGGGTGAAGGCGGCTGCCATCGGCATGTTGCCGATGGCCCCCTGCTGGGCGTAGACCATGCTGCCGACGAAGTAGCCGGGCGGACCGATCAATTGCGGCACAATAAAGTCGCCCAGGGTCAGCGAGAAGGTGAAGATGGAGCCGGCGGCAATGCCCGGGATCGACAGCGGCAGGATCACCTGCATGAAGGTCTGGCGCGGCTTCGCCCCGAGGTCGGCGGAGGCTTGCAGCAGGGACGGCGGCAGGCGCTCCAGGGACGCCTGGATCGGCAGGATCATGAACGGCAGCCAGATATAGACGAACACCATGAAGCGGCCCAGGTGCGAGGTCGACAGGGTGCTGCCGCCGACCCCGGGGATACCCAGGACGAATTGCAGCAGCGGTTCCAGTCCCAGGTGCTGGACAAACCACTGGGCGACGCCGCCCTTGGCCAGTAGCAGGGTCCAGGCATAGGCCTTGACGATGTAGCTGGCCCACATCGGCATCATCACCGCGATGTAGAAGAACGCCTTGGTCTTGCCGGTGGTGTAGCGCGCCATGTAGTAGGCGATGGGAAAGGCGACGATCCCGGAGGCGATCGACACCACCACCGCCATGCTCAGGGTGCGCACGATGATGTCGAAGTTCGACGGGTTGAACAGCGCGGCGAAGTTCGCCAGGGTCAGGTCCGGAGTGACCGCCATGGTGAAATCGTCGAAGGTGTAGAAGCCTTGCCAGAGCAGGGTCAGCAGCGAGCCGAGATAGATCGCGCCGAACCAGATCAGTGGCGGCACCAGCAGCAGCGCCAGGTAGAAGTTGGGACGGCGGTAGAGCAGGTTGGAGAACCGTCGCATCAGCGACGGGCTTGCCGTCGTGGGTGTCAGGGCCAGAGTGCTCATGTCACACCTCGCTCGCCAGCACGGTCATGGCTTCCCGTGCCCAGCGCGCGGTGATGCGCTGGCCGGTCTGGTGCTGGGCGCTGGTGTCCAGCCACTGGGTGTTGGCCTGGCTGATATTCAGGGTCTGGCCGTTCTCCAGCTTCAGCTCATAGCGGGTGGCGCTGCCCTGGTACTGGATATCGTGCAGCAGGCCGCTGACTTCGACTTCGTGGCCTTGTGCCGGGCCTTCGGCGAAACGCACATGTTCCGGGCGAATCGAGAAGGGCAGGTCGCTGCCGCTCAACCGCCTGGCCAACTCGCCGCGAATCACGTTGGAGGTGCCGACGAATTCGGCGACGAAGGTGGTGGCCGGTTTCATGTAGAGGTTGCGTGGGGTGTCGACCTGCTCGATGCGGCCCTTGTTGAACACCGCGACGCGGTCGGACATCGACAGCGCTTCGGTCTGGTCATGGGTGACGAAGATAAAGGTGATGCCCAACTGGCGTTGCAACTTCTTCAGTTCGCCCTGCATCTGCTCGCGCAGCTTGAGGTCCAGGGCGCCGAGGGGCTCGTCGAGCAGCAGCACCCGTGGGCGATTGACCAGGGCACGGGCCAGGGCCACGCGCTGGCGCTGGCCGCCGGACAACTGCACCGGCTTGCGCTCGCCATAGCCGCCGAGGGCGACCATGCCCAGGGCTTCTTCAGCGCGCGCCAGGCGTTCGCTCTTGCCGACGCCCTTGACTTTCAGGCCGTAGGCGACGTTGTCGCGCACGTTCATATGGGGGAACAGCGCGTAATCCTGGAACACGGTGTTCACGTCACGCTGGTAGGGCGGCAGCCCGGCGGCTTCTTCGCCGTGGATGCGGATCGAACCGGCGCTGGGTTGTTCGAAGCCGGCGATCAGGCGCAGGCAGGTGGTCTTGCCCGAGCCGGAAGGGCCGAGCATGGAAAAGAACTCGCCGTCCTGGATATCGATGGAAACCCGGTCAACGGCTTTCACTTCGCCGAACTGACGGGAAACGTGGGTGAACTGGACTGCAAGCGTCATGATGCGGTGCTCCAAAAAGGCGAGGGCCGTTGCAGCGGCCTGGCCTGGACTTCTGAAAAATCTGAAACGGTGAACAGCGATCTGGCTGGCACTGCGCCGCCTGTTCGGACGCTGCAAGGCTCACGGGCCTCATCGCTGGCAAGCCAGCTCCTACAGGGGTTGTGTCGTACGCAAGCTCGTTGTGCGACACGGGCTCCTTGTAGGAGCCGGCTTGCTGGCGATGGCGTCCGGATGGACGCTGCAAGGCTCATGGTCCTCATCGCTGGCAAGCCAGCTCCTACAGGGGTTGTGTCGTATGCAAGCTCGTTGTGCGACACAGATCCCTTGTAGGAGCCGGCTTGCTGGCGATGGCGTCCGGATGGACGCTGCAAGGCTCATGGTCCTCATCGCTGGCAAGCCAGCTCCTACAGGGTTTGTGTCGTACTCAAACCCGGTATTCGACACAGATCCCTTGTAGGAGCCGGCTTGCTGGCGATGGCGTCCGGATGGACGCTGCAAGGCTCACGGGCCTCATCGCTGGCAAGCCAGCTCCTACAGGGGGGGTGTCGTACGCAAACCCGGTATTCGACACAGATCCCTTGTAGGAGCCGGCTTGCCGGCGATGGCGTCCGGATGGGCGATGCAAGGCTCATGGGCCTCATCGCTGGCAAGCCAGCTCCCAGGGGGTTAGCGACCGCCCATGATCGCAATGTAGTCCTGGGTCCAGCGGCTGTACGGCACGAACTTGCCGCCCTCGGCCTGCGGGGTTTTCCAGAAGGCGATCTTGTCGAAGGAGTCGAAGCCGTTAGTCTTGCAGCCTTCGGCGCCGAGCAGCTCGCTGCCCTTGCACGCCGCGGGAACCGCCGGCAGGGAACCGAACCAGGCCGCTACGTCACCCTGGACCTTGGGTTGCAGCGACCAGTCCATCCACTTGTAGGCGCAGTTGGGGTGCTTGGCATCGGCATGCAACATGGTGGTGTCGGCCCAACCGGTGACGCCTTCCTTGGGAATGGTCGAGGCCACCGGCTGCTTGTCGGCCTGCAGGCCGTTGACCATGTAGCCCCAGGAGCTGGAGGCGGCGACGCCTTCGTTCTTGAAGTCACTCATCTGCACGGTCGCGTCGTGCCAGTAGCGATGGATCAGCGGCTGCTGCGCGCGCAACAGGTCGAGGACCGCCTTGTACTGGGTCTCGGTCAGTTCATAGGGGTTCTGGATCCCCAGTTCCGGCTTGGCGGACTTGAGGTACAGCGCCGCGTCGGCGATATAGATCGGGCCGTCATAGGCCTGTACGCGGCCCTTGTTCGGCTTGCCGTCCGGCAGGTTCTGCGCGTCGAAGATCACCGCCCAGCTGGTCGGGGCCTGCTTGAACACGCTGGTGTTGTACATCAGCACGTTCGGGCCCCACTGGTAGGGAGTGCCGTAGGTCTGCTTGTTGACCACGTACCACGGCGCATCCTTGAGGCGCGGGTCGAGGTTCTTCCAGTTCGGGATCAACTCGGGGTTGATCGGCTGCACCCGCTTGCCGACGATCAGGCGCAGCGACGCGTCGCCCGAAGCGGTGACCAGGTCGTAGCCGCCCTTGGCCATCAGGCTGACCATCTCATCGGAGGTGGCGGCGGTCTTCACACTGACCTTGCAGCCGGTTTCCTTTTCGAAACCGGTGACCCAGTCATAGGCCTTGTCGCTTTCACCCCGTTCGATATAGCCCGGCCAGGCGACGATATCGAGTTGGCCTTCGCCGGCACCGACAGCTTTCAGCGGTTCGGCGGCCTGGAGACTGGCGCTGGCCAGCAAGGCGGTGGTGAGTGCACTGAGCAGTGCGGTCTTGTGCGCGAACATGGGGGTTTCCCTCTACTTTAATTATGGTCGGGGCAGTCGAACGGGTATTACATGCCGGTTGTGGCTTCTTGTTAGCGTAGTGCGTGTTACAGATGCTGGCCGTGGCGCGCCATGATATGGCGCACCACGCTGTAGTCCTGGAGCGAATCGCTGGACAGGTCCTTGCCGTAGCCGGAGCGTTTCAGGCCGCCGTGGGGCATTTCGCTGACCAGCATGAAATGGCTGTTGATCCAGGTGCAGCCGTACTGCAGGCGCGAGGCGACCTGCATCGCTTTATCCAGGTTCTGGGTCCAGACCGACGAGGCCAGGCCGTATTCCGAATCGTTGGCCCAGTCCACCGCCTGGCTCAGTTCGTCGAAGCGGGTCACGGTGACCACCGGTCCGAAGACTTCGCGCTGGACGATCTCGTCGCTCTGCCGGCAGCCGGCGAGCAGGGTGGGCTGGTAATAGAAGCCGGCGCCGGAGTGCACGGCGGCACCGGTGACGCGCTCGATGTGCGGCTGGCCGAGGGCCCGCTCGACGAAACTGGCGACGCGGTCGCGCTGGCGGGTACTGATCAGCGGGCCGATCTCGTTGTCGGCGTCGCGTTTACCGGCAAAGCGCAGGCTGCTGACGGCAGCGCCGAGTTCGGCCACCAATTTGTCGTGGATCCCGGCCTGGGCGTAGATCCGGCAGGCGGCGGTGCAGTCCTGGCCGGCGTTGTAGTAACCGTAGTTGCGCACGCCTTCGACCACGGCCTGGATATCCGCGTCGTCGCAGACGATCACCGGAGCCTTGCCGCCCAGTTCCAGGTGGGTGCGCTTCACGCTTTTCGCAGCGGCCTGGAGGATCTTCTGGCCGGTGACGATATCGCCGGTCAGCGACACCATGCGCACCTTCGGATGGCTGACCAGATGGCTGCCGACCCCTTCGCCGCCACCGCAGACGATATTGATCACGCCCGCCGGCAACAACTCGGCCAGCGCCGGGGCGAGGGCCAGGATCGACAGCGGCGTGTGTTCTGAGGGCTTGAATACCAGGGTGTTGCCGGCGGCCAGGGCCGGGGCGATTTTCCATGCGGCCATCATGATCGGGTAGTTCCACGGCGCGATGGAGGCGACCACGCCAATCGGGTCGCGGCGGACCATGCTGGTATAGCCCGGCAGGTACTCGCCGGACAGTTGCCCGGTCTGGCAGCGCACGGCCCCGGCGAAGAAGCGGAACACGTCGACGGTCGCGCTGAGGTCATCCTGGCGGGCCAGGTGCAGCGGCTTGCCGCAGTTCAGCGATTCCAGGCGAGCCAGCAGGTCGGCGTTTTTCTCCACCGCGTCGGCGATGGCCAGGAGGATGTTCGAGCGTTGCTGCGGCGTGGTGCGCGACCAGCCGGCAAAGGCCCGGTGGGCGGCGAGGATGGCGCTTTCGACCTGTTCGGTGCTGGCTTCGGCGATATGCGTGAGCACCTCGCCGGTGGCCGGGTTGAGGATCGGTTCCACGAAACCAAGGCCGGCAACGAGTTCACCGTCGATCAGCAGCGAGGTGAACAGCGGGGTCGGGTGCGCGCCAGCCATTTTGCGAGTTCTCTTTTCTTGTGTGGCCATTGGAACTTCCCTTGCAGCTGGAGTCCGGCCTTTCTCTATATGGATGGCAAGAGACTAGAGGCCGGACGAGAGGTCGACAAATACTAAATACTGAAAGCAGCGTTCGATTAAATAGATGGCTTGCGCCCGCCATGGGGTTGTTCGCGGGCGACGGTCAGGAACGGGTCCACCAGGGTCGGTCGCGCGGTGCCGCGGCGCCAGGCCAGGCCAACGTCCAGGGTCTGGCTCAGGTCGGCGAGGGAGCGGGCTTCGATGATGTCGCCTTCCAGGGACCAGGGGCGGTAGGTCATGTCCGGCTGGATCGACAGGCCCAGGCCGGCGGCCACCAGACTGCGCACCGCTTCGGTGGAAGCGGTGCGCAGGCTGATCCGCGGTTGCAGGCCGGCACCGCGCCACATGCGCTGGGCATTGCGGTCCATCTCGTCGACGTTGAGCTGGATCAGCGGTTCGCGGGCGACATCGGCGAGGTTGATGCTGTCGTGTTCCAGCAAGGGATGCTGGGCCGGCAGCCAGAGGCGGTGCGGCGAGTGGGTGAGAACCTCGGTCTGCAGGGCATGGCGGTCTTCCAGGTTGGAGAGGATCAGCACGCCGACGTCGATTTCACCGCTGACCAGCAAGTGCTCGATATACGGCCGCTCGTCTTCCATCACGCGGATTTCCACATTGGGGTAGGCACGCTGGAAGCGGGTCAGCAGGTCGGCCAGGTAGTAACCGGCCACCAGGCTGGTCACGCCGACGGTCAATTGCCCGGCGACCTGGTCGGTGCTCTGTTGCAGGCTGCGCTTGGCATTGTCGACCGTGGCCAGGATCAGGTGCGCCTGGCGCAGGAACTGGTGGCCCTGGTGGGTCAGGGTCATGCCCTTGGCGTGACGGTTGAACAGGCTGACGCCGATCTCCTGCTCAAGCTGCTGGATCGCCAGGGTCAGGGTCGACTGGGAAATGAACACCGCCTGGGCGGCGGCCGAGATCGAGCCGGTCTCGGCCACGGCGATAAAGTGTCGGATCTGACGCAGGGTCATCATGGGAGAAATACCCTTGCCGGTTACTTCGGCGAGTTGTTTTTATGGATGCACACCAGTGTATATCTTTTTAATCGATGGCTTGATCGGTGAGTCAGGATTCAGGCAAAAGCCGCGCAACATCTGGAAGCACTCTCGCCGACCACCGTATGACGGAGCGTTTTACTCTGTGGGTCTATTCGCCATTTACGGAGTCTGCCGATGAATACCCGTGGGTTGCTCGACCAGTTACTCAAGTCCGGCCAGGACCTGTTGCAGAATCAGGCCGGGGGCAAACAGGACAAGTCCGCTGACAAGGGGGCGCTCGGCAGTCTGCTCGGCGGTGGCTCCGGCGGCCTGGGCAGCCTGCTTTCCGGGGCCGGTGGCGGGGCGTTGGCGGCGGGCGCCATGGGCCTGCTGCTCGGTAACAAGAAGGCCCGCCAGTTCGGCGGCAAGGCGCTGACCTACGGTGGCCTGGCGGCACTGGGCGTGCTGGCCTACAAGGCCTATGGCAACTGGCAGGCGCAGCAGGCGAGTGCGCCCCGGGGCGAGCCGCAGACCCTCGATCGCCTGCCGCCGGCGCAGGTCGAACAGCACAGCCAGGCAATTCTCAAGGCGCTGGTGGCGGCGGCCAAGGCCGATGGGCATGTCGATGCCCGTGAGCGGGAGTTGATCGAAGGCGAGTTCAGCAAGCTGGGCAACGACCGGGAGTTGCAACAGTGGTTGCACGCCGAGTTGAACAAGCCGCTGGATCCGGCCGATGTCGCCCGGGCCGCGAGCACGCCGGAGATGGCCGCGGAAATGTATATCGCCAGCGTGCTGCTGGTGGACGAAGAGAACTTCATGGAGAAGGCGTATCTGGATGAGCTGTCGCGGCAGTTGCGGCTGGAGCCGGGGCTGAAACTGGAACTGGAGCGGCAGGTGCGCCAGGCTTCGCTCTGAAAGGGTGGGAGGGCTGCCGGCCTCTTCGCGGGCAAGCCCGCTCCCACAGTGATCGAGTCGAAACGAGGGCCCGCGTACGGCTCAGGACTTGTGGGAGCGGGCTTGCCCGCGAAGCGGTCCGGGAGCCGGGCGCTAGAGGCCCGGCGACACCTCTTCCGACTGGTGAAAGTGCGCCTGTCCCTTGCCCGCATGCTTGGCCCGGTACAGGGCCTGGTCGGCCAACCCGAGCACATCGCTCAGGTCCGGGTTGTCGAGGGGCCAGACCGCCCCGCCGATGCTGCAACCGATCCGCGCCGCAACCTTGTGCAGCATGATCGACTGACCGAGGCTGACGAGCACGCGGTTGGCAATGGCCCGGGCCTGGTTCAGCGCATCGTTGCGCGGCACTTGCAGCACCATCAGGAACTCGTCGCCGCCGAGGCGCGCGACCATGTCGCCCTCGCGCAGGCAGGCGCGCAGGCGGCCGGCGACCTCTCTCAACAACTCGTCGCCGCCGGCATGACCGAACTGGTCGTTGATCGGCTTGAACCCGTCCAGGTCCAGATACAGCAGTGCCAGGCAGTTGTTTTGTGACTGGCTGCGTTGCTGCGCCCGTGGCAGGTACTTCTCCAGGGCCGCGCGGTTGGGCAGCCCCGTCAGCGCATCGTGGTGCGCCAGGCTTTCCATCATCCCCAGGGCGGTCTGCTGGTTGCTCAGGCTGTCCACCAGATGCCGGATCGACTGGCTCAACTGGGCGATTTCCCGGGTGCCCCTGATCTCCGGGATCTCCATCGATTCGCCGACACTCAGGCGGTCCGCGGCCTTGGCGATGGCCTGCAGCGGCCGGGTGAACCAGGTCGCCAGCAGCCAGCCGACAAAGGCGATGATCACCGCCAGGGCAACGCCCCAGACCAGGATGTCACGCTGCAGCTCCTTGGCCGGGGCATAGGCTTCCTCGAGTGTCTGACGGGTGATCACGGTCCAGCCCAGGCCTTCGTAGTGGTCATGGCCGCGACTCAGGGCCACGCCGGTCAGGTAGTCGTTGCCATCCGGCCAGCGTTGCACGCCCCAACGCGGCTGCTGTCTGTCGAGGCCTTTCAGCAGCGGCAGTTCCAGTGGCTGGCCGATGCTGTCGCGCGGCCCGAGCAATACCCGGTGATCGGAAGCCACGAGAAAAAACTCGACATTGCGCCGCGCCTTGATGGGCGCCATCGCCGATTGGCGCATGCCTTCGGCCCAGGTCCAGGAAAGATGCGCGGCCAGCACGCCGATGTTCTGTCGGGCCTCGCCACTTTCGCCATTGAAGATCGGCAGGCTGATATCGACGAATTTCAGCGTTTCGCCGCTGGGATTGGGCAGCAGCCTGGAGAGCAGCACGGCGTCGTGGACGTCGCCGACGAACAGGTGGTCGCGGCCCTGGCTGAACACCGGGCGCTCGCTGATGTTGCTGTCCTGGAGAATGCCGCCGGTCGCGGCCCGTACCCGGCCCTGGGTATCGAGCATGCCCAGCCAGGCAATGTCCGGGAATTCCTGTTGCAGGTGTTCGAGTAACTGGCGGACTTGTGTCAGGTCGCGGGGCTGCTGCAGGACATTCAGGCGACTGATGACACTCAGCAGATGAATGCGGTTGGCCATGGCCCGGTCCAGCCGGTCGGACATCTGGTAGGAGACTTCAGCCAGGTCCTGGCCGATCTCGCCACGCATCCGCACGCTGGAGTCGTGACTGATGAAAGAACCCAGCAACCAGCTCAGCAGACCGACCAACAACGCGATGAGTAGCGCAAAACGGCTGCGCAGGCTGGACAGAACGGGCATGAACTAGGTTCCTGGGCCGTAAGGGTTATATGATGATTGCCATGACTAGTGGCAATTTGCTTCTAACTAAGACTGGCAGCTTCTGTATGTAGTATCGGCAAGTACCTTAGTCAGGGTAGACGTAGACTGTCGGCTATATTCCCTTTGTTTGTAATCCAAGCCGTAACCCGTGCATAAATGATGGCACACCCTCGGCTATACTGCCTTCCATTTGAATGGCTCTTGAGGACTGACTGTGAAGAACTGGACTTTGCGCCAACGAATACTGGCGAGTTTTGCGGTAATCATCGCGATCATGTTGTTGATGGTTGTCGCTTCTTATTCCCGGTTGTTGTCGATCGAGTCCAGTGAAGAGAGCGTGCGGACCGACGCGATTCCCGGCGTCTACTACAGCACCATGATTCGCAGTGCCTGGGTCGACAGCTATGTGCTGACCCAGCAGTTGCTGGGGTTCAGTGCCGACGGCGTGATCAGTCCGGCTGACCAGGAGCAGTACAAGAACTTCGCCAACCGTTTGCTGGCACAGATCGACGCCTATCAGAAGACCATCAATACCAGCGAAGACCAGGCGGCGTTCGATGTCTTCAAGCGTGAACACGAGGTCTACAACAAGACCCTGGCCACTGTGCTCGATCTCTACCAGCACAAGCAGAACGACGAGGCGATCCGCCAGTTCAACACGCAGATGAGTCCGGCCTGGATGGACGGGCGCAAACAGCTCAATGACATCATCACCCAGAACAAGGATGTGGCCGATCACGCCACCGATTCGATTACCGAGGCGGTCTCGGCGGCGAAGATCAGCATGGGCGTTTCCCTGCTGATCGCGGTGCTGGCCGCCGGGTTCTGTGGTTTGCTGCTGATGCGCGCGATCATGGCGCCGATGCAGCGCATCGTCGACATCCTCGAGATCATGCGCACCGGCGATCTCAGCAGCCGCTTGAACCTGGCGCGCAAGGATGAGTTCGGCGCGGTGGAAACCGGCTTCAACGACATGATGACCGAACTCACCGCCCTGGTGTCCCAGGCCCAGCGCTCGTCGGTCCAGGTCACCACGTCGGTCACCGAGATCGCCGCCACCTCCAAGCAGCAGCAGGCCACGGCGACCGAAACCGCGGCCACCACCACCGAGATCGGTGCGACGTCGCGGGAGATCGCCGCGACTTCCCGCGATCTGGTGCGCACCATGACCGAAGTGTCCTCCGCCGCCGACCAGGCGTCGGTGCTTGCCGGTTCCGGCCAGCAAGGCCTGGCGCGGATGGAAGAAACCATGCATTCGGTGATGGGCGCCGCCGACCTGGTGAACTCCAAGCTGGCGATCCTCAACGAGAAGGCGGGCAATATCAACCAGGTGGTGGTGACCATCGTCAAGGTCGCCGACCAGACCAACCTGTTGTCCCTCAATGCCGCGATCGAGGCCGAGAAGGCCGGGGAGTACGGGCGCGGTTTCGCCGTGGTCGCCACCGAAGTGCGGCGCCTGGCCGACCAGACCGCCGTGGCCACCTACGACATCGAGCAGATGGTCCGGGAAATCCAGTCGGCGGTGTCCGCCGGGGTCATGGGCATGGACAAGTTCTCCGAAGAAGTGCGGCGTGGCATGTTCGAGGTGCAACAGGTCGGCGAGCAGTTGTCGCAGATCATTCACCAGGTCCAGGCCCTGGCGCCGCGCGTGCTGATGGTCAACGAGGGCATGCAGGCCCAGGCCACCGGCGCCGAGCAGATCAACCACGCGCTGGTGCAACTGGGCGATGCCAGCAGCCAGACCGTCGAGTCCCTGCGTCAGGCCAGCTTCGCCATCGATGAATTGAGCCAGGTCGCGGTGGGTCTGCGCAGCGGCGTTTCGCGTTTCAAAGTCTGATGAGCGAGTTGGTGGCTAAGCGCGTCGCCAGCGCGCCGTCCAGGAACAGCCTGTTCCTGGTCTTTCGCATTGGCGGCGAGCGCTATGCGCTGGAGGCTGTCGAGGTGGCGGAGGTGTTGCCGCGCCTGCAACTCAAGGCGATCGCCCATGCGCCGGGCTGGGTCGCGGGGGTGTTTGCCCACCGCGGGCTGATGGTCCCGGTGATCGACGTCAGTGCCATGACCTTCGGCCAACCCGCCGCTGCCCGCACCAGCACGCGGCTGGTGCTGGTGCATTACCGGCCTTGGCCCGAGGGCGACGGACACCTGCTCGGCCTGGTGCTCGAACAGGCGACCGATACCCTGCGCTGCAATCCGGCGGACTTCCAGCCCTATGGCCTGGACAATCGCCAGGCTCCCTACCTGGGGCCGGTGCGCGAAGACGAACAGGGCCTGGTACAACGCATCTGCGTCAACGAGCTGCTCAGTGGCGAAGTTCGCCAACTGCTGTTTCCCGAAGCTGCCGAGGGTCTGCAATGAGCAGTGACCAGCGCTTCTTCGATTTTCTCAAGGAGCGCATCGGCCTGGATGTCGCCTCGGTCGGCCCGGCCATTATCGAACGGGCCTTACGCCAGCGTTGCAGCCAGTTGCAGGCGGCCACCGCCGATGAATACTGGAGCCGCCTGCAAGGCTCCGCCGATGAGCAGCAGGCGCTGATCGAGGCGGTGATCGTTCCGGAAACCTGGTTTTTCCGTTACCCGGAATCTTTCTCGACCCTGGCCCGCCTGGCCCATGAACTGCTGGCGCAACGTCGCGGCATGCGCGCGCTGAAGATCCTCAGCCTGCCGTGCTCCACCGGCGAAGAACCCTATTCGATTGCCATGGCCTTGCTCGATGCCGGCCTGGCGCCGCATCAGTTCAAGGTGGACGGCATGGATGTCAGCCCGTTGTCGGTGGAGCGCGCCCGGCGGGGGGTGTATGGCAAGAACTCGTTTCGTGGGCAGGACATCGGGTTTCGCGAGCAGCACTTCACCGCGCAGAACGACGGCTACCTGATCAGCGAGCGGGTGCGCGAACAGGTGCGCTTGCGCGCCGGCAACCTGCTGGATCCGGGCCTGTTGGTCGGCGAAGTGTATGACTTCGTGTTCTGCCGCAACCTGCTGATCTATTTCGACCTGGACACCCAGAAACAGGTGTTCGAGATCCTCAAGCGCCTGACCCATGCCGACGGCGTGCTGTTCATCGGTCCGGCCGAGGGCAATCTGCTGGGCCGCATGGGCATGCGCTCCATCGGTATCCCGCAGTCGTTTGCATTCCGGCGGCAGGAGGCGATCGAGCCCGCGCCAGCACCGTCTTTTGTGCCACCGCCGCCGCTGCCGGTCCGTGCGCCGCCAGGCATCGCCGCCGTGGCGAAGGTGCGTCCTCGACCCTTCATGGTCGCCGCGCCGGCCATGCCAGCCCCCGCGGCTGCACCCTCGAACGACGCCACGGCCCTGCTCGCGCGAATTGCCGACCTGGCCAATGAAGGCCGCAGCAACGAGGCTCGTGAGGCTTGCGAAAGCTATCTGAAGCAACATGAACCGGTGGCCCAGGTGTTCTACTGGCTCGGCCTGCTCAGCGATGTCGCCGGCAGCGCGCTGGAGGCACAGGGCTTCTACCGCAAGGCGTTGTACCTTGAACCGCAACATCCCGAGGCCCTGGCCCACCTGGCCGCCTTGCTGGCGTCCCGGGGCGATGTGGCCGGTGCCCGGCGATTGCAGGACCGCGCCGCCCGTAGTGGGCGTGCCCCTGACAGTGAGCGTGAACGATGAGCGGTCTGACAGCCCTGAACCTGACCCATGAAGACGCCGAAGTCATCGACGATTGCTGGAACCGCATCGGTATCCACGGCGACAAGTCCTGTCCGCTGCTGGCGGACCATATCCATTGCCGCAACTGCTCAGTGTATTCCGCCGCCGCCACGCGTCTGCTGGACCGTTATGCCCTGCAGCAGGAACATCACCAACAGGCGACGGTGGCCGCGGGCGAGGAGATCGCCACCCGTTCGCTGCTGATGTTCCGCCTCGGGGAGGAATGGCTGGGCCTGGCCACGCGCTGCCTGGTCGAGGTGGCACCGTTGCAGCCGATCCATTCCCTGCCGCACCAGCGTTCGCGGGCCCTGCTCGGCGTTGCCAATGTGCGTGGGGCGCTGGTGGCCTGCCTGTCGCTGGTGGAGCTGCTGGGGCTGGAAGCGAATGTCCCGGTCACTTCCAGCGGCCGGGTCATGCCGCGCATGTTGATCATCGGTGCCCAGGGTGGGCCGGTGGTGGTGCCGGTGGATGAAGTCGACGGGATTCATGCCATCGACCAGCGCCTGCTCGACAAGGCGTCCGCCGCCGGGCCCCAGGCCAGCGCCAGGTATACCCGGGGCGTCCTGCCGTTCAGGGGGCGCAGCCTGCGCTGGCTGGATGAAGAGCAATTGCTGTCGGCAGTGACCCGGAGCCTCACATGACCCCCGATCAAATGCGTGACTCCTCATTGATGGAGCTGTTCAGCCTGGAGGCCGAGGCCCAGACCCAGGTCCTCAGCGCCGGCCTGCTGGCGCTGGAGCGTAACCCGACCCAGGCCGACCAGCTTGAAGCCTGCATGCGCGCCGCCCACTCGCTCAAGGGCGCGGCGCGGATTGTCGGGGTCGACGCCGGGGTGAGCGTGTCCCATGTGATGGAGGATTGCCTGGTCAGCGCCCAGGAAGGGCGCTTGTACCTGCAGCCGGAACATATCGATGCCTTGCTGCAGGGCACCGACATGCTCATGCGCATCGCCACGCCGGGCAGCGCCAATGTCGGGCCGCTGGATGTCGAGGCCTATGTCCAGTTGATGAACGCCTTGCTCGACCCGGCGGCCCCGGGTGCCCGCGTCGCGCCGACCGTTGCGCCCGCCGCGGTTGAGCCGCCGCTTGCGCCGGTCGTGGTGCCGGAACCCGAACCGTTGCCGACCACGGTCGAGCCCGAAGCCATCGTGCCAGGCCGGCGCGTCACCACCGAGGGGGGCGAGCGGGTGTTGCGGGTCACCGCCGAACGCTTGAACAGCCTGCTCGACCTGTCGAGCAAATCCCTGGTGGAAACCCAGCGGCTCAAGCCGTACCTGGCCACCCTGCAACGCTTGCGGCGCATGCAGAGCAACGGCCTGCGGGCCCTGGACACGCTCAACGACCATCTGAAGAGCGTGGGCCTGAGCCTGGAAGCCGAGGAGGCCCTGGCCGATGCCCGGCGCCTGCTCGCCGAATCGCAACAGATGCTCACCGCCCAGACCGTCGAGCTCGACGAGTTCGGCTGGCAGGCCAGCCAGCGTGCCCAGGTGCTCTATGACACCGCCCTGGCCTGTCGCATGCGACCCTTCGCCGACGTGCTCAACGGACAGGTACGCATGGTCCGCGACCTCGGGCGCAGCCTGGGTAAACAGGTGCGGCTGGAGATCGAGGGCGAGAAGACCCAGGTCGACCGCGATGTCCTGGAAAAGCTCGAGGCGCCGCTGACCCACCTGCTGCGCAACGCGGTCGATCACGGTATCGAAAGTCCGGAGCAGCGGTTGCTGGCCGGCAAGCCCGCCGAAGGCCTGATCCGCTTGCGTGCCTCGCACCAGGCCGGTCTCCTGGTACTGCAACTGAGCGACGACGGCGGCGGAGTGGACCTGGAGCGCCTGCGCCGCAATATCGTCGAACGCCAGTTGTCGCCGGCCGAGACCGCCGCGCAACTCAGCGAGGAGGAATTGCTGACCTTCCTGTTCCTGCCGGGCTTCAGCCTGCGGGACAAGGTGACCGAAGTCTCCGGGCGCGGCGTCGGCCTGGATGCCGTGCAGCATATGGTCCGGCAACTGCACGGTGCGGTGGCGCTGGAGCAGACGACCGGGCAGGGCAGTCGTTTCCACCTGGAAGTGCCGTTGACCCTGTCGGTGGTGCGCAGCCTGGTGGTGGAGGTCGGCGGCGAAGCCTACGCCTTCCCGCTGGCGCATATCGAGCGGATGCGCGACCTCGAACCGGAGGAGATCGTGCAACTGGAAGGTCGCCAGCACTTCTGGCACGAAGGCCGGCATGTCGGCCTGGTGGCGGCCAGCCAGTTGTTGCAGCGCCCGGCCAGCGAACACGTGGGCGAGAGCCTCAAGGTGGTGGTGATCCGCGAGCGCGATGCGGTCTACGGGGTGGCGGTCGAGCGTTTTATCGGCGAACGTACCCTGGTGGTGCTGCCGCTCGACCCACGCCTGGGCAAGGTCCAGGACATCTCCGCCGGCGCCTTGCTCGACGACGGTTCGGCGGTGCTGATCGTCGATGTCGAGGACATGCTGCGCTCGGTGGAAAAACTGCTCAATACCGGGCGCCTGGAACGTATCGACCGGCGTAATCGCCAGGCCAACGAGGCCGCGCGCAAGCGCATCCTGGTGGTCGATGATTCCCTGACCGTACGCGAACTGCAACGCAAGCTGCTGCTCAACCGGGGTTACGAGGTGGCGGTCGCGGTGGATGGCATGGACGGCTGGAACGCCCTGCGTGCCGAAGACTTCGACCTGCTGATTACCGATATCGATATGCCGCGCATGGACGGGATTGAATTGGTCACACTGTTGCGTCGAGACAATCGCCTGCAATCGCTGCCGGTGATGGTGGTGTCCTACAAGGATCGTGAAGAAGACCGTCGGCGTGGACTGGACGCCGGGGCCGACTATTATCTTGCCAAGGCCAGCTTCCATGACGACGCGTTGCTCGACGCGGTGGTAGAGCTGATTGGAGGCGCCCAGGGATGAGGATCGCAATCGTCAATGACATGCCCATGGCGGTCGAGGCCCTGCGCCGCGCCCTGGCGTTCGAGCCGGCACACCAGTTGGTCTGGGTGGCGAGCAATGGCGCCGAGGCGGTGAAGCTCTGCGCCGAAGACACTCCGGACCTGATCCTGATGGACCTGATCATGCCGGTCATGGACGGTGTCGAGGCCACGCGCCGGATCATGGCCGAGTCGCCGTGCGCGATCGTCATCGTCACCGTCGACCGCCAGCAGAACGTCCACCGCGTCTTCGAGGCCATGGGCCATGGCGCGCTGGATGTGGTCGACACACCGGCCATCGGCGGGGCCAACCCCAAGGGGGCCGCCGCGCCGCTGTTGCGCAAGATCCTCAATATCGGCTGGCTGATCGGCCAGCGTGGCAGCCGGGTGCGCAGCGCTGCGACTCCCGGTCGGGACAATGGCTCGCGGCAGAAACTGGTGGCCATCGGTTCTTCGGCCGGTGGTCCGGCGGCCCTGGAAACCTTGCTCAAAGGGTTGCCGGTCAACTTTCCGGCGGCGATCGTGCTGGTCCAGCACGTGGACCAGGTATTCGCCGCCGGCATGGCCGAATGGCTCAGCACGGCCTGCGGACTGCCCGTCCGGCTGGCCCGAGAGGGCGAGGCGCCGCAAAGTGGTACTGTGCTGCTCGCCGGCACCAATCACCATATCCGGCTGTTGCAGGACGGCACCCTGGCCTATACCGCCGAGCCGGTGAATGAAATCTATCGTCCCTCCATCGATGTGTTTTTCGAAAGTGTCGCCAGCTACTGGAAGGGCGACGCGGTGGGCGTGCTGCTCACCGGCATGGGCCGCGATGGTGCCCAGGGACTGAAATTGATGCGTGAGCGAGGCTATCTGACGATTGCCCAGGACCAGGCGAGCAGTGCGGTGTATGGCATGCCCAAGGCAGCTGCCGCCATCGACGCCGCCGTGGAAATTCGCTCACTGAACAGGATCTCGCCACGTTTGCTGGAGATCTTCCCCACATGAACCTTGCAACCAGCCCGCCTGGCTTGAACGCAGTAATGCAGGTGACCGCGCATGAATGATTTACAACTGGATGGTTTCAAACCCACGGACGAGAACGCCGCGATGGTGCTGCTGGTCGACGACCAGGCCATGATCGGCGAAGCGGTACGGCGCGGCCTGGCCTCGGAAACCAATATCGATTTCCATTTCTGCGCCGATCCTCATCAAGCCATCGCCCAGGCGATCCGGATCAAGCCGACGGTGATTCTCCAGGACCTGGTGATGCCGGGTCTCGACGGCCTGACCCTGGTGCGCGAGTACCGCAATCACCCGGCGACCAAGGACATCCCGATCATCGTGCTGTCCACCAAGGAAGATCCGCTGATCAAGAGCGCGGCGTTTTCCGCCGGGGCCAACGACTACCTGGTCAAGCTGCCGGACAACATCGAACTGGTGGCGCGGATCCGCTACCACTCGCGCTCCTACATGATGCTGTTGCAGCGCGATGCGGCCTATCGTGCCCTGCGGGTCAGCCAGCAGCAGTTGCTCGACACCAACCTGGTCCTGCAGCGCCTGATGAACTCGGACGGCCTGACCGGGCTGTCCAACCGCCGGCACTTCGACGAGTACCTGGAGCTGGAGTGGAGAAGGGCGCAGCGCGAGCAGACGCAACTGTCGTTGCTGATGATCGACGTGGATTACTTCAAGTCCTATAACGACAGCTTTGGTCACCTGGAAGGCGATGAAGCCTTGCGCAAGGTGGCGGAAGCGATTCGCGAGGCCAGCAGCCGACCGTCGGACCTGCCGGCGCGTTACGGCGGCGAGGAGTTCTCGCTGGTGCTGCCCAATACGTCCCAGGGCGGGGCGCGGCTGGTGGCGGAAAAACTGCGCCAGAGCGTGGCGGGCCTGAAGATCCCGCACAATATGCCGGGCGAGGGCTCCGTGCTGACCATCAGCATCGGTCTGTCGACCATGACGCCGAAACAGGGCAGCAACTGCCGCGAACTGATCTCGACGGCGGACAAGGGGCTGTATTCGGCGAAGAACAACGGGCGCAATCAGGTGGGGATCGGCCAGGGGGAATGAGGGGCCGGAGAAAAAATTGATCCCGTGGCGGCCTCCACCCCGCCAAGCGGGCTGCCTGGATGGTTACAATTCGGTTATACTCGTCGGCTTTCAAAAGTTCACCGACGAGTGCTGCCCGCCATGGAAATCAACCCGATCCTTAACAGTATCAAGGACCTGTCCGAGCGCTCCGAAACTATTCGGGGGTATCTTTGACTACGATCAAAAGCATGAGCGCCTGACCGAAGTCAATCGCGAGCTTGAAGATCCGGCTGTCTGGAGCAACCCCGAATACGCACAGAACCTGGGGCGCGAGCGCTCTGCGCTGGCCCAGATCGTCGAGACCCTGGATGAAATGTCCAGCGGTCTGGCCGATGCCCGCGACCTGCTGGAAATGGCTGCCGCCGAGGAAGACCAGGGCGCCGTGGACGACGTCGCCGCCGAAGTGGAGCGCCTGCGCGAGGCTCTGGAAAAACTGGAGTTCCGTCGCATGTTCAGCGGCGAAATGGACCAGAACCACGCCTACCTGGATATCCAGGCCGGCTCCGGTGGCACCGAAGCCCAGGACTGGGCCAACATCCTGCTGCGCATGTACCTGCGCTGGGCCGACAAGCGCGGTTTCGACGCGACCATCATGGAACTGTCCGCCGGCGAAGTCGCCGGGATCAAGGGCGCGACCGTGCATATCAAGGGCGAATACGCCTTTGGCTGGTTGCGCACCGAGATCGGCGTGCACCGCCTGGTGCGCAAGAGCCCGTTCGACTCCGGCAACCGTCGCCACACGTCGTTCTCGGCGGTCTTCGTGTCGCCGGAAATCGATGACAACATCGAAATCGACATCAACCCGGCCGACCTGCGGATCGATACCTATCGTTCCTCCGGTGCCGGTGGCCAGCACGTCAACACCACCGACTCGGCGGTACGGATCACCCACGTCCCGACCAACACCGTGGTCAGCTGCCAGAACGAACGTTCCCAGCATGCGAACAAGGACACCGCGATGAAGATGTTGCGGGCACGCTTGTACGAACAGGAAGTACAGAAGCGCAACGCCGCTTCCCAGGCCCTGGAAGAGACCAAGTCGGATATCGGCTGGGGTCACCAGATCCGCTCCTACGTACTCGATGCCTCGCGGATCAAGGATCTGCGGACCAACATCGAGCGCAGCGATTGCGACAAGGTGCTGGACGGCGACATCGACGAATACCTGGTGGCCAGCCTCAAGCAAGGGCTGTAAGACACTACTGTGGTAGCCGGCTTGCTGGCGATCCCCGGCCGCAGGCCGGGGGCAACGAACCTGTGATGGAAAATCTGAAGACATGAGCGACCAACAACTCGACCCGCAAGCCCTGCAACAGGAAGAAAACGCCCTGATCGCCCTGCGCAAGGAAAAGCTTGCCGCCGAGCGTGCCAAGGGCAACGCCTTCCCGAACGACTTCCGCCGCGACGCCTACTGCGAAGACTTGCAGAAGCAGTACGCGGACAAGACCAAGGAAGAGCTGGCAGAGGCAGCGATCCCGGTCAAGGTTGCCGGTCGCATCATGCTCAACCGTGGCTCGTTCATGGTGATCCAGGACATGTCCGGGCGCATCCAGGTCTACGTCAACCGCAAGACCCTGTCGGAAGAAACCCTGGCCGCTGTGAAAACCTGGGACCTGGGCGACATCATTTCCGCCGAAGGCACCCTGGCCCGTTCCGGCAAGGGCGACCTGTACGTCGAAATGACCGATGTGCGCCTGCTGACCAAGTCGCTGCGCCCGCTGCCGGACAAGCACCATGGCCTGACCGATACCGAGACCCGTTATCGCCAGCGCTACGTCGACCTGATCGTCAACGAAGAAGTCCGCCAGACCTTCCGCGTGCGTTCGCAAGTCATCGCCCATATCCGTAACTTCATGATGAAGCGCGACTTCATGGAAGTGGAAACGCCGATGCTGCAGACCATCCCTGGTGGTGCCGCGGCCAAGCCGTTCGAAACCCACCACAACGCGCTGGACATGGGCATGTACCTGCGCATCGCGCCGGAGCTGTACCTCAAGCGCCTGGTGGTCGGTGGCTTCGAGCGCGTGTTCGAGATCAACCGCAACTTCCGTAACGAAGGGGTGTCGACCCGGCACAACCCTGAATTCACCATGCTGGAATTCTACCAGGCGTACGCCGACTACGAAGACAACATGGACCTGACCGAAGAGCTGTTCCGTGAGCTGGCCCAGGCCGTCCTCGGCAGCACCGACGTGCCGTACGGCGACAAGGTGTTCCACTTCGGCGAGCCTTTCGCCCGCCTGTCGGTGTTCGATTCGATCCTCAAGTACAACCCGGAACTGACCGCCGACGACCTGCTGGACATCGACAAGGCACGCGCCATCGCCAAGAAGGCCGGGGCCAAGGTGCTCGGCTTCGAAGGCCTGGGCAAGCTGCAGGTGATGATTTTCGAAGAACTGGTCGAGCACAAGCTGGAACAGCCGCACTTCATTACCCAATACCCGTTCGAAGTCTCGCCACTGGCGCGTCGCAACGACAAGAACCCGAACGTCACCGACCGTTTCGAGCTGTTTATCGGTGGTCGTGAGATCGCCAACGCCTATTCCGAGTTGAACGACGCGGAAGACCAGGCCGAGCGCTTCCAGGCCCAGGTGGCCGAGAAGGATGCGGGCGACGACGAAGCCATGCACTACGACGCCGACTTCGTCCGTGCGCTGGAATACGGCATGCCGCCAACGGCCGGTGAAGGCATCGGTATCGACCGCCTGGTGATGTTGCTCACCAACGCCCCGTCGATCCGTGACGTGATCCTGTTCCCGCATATGCGGCCCCAAGCCTGACTATGCTGAACAAGAAGCCGCCTTTACCAGGCGGCTTTTTATTGTCTGTGTGGCACTGGCGTACTGATTCTGATTTCACCTGTCTTTGATCTGTGAGGGATACCTGTCGTGAACCGTGCAATGGCTCAAAAGGGCGCAGCTGGCATCGCCACTGCGGTAGCTGAAAGCGTCCAGTACCAGGGACGCAAGGCCAGCCGACAGGGCAGTGAGCAACGGCGACAGGACATTCTCGACGCAGCGATGCGCATCGTCGTGCGTGATGGCGTACGGGGTGTGCGTCATCGCGCGGTGGCGGCCGAGGCCTGTGTGCCGTTGTCGGCCACCACCTACTATTTCAAGGACATCGATGACCTGCTGACCGACACCTTCGCCCAGTATGTCGAGCGCAGCGCGGCTTTCATGGCCAAGCTGTGGGAAAACAACGAAGGCCTGCTGCGCGAGATGGTTGCCTACGGTGACGGCAGTGCGGCGTCGCGGGCCCAGTTGGCCGACGATATCGCGCGGATGACCGCCGACTATATCCAGCGCCAGTTGCACAACCGTCGCGAGCACCTGATGGCCGAGCAGGCGTTTCGCCAGGAGGCCCTGCTCAATCCGCGCCTGGCGGTGCTGGTGCGTTCCCACCAGCAGATTCTGCTGCAGGGTACCTGCCAGTTTTTCCAGGTCCTGGGTTCCAGGGAGCCACAACAGGATGCCAAAGTGTTGACGGCGATTATCGGACGGATGGAATATCAGGGCCTTCTCGGCGAGGCAGGCCCCGAGGCGGAACAGGACATGCTCGGGATCCTCACCCGTTACATGCATCTGGTGCTGGCGTCCGTCTAGGCTGTAGCGAGTGCACAGGCAGTCACCGAAGCAATGATCAGGAGTTTTCCTTGGACGATTACCAGCAGACGATACGCAGCCTGTCCGACCGCATAGTGCTGGCACAGACACCGATTCGTGTGCTCGACGCGGTGAAGTGGGACGAGAACATCCGCAAGGGCTTTCTCAAGGCCAAGGGCAAGGAAATGCCGGCGGTGGATCGCGAGTACTACACCTCGCGGCCATTGTCTTTCGACTCCGGCGCGGTGAAGCTGGAGTTCCAGAACATCGAGCGCGACATCACCCGCCAGCTCGGCCAGTTCAACCCGGTCGGGCAGATCATGCGGCGCATGTGCAAGGAGTACCGCATGGTCGTGCGGATGCTCGAAGCGCGGGGCACCGCCGACTTCGGGCTGATCTCCCAGGAGCTCTACGGCGCCGCCTCCGATGCCTTCCATGCCGGCGATCCGACCCTGGCCGACCTGGGGCTGATGCTCTCCGACTACCTGAACAATATCGACGGCCGTGGCGACCTCAAGGACGAACCCAAGACCCTGACCGCCAAGGATGCCGTCGGCCTGCTGCAGAGCCGCCTGAACAAGGTGTTCGGCGAGGCCGAGGAAACCATCCGGGTGTTCGAGTCCGATGGGATCGTCGCCGACGCGGCGGCCGGTGCCGACTACATCAAGATCCGCGCCGATGCGCTGTTCAACTCGCGGGATGTCCGCGCGCTGGAGGTCCACGAAGGCCTGGTGCATGTCGGCACCACGCTCAACGGCCTGAACCAACCGATCTGCACCTTCTTGTCCAAGGGCCCGCCCTCGTCGACGGTGACCCAGGAAGGCCTGGCGATCCTGATGGAAATCATCACCTTCGCCTCCTATCCGAGCCGCCTGCGCAAGCTGACCAACCGTACCCGGGCCATCGACATGGTGGAGCAGGGCGCCGACTTCCTGCAGGTGTTCGAGTTCTTCCGCGAGCAGGGTTTCGAGATGGCCGAAAGCTACGGCAACGCCAGCCGGGTCTTCCGCGGATCGACGCCGACGGGGCTGCCCTTTACCAAGGACCTGTCCTACCTCAAGGGCTTTATCATGGTTTACAACTACATTCAGTTGGCCGTGCGCAAAGGCAAGCTGGAGCAGGTGCCGCTGTTGTTCTGTGGCAAGACCACCCTGGAAGACATGCGCACCCTGCGCCAGTTGGTCGACGAGGGCCTGGTGGTGCCGCCCAAGTACCTGCCGGAGCAGTTCCGGGACATGAACGCGTTGTCGGCCTGGATGTGCTTCAGCAACTTCCTGAATCACCTGAGCCTGGACCGGATCGAGGCAGATTACTCCAATATCCTGTGAGGTTTCATCGATCCAACGGCAACATCAATCCTTGTGGGAGCTGGCTTGCCGGCTCCTGCAGTTATTCGCGTTGACTAGCTCACGAGGTTTCAAACGGATGAGAATCCTCGGCATCCTTTGCCTGCTACTGACCCTCGGCGGTTGCAGTTCGCTGCTGTTCTATCCCGAGCCCGGCCTGCCGTTCACGCCGGACAAGGCCCATCTCGAATACCGCGATATCACCCTGACGACCGCCGATGGCACCCGCCTGCGCGGTTGGTGGCTGCCGGCCAAGGCCGGGGTGCCGGTCAAGGGCACGGTGCTGCACCTGCACGGCAATGGCGGCAATCTGTCCATGCACCTGGGCGGTAGCTGGTGGTTGCCGGAGCAGGGCTACCAGGTGCTGCTGATCGATTATCGCGGCTACGGCCTGTCCGCCGGCGAACCGAGCCTGCCGGCGGTCTACCAGGATATCGAGGCGGCGTTCCAGTGGCTGCAGACGGCTCCCGAGGTACAAGGCCGGCCGCTGGTGGTGCTGGGCCAGAGCCTGGGGGGCGCGATGGCGGTGCATTATCTGGTCGAACACCCGGCCTACCAGTCCCGCCTCAAGGCCCTGGTGCTCGATGGCGTGCCGGCCAGCTATCGCTCTGTCGGGCGCTTCGCCCTGGCGGGTTCCTGGCTGACCTGGCCCTTCCAGGTGCCGTTGTCCTGGCTGGTGCCGGACAGCGACAGCGCGATCAACGCCATGCCGCGCCTGGGCGGGGTGCCTAAGCTGATCTTCCAGAGTATCGACGATCCGCTGGTGCCATTGACTAACGGTATTGTCCTGTATCAGGCCGCGCCGCCGCCGCGGGTGTTACAACTGACCCGTGGCGGTCATGTGCAGACCTTCGCCGACCCGACCTGGCGCCAGGTGATGTTGCGCTACCTCGAGGATCCGCAGCATTTCAACGGCCTGCGCCGGTTGGGCGAGATCCCGAATTATCCCGCTGTCCCGAATTCGAATAGTGAACCCGAGAATCCGCAATGACTGAAGAACGCAACGCCATTCCCCTGATCATCACCGGTATCTGCAGCATCATCGGCACGGTGGCGTGCCTGTGGTACTACGGCTACCTGCATTTCGCCAAGCCGGAGGATGCGTTGCTGCTCAATCAGTTCACCATGCTCAAGACCGTGCCGGGCGAAGACTACAAAGTCTCCCTGACCCCGGCGAACGAAGTCGCGCAGTGCATCGATGGCGTGCTGGTCCTGTTCGACACCGAGCAGAAGGGCCTGACCGGTGTGCTGGTCAACGACCGGAAACAGGCGGTGCGCTGCATGGGCCAGGAGACGCCGAAGCTTGCGCAGTAACCGATCCTAACTGATCGTTCCCACGCTCTGCGTGGGAACGCCTCCCTGGACGCTCCGCGTCCGCTTTGTGACGCATAGCGTCACGGGCTGCATCCCCCCGCAGAGCCTCGGAGCGATCTCAATCGTCATCCGCCCATGAAAAAGCCCCGCCTGATCGCATCAGGCGGGGCTTTTTCATGGACGGTGCAACCGGTCAGTAGGCGCTGCTGACCGAAGAACGCGGTGCCACCGGCTGGTTGTCGTTGGAGATAGTCACCTCCACGCGACGGTTCATGGCCCGGCCCGAGACGCTGCCGTTATCCGCCACCGGATACTCCTTGCCATAACCCTGGGTGACGATGCGCGAAGGCTCCACGCCCATCTTGATCAGGGCCACCTGGACCGAAGTCGCACGACGCTCGGACAGGCTCTGGTTATAGGACGCCGCGCCGGTGCTGTCGGTGTAACCTTCAATGATCACCTTGCGGTCCGGGTTTTCCTGGAGGAACTGCGCCAGCTTGTTGATGTTGACCAGGCCGTTGGACTTCAGGTCGGCCTTGTTGGTGGCGAACAGCACGTCACCGAAGGTCACCAGCGTGCCGCGATCGGTCTGCCTGGCGTTGAGGCTGTCCTGCAACTGCTTGATCTGCGCGTCACGGGCATCCAGGCGGGCCTGGGCCCGTTGTGCCGCGGCATTTTTCAGGTTGGCCTCGGCGGTGCGCAGGGCGATGGTCTGCTTGGCCACTTCCACCCGCTGGTTGGTCAGGTAGGCCAACTGGTCGACGGTCTGTTCGTTTTCACGGTTCTGGTAGGCCTTGTCGGCCTTGTCCAGGTAGTCGCTGGCGTCCTTGGTTTCCAGGGCCGCGACCTTGCTTGCCTGTGGGTTGGCCTGGAGGCCGGAGAAGTTGGTGCGGGCCTGTTCCAGGTTGGCGTTCGGCTGCGATGAGCAGGCCGCAAGACCTACGCTCAGAGCCAGAAGGGCTGGGATCATCAATTGTTTACGCATAATGGCTGGTCCTTTTCTATCCGTTGAAACTTCAGGGTGCGCGAAGCGGTGCCGGGCTTATTGCGCCGGTTGCACGGGGCGTTGGCTTTCCTGACGCAGTTCCTGAACCCCTTTCTGGGAATCCTTCAGCGCAAGTTCGGCCTTGGCGGCCTGGGCCTTGCGTTCGGCGACACGGGCATCCCATTCGGCCTGTTCGGCCAGGCGTCGGGCGTCGTCGTATTTCTTGTCGTGCATGGCCAGTTCGGCTTGCTTGAGCTTGTCCTGGGCCGATTTCATTTCCACGGCGGCGTATTCGGTGCCTCCGGCGCTGACCGCGCTGTTGACGGCAGATTGCGTCACCGCGTACTGCTCGCTCGGCGGGTTCCCGGCGCAACCGGCCAGGATGAAGCTGGTGCCGAGGGCCAGCGCGGCCAGTTTCAGCCCGCGCAGGTGGTTAAACGTGGATGTGGCAGTACTGGTCTTCATGGTCTTCAACTCCATTGGATAACTCCTGAAAAACATCAATACCCATCACGGTCCCGAAGGCCTTCAGCATCGATCCCGCCGTCTCGGCCGGGGCGTTTTACAGCAGCTGTTCCGGTGATGGCTACTGGCTGTGACCCGAGGCTTTTTTGAATAGTTCAGCAGGGATGGCTAATCGCCCGAAAAAAATACTGATCGATCGGTCAATGCAGAAAAACTGAACTTTGGCGACGCGCAGCGGTATCCCCGACTCGTGCTGGAGTCAGGAATACCGGGGCTTTCAGGGGAGGCAGCGGTGAGGTGTCAGTGCTTTGGCTCATCGGCCCGGGAGGCCATATCGTGCAGGTAGCGACGCGATAGCGTGAGAAAACGCGGGGTTGCGCCGACGTCCTCATAAAGGGGGGCACCCTCTTCGTCGGTGGCGACCACATGCTGGCCCTGGACATAGGGGAAGCTCGCTTCGAGTTCCTCCAGGGCGGCACCGATCAATTCCCCCAGCAACTCTTCGGGGCTGCGCTTGGGGTACATCTCGGTAATCGCGGCGAGGCGGGCGGCGGCTTCCACGTCGAGGTGAACGGCGTAGCCGCTGTCGGTCAGGCGACCCTTGGCATTCTCTTCCCAGTGCTGGGCTAGCTCGCGGATTTTCATGGCGACCTCAATTCGCACCCGCTGGTGGCGGGTATTGATGAGTGGCCGGGCTGGCGTCAAGGCAGGGCCGGCGGTCAGCCCGGGTAGGGCCTAATTATCAGACTAGCTGCAGGCGGCCAGGTTCAGCGGGGAATTTTTTGTCGCCGGGCAATCGATCGCCCGGCTTGTAAGGCTTCGTCGCTGTGGTGCACTCTTGGGCTCTGGAACCGTCTCAGAGTCCGCCGGAGAGCCTGCCGATGTCCGATATTGATGTGCGTTTGCGTGAGGACGTTCACCTGCTGGGTGAACTGTTGGGCAATACCATCCGAGACCAGCACGGCGATGAGTTTCTCGACAAGATCGAGCGGATTCGCAAGAGCGCCAAGGCCGATCGCAGCGATTCGGCCAGTGCCGAGTTGAGCGCCAGCCTCGGTGACCTCGGTGACGACGAATTGCTGCCGGTGGCCCGGGCGTTCAACCAGTTCCTCAACCTGGCGAATATCGCCGAGCAGTATCAGTTGATCCACCGGCGTGACGAGTCGCAACCGGCGCCGTTCGAATCGCGAGTGCTGCCGGAGCTGCTCGCCCGCCTGCGCGCCGAAGGCCATGGCGCCGAGGCCCTGGCGCGACAACTGGGGCGCCTGGACATCGAACTGGTGCTCACCGCGCATCCCACCGAGGTGGCCCGGCGCACGTTGATCCAGAAATACGATGCCATTGCCGCGCAACTGGCGTTGCAGGACCACCGTGACCTGACCGCTGCCGAGCGCGAACAGATCCGCCAGCGCCTGCAACGGTTGATCGCCGAGGCCTGGCACACCGAGGAAATCCGCCGGACCCGGCCGACGCCGGTGGATGAAGCCAAGTGGGGCTTCGCGGTGATCGAGCATTCCCTCTGGCAGGCGATCCCCAACTACCTGCGCAAGGCCGACCAGGCCCTGCACGCCGCCACCGGCCTGCATCTGCCACTGGAGGCGGCGCCGATTCGCTTCGCGTCCTGGATGGGCGGCGACCGCGACGGCAACCCGAATGTCACCGCCAAGGTCACCCGTGAAGTCCTGTTGCTGGCGCGCTGGATGGCCGCCGACCTGTATCTGCGCGATGTCGACCAGCTGGCCGCCGATCTGTCGATGCAGCAGGCCAGCGAGGCCTTGCGCGCCCAGGCCGGCGACAGCGCCGAACCCTATCGCGCGGTGCTCAAGCAACTGCGCGAACGGCTAAGGGCGACCCGCCAGTGGGCCCATGCTTCGCTGGCGGTGACGCAGCCGGCCCCGGACGAGGTCCTGCAGAACAACCGCGAGCTGCTGGAGCCGCTGCAACTGTGCTATCAGTCCCTGCACGAATGCGGCATGGGCGTCATCGCCGATGGACCCTTGCTCGACTGCCTGCGGCGGGCGGTGACCTTCGGCCTGTTCCTGGTGCGCCTGGATGTTCGCCAGGACTCGTCGCGGCATGCCGCCGCCATGAGTGAGATCACCGACTACCTGGGCCTGGGTCGCTACGAAGACTGGGACGAAGACGCGCGCCTGACCTTCCTCATGCGCGAACTGGCCAATCGTCGGCCACTGTTGCCCGCGTACTTCAAGCCCTCGGCGGACACCGCCGAAGTGCTGGCGACCTGTAAGGAGATCGCGGCGGCACCGGCGGCCTCCCTGGGTTCCTATGTGATCTCCATGGCGGGCGCGGCTTCCGATGTGCTCGCGGTGCAACTGTTGCTCAAGGAGTCCGGGGTCCTGCGGCCAATGCGCGTGGTGCCGTTGTTCGAGACCCTGGCCGACCTGGACAGTGCCGGTCCGGTCATGGAACGGCTGTTGCTGCTGCCCGGTTATCGTTCGCGCCTGCAAGGACCGCAGGAAGTGATGATCGGCTACTCCGACTCGGCCAAGGACGCCGGCACCACGGCGGCGGCCTGGGCACAGTACCGGGCCCAGGAGCGGCTGGTGGAGATCTGTCGGGAACAGCAGGTCGAGTTGCTGTTGTTCCATGGTCGCGGCGGTACTGTCGGGCGTGGCGGCGGTCCGGCCCATGCGGCGATCCTGTCGCAGCCGCCGGGCTCGGTGGCGGGGCGTTTCCGCACCACCGAACAGGGCGAGATGATCCGCTTCAAGTTCGGCCTGCCGGACATCGCCGAACAGAACCTCAACCTCTACCTGGCCGCCGTGCTCGAAGCCACCCTGCTGCCGCCGCCACCGCCGGAACCGGCCTGGCGCAGCCTGATGGACGAACTGGCCGCGGACGGCGTCAATGCCTACCGTGCCGAAGTACGGGACAATCCGCAGTTCGTCGAGTATTTCCGCCAGTCGACCCCGGAACAGGAACTCGGCCGTCTGCCACTGGGCAGCCGCCCGGCCAAGCGTCGGGCCGGTGGGATCGAGAGCCTGCGGGCGATCCCGTGGATTTTCGGCTGGACCCAGACACGCCTGATGCTGCCGGCCTGGCTCGGCTGGGAGGCGGCCCTGCGCAAGGCGCTGGAGCGTGGCGAAGGCGAACTGCTGGGGCAGATGCGCGAACAGTGGCCGTTTTTCCGCACGCGCATCGACATGCTGGAAATGGTCCTGGCCAAGGCCGACAGCGATATTGCGCGGTCCTACGACGAACGTCTGGTGGAGGCCGAACTGCTGCCGTTGGGTGTGCACTTACGCGACCTATTGTCGCAGGCGTGCACGGTGGTGCTGGGTCTGACCGGCCAGTCGCAACTGCTCGCCCACAGTCCCGAGACCCTTGAATTCATTCGCCTGCGCAATACCTACCTGGATCCGCTGCACCTGCTGCAGGCCGAGTTGCTGGCCCGTTCGCGCCGCCAGGAAAGCGCCCAGGACAGCCCTCTGGAACAGGCTTTACTGGTGTCTGTGGCGGGGATCGCCGCCGGGTTGCGCAATACCGGCTAAGGTGTTGTGAATCATCGCCTGCCGATGGCAGGACAGGAACGACCGCCCGGTCACGGGCGGTCGTTTTTGTGTGGCGACACTTTGTTGCCGGGTTGCGACTCGGGATACCGGGTTTCAGGTGTCATGATGGCAGCGGTTACTGCGACTTTCGGCGGCTTGTGTGGGGTCGGTCGGCTGTGTATCTTGATCAGCCTTTGGCCGTTTGGGCGGCCATCACCCTATTGTTGAGATTGGCCCCACGAGGCGAATCCGAGCGTTTCTAAATAAAAAATTGAGGAGCACATCGATGCGCGTCATTCTGCTGGGAGCTCCCGGTGCCGGTAAAGGCACTCAGGCTAAGTTCATCACCGAAAAATTCGGCATCCCGCAAATCTCCACCGGCGACATGCTGCGTGCCGCGGTCAAGGCCGGCACCGAGCTGGGCATCAAGGCCAAGGGCATCATGGATGCCGGTGGCCTGGTTTCCGATGACCTGATCATCGCGCTGGTCAAGGACCGTATCGCCCAGGCCGATTGTGCCAAGGGTTTCCTGTTCGACGGTTTCCCACGCACCATTCCCCAGGCCGAAGCCCTGGTGGATGCCGGTGTCGAGCTGGACAACGTGGTCGAGATCGCCGTCGACGATGAAGAAATCGTCCAGCGTATCGCCGGTCGCCGTGTCCACGAAGCTTCCGGTCGCGTCTATCACACCGTCTACAACCCGCCAAAGGTTGAAGGCAAGGATGACCTGACCGGCGAAGAGCTGATCCAGCGCAAGGACGACACCGAAGAAACCGTTCGTCATCGCCTGTCGGTCTACCACTCCCAGACCAAGCCGCTGGTGGATTTCTACCAGAAGCTGTCGGCTGCCCAGGGCAAGCCGAAGTACAGCCACATCGCTGGCGTCGGTTCGGTCGAAGCGATCACCGGCAAGGTGCTCGAAGCGCTGAGCTGATTGCCGCCGGCCTCTCCAACAGCCCGCTTGCGGGCTGTTGTTGTTTATACTGTCGCACTTTTTTCATTCTGACCTGACGGAAACATCGATGAGCACCTTGCTGGCCCTGGACACCGCGACTGAAGCTTGCTCCGTTGCCTTGCTGCATGACGGCAAGGTCACGAGCCACTACGAGGTGATCCCGCGCCTGCATGCGCAGAAGCTGCTGCCGATGATCCAGCAGTTGCTGGCCGATGCGGGCATCGCCCTGTCGGCTGTCGACGCCATTGCCTTTGGCCGCGGACCGGGAGCCTTCACTGGCGTGCGGATCGCCATCGGTGTGGTCCAGGGCCTGGCATTCGCGCTGGAGCGGCCGGTGTTGCCGGTGTCCAACCTGGCAGTGCTGGCGCAGCGGGCGTTTCGCGAGCATGGTGCCAGCCAGGTCGCCGCGGCCATCGACGCGCGGATGGATGAGGTGTATTGGGGCTGCTACCGCGAGGTGGCTGGGGAAATGCGCCTGGTCGGTGCCGAAGCGGTCCTGCCGCCGGAAGTCGCGGCCCTGCCGGACGCTGCCAGCGGCCCGTGGTTCGGTGCGGGCACCGGCTGGGGTTATGGCGAGCGGATCAACGTTGCCTTGACCGGCCAGGATGCTGGCATGCTGCCCCATGCCGAAGACCTGCTGACCCTGGCGCGATTCGCCTGGGCCCGTGGCGAAGCCATCGTTGCCGATGAGGCGCAGCCGGTCTACCTGCGGGACAAGGTCGCCACGCCGAAGGCCCGTTGAGGCCGAGCGCGCTCCCCTGGAGGAGCCGGCGGCGCTACCTAAATTTCAGGCTAAACTGGATGTTAAGCCGATCACCCTGAAAACTACGCCGACCAGTCAAAAATGTGCCGTCCGTCATGTTTTGCACCGGTTGATGTCGTTGTGTGAAAACCTTTTCCACGTTCTGTGGTCTGGTTATCACTCGGGCAATAGCTATGTACGGCGCGTACTGCTAAATTGCCATCATCGACACCGAGCATGCCACAATGCGTATAGACGGCGTTTCATCACAGTCCTACCCCATCAAGCGCAAGCCCCGCAAGGCTGGCGTGGTGCTCGATGGCGACGAGGAGCTGCTGGACAACGAGAATGACGACCTGTCGGAAGTCGCCGCTCGTGCCCAGGCCGCCGGCAGTCGCCTGGCCAACCTGCCGGCACGCCCGCAGGACATGATCTTCCCGCGTTCCATGAGCAAGAGTGTCGCGACCGCCCTGGCCAGCTACCTGACCACGGCCGGTTTTGTCGAATGGGATATGGAAGTGCTGGGGCTCGACCTGCATATCTGATCTAATCGGCGTCATGACCGGTTCCATCCTGCCTTACTACCTTGGTTGTCCCTCCTGGAGCGAAAACGCCTGGCGCGAATTCCTGTACCCGGAAAACGCTCGCCCGACGGATTTCCTCGATCTCTACTCGCAGGTCTTCAACGCCGTCGAGGGCAACACCACCTTCTATGCGCGGCCGGCACCCGGCACCGTGGAGCGCTGGGCGCAGACCATGCCCGGGCATTTCCGCTTCACTGCCAAGTTTCCCCGGGATATCAGCCACGGTGGCGACCTGCGCGAGCAGGCGCAGGCGGCCGAGGATTTCCTGCAACTGCTCAAGCCGTTGGGCGAGCGGGTGTCGCCGCTGTGGCTGCAGTTACCGGCGAGTTTCGCGCCTCATCGCCTGAGCGAGCTGGCCGGGTTTATCGACAGCCTGGAGCGACCGCTGGCCATCGAGGTCCGGCATCCGGAGTTCTTCGCCAAGGGCGATGCCGAGCGGATGCTCAATCGATTGCTGCTGGACCGCGGGGTGGAGCGCATCTGCCTCGATCCCCGGGCGCTGTTCAGCTGTACTTCGACCGAACCCTCGGTACTGCACGCCCAGTCGAAAAAGCCCAAGGTGCCACCACGTCCGGCGGCCTTCACCGCATTTCCCCAGGTGCGCTTCATCGGCCATCCGGAACTGGCGGCCAATGAAAGCTTCCTCACGCCCTGGATCGAGAAAATCGCCGGCTGGATCGAGGAAGGGCGGACGCCTTATATCTTCCTGCACACTTCGGACAATCGCCTGGCGCCGGAACTGGCCCGGCGTTTTCACCAGCGCCTGATGGTACGTTTGCCTGGCTTGCCGGCACTGCCTGAGCTATACAGAGAGCCCGCCGTGGAGCAACTGGGCTTGCTCTGACGGCGACCTGTTTCTTCTGCCGGGAGTCGACCAATGGACGCGCAACCTTCTCAACTCCAGAGTATTCGAGCGCAGGCCTTCAAGGCCCTGCACGAGCGTGCCGGGGCCTTTGTGATCCCCAATCCTTGGGATGCCGGCTCGGCGAAAATGCTCGCCGCCCTGGGCTTCGAGGCCCTGGCGACCACCAGCGCCGGCCTGGCGTTCTCCCTGGGGCGCCCGGATGCCGAGGGCGCGATCAGCCGCGCCGATAACCTGGACAACGCCCAGGCGATTGTCCGGGCCACGGCGCTGCCGGTGGCGGCGGACCTGGAGAACGGTTTTGCCGACAGTCCCGCCGGTTGTGCCGAGACCATCCTGATGGCGGCCGAAGTCGGCCTGGTGGGTGGTTCCATCGAGGATGCCACGGGCAATGCCGGGGAGCCGATCTATCCCTTCGCCCTGGCGGTCGAACGGGTCGAAGCGGCGGTGGCGGCTGCACGTAGCCTGCCTTTTGCCTTCACGCTGACGGCGCGGGCGGAAAACTTCCTGGTCGGCCGACGGGATCTGGATGACACCATCCGCCGCCTGCAGGCTTTCGCCGAGGCCGGCGCCGATGTGTTGTATGCGCCGGCCTTGAGCACGCCGCAAGAGATTCGCGCGATCGTCAAGGCGGTGGCACCCAAGCCGGTGAATGTCCTGATGTCCGGCGGCGTGTCGTTGTCGGTGGCGGACTTGAGTGCGCTGGGGGTCAAGCGCATCAGCGTCGGCTCGGCGTTGGCGCGGGCGGCGTACGGGGCGTTTTATCAGGCTGCCGAAGAGATTCGCGGGCAGGGGACCTTCGCTTTCGCCGAACGGGCGATACCGTTCGGCAAGATCAACAAGATGTTCAAGGACTGAGGGCGGCGCTGAAACGGGGAGTGGCGACTCAGGCCGCCAGGCGCAGGTTGTGGGCGACCAGCGGGCGGGCCCAGCGCAGGTCGTAGTCCATTTCTTTCTGCTGCCGGGCCAGTGTCTGTTCGTCGAACGGCACGGCCGGTTTTTCCAGCAGGTCGAGTTCGAACTCGGCGATCGGCAGATGCAGCGGGCGCGGCTGTGGTGCCGCGCCAGGATCGGGCAGTGGCTGGCCGGCGGTGAGTACGATCGGGCGAACCCAACCGCTGTCGAAATCCTGTTGTTGCTGTTGTGCGATGAGTTCGTCGTCCGGATAGGGCGGGGCGGGCTTTTTCAGCAGGTCCAGCTCGAACTCGGCGATAGGCAGGAACAGCGGCTCAGGCGGACGAACGGGAGTGTCGGTGACATCGCATTGCCGCTGATCGACGATCTGCGCGAGCATTTGCGCGCCGGCGGTCGGTTCGACCGGGCCATCGACCGGCAGCTCGACACTGGCTTGCTTCGGTGCATCACCCACCTGCTCAGCCATGGCCCGGGCAAAGAAATCCTGCCACAGATGGCTGACGCCGCTCAGTGCTTGAGAATTTCGCAGGCCGTAATCGCCGACGGGCGATAGATAACCTATGGATGTGCGTTGAATGTCTGACATAGCTCTCGGTCGACGCTCAGCTCTGGCAAAATGCTGGATCATTCTGTTATCGGCAGTTTTTGCCGATCATTAAATTTTTGAGCGTGTTTTTCATGAGTGAGCAGCAAGCGGCCGTACGGATCAGAGTCGAGGCCTTGGCCGAAGGGTTTCAGCCCCAGGCAGAGCAGTGGGCCGAACGGCTGGGGCTGCCATTGCAGGAGCCCGGGGCGGAGTTCGCCTTGCAGGTCGGCGCGCAGGGCTTGCAGTTGCAACAGCTCGGGGCGGATGCGCCGGGCCCGGTGCGGGTGGATTTCGTCGAGGGCGGTGCGGCGCACCGTCGGCTGTACGGTGGTGGCAGCGGGCAGATGATCGCCAAGGCGGTCGGTGTCCAGCAGGGTGTGCGCCCGCGAGTGCTGGATGCCACCGCCGGCCTGGGCAAGGATGCGTTTGTGCTCGCCAGCCTGGGCTGCGAGATGAGCCTGATCGAGCGTCAGCCGCTGATCGGCGCGTTGCTGGAAGATGGCCTGGCCCGTGGCCTCGATGATTTCGATGTGGCGCTGATCGTTGCGCGCATGCGCCTGCTCAAGGGCAACTCGATCGAGGTGATGCGCGACTGGGAGGGCGAGCCGCCGCAGGTGATCTACCTGGACCCGATGTTCCCCCATCGGGAGAAAACCGCCCTGGTGAAGAAGGAAATGCGTCTGTTCCGGCCATTGGTCGGTGATGACCCGGATGCCCCGGCGTTGCTCGAAGCCGCGCTGGCGCTGGCCACGCACCGGGTGGTGGTCAAGCGTCCGCGCAAGGCGCCGTGTATTGCCGGGCCGAAACCGAGCCATGCCCTGGATGGCAAGTCGAGCCGCTACGATATCTATCCGAAGAAAGCGCTGAAGCCCTGAGGGCCCTTTCGCGGGCTTGCCAGGACTGCGGACCGCCGCGAAGACAGTTGTCCCGTCGCCCTGTGCTCAGGGCTTGTAGGCGCGCATGAACAGCGCCACCACCTCGCGCACATGCGCCTCGCTATCCTCGGCGTTCAGAGGCGCGCCGCAGCCATAGAGCAGACGGAAATTCGCCGCGCCCTTGAGCAGGCAGAAAAAATGCTCGGCGGCATTGTGCGGTTTGTCGATGTCCAGGGCGCCGCTCTGGTGGATCTTGCTCAGCAGCCGCTCCATCTCCGTGAGCATCCGCTGCGGGCCCGCCTCGAAGAAGATCTGCGACAGCTTCGGGTCCTGGCTGCCCAGCGCCATGATCAGCCGATGCAGGTTCACCGACTCGTCGCTGTTGATCAGGATATGAAAGCCGCGGGCGATATTGAGCAGCACCGATTCCACCGGCACGCCCACGGGCAGGGCGAAGAACAGTTCGGGCAACTGCTCCTCGCATTTGGCCACCACGGCGGCGGAGAACAGTGTCTCCTTGTCGTTGAAATGGCTGTAGACCGTCAGTTTTGAAACACCTGCCGCTGCTGCTACCGCGTCCATGCTGGTGCTGGCGTATCCATTACTCAGGAACAGATCTTTCGCCGCGTCAAGAATGGCCTGGCGTTTTGCCAGGTCCTTGGGGCGGCCGGGGCCGCTGGGCACAGAAAGATTGTCGGACATTTTCCACTTTAATACTGGACTGGTCAGTTTGGTATTAATACCATACTAGCCAGTATAATTATTCTGAGCATTCCTAGCGAAAGGTCCTACACCATGTTCCGCTATGTCCTGCCCCTTGCGTTGCCGGTCAGTTTAGCCTTTTTCCTGGCGGGCTGTGGTCACGAAGAGTCCGCCCAAGTCACTGTACGTCCCGCAATGGTGGTTCAACCGCAACTCTCGGCCCAGGCCATGGACAGTTATCCCGGTGAGGTCCGTGCACGTTTCGAACCCGAGCTGGCGTTCCGTATCGGCGGCAAGGTCACCCGGCGACTGGTCGAGGAGGGCGAGCGGGTCAAGGCCAACCAGCCGCTGGCGGAGCTTGATCCCCAGGATGTGCGCCTGCAACTGGAAGCGACCCGCGCCCAGGTCGCGGCAGCCGAGGCCAACCTGAGCCTGGTGCGTTCCGAGCGGGATCGCTACAAGACCCTGCTGGACCGGCAGATGGTCAGCCGTTCGCAGTATGACAATGCGGAAAACACCTATCGTGCCGGCGAAGCGCGACTCAGGCAGATCAAGGCCGAGTTCGACGTCTCCAGCAACCAGGCCGGCTACGCCGTGCTGCGCGCACCCCAGGACGGGGTGGTCGCCAAGCGCCAGGTCGAGGTCGGCCAGGTGGTGGCGGCCGGACAGACGGTCTTCACCCTGGCTGCTGACGGCGAGCGCGAAGTGCTGATCAGTTTTCCGGAGCAGGCCTTCGGACGGTTCAAGGTCGGCCAGGATGTCTCGGTCGAACTCTGGTCCCAGCCGGACCAGCGCTTCAACGGACATATCCGCGAGCTGTCGCCGGCAGCCGATCCGAAATCGCGGACCTTCGCCGCGCGCATCGCCTTCAGTGCCGGGAAAACTCCCGCCGAGCTGGGCCAGAGCGCGCGGGTGTTCGTCCAGGCGGCGAGTGTCGTGCCGCTGTCGGTGCCGTTGTCTTCGCTGACCGCCGAGAATGGCGCGACCTACGTCTGGAAAGTCCAGGCGGACAACACCCTCAAGCGCACCCCGGTGCGTGTCGGCGCCTTCGGCGAGAAGAGCGTGCCGGTGCTCGAAGGCCTCGGGGCCAATGACTGGGTGGTGGCGGCCGGTGTGCATGTGCTCCATGAGGGCGAACTGATTCGCCCGGTGGATCGCTCCAACCGCGTGGTCAACCTGGCGGCCAAGGAGTAGTCCCCGATGGGTTTCAACCTTTCCGAATGGGCGTTGCGTAACCGCCAGATCGTGCTGTTCCTGATGATATTGCTGGCGCTGGTGGGGGCTCTGTCCTACACCAAGCTTGGCCAGAGCGAAGATCCGCCGTTCACTTTCAAGGCCATGGTGATCCGCACCAACTGGCCAGGGGCGACGGCCCAGGAAGTCTCGCGGCAGGTCACCGAGCGCATTGAAAAGAAACTGATGGAAACCGGTGAGTACGAGCGGATCATGTCGTTCTCCCGTCCGGGCGAATCCCAGGTGACCTTCATGGCCCGGGACTCGCTGCACTCGGCGCAGATTCCCGAGTTGTGGTACCAGGTCCGGAAGAAAATCGGCGATATCCGCCAGACCCTGCCACCGGATATCCAGGGGCCGTTCTTCAACGACGAGTTCGGTACCACCTTCGGCAACATCTATGCGCTGACCGGCGACGGCTTCGACTACGCGGTGCTCAAGGACTACGCCGACCGTATCCAGATCCAGCTGCAACGGGTCAAGGACGTGGGCAAGGTCGACCTGCTGGGACTGCAGGACGAGAAGATCTGGATCGAGCTGTCGAACGTCAAGCTGGCGACCCTCGGCCTGCCGCTGGCGGCGGTCCAGCAGGCGTTGCAGGAGCAGAACACGGTATCCACGGCGGGCTTCTTCGAAACGCCGACGGAACGTGTGCAACTACGCGTCAGCGGCAATTTCAAGAGCGTCGACGAGATACGCAATTTCCCGATCCGGGTCGGCGATCGCACCTTCCGCATCGGCGACATCGCCGAGATTCATCGCGGCTTCAATGATCCACCGGCGCCGCGCATGCGCTTCATGGGGGAAGATGCCATCGGCCTGGCCGTGGCGATGAACGACGGCGGCGATATCCTGGTGCTGGGCAAGGCGCTGGAGGTCGAGTTCGCGCGGATCCAGAAAAGCCTGCCGGCGGGCATGCAGTTGAGCAAGGTTTCCGACCAGCCGGCGGCGGTCAAGACCGGTGTCGGCGAGTTCGTCCAGGTGCTGGTGGAGGCCCTGGCGATTGTCCTGCTGGTGAGTTTCTTCTCCCTCGGTGTGCGCACCGGCATGGTGGTGGCCCTGGCGATTCCGCTGGTGCTGGCGATGACCTTCGCCACCATGTATTACCTCGGCATCGGCCTGCACAAGATTTCCCTCGGCGCGCTGGTGCTGGCGCTGGGCCTGCTGGTGGACGATGCGATCATTGCCGTGGAAATGATGGCGATCAAGATGGAGCAGGGTTTCGACCGGCTCAAGGCGGCGAGTTTCGCCTGGACCAGCACGGCGTTCCCGATGCTCACCGGGACGCTGATCACCGCCGCCGGCTTCCTGCCGATCGCGACCGCGCAGTCGGGGACCGGCGAGTACACCCGTTCGATCTTCCAGGTGGTGACCATCGCGCTGCTGGCGTCATGGATCGCCGCCGTGGTGTTTGTGCCCTACCTGGGGGAAAAACTGCTACCGGACCTGGCGAAGATCCATGCCGCCAAGCATGGCGCGGGACAACCGGACCCCTACGCCACGCCGTTCTACCAGCGGGTGCGCCGCCTGGTGGGCTGGTGCGTGCGTCGGCGCAAGACGGTGATTGTCCTGACCGTCCTGCTGTTCGTGGGTTCGGTGGCGTTGTTCCGCTTCGTCCCCCAGCAGTTCTTCCCTGCCTCCGGGCGGCTGGAACTGATGGTCGACCTGAAGCTGGCCGAAGGCGCGTCGCTGAGCAACACCGCCGATCAGGTCAAGCGCCTGGAAGGCCTGCTCAAGGGGCATGCGGGCATCGACAACTACGTGGCCTATGTCGGCACCGGTTCGCCGCGTTTCTACCTGCCGCTGGACCAGCAATTGCCGGCGGCCAGCTTTGCCCAGTTTGTCGTGCTGGCGAAAACCATCGAGGACCGTGAAAGCCTGCGGACCTGGTTGATCGCCACGCTCAACGAGCAGTTCCCGGATCTGCGCTCGCGGGTCACGCGCCTGGAGAACGGTCCGCCGGTCGGTTATCCGGTGCAGTTCCGGGTCACCGGTGAACATATCGAAGTGGTGCGCGCCCTGGCCCGCAAGGTGGCGGCCAAGGTGCGGGAGAACCCCCATGTGGTCAACGTGCACCTGGACTGGGAAGAGCCGAGCAAGGTGGTCTATCTGAATGTCGACCAGGATCGTGCCCGCGCCCTGGGCGTGAGCACGGCGAACCTGTCACGCTTCCTGCAGAGCTCCCTGACCGGATCGACCGTCAGCCAGTACCGCGAAGACAACGAGTTGATCGAGATCCTGCTGCGCGGCACCGTGCACGAGCGCAACGAGCTGTCGGCCCTGCCGAGCCTGGCGGTGCCGACCGACAACGGCGCCAGTGTGGCGTTGTCGCAGATCGCGACGCTGGAGTACGGTTTCGAGGAAGGCATCATCTGGCACCGCAATCGCCTGCCGAACGTGACCATCCGCGCCGACATCTACGGCCAGGAACAGCCGGTGAGCCTGGTCAAGCAGATCATGCCGACCCTGGACCCGATCCGTGCCGAACTGCCGGATGGCTACCTGCTGGACGTGGGCGGTACGGTGGAGGACTCGGAGCGTGGCCAGGCCTCGGTGAACGCCGGGGTGCCCTTGTTCATCGTGGTGGTGCTGACCCTGCTGATGCTGCAATTGCGCAGTTTCTCGCGGGTGGCGCTGGTGTTCCTCACCGCACCGCTGGGGCTGATTGGCGTGACGCTGTTCCTGCTGGTGTTCCGCCAGCCGTTCGGTTTCGTGGCCATGCTCGGGACTATCGCCTTGTCGGGGATGATCATGCGTAACTCGGTGATCCTGGTGGACCAGATCGAGCAGGATATCCGTGCGGGCATGTCGCAATGGCAGGCGATCATCGAGGCGACGGTACGGCGCTTCCGGCCGATCGTGCTGACCGCCCTGGCGGCGGTGCTGGCGATGATCCCGCTGTCGCGCAGCGTGTTCTACGGGCCGATGGCGGTCGCGATCATGGGCGGCCTGATCGTGGCGACGGCCTTGACCCTGCTGTTCCTGCCGGCGCTGTATGCCGGCTGGTTCAGGGTGAAGAAGACCGCGGAATAAGCCGCTGCGCGGGGTCGAAGATCGTTCCCACGCTCTGCGTGGGAACGCCTGGCTGGATGCTCTGCGTCCGCTGTTGTGACGCGGAGCGTCACGGGCTGCATTCCCACGCGGAGCGTGGGAACGATCAGATCAAAGCTTCGCGGGCAAGCCCGCTCCCACTGGGTGGGAGCGATCGGTGGGATCAGAGCGCGCCGAACACCTTTTTCGCCAGGCTGGTGGCCGCTTCCGCCGGGTTGGCGCGGATGCCTTCTTCCTTCTGGGCGATCATCTTGAACAGGCCGTCCAGGGCCTTTTCCGTCACGTAGCTTTCAATGTTGGCACTCTTGGCATCAAGCACGCCAAGGGTCGCGGCCTGCCCGGCGAACGAGTTGTACTGCTTGGCCAGGCCGACCTGGTCGGTGGCCTGCTTGACGATCGGCAGGAACTTGGCGCGGATCTGTTCGCGGCTGGTCTTGTCCAGGTACTGGGTGGCCGAGTCCTTGCCGCCGGTGAGAATGCCCTTGGCATCGGTCACGGTCATCTTTTTCACCGCGTCCACCAGCAGGGCCTGGGCCTGTGGCATGGCTGCCTCCGCCGCCTTGTTCATGCTGGTTTCCAGCTGGTCGACCTGTTCACCCATGCCGAACTGTTTCATCTTGCTGGCGACCTTGCCCAGCTTGCCCGGCAGTTCGATCTTCACTTCCGGGTTGTTGCTGAAGCCGCCAGGTTTGCCGAGCGTCGTGACGGCTGCGACGGCCCCCTGGGCCAGGGCGTCCTTGAGGCCGCCCGAGGCTTCGCCCTGGGAAAGGCTGCCCAGGGACAGGGCCAGGGCGTTGGCGGAAATCAGCAGGCCGGCGCAGAGGCCTGCCAGGCGTAGGGAAGGACGGAGCATGGAAAGCTTCCTTATTCGAGAAGTGAAGAAATGACCGGGCGGCATCGACACGGATCCGCGAGGGCTGTGCAGATGCAACCCGGTACTCAGGAGAATCTAACGGATTTGCCGCCAAACGCCAGCGCCCGACGGCTCCTGTCTCTTCGAATCAGGCGCTCAGCGTCAGCGGCTGGGGTTTTTCCTTCTGCAGCACGACGGTCCTGGGGATGGGTTTCAGGGTGAATTTGCGCCGGCTGCCGAAGGTGCCGCGGGTCTCGTAGGCCTGGCCGGGCTTGACCTTGAGCGGGTCATACCGCAGGTAGCGGGGGATCGAGCCCTTGAGCAGGGTGATTTCCTCGCTGAGCACGTAAGGCGGGAGGCCGGGCTCCGTCAGGGCCACCAGCCTCAGGGTCGCCAGGGTGTTTTCCTCCGTGCCGATCAGCGGCACCAGTGCGGCGCTCAGGTAGAGGTAGCCGGGCGGGCTCAGGTGGAAGCTTTCTTCCTGGTTGTCCTTGCGCCAGCGGAAGCTGTACTTGAGATCGGCCAGTTGCGAGACGCCGGCCACGCTCATGTCGAACTCGATCTCGATCTTGCAGTTGTACCTGAGATCCTGGGGCAGTTCGAAAGTGAAGCGCCATGGCGACTGGGTGGGCAGCCGGGCGGCGGTCCAGGTGCCCAGGACCGTGCCCGTGCAACGGTTGCGCAGGATGATCCGGGTCTCTGCCTGGGCCGGGATCGAGTAGTCCGGCGGGAAGTGGAAAACAGCGGTCACGACATTTTTTGCAGTCATCTCGATATCCTTATCGAACGCGTCAAAAGCAACGCAAGGTTCAGTCTATACGAGCGTCGGCGGGGTAAATCCGGCAAGGAAACATCCGTGCTTCTTTGCCGAACCGTCTGTCATGAGGTCGCCTATTCTCCGACGCTGGCCGGCTGATCGGCGGCATCCTCGTTGCGGTGCAGCGCCACCTGGCGGATCGACAGGCGGATCTCCGCGGGCAACACCCGCTTGGCCGCGCCTTCCGCCAGTTCGCCGAGCAGTTCGTGATGGCCCAGCTTGCCGGCTTCGTCCCGGCGCAGGACGCCGAGGTCGAGCAGGGTCTGGATAAAGTGTCGGAACAGGCTCTTGTCGAAGAACTCCGGGGCGTTGAGCCCGTGCAGGATCGACAGGCGCTGGGCCATGACCGTGCACAAGTCTTCCAGTTCTTCGGCGCTGATGTTGTTCTGGCCACTGTTGAGCAGCAGCGAGATCGCCATGTAGAAGCGTTGCAGGGTCTGGGCAATGCTTTTCGACAGCAGCGTCAGCAGGACGAAATGCCGCGAGCTGGGCGCCGGACGCAGGTAGACCTCGTTCTCGAAACGCAGCAGGCCCTGTTCGACAAAGGCTTCGAGCCACTGGTCGATCACGGCGTCGAGTTCGTCGAGGGACCAGCGAATGAACAGTTCCGATTGCAGGTACGGGTACAACGCCCGGGTATAACGCAGGATCAGCTCGCGGCTCATGCGTGACGAGCTCTGGAAGAAACTCGCCAGCAGGGCCGGCAGGGCGAAGATATGCAGGACGTTGTTGCGGTAGTAGGTCATCAGGACGGCGTTCTGCTCGTCCAGGTAGAGGATCTTGCCCAGGGCATCGCTCTGTTCCGAGAGCAGGTCCATATCCTTGACGTGCTGGATCAGCGCGCGACCGTCACCTTGTGGCAGGGTGGTGTGCGGCGAATAGGGCACGCGGCGCAGCAAGGCCAGGTAGAGATCGAGGACCCGGGCCATGGCGCGGTCGTCCAGGGCCAGGCGGCTGGTGGACAGCAGGGCCAGGGCCACCAGGTTCACCGGGTTGATCGCGGCGGCTTCGTTGAGGTGGCGGGCCACGCGCTCGCCGAGGCGGTTGGTGGTCGCGTTCAGCCATGCCGGCTTGAACTGCGGGCCCAGTTCCTGGGTGCGCCAGTCCGGTTGTTCCTGGTCGAGGAATTCGGCGAGCTTGATCGGCTCGCCGAAGTTGACCGCCACCTGGCCGAAGCGCTGCTTGAGGGCGCCGATGACCTTGAAGATGTCGAAGATCGATTCCTTTTTCTTGCTCGCCCCGCGCAACTCACCGAGATAGGTACGACCTTCCAGCACCCGCTCGTAGCCGATGTAGACCGGGACGAAGACGATCGGCATGCGCGAGGAGCGCAGGAAGCTGCGCAGGGTGATCGCCAGCATCCCGGTCTTGGGTTGCAGCATGCGCCCGGTCCGCGAGCGTCCGCCCTCGACGAAGTACTCCACCGGGAAACCCTTGGTGAACAGGGTATGCAGGTATTCGTTGAACACCGAGGTGTAGAGCGGGTTGCCCTTGAACGTGCGGCGCATGAAGAACGCGCCGCCACGGCGCAGCAGGCTGCCGATCACCGGCATGTTGAGGTTGATCCCGGCGGCGATGTGCGGCGGGGTCAGGCCGTTGCGAAACAGCAGGTAGGACAGCAGCAGGTAGTCGATGTGGCTGCGGTGGCAGGGTACGTAGATCACCTCGTGACCCTGGGCCACGGCCTGCACGCCTTCGATATGGTTGACCCTGATGCCGTCGTAGATCTTGTTCCAGAACCAGCTCAGCACCACTTCGAGGAAGCGGATCGCGGTGTAGGTGTAGTCCGAGGCGATTTCGTTGCCGTAGCGCAGGGCCTGTTCCTTGGCCTTTTCCACGGAGATGTTCTCGCGTTCGGCTTCTTCGAGGATCGCCTGGCGCACCAGTGGCTCGTTGACCAGGCCCTTGACCAGGTTGCGCCGGTGGGACAGGTCGGGCCCGATGACCGCGGTCTTGAGGTTGCGAAAGTGTACCCGCAGGATGCGCTGGGCCATGCGCACGGTACGCTCGTGGCCCTTGTTGTGCTCCACCAGTTCGCGCAGGCGGATCGGCGCGGAGAACTGCACGCGGGTCTTGCGGCCGAGAATCAGGATGCTCAGCAGCCGGCGCAGGCGACCGGTGACCGCCCAGCTATCGGCGAACAGCAGTTTCCACGGGCTCGACTCGCTGTCCGGCGACTGCCCCCAGAACACGCTGACCGGGATGATCTGGGCATCTTCGACGGCGTCCCGGCTCAGGGTGTCGACCAGGCGGGTCAGGGTCGGTGGCGCGCCACGCTTGTCCTGGCGGCCCAGCCAGTCCGGCTCCGGGGTCAGGTAGAAAAAGGCCGCCGGCTCCATCAGGGGGCCCACCGACACCGGCAGTACCGGGCGCGGCAGGCCGGCCTTGGTGCATTCGCGGTCGACCACGGCCAGGTCGGTCAGCGACGGCGATTGCAGGACGTAGAACACCGGGCGGCTGCGGTCGAGGTTGAGGGTCAGGGACGACTGGTTGATCGTCTCCGAGCGCACCCACAGGTACAGGAGGCGGCGCAGGGTGCCAAACACAAGACGGCGGAACGGGGAGCGGGTCATACGGCTTCTGCTTAAGGTGGCTGCTTCAGGTGGCTGAACCAGGTGAATTGGACCGTGCGTTTGCTCGGGGCTGGTAGTGTGCCGCATCTGCCGAAAATCGGCAAAAAGGCGACCCGGTAATATTGATTGAGAGTTTTCCGGGCTGTCTTATACTCGGATGTTCGCCATGAGCGGTATGACCCATGCGCGTCACGTGAAGTTCTGGCGATCAGGCTTGGAGAACCCTACGAGCGGGGTTCATTCGATAATAAAAAGACGGAGTACGGATTCATGGCAACTCGCGAGACAGGCAATGTGAAGTGGTTCAACGATGCCAAGGGCTACGGCTTCATCCAGCGCGAAGACGGGGCGGATGTGTTCGTGCACTACCGCGCGATTCGTGGTGAAGGCCACCGCTCCCTGGCTGAGGGGCAGCAGGTCGAGTACGCGGTGGTGGAAGGCCAGAAGGGCTTGCAGGCCGAGGATGTGGTCGGCCTGTAATACCTGCGTGCAGTGACGGCCAGCGCGGTCATGCAGGCGCCGGCTTGCCGGCGATTGGCCCTTGAGTCCGGCATCGAGCTTGCGGACGCCATCGCCGGCAAGCCGGCTCCCACGGGTTCGATGTTTCGCCGCAAGTGCCGTCAGGCCCCGTGGGAGTGGGCTTGTCGGGACGCCGCACCGCCACGAAGAGGCCCTTGAGCTCGGCATCGCCTGCCCGGGCGCCTTCGCTGGCAAGCCAGCTCCCACAAGTTCGATGTTTCGCCGCAAGTGCCGTCAGGCCCCGGTTGTGATGCTGGCCCGGGCAAGTTCCCGGTGAGTGTCACGCCGTACGCCAGGTGATCTCTTCTTCGCCATCGGCGCTGATGCGGATCCAGCGGTCGGCGCTTTCCTCACCTTCTTCCTCGACCCAGCTCCCCGGCGCGCAGCGCACTTCGACGTCCAGCGCGGCAAAGGCGGCGCGGGCGCAGGCGATGTCGTCGTCCCACGGCGTCTGGTCGCTTTCCAGGTACAGGCTGTTCCACTTGCCCACGGCCTTGGGCAGCCAGGTCACCGGCACGCCGCCCGCCTTGCATTTCCAGGTCTGGCCCTTCTGGCTCCATTCGGTGCAGGGGCCGAGCGCTGCGCCGAGCCAGGCGGCAATGGCCTTGTGGTCGACGTCAGCGTCTTTCAGGTAAATCTCGATATCGGGCTGGCGCATGGATGTCCTCGCTGCGGCTGCTGAAAAATCCATTCGCGGATTCGGTCGCTCGCCAACCCGGGTTGGCGAAGTGTGTTGTAGGGGTTATTGCAGAACGAAGTAATCGTAGCGCATCGACACGCTGACCTCGAACGGCTCGGCCTGTTCGATCACCAGGGCGCGGCGTTCGGCGCTGGCACGCCAGCCGTGCGGGGTCATGGCCAGCAGGTTGGCACGGTCCCGTGGACTGGCCAGGCTCAGCTTGAACTCCAGCACTTCGCTGTGTTGCAGCGTCATGCCCTGCGGCACCAGTGCCAGGTGCTTGTCGTCGGTGTATTCACGCACTTCGTCGTAGAGCCGCTCGCGCAGTTCCATCAGGTGACCGCTGGTCGGTCCGACTTTCATCAGGCCGCCACCGGGGCTGAGCAGGCGCCGGGCTTCCTGCCAGTCCAGCGGGCTGAAGACACTGGCGAGGAACTGGCAACTGGCATCCGCCAGCGGAATCCGCGCCATGCTGGCGATCAACCAGGTCAGCCGTGGATTGCGTCGGCAGGCACGCTTGACGGCCTCGCGGGAAATGTCCAGGGCATAACCGTCGGCGGCGGGCAGTGCCTCGGCGATCTGCGCGGTGTAGTAACCCTCGCCACAGCCGATATCGACCCAGCGCCGCGGCGCCCGCTCGGCTGCCAGTTCGGCCAGGCGCCTGGCCACCGGGGCGTAGTGCCCGGCATTGAGGAAGTCACGCCGGGCCTCGACCATCGCCTGGTTGTCGCCCGGGTCACGGCTGTTCTTGTGCTGTACCGGCAGCAGGTTCAGGTAACCCTGGCGGGCGCGGTCGAAACGGTGCCCGACCGGGCAGGCCACGCCGTTGTCGACCGCGCTCAGCGGGGCGCTGCAGAGAGGGCAGGTGAGCATCAGGCGAGCAACTTGATCAGGGTCTGGTAGTAGATTTCGGTCAGCACATCGAGGTCGCTGGCCAGGACCCGCTCGTTGACCTGGTGAATGGTCGCGTTGACCGGGCCCAGTTCCACCACCTGGGTACCGAGGGTGGCGATGAAGCGTCCGTCGGAGGTGCCGCCGCTGGTCGAGGCCTGGGTCTCGCGGCCGGTGATGGCCTTGATGCTGGCCGATACCGCGTCGAGCAGGGCCCCCGGTTCGGTCAGGAACGGCAGGCCGGACAACGCCCAGTCCACGTGCCAGTCCAGTTCGTGCTTGTCGAGGATCGCCGCGACCCGCTGCTGCAGGCCTTCGACGGTCGACTCGGTGGAGAAGCGGAAGTTGAACAGTGCGGTCAGTTCGCCGGGGATGACGTTGGTCGCGCCGGTGCCCGAGTTGACGTTGGAGATCTGGAAGCTGGTCGGCGGGAAAAACGCATTGCCGTTGTCCCAGTGCTCGGCGGCCAGTTCGGCCAGGGCCGCGGCGGCCAGGTGGATCGGGTTCTTGGCCAGGTGCGGGTAGGCCACATGGCCTTGCACGCCGCGTACGGTGAGCTTGGCGCCGAGGGAACCACGGCGGCCGTTCTTCACCACGTCGCCGACCAGCGAGGTGCTCGACGGCTCGCCGACGATGCACCAGTCCAGGCGCTCCTGGCGGGCGGCCAGGCGTTCGACCACGGCCTTGGTGCCGTGATGGGCCGGACCTTCTTCATCGCTGGTGATCAGGAACGCCACGGACCCCTTGTGGTCCGGGTAGTCGGTGACAAAACGCTCGGCCGCCACCAGCATCGCCGCGAGGCTGCCCTTCATGTCGGCGGCGCCGCGCCCGCAGAGCATGCCGTGTTCGTCGATCAGTGCATCGAAGGGATCGTTCTGCCAGGCCTGGAGCGGGCCGGTGGGGACCACGTCGGTGTGACCGGCGAAACACAGCACCGGGCCTTCGTGACGGCCATGGGTGGCCCAGAAGTTATCCACATCTTCGATCCGCATCGGCTCCAGCTTGAAACCGGCATCGCCCAGGCGCTGCATCATCAGCTTCTGGCAGTCGGCGTCGATCGGCGTCACCGACGGACGGCGGATCAGATCACAGGCAAGTTGCAGGGTCGGCGAAAGGTCGGCGTGGGCCGTCATGGGAAACTCCGGATGCTGGGGCAAGGTCGGGTAATACTTGTAGGAGCGTGGCTTGCCCGCGAAAGCGTCCTTGAGGGCGCCAAAAGCTTCGCTGGCAAGCCATGCTCCTACAGTCATCGGGTTTGGCCGTGGAATCGTGCTCGACCAAGGCGCGGAAAATGGCGGATATCTTAAAGCAAAACGGCGACCAGAGGCCGCCGTTTAGTGCATTGCATCGCGTTTATGCGGCCGGTACCTGTTCCGGTGCTTCTACCGGTTTGGGCAGCGAAGAGACAAACGCCATGACCAGTGCGGCCAGGTACGGCAGCGACTGCACCAGCAGCATGGTCACCCAGAAACGCATGTCGTTGCTCGGCAGGCCTTGCACCAGGAAGATCCCCAGCGCCGCGCCCCACAACAGCAGCATGATGAACAGCTCTTCCCGGGCTTCCGAGATCGCTACCCACAAGCCGTGGTTGTCGGCGTTCTTCGGCGTGCGGAAGAACGGGATGCTGCTGGTGAAGAAGCCGTACAGCACCGCCTTGGCAATGGTGTGCGACAACGCCAGGCCGGCCAGCGCCGCGGCGAAGGCATCCTTCATGTTGACCCCGACCGCGCGACGGTAGAGGAACAGGATCTTGCCGACCTTGAACACGAACAGCGCCAGCGGCGGGATCGCGAAAATCAGCAGCGGCGGGTCGACCCGCTGCGGCACGATGATCATCGCCGAGGACCAGAGCAGGGCACCGAAGGTGAAGAAGATGTTCATGCCATCGGCGACCCACGGCAACCAGCCCGCGAGGAAGTGATAGCGCTGGCCACGGGTCAGCTCGGTGTCCTTGCCGCGCAGCAGGCTGGCGGTGTGCCGCTTGATGATCTGGATCGCTCCGTAGGCCCAGCGGAAACGCTGTTTCTTGAAGTCGATGAAGGTATCCGGCATCAGCCCCTTGCCGTAGCTGTGGTGGTGGTAAGCCGCCGACAGGCCTTTCTCGAATACCCGCAGGCCCAGCTCGGCATCTTCGCAGATGCACCAGTCGGCCCAGCCCAGCTCTTCCAGCACCGAGCGCCGGGTCATGGTCATGGTGCCGTGCTGGATGATCGCGTCACGGTCGTTGCGCGTGACCATGCCGATATGGAAGAAGCCCTTGTATTCCGAGTAGCAGAGCTTCTTGAAGGTGCTCTCGTTCTGGTCGCGGTAGTCCTGTGGCGATTGCACGATGGCGATCTTCGGATCGGCGAAGTGCGGCACCATGTGCTTGAGCCAGTTGCGGTCGACGCAGTAGTCCGAGTCGATCACCGCGATCACTTCGGCATCCTTGGCGGTGTGCGGGATCAGGTAGTTCAGCGCGCCACCCTTGAAGCCGGCCAGCGGTGCGACGTGGAAGAAGCGGAAGCGCGGGCCGAGGGTTTCGCAGTAGGCCTGCACCGGTTCCCAGACCGCCGGGTCCTTGGTGTTGTTGTCGATGATCAGGACTTCATAGTCCGGATAGTCGAGGGCTGCCAGGGCGTCGAGGGTCTGCTTGACCATTTCCGGCGGCTCGTTGTAGCACGGCACATGGATCGAGACTTTCGGGCGGTAGTGCGAATCGCCTTCCACCGGGAGGAATTCACGCCGGCGCTTGTGGGTCCAGACCGCCTCGGCCAGTTCGTGGGCCTCGGTCAGCAGGACGATGAATACCCCCAGCGCGCCGAGGGCGAGCAGGAAGCCCACCGTCAGGCTGAACCAGGTGCTGTATTGCTGGCTGTAGTCGTAGCCGATCCATACCAGCACCGAACCGCAAAGGAAGGCGATAAAGGTCAGGAAGGTCCGGCCGCGCTGGCGCAGGGCCGAGCCGTCGATCAGCAGCATGGCCAGGGACAGCATCGCCAGGACCACCGAGCCGATGGCCAGTACCCGCCATTGCGGAATGGCGACGACCGGGCCCTCGAAGTTGAATTTCTGCTGGCGGGCCGCGTTGTACACGCCCCAGTAGGCGCCCACGGAACCTTCGTCGCTGGCCTTCCACGGCTGGTCGAAGGCCTCGATCACGAAGTAGTTGAAGCCCTGGCGGTTGAGTTTGTTCACCAGCGTGCGCAGGTAGATCGCCTGGTCAGCCTGGGTGGCATCGGCACCGCCGCGCATGCGGCCGTTGCTCGGCCAGCCGACTTCCGACAGCAGCAGGGGCTTTTTCGGGAACATGCGCTTGAGTTCGCGGGCCCGGTCCAGCACGTACTGGCCCGACTTCTCCATCGGGATGAATTCCCAGTACGGCAGGATGTGCGCGGCGATCAGGTCGACATGCTTGGCCAGTTCCGGGTTGTGTTCCCAGATGTGCCACTGCTCGGAGGTGGTGACCGGCACCTTGACGGCGGCGCGTACGCGGTCGAGCAGCACACCCAGTTCCTTGGCGGTGATCTCCTTGCGGAAGATCGCCTCGTTGCCCACCACCACGCGAACCACGCTACGCGAGGTATTGGCCAGTTCGATGGCGCGGGTGATTTCCCGTTCGTTGCGCTCCTGGTCCGGACTGATCCAGATACCCAGGGTTACCCGCAGGCCGAATTCCTCGGCCAGCTTGGGAATATCCTGCAGCGTGCCGTCGACCGAGTAGATACGGATGTTGTCGGTCAGCTTGCTGATGATCTCCAGGTCGCGACGCATATCATCGTCGGTCGGGAACTGGTCTTTCTGCGGGAACTGGCCCTGCTGGAAAGGCGAGTAGGAGAAGCCGGAAATGTGTTCAGGCCAGTCGGGGGCCGATACCGGACGGTTGATCAACGCCCAGAAACCGGTGAACAGCGCGGCGATTGCCAGCACCACCACCAGATTGAGTCCAAATTTACGCGATGACATAGATATTTCGGGTTCCCAAAGGGGCTAGGGGCTTGTACTGGAACGGTAAACAGCGCGGCGCGCATCCTACACGTGCAGTTCGCTGAACGCACAGCAAAGTGGAGGGCGGCTGAGCTTTGGCAATGGCAGTTCGTTTAAGTTCTTTCTTGAGTCTTTGTAGCTCGTTTCTTGTGAAGATGTTGTCATTTTCACTCAGGCTGCCGCCATTCGTAGCCTGAAGGTGCCTGTAACCTTCGAACGGCCCTATAATGCGCGCCGATTTTTCGGGTTATTGGTCATGAGTGCAGAAGATCCACGGTTTGCCGGCGTTGCCCGGTTGTATGGCATTGAAGGGCTGGAGCGGCTGAAGGCCGCGCATGTGGCCATCGTCGGCGTGGGCGGGGTCGGCTCCTGGGCGGCGGAAGCGATTGCCCGTTGCGGCGTGGGCGAGATTTCCCTGTTCGACCTGGACGATGTCTGCGTCAGCAACAGCAATCGCCAGTTGCACGCCCTGGACAGCACCGTGGGCCGGGCCAAGGTCGAGGTCATGGCCGAGCGTCTCAAGGGCATCAACCCGGATTGCCGTGTGCATGCGGTGACGGATTTCGTCACCCGCGACACCATGGCCGAGTACATCACGCCGGATATCGACTGCGTGATCGACTGCATCGACAGCGTCAATGCCAAGGCGGCTTTGATTGCCTGGTGCAAGCGCCGCAAGATCCAGATCATCACCACCGGCGGCGCCGGTGGGCAGATCGATCCGACGCTGATCCAGGTCTGCGATCTGAACCGCACCTTCAACGATCCGCTGGCGTCCAAGGTGCGCTCGACCCTGCGCCGCGACTACGGCTTCTCCCGTACGGTGACCCGCCATTACAGCGTGCCCTGCGTGTTTTCCACCGAACAGCTGCGTTATCCGAAGCCGGACGGCAGTATCTGCCTGCAGAAGAGTTTTGTCGGCGATGGCGTGAAGCTGGACTGCGCCGGTGGTTTCGGCGCGGTGATGATGGTCACAGCGACCTTCGGCATGGTGGCGGCCACCAAGGCAGTGGACAAGATCGTGGCGGGAATGCGGCGGCCGTCGGACCGGGTAAAGACCACCTGATGATCGTTCCCACGCCTTGCGTGGGAACGCCTCTCTGGACACTCTGCGTCCGCTGTCGTGACACCGAGCGTAGGGACGATTGGTGTTCAGGCGCGGGTCAATTCGCGCATCCGCTGCAGCACGGCGTTCAGGCCGTTGCTGCGCGACGGCGACAGTTGCCGGGAAAGCCCCAACTGGTTGAACCAGTCCGGTAGGTCGACGCCTTGCAGCTCTTCGGCGGTCAAGCCGTTGACCCGTACCAGCAGCAATGCCACCAGGCCGCGGATCATCCGCGCGTCGCTGCCGGCGACAAACCGCCAGCAGCCGTCCTGCAACAGGCCGGTCAACCAGACCTGGCTTTCACAGCCGTGTACGCGATTGGCCTCGATCTTCTCGGCTTCGCCCAGCGGTGGCAGGCGTTCGCCCCATTGCATCAGCAGGCGCGCGCGCTGCTCCCAGCCCGCCGCTCCCTGGAAGCTCTCGAGGGCGCCCCGTGCTTCGTTCGGCAAACTCATCGCAACAGGTCCAGGGCCTGGTCCAGCGCTTCGAAAAAGCGCTCGAGATCATCGGAATCGTTGTACAGCGCCAGGGATACGCGGATCGCTCCGGCCAGGCCGAGTTGTTTCATCAAGGGCATCGCACAGTGATGGCCGGCCCGGACGGCAATGCCCTGTTCGGTCAGCAGATGGGCAAGGTCGGCGTTATGCACGCCGTCGACGACAAAGCTGACCAGTGCCAGTTGCGGCTCGCCGAGCAGGCGAATGCCCTTGCGCACGTTCAGGCCTTGCAGCAGATGGGCGTGCAGCGCCGCTTCGTGGGCGAGCACGGCGGCCTGGTCCAGGCCCGCGAGATAGTCGAGGCTCGCTCCCAGTCCGATCACACTGGCAATCGGTGGCGTCCCGGCCTCGAAACCCAGCGGCGCGGAGCGGAAGCTGGCGTGCTGGTAGTCGGCGTCCTGGACCATCTCGCCGCCGAACTGCCAGTGACGCAGCTGATGCAGTGCCTCATCGCGGCCGTAGAGCACGCCCAGTCCATCAGGACCGTACAGCTTGTGACTGGAGAACACGTAGAAGTCGCAACCCAGCGCCTGCATGTCATGGCGGCCGTGCACGACGCCCTGGGCGCCGTCGACCACCGTCAGGGCGCCACAGGCCTTGGCCCGCGCCAGCAACGGCGGCAATGGTTGCCAGGCACCGAGCACATTGGACAGCTGGCTGACGGCCAGCAGCCGGGTGCGTTCACCGATCAGGCCGAGCGCCTTGTCGATATCGATCAGGCCGGCCTCGTTGATCGGCAGGATGATCAGCTTGAGGCCGCGGCGTTGTGCCAGTTGCTGCCAGGGCAGCAGGTTGGCGTGGTGTTCCAGGGCGCTGACAACCAGCTCGTCGCCCGCTTGAAAAAGGTGTTCCAGGCCATAGGCGAGGAGGTTCAGCGCCGAAGTGGCGCCGTGGGTGAAGATCACTTGCCCGCTGTCGCCGATGTTCAGCCATTGGCCGACCTTGATCCGGCTGTCTTCGAAGGCCTGGGTCGCATGGGCGCCGGGCAGGTGCTGGGCCCGGTGCACGTTGGCTGCGCCATTGGCGTAGTAGTGCGTCAGGGCATCGAGCAAGGCCTGGGGCTTCTGGGTGGTGGCGGCGCTGTCCAGATAGGTCTGGTCCTGCCGTTGCAGGGCGGCGATGGCCGGGAAATCGGCACGCCAGGGAGAGGGAATCAACATGGTGTTCGGCCCTGGTGAGCATGGGCGGGGGTCACACGAACCGTGGGAGCCGGCAAGCCGACTCCCACGGCCTGCAATCAGTTGTGCGCGTGCAACGCTTCGTTCAGCTCGATGGCCGACTTGTGGGTCTTGCATTCCACCGCGCCGGTTTCCGAGTTGCGACGGAACAGCAGGTCCGGCTGGCCGGCCAGGTCGCGGGCCTTGACCACCTTGACCAGCTGGTTGTTCTCGTCGAGCAGCGCGACCTTGGTGCCGGCAGTGACGTACAGGCCCGACTCCACGGTATTGCGGTCGCCCAACGGGATACCGATACCGGCGTTGGCGCCGATCAGGCAGCCTTCGCCGACCTTGATCACGATATTGCCGCCACCGGACAGGGTGCCCATGGTCGAGCAGCCGCCGCCCAGGTCCGAGCCCTTGCCGACGAACACGCCCGCCGATACGCGGCCTTCGATCATGCCCGGGCCTTCGGTACCGGCGTTGAAGTTGACGAAACCTTCGTGCATCACGGTCGTGCCTTCGCCGATATAGGCGCCCAGGCGGATACGCGAGGCATCAGCGATACGCACGCCGTTGGGCACCACGTAGTCGGTCATTTTCGGGAACTTGTCCACCGAGAACACTTCCAGCAACTCGCCACGCAGGCGGGCTTCCAGCTGGTGCTCGGCCAGCTCCGACAGGTCGATCGCGCCCTGGCTGGTCCAGGCCACGTTCGGCAGCAGCGGGAACACGCCGGCCAGGCTCAGGCCGTGTGGCTTGACCAGGCGGTGGGACAGCAGGTGCAGCTTGAGGTAGGCCTCGGGGGTGGAGCTCAGTTGCGCGTCTTCGGCCAGCAGGGTGGCGACCAGCGGCTTGTGGCTTTCGGCCAGGCGGGTCAGCAGGGCGGCCTGGGCGGCGTCGACACCCTTGAGGGCTTCGGCCAGTTGCGAGGCCTGGGCGGTGGTGAAGCCGATGGCCTGGTTGCCGCCGGTGTAGCCCAGTACGGGCGCGATGGCGGCGACCAGTTCGGCGGATGGCTGGATCAGTGGCTGTGCGTAGAACACTTCCAGCCAGGCACCTTGACGATTCTGGGTACCAACACCGAAGCCCAGGCTGAACAGAGTAGTGGACATGCAGTTACCTCTTGCAAAATGAGTGGGGGCCTTGAGCGCTCTGGCTCAGTTGAGGGCCGCCGCATAGCTTTCTGGCTTGAAGCCAATCAGGGTTCGGTTGCCGAGATCGAGCACCGGGCGCTTGATCATCGAGGGTTGAGCGAGCATCAGCTCGATCGCTTTCGCCTGGTCGAGATCGGCTTTGCGTTCGTCGTCGAGTTTGCGAAAGGTGGTTCCGGCGCGGTTCAGCACCACTTCCCAGCCGTGCTCGTCGCACCACTGGGTCAGGTGTTCACGGTCGATGCCGGCGGTCTTGTAATCATGGAAATCATAGGGCACCGCGTGCTCTTCCAGCCACGTGCGGGCTTTCTTCATGGTGTCACAGGCCTTGATTCCGAAAAGGTGCAACGTTTTGCTCGAAGCGGTCACAGCAATTGCCTCCCCTTTGGAGATGCCAGGGATGAAAGGTTGAAGATTATGCCATGACCGGGCCGCTTAGGCGCCCTAGTCGTGTGCGGTTACATCTTTCCCTGCGGCCGGCGATGCTGGCGCGGCGTCCGGGCGGCAGCTTAAGTGGCTAATGTGGCACTTCGACGGCAAGTTCCTGCCCTCGATACGTTTTAAAGGAATGGGTATCTGTATTTATTACGTCAGGTATCAATTCAAGTGCTTGGCTGTGCATTTATCGCGAAAGGCCACATAAGTAAGGTGATGCGACTGGCGTATGAGCCCTGCCAATCGGAGAAAGTCAGCCTGAACGCTCAGGATGCTCGTCGATGTCATGCGCCGACAGCCAAGCCTTCTTGTTTTCCTGAGTGGAGTACTCCGATGATCAGATTACCCCTGGCCTGTGTATTGGCCTGTGCATTGGGCATGGCCGATAGCGTGGCGGCCCAGGCCGCCGAACCGGCGGGTCAGCCGACGCAACAGCTGTCTGTGGCCTACCGCAGTATCCAGGTCGATGGCCTGAGCATTTTCTATCGTGAGGCCGGTCGGCCAGATGCGCCGACGCTGTTGCTGCTTCACGGCTTCCCCAGTTCTTCGCGCATGTATGAGCCTTTGCTGTCGCGGTTGGCGCAGCATTACCATCTGGTGGCGCCGGATTACCCGGGGTTCGGCCATAGCGACGCCCCCGATCCCAAGGCGTTTGCCTACACCTTCGATCACCTCGCCAGTGTGATGCAGCATTTCACCGAGGCCCTGGGCCTGAATCACTACGCCCTGTATGTGCAGGATTACGGTGGTCCTGTCGGCATGAGGATGGCCGTCGCCCACCCCGAACGCCTCCAGGCCCTGATCGTTCAGAACGCGGTGTCCCATGAGGACGGCCTGGGGCCGTTGTGGCAGAAGCGTCGCGAATTCTGGGCCGACCGGAGCAAGAATGAAGCAGGGTTGCGGGCAACCTTTTTCTCGCTGGCGACGACCCGGCAACGGCATGTTGGCGCCAACCCGCGTGTCGAGGGTTTCAACCCGGATCTGTGGACGGATGAGTTCAACTTCCTCAACCAGCCCGGTCAGGCTGACATCCAGAGCGACCTGTTCTACGACTACCGTACCAACGTGGCCAGCTATCCGAAGTGGCAGGCCTGGCTCAGGGCGCATCAGCCGCCGACGCTGGTGGCATGGGGCAAATATGACCCTTCTTTCGATGTCGCCGAAGCCGAGGCCTATCGTCGTGACCTGCCCGGAGCTGAAGTGCATGTGCTGGAAGCCGGGCACTTCGCCCTGGATGAACAGCCCGGGGAGATTGCGACCCTGGTCGAGCACTTTCTCGACAAGAACCTCAAGGCATCGGGGAAATGAAGAACTGCTGCCAAGGGGGGTGAAGCAGGCCTGCACAGACTTGCAGGAGCCTCCAAGCCAATGCTTCCTTGGCCCTACTTCACCTGCCCCAGATTCGCCTCGCTCAAATCCAGCTCCCCCAGGACCTCGCGCAAGGCGTCGTCACCAATCTGGTGATGACGCCTCAGGCTGTACAGCTCCAGCCGTTGCGCGCGCAATGCCTTCAGGCGCAGGCGCCGCTCCAGCAGATCCATCTGGAACGCCAGTGCCTGGGCCTCATCGGAATCATTGAACACCTCCAACTGATGCCGGTACTCGGACATGATCCGTGCTTTCAACTCGGCCGCCAGCGAGGCCTGGGCCGCATCCTGGGAGCCGGCCGCCTCGACCGCATCCTCGACTTCCAGCGCGCGGATCGCCGCCTCGGCGGTGCGCCGCCAGGCTTCGCGAACTTCATGGCGCCGCGCATCGTCGGGGCTTTTCGCAATATCCCGGAGCAGAATCGGCAAGGCGACACACGCCGCCACCAACGACAGCAGGATCACCCCGGCAGCGATGAAGATCAGCAGGTCCCGTTCGGGAAAATCCGCCCCCGGCGCCATCAGCAACGGCACCGACATCACGCCCGCCAGTGTCACCGCCCCGCGTACGCCCCCCACCGTCAGGAGCCAGCAGGATCGCGCCTTGGGCATCGAGGTCAGCTCACTCTTGCCGCGCCAGCGCCGTACCAGTACCGACAGGCGCCAGATGCTCTGCACCCAGACAAATCGCAGCACCAGCAACACCAGGAAAATCGCCAGCACATCCAGGCAGCGATACAGGAGGGTTGGCCACAACGAGGCTTCATGGCTGGCGACCGCCTTGACGATATCCGGCAGTTGCAGGCCCAGCAGCAGGAAGATCAGACCGTTGAAGGCGAACTCCAGCAGCGACCAGACACTGCGATTGAGCAGGCGGGTACTGGTCTGGCGCGGCAGCAGGTCGAGCCAGCTTTGCATCATCCCCGCCGCGACTGCTGAGAGGATGCCCGAGACACCGAGGCGTTCGGCCAGGACATAGGCGGCAAACGGCAACAGCAGCATGAACACCACGTGGGTCGCCGGATCGTCCCAGCCCCGGGCGATCATCCAGGCCCGCAGCCGTCCCACCAGCCAGCTCAGGACCACGCCGATCGCCAACCCGCCCACGGCCACCAGCAGGAACGTCAGGCTGGCATTGGTCAGGGAGAACACCCCGGTCACGGCCGCTGCCAGGGCAAACTTGAAGGTCACCAGGCCCGACGCGTCATTCATCAACGCCTCGCCTTGCAGCATATGCATCAAGGGCGTGGGCAGGCGGTTCTGGGAGATCGCGGAGACCGCCACGGCATCCGTCGGCGACAACACCGCGGCCAGGGCAAAGGCCACTGGCAGCGGGATAGCCGGCAACAGCCAATGGATGAAGTAGCCGGCGCCCACCACGGTGAACAGCACCAGCCCCACGGCCAGGGTCAGGATCGGTCCCTTCAGGCGCCAGAACTCGCGCTTGGGCATGCGCCAGCCGTCGGAGAACAGCAGTGGTGGCAGGAACAGGAAGAGAAACAATTCCGGGTCCAGGGCTACATGCAGGCCCAGCGTCGGCCAGGCCAGCACGGCACCCGCGGCGATCTGCACCAGTGGCAGGGGGAGTGGGATCACCCGTGCCAGCAAACGCGAAACGCCCACCAGCATCAATAGAATGAGGACGGTGTAGGCGGTTTGCATAAGGCGGCTTCTCGATCGATCAGGAGCGTATCGGGCCATCGGCCCCGGCTCGCCATCACTGGCGAGCCGACTCCTGTTAGGTTACTTGCGACGCTGGATAAACGCCCGGATCCGTTCGGCGGCTTCGACGCATTCGGCGAGCGGTGCCACCAGTGCCATGCGCACGCGGCCGGCACCCGGATTGACGCCATCGACCTCGCGGGACAGGTAGGAGCCCGGCACCACGGTCACATGTTCCTCGGCGAACAGGTCGCGGCAGAACTCGGCGTCGTCACCCTGCACATTCGGCCACAGGTAGAAGCCGCCGTCCGGACGCTGGACGTCCAGCACCGGCGCGAGGATTTCCAGCACCGCGTCGAATTTCTCCCGGTACAGCGCACGGTTGGCGCGCACATGCACTTCATCGTTCCAGGCGGCCACGCTGGCCAGTTGGGTCTGCACCGGCATCGCGCAACCGTGGTAGGTGCGGTACAGCAGGAAGCCCTTGAGGATCTCCGCATCGCCGGCCACGAAGCCCGAACGCAGGCCTGGCAGGTTCGAGCGCTTGGACAGGCTGTGGAACACCACGCAGCGCTTGAAGTCCTTGCGGCCCAGTTCGACGCAGGCGCTGAGCAGGCCGGGCGGCGGGGTCTGTTCATCGAAGTACAGCTCGCTGTAGCACTCGTCGGCGGCAATCACGAAGTCGTGTTCGTCGGCCAGGGCGATCAGCTTTTTCAGGGTGTCCACGGGGATCAGCGCGCCGGTCGGGTTGCCCGGCGAGCAGAGGAACAGAATCTGGCAGCGTTGCCAGATTTCGGCCGGTACGGCGTCGAAATCCGGGTTGAAGCCATTTTCGTCGAGGCACGGCAGGTAGTGCGGCTGGGCACCGGCGAGGAAGGCCGCGCCTTCGTAGATCTGGTAGAACGGGTTCGGGCTGACCACCAGGGCGTCAGCGCCACGGTTGACGACGGTCTGGGTAAAGGCGAACAGGGCTTCGCGGGTACCATTGACCGGCAGGACGTTGCGCGCCGGGTCGAGCCAGCCGTCGGGCACGTTGAAGCGCCGTTCGCACCAGGCCGCGATCGCCTCGCGCAGGGCGGGAATGCCCAGGGTGGTCGGGTACACCGCCATTTGTTCCAGGTTGGCCGCCAGGGCTTCGGCGACAAAGCTCGGCGAACGGTGTTTCGGCTCGCCGATGGACAGCGCGATCGGGCGCTTGTCCGCATCGGGCTTGACGCTGCCCAGCAGGGCGCGGAGTTTCTCGAACGGGTAGGGCTGCAACTGGTTCAACGCGTTGTTCATGGACATCTCGTTCAATTCGGTTGTTGCGGGAGCGGGCTTGCCCGCGAAGGGAGCACCGCGTTTTTTCAGGTCTGGCGCGTCAGCGTTCTTCGCGGGCAAGCCCGCTCCCACGGGAAGCATTCATTCAAATACTCAGGCGCTCGATACTCGGTTCGGAGTTGACGCTCAGTTGTTCGACGATGGCGTCCTGCAGACGGCTGCACAGTTGCGGGTCGGACAGGGGCTGGTTGTGCGCATCGGTGATGAAGAACACGTCCTCCACCCGTTCACCAAGGGTGGCGATCTTGGCGTTCTGCAGCGACAGGTCGAATTCCAGGAAGATCTTGCCGATCCGCGCCAGCAGGCCGGGGCGGTCCGGGGCGCTGAGTTCGAGCACGGTCACCGGGCGCTGGGCATCGTTATGGATGGTCACCTGCGGGGCAAAGGCGAAGTGCTTGAGCTGGCGCGGTACCCGGCGCTGGATGATCGTCGGGTAGTCGTCGGGGTTGCGCAGGGCGTCGGTCAGGCCGTCGCGGATCTGCTTGACCCGCTTCGGATTGTCGCCGATGGCACCACCGTCGTTGTCCAGCACGATGTAGGTGTCGAGGGTGAACTGGCTGCTGGACGTGATGACCCGGGCATCGTGGATGTTCAGGTTGAGCTGGTCCATCGCGGCCACGGTCACCGCAAAGAAATCATGCTGGTCCGGGGCATAGATGAAGATCTGCGTGCCGCCTTCGAATTCGCGCTGGGTGGTTTCCTTGATCAGTACCAGCGGGCCGCCATCGGCCGGTTGCTGGAGGATCGCGTCGCTGTGCCAGGCCACGTCGCCAGCGGTGTGGCGCAGGAAATAGTCATCGCCCAGTTGCGACCAGAGCTGCTCGACATCGTCCGGGTCGGTGCCGGCGCGCACCAGGATATCCAGGGCGGCGCTCTGGGTCTGGCGAATCTGTTCTTCGCGGTCCACCGGGTTTTCCAGGCCACGACGCAACGCGCGCTTGGTCTCGGTGTAGAGCTGGCGCAGCAGGCTGGCACGCCAGGAGTTCCAGAGGCTCGGGTTGGTCGCGTTGATATCGGCCACGGTCAGGACATAGAGATAGTCCAGGTACACGTGGTCGCCGACGATCTGCGCGAAGTCGTGGATCACCTGCGGGTCGGAGAGATCCTTGCGCTGGGCCGTGGTGGACATCACCAGATGGTTCTGCACCAGCCAGACGATCAGGCGGCTGTCCCAGGCCGGTAGCTGATGGCGCTTGCAGAAGGCCTCGGCGTCGACCGCGCCGAGTTCCGAGTGGTCGCCATGGCGGCCCTTGCCGATGTCGTGATAGAGCCCGGCCATGTAGATCAGCTCGGGCTTGGGCAGCTTGGCCATCAGCTTGGCGGCCAGCGGGAATTTCTCGGAGACCTGGGTGTACTGCAGTTTTCGCAGGTGCTTGATCAGGTTCAGGGTGTGCGCATCGACCGTATAGATGTGGAACAGGTCGTGTTGCATCTGCCCGACGATATCGCCGAACTCCGGCAGGTAGCGGCCGAGGATGCCGTAGCGGTTCATCCGGCGCAGGTTGCGGTGGATACCGATCTTGCACTTGAACAGCTCGATGAACAGGCTGGTGTTGCGGATATCGTTGCGGAAGTCGTCGTCGATCAGGTGCCGGTGTTCGCGCAGCAGGCGGATGGTGTCGGCGCGCACGCCCTTGATTTCCGGCTGCTGGGCCATCAGCACGAAGATTTCCAGCATGGCGAACGGCGTCCGCTTGAAGACGTTCGGGTGGGTCGCCTCGATGTAACCGTCGTGCAGTTGGAAGCGCGAGTTCAGCGGTTGCGGCGGCGCTTCGTCTTCCGGGGCGAGGATGACCTCTTCGAAGTGCTGGATGATCAGGTCGCTGAGCTGGGCAATGCTCATGACCACCCGGTAGTACTGTTGCATGAAGTTTTCGATGGCCTGCTTGGCGTCGTCGCCCTGGAAGCCCAGCAGCCCGGCGATGGTGCGCTGGTGGTCGAACAGCAGGCGGTCCTCGGCGCGCCCGGCGAGCATGTGCAGGGCGTAGCGGACCTTCCAGAGAAACTCCTGGGACGAGGCCAGCAGGGCGTTTTCGCTTTCCACGAGGAAGCCTTCGCCGGCCAGGGCACGCAGGTTCAGGGTGCCGTACTGGCGGCGGGCGACCCAGAGAATCGTCTGGATATCCCGCAGGCCGCCGGGCGAGCCCTTGACGTTGGGTTCCAGGTTGTATTCGGTGTCGTTGTACTTGTGGTGACGGGCCTTCTGCTCGGCGCGCTTGGCCAGGAAGAAGTCCTTGCTCGGCCACATGTGGGCGGTGCTGGTGACGTCGAGCATGCGCAGGCGCAGGCGCTCGGGCCCGGCGATGGTACGGCTTTCCATCAGGTTGGTGATGACGGTCAGGTCGGCGCGGGCTTCTTCGGCACATTCGTCGATCGAGCGAACGCTCTGGCCGACTTCCAGGCCGATATCCCAGAGCAGGGTCAGGAAACGCTCGATGGAATCGCGAAAGATCTCGTGGTCGGCGCTGTCCAGCAGGATCAGCAGGTCGATGTCCGAGTAGGGGTGCAGTTCACCGCGACCGTAGCCGCCGACCGCCACCAGGGCGATATCGGCGTCTTCGCTCCAGTCGAACTGGTCCCAGGCTTTTTGCAGGATGTTGTCGACGAACCAGGCGCGGTCTTCGATCAACCGGCGGATGTCGCGGCCACTGCGAAAGCGTGCGTCGAGGACTTCGTGGGCCTGACGGATGGCTTTCTTGAATGCCGCTATGGGGCTGGCCTTCAGGGCCAGTTCCGCCTGGAACTGGCCGCGGTCGAAGAGTTCGGGATCCACCTGCGGCATCGATTGGTTTTCCTTCGGGAATCAGGCTGAGACGCGTGGGATGGTGTCATCGCTGCGCAGGGTGAAGATCTCGTAGCCGGTTTCGGTGACCAGCAGGGTGTGCTCCCACTGGGCCGAGAGCTTGCGGTCCTTGGTGATGGCGGTCCAGCCGTCGCCCAGCACCTTGGTGTCGGCCTTGCCCTGGTTGATCATCGGCTCGATGGTGAAGGTCATGCCGGCCTTCAGTTCCATGCCGGTGCCGGCACGGCCGTAGTGCAGGATCTGCGGCTCTTCGTGGAACACCTTGCCGATGCCATGGCCGCAGAACTCGCGCACTACGGAGAAACCGTTCTTCTCGGCGTGCTTCTGGATGATTTCGCCGATATCGCCCAGGCGGCAGCCGGGCTTGACGATCTCGATCGCCTTGTACATGCATTCCTGGGTCACCTGGGACAGGCGCTCGGCCCAGACCGGCACGTTGCCGACATGGAACATCTTGCTGGTATCGCCGTGGTAGCCGTCCTTGATCACGGTCACGTCGATGTTCACGGTGTCGCCATCCTTGAGCGGCTTGTCGCCGGGGATGCCATGGCAGACCACATGGTTGACCGAGGTGCAGATCGACTTCGGGAAGCCCTTGTAGTTGAGGGGCGCGGGAATGGCCTGCTGCACGTTGACGATATAGTCGTGGCAGATGCGGTCCAGCTCCTCGGTGGTGACGCCGGGCTTGACGTATTCACCGATCATTTCCAGTACATCGGCGGCCAGCTTGCCGGCGACGCGCATTTTTGCGATGTCCTCGGGAGTTTTGAGGGTGACGGTCATACAGGCTCTCTATGCGCTCGGTGGCGCTGATAAACACGGAAAAAGGTCGAAGGCGGCAACATCCGGTCATGGAGTGGTGCGTTTCGAAACCTTGAAAAATGCGATTCTAACAGACGGACGGGGTAAATCATGACGTCCGGGCATCGCTTCTCTCTATAAACGATGGGGCATTCTGGCGCGAAACCAAGGGTCGCGCAAAAGCCCGTGGCGGGAAATGCGAATCCGGGTTCCGTTTTTGTCCTCCTTGTGGTATAAAATGCGCCGCTTTCCGGGGATACCCCGAAAGGCTTAAATCCACACACGTGTCGACACGATGACCTGGGTGCCTTCAGCTTGATGCTGCTTGGTTGGTCATTGGGATACGTGGAGGCCAAACCCGACTTATTAAGGAACTATCATGTCCCAAGTCAACATGCGCGATATGCTGAAGGCCGGTGTGCACTTCGGTCACCAGACCCGTTACTGGAACCCGAAAATGGGCAAGTACATTTTCGGCGCGCGTAACAAGATCCACATCATCAACCTTGAAAAAACCCTGCCAATGTTCAACGAAGCTCTGACTTTCGTAGAGCGTCTGGCTCAGGGCAAAAACAAGATTCTGTTCGTCGGCACCAAGCGTTCCGCTGGCAAGATCGTTGCCGAAGAAGCAGCACGTTGCGGTTCGCCGTACGTCGACCACCGCTGGTTGGGCGGCATGCTGACCAACTTCAAGACCATCCGTGCTTCCATCAAGCGTCTGCGTGACCTTGAAGTGCAAGCCGAAGACGGCACTTTCGCCAAGCTGACCAAGAAAGAGGCGCTGATGCGCACTCGCGACCTGGAAAAGCTGGATCGTAGCCTGGGTGGTATCAAGGACATGGGCGGTCTGCCAGACGCTCTGTTCGTGATCGACGTTGACCACGAGCGCATCGCGATCACCGAAGCCAACAAGCTGGGCATCCCGGTCATCGGCGTTGTCGATACCAACAGCAGCCCGGAAGGCGTTGACTACATCATCCCAGGCAACGATGACGCCATTCGCGCCATCCAGCTGTACATGGGTTCGATGGCTGACGCCGTGATCCGCGGTCGCAACAACGTTGCCGGCGGCACCGTTGAGTTCGTCGACGAAGCACCGGTCGCTGCAGCTGAGTAATTGACGCCCCAGGTCTTTAAGAAAACTCGCCGAGCGGCGATCAGGCAAGGCAAAACAGGCGAGGAACGACCGGAGTCGCGCGCGACTTTAGTCCACTAAATGAGCATTCCGAGCCTGCTTTTAACGCAGCATGATCATCGCGCAGGTAGTTTTGGACAGGGCCTGGCGTTGGCTCAGTAAGTAAAAAGGGGGCTAGGCCCCCTTTTTGCCACCTCGAAAACCATTTGTCTGGCGCGCCGCTACAGCGTCTGTAACGTGCAGTTGCTAACAAGGGTGGTTCGGGAAGAATTGAACGCCCGTTCGATCGGGTGGAATGGTTGATAACCTATCCAAGAGGAATTTTGAAATGGCAGAGATTACTGCAGCGTTGGTCAAAGAACTGCGCGAGCGTACCGGCGAAGGCATGATGGACTGCAAGAAGGCCTTGACCAAGGCCGGCGGCGACATCGAAAAAGCCATCGATGACATGCGTGCATCGGGCGCCATCAAAGCCGCCAAGAAAGCAGGCAACGTTGCTGCCGAAGGCGCTATCGCTATCAAGTGCGACGGCAAATCTGCCGTGATTCTGGAAGTGAACTCGCAGACCGACTTCCTGGCCCTGCAAGACGACTTCAAGAACTTCGTCGCTGCCAGCGTCGAAAAAGCCTTCGCTGACAAACTGACCGACGCAGCTCCGCTGATCGCCGCTCAGGAAACTGCTCGCGAAGCCCTGGTTGCCAAGGTTGGCGAAAACGTCAACATCCGTCGCCTGGCTCGTATCGAAGGTGATGTGGTCGGCGCCTACCTGCACGGCAACAAGATCGGTGTGGTCGTGGCTCTCAAGGGCGGCAACGAAGAGCTGGCCAAGGATGTTGCCATGCACGCGGCGGCAACCAACCCTGAGTTCCTGCTGCCATCGCAGGTTTCTCCTGAGGCCATCGAGCGCGAAAAAGGCGTTTTCCTGACCCTCAACGAAGAAAAGATCAAGGGCAAGCCTGAGAACATCGTTGAAAACATGGTCAAAGGCCGTATCAGCAAGTTCCTGGCCGAAGCCAGCCTGGTTGAGCAAGCTTTCGTCAAGAACCCGGAAGTCACCGTCGGTGCCCTGGTCAAGAAAGCCGGCGCTGAAATCGTTTCCTTCACTTACTTCAAAGTAGGTGATGGCATCGAGAAGCCAGTGGACAACTTCGCTGAAGAAGTTGCTGCTCAAGTGGCTGCCAGCAAGCAATAAGACGGTTTTCAACTGTCGACCCAAGAGGCTGCCCGCTTACGCGCGCAGCCTCTTTTCAAATGGGAGGAAGGTTTCTCTTTTTCCTTTCGGAACCGGCTTACAAAGCCGTGTTCTGATGGCGCTGTAGCAGCGCCAAGCTAGAGTTAGCGCAGGCTGCAAACAGCTCGCAAGATTTTTTAAACGCCGCAGGAGAGATTCGCAATGGCTCAGCAGGGCAGTGGTTATCAAGCTCGCTATAAACGCATTCTACTCAAGCTTAGCGGCGAGGCCCTGATGGGCTCGGAAGAGTTCGGGATTGACCCGAAAGTCCTGGATCGCATGGCGCTGGAAGTGGGGCAACTGGTCGGTATCGGTGTGCAGGTCGGCCTGGTGATCGGCGGCGGCAACCTGTTCCGCGGTGCCGCCCTGAGCGCTGCCGGCATGGACCGTGTCACCGGCGACCACATGGGCATGCTGGCTACCGTGATGAACGCGCTGGCGATGCGCGATGCGCTGGAACGTGCGAATATCTCGGCCATCGTGATGTCGGCCATTTCCATGGTCGGCGTGACCGATCATTACGATCGTCGCAAGGCGATGCGTCACCTCAACTCCAAGGAAGTGGTGATTTTCGCCGCGGGTACCGGCAATCCGTTCTTTACCACGGATTCGGCGGCTTGCCTGCGTGCGATCGAAATCGATGCCGACGTGGTGCTCAAGGCGACCAAGGTCGATGGCGTCTATACCGCAGATCCGTTCAAGGACCCGCATGCCGAGAAGTTCGATCATCTGACCTACGATGAAGTACTGGATCGCAAGCTGGGTGTCATGGACCTGACCGCTATCTGCCTGTGCCGCGATCACAAGATGCCGCTGCGCGTATTTAACATGAACAAGCCTGGCGCCCTGCTGAACATCGTGCATGGTGGCGCTGAAGGAACCCTGATCGAGGAAGGCCAACAATGATCAACGAACTCAAGAAAGACGCTCAAGAGCGCATGCAGAAATCCCTGGAGTCCCTGGCTCACAACTTCGGCCGGATCCGTACAGGGCAGGCTCACCCGAGCATCCTGGAAGGCGTGATGGTGCCTTACTATGGCGCGGACACCCCGATCAAGCAGGTCGCCAACATCACCGTCAAGGATGCCCGTACCCTGCAGGTCGTGGCGTTCGAGCGCAATATGCTCGGTGCCGTGGACAAGGCGATCGGCAGCGCCGGCCTGAACCTGAACCCGACCAACCTGGGCGAGCTGCTGCTGATTTCCATGCCGGCACTGACCGAGGAAACCCGCCGTGGTTTCACCAAGCAGGCCCGGGAAGAGGCGGAAAACGCCCGTGTTGCCGTGCGCAACATTCGCCGTGACGTGCTGGGCGACCTGAAGGACCTGGTCAAGGAAAAGGAAATCAGCGAAGACGAAGAGCGTCGTGCCGCCGACGAGATCCAGAAGCTGACCGACAGCTTCGTGGCTAAAATCGAAGTGGCCGTGAAGCAAAAAGAAGCGGACCTGATGGCCGTATAAGGGTCAGGACGTTTTCATGGAAAAGACCAAGCAGGCTGGGCTGTCCTCGGTACCGCGCCATGTCGCGATCATCATGGATGGTAATAATCGCTGGGCGAAGAAGCGCTTCTTGCCGGGTGTCGCCGGCCACAAGGCCGGCGTCGACGCGGTGCGGGCGGTGATCGAGGTGTGTGCCGAGGCCAAGGTCGAGGTATTGACCCTGTTCGCCTTCTCCAGTGAGAACTGGCAGCGCCCCGCCGATGAAGTCAGCGCCTTGATGGATCTGTTTTTCAAGGCGTTGCGGCGCGAGGCCAAGCGCCTCGACGACAACAACATCAGCCTGCGGATCATTGGCGACCGCTCGCGCTTCCACCCTGAACTCCAGGCAGCGATGCGCGAGGCGGAAGCAGCGACGGCGGGCAGCAATCGTTTCATTCTGCAGATCGCGGCCAACTACGGCGGACAGTGGGATATCGCCCAGGCGGCCCAGCGTCTTGCCCGCGAAGTGCAGGCCGGGCATCTGCGTCCGGACGACATCACCCCGGAGTTGCTGCAGACCTGCCTGGCAACCGGCGACCTGCCGCTGCCGGACCTGTGCATCCGTACCGGTGGCGAGCATCGCATCAGCAACTTCCTGTTGTGGCAGCTGGCATACGCCGAGCTGTATTTCTCCGACCTGTTCTGGCCGGACTTCAAACACGATGCCATGCGCAATGCGCTGGCTGATTTCGCTTCCCGCCAGCGTCGCTTCGGTAAAACGAGCGAGCAGGTCGAAGCTGGAGCCCGGGTTTAATGCTCAAGCAACGCATCATCACGGCACTTATCCTCCTGCCCATCGCCCTGTGCGGTTTTTTCCTGCTCTCGGGATCCGGTTTCGCGCTGTTCATCGGCGTGGTCGTGACCCTCGGCGCGTGGGAATGGGCGCGCCTGGCGGGCTTTGAAGCGCAGCCGGCCCGCGTGGCGTACGCCGCGCTGGTCGCGGTCCTGCTGTTCTTCATGTACATCCTGCCGAACCTGGCGCCCTGGGTGTTGGGGGCAGCGGTGCTGTGGTGGGGGCTGGCGACCTACCTGGTGCTGACCTATCCGCAGTCCAGCGGGCACTGGTCGAGCACGGCGAGCAAGCTGGTGATCGGCTTCCTGATCCTGCTGCCGGCCTGGCAGGGGCTGATCGAAATCAAGCAGCACGCTTCCGGCCAGGGGAACCTGCTGATCATGGCGGTGATGATCCTGGTCTGGGGCGCCGATATCGGTGCCTATTTTTCCGGCAGGGCCTTTGGCAAGCGCAAGCTGGCGCCTTCGGTCAGTCCGGGCAAGAGCTGGGAGGGCGTCTATGGCGGCCTGCTGCTGAGCCTGGTGATCACCGCCGTGGTCGGCCTGGTATACGGCTGGGGCTTCGGCCAGATCCTGGCGAGCCTGCTGGGCGCGGCGATCATCGTGTTCATCTCGGTGGTCGGCGACTTGACCGAAAGCATGTTCAAGCGTCAATCCGGGATCAAGGACAGCAGTAACCTGCTGCCCGGCCATGGTGGCGTGCTCGATCGTATCGACAGCCTGACCGCGGCGATCCCGATGTTCGCGGTGCTGCTGTGGATCGCCGCATCGTGAGCCGCCCACAACAGATCACCGTGCTGGGGGCTACCGGCTCCATCGGCCTGAGCACCCTGGATGTGATTGCCCGGCACCCGGAGCGCTACCAGGTATTTGCCCTGAGCGGCTTCACGCGCCTGGCCGAGCTGTTCGCGCTGTGCGTCCGCCACCGGCCGCGTTTTGCGGTGGTGCCGGAAGTTGCCGCTGCTCGCGGTCTGCAGGAGCAATTGCGCGCTGCCGGCTTGTCTACCGAGGTGCTGGTGGGTGAAGAGGGGCTATGCCAGGTTGCGGCCGACCCCGAAGTCGACACCGTGATGGCGGCCATCGTCGGGGCGGCGGGCCTGCGTCCTACCCTGGCCGCGGTCGAGGTCGGCAAGAAGATCCTGCTGGCCAATAAAGAAGCGCTGGTGATGACCGGCGCGCTGTTCATGCAGGCGGTGCGCAAGAGTGGTTCGGTACTGTTGCCGATCGACAGCGAGCACAATGCGATTTTCCAGTGCCTGCCGGGTGATTTCGCCCGTGGCCTCGGCGCGGTGGGCGTGCGGCGTATCCTGCTGACCGCTTCCGGCGGCCCGTTCCGGCAAACACCGTTGGCCGAACTGGAGCATGTCACGCCCGATCAGGCCTGCGCGCACCCGAACTGGTCCATGGGGCGCAAGATTTCCGTCGACTCCGCGAGCATGATGAACAAGGGGCTCGAACTGATCGAGGCCTGCTGGCTGTTCGATGCCCGGCCGAGCCAGGTCGAAGTGGTGATTCACCCGCAGAGCGTGATCCATTCGCTGGTCGATTACGTCGATGGCTCGGTACTCGCCCAGTTGGGCAATCCGGATATGCGCACGCCGATCGCCAATGCCCTGGCCTGGCCGGAGCGTATCGATTCCGGCGTCGCCCCGCTGGACCTGTTTTCCGTGGCCCGGCTGGACTTTCAGGCGCCGGACGAGCAGCGTTTCCCCTGCCTGCGCCTGGCGCGGGCGGCCGCCGAAGCCGGTGGCAGCGCGCCGGCGATGCTGAATGCGGCCAATGAAGTGGCTGTCGCCGCGTTTCTCGAACGGCGCATCCGTTATCCCGAGATCGCGAGTATCATCGAGGGAGTTTTGAATCTGGAACCTGTTGTTGCGGTCGATGAACTCGACGCGGTATTCGCAGCAGATGCCAAGGCACGGGCATTGACCGAACAGTGGCTGAGTCGCAACGGGCGTTGAGCCCGGTGTAGCGTACGAGCGATGCGGCACTAGATAGGATTGCGGAGAAAGCAGATGAGCGCGCTCTATATGATTGTCGGCACCCTGGTCGCCTTGGGTGTGCTGGTTACTTTCCATGAATTCGGCCATTTCTGGGTGGCGCGCCGCTGCGGCGTCAAGGTGCTGCGCTTCTCCGTGGGGTTCGGCACGCCGCTGCTGCGTTGGCATGATCGTCGTGGCACCGAGTTCGTGCTGGCGGCGATTCCCCTCGGCGGCTACGTGAAAATGCTCGACGAGCGCGAGGCGCCGGTTGCGCCGGAAGAGCTCGATCAGGCCTTCAATCGCAAGACCGTGCGCCAGCGCATCGCCATTGTCGCTGCCGGGCCGATCGCCAACTTCCTGTTGGCGATGGCGTTCTTCTGGGTGCTGGCGATGCTCGGCAGCCAGCAGGTGCGTCCGATCATCGGCGCGGTGGAGAGCGGCAGTATCGCCGCCAAGGCCGGTTTGAGCGTCGGTCAGGAAATCGTCGCCATCGATGGCGAGCCGACCACCGGCTGGTCCGCCGTCAATCTGCAGTTGGTCCGTCGCCTGGGAGAGAGCGGCACGCTGCGGTTGCAGGTGCGTGAGCAGGGCTCGACCAGCGACTCGCCGCGTGAGCTGATCCTCGATCGCTGGCTGCAGGGCGCCGACGAGCCGGATCCGATCAAATCCCTGGGGATTCGTCCCTGGCGCCCGGCGCTGCCGCCGCTGCTGGCCGAACTCGACCCGAAAGGCCCGGCCCAGGCCGCCGGCCTGAAGACCGGTGATCGCCTGCTGTCGTTGAATGGCGATGCGGTCGATGACTGGCAGCAAGTGGTGGACTGGGTCCGTGTGCGACCTGATACCAAAATTGTGCTGCATGTCGAGCGTGATGGTGCTCAAATCGACGTCCCGCTGACCCTGGCTTCCCGCGGTGAAGGCAAGTCCGCCACCGGTTACCTGGGGGCCGGTGTCAAGGCCGTGGATTGGCCGCCGGAGATGGTTCGCGAGGTCAGCTTCGGGCCTTTGGCGGCGATCGGCGAGGGGGCCAGGCGTACCTGGACCATGAGTGTCCTGACCCTGGATTCGCTGAAGAAAATGTTGTTCGGCGAGCTCTCGGTAAAAAACTTGAGTGGACCGATAACCATTGCTAAAGTGGCGGGCGCTTCGGCCCAGTCGGGCGTCGCTGATTTCCTGAATTTCCTGGCTTATCTGAGTATCAGCCTGGGGGTTCTGAATTTGTTGCCCATCCCGGTACTGGATGGGGGGCATTTGCTGTTTTATCTGATCGAGTGGGCACGTGGTCGCCCCTTGTCGGAGCGAGTACAAGGTTGGGGGATACAGATCGGTATCAGTTTGGTGGTCGGGGTGATGCTACTTGCCCTGGTCAACGATCTGGGTCGACTGTAACGCGTCGCGAAAATTGCGAATCTGCCGCATTTTGCGGCAGTTTGTTTATTGCCAGTTGGAATAAGAAAGGACTTCATGAAACGTCTGCTGCTAACTGCGGTTCTCACCGTATTGATGATCGCCGAAGTTCACGCCGAGTCCTTCACTATCTCCGATATTCGTGTCAACGGCCTCCAGCGGGTATCCGCTGGTAGCGTGTTTGGCGCGTTACCGTTGAACGTCGGGGAGCAAGCGGATGACCGTCGCCTGGTGGAATCCACTCGTGCGTTGTTCAAAACCGGTTTCTTCCAGGATATCCAGCTGGGCCGCGACGGCAACGTCCTGGTCATCACGGTCGTCGAGCGGCCTTCGGTGGCCAGCATCGATATCGAAGGCAACAAGGCAATTTCGACTGATGACCTTATGAAGGGTCTGAAGCAATCCGGCCTGGCCGAAGGCGAGATCTTCCAGCGCGCGACCCTCGAGGGTGTCCGTAACGAACTCCAACGCCAGTACGTGGCCCAGGGCCGCTACTCCGCCGAGGTCGAGACCGAAGTGGTACCGCAGCCACGCAACCGCGTCGGCCTGAAGATCAAGATCAACGAAGGCACCGTTGCCGCCATCCAGCACATCAACGTGGTGGGTAACACGGTATTCCCCGACGACGACCTGATCGACCTGTTCGAACTCAAGACCACCAACTGGTTGTCGTTCTTCAAGAACGACGACAAGTATGCCCGTGAAAAACTTTCCGGTGACTTGGAGCGTCTGCGTTCCTACTACCTGGACCGCGGCTATATCAACATGGATATTGCCTCGACCCAGGTTTCGATCACGCCGGACAAGAAAAACGTCTATATCACCGTCAACGTCACCGAAGGCCAGAAGTACAAGGTTCGCGACGTGAAGCTCAGCGGCGACCTGAAAGTGCCTGAAGACCAGGTCAAGTCGCTGTTGCTGGTCGAGAAGGGCCAGGTGTTCTCGCGCAAGCTGATGACCACCACGTCGGAACTGATCACCCGCCGCCTGGGTAACGATGGCTATACCTTTGCCAACGTCAACGGCGTACCGACGCCGCATGATGACGACCACACCGTCGATATCACCTTCGTGGTCGATCCGGGCAAGCGTGCCTACGTCAACCGTATCAACTTCCGTGGCAACACCAAGTCCGCGGACGAAGTTCTGCGTCGTGAAATGCGCCAGATGGAAGGCGGTTGGGCTTCCACCTATCTGATCGACCAGTCCAAGACCCGTCTCGAGCGCCTGGGCTTCTTCAAGGAAGTCAACGTCGAGACCCCGGCTGTTCCGGGTGTCGACGACCAGGTCGACGTGAACTACGCCGTGGAAGAACAGGCTTCGGGCTCGATCACCGCCAGCGTCGGCTTTGCCCAGAGCGCCGGTCTGATCCTGGGTGGTTCGATCACCCAGAACAACTTCCTCGGTACCGGTAACAAGGTCAGCATTGGCCTGACCCGCAGCGAATACCAGAGCCGCTACAACTTCGGCTACGTCGACCCCTACTGGACCGCCGACGGCGTCAGCCTGGGTTACAACGTGTTCTACCGCACCACCGACTACAAGGACCTCGACGTCGATGTAGCCAGCTACGCGGTAGACAGCCTGGGTGCCGGCGTCAGCGTGGGCTACCCGATCAGCGAGACTTCGCGCCTGACCTTCGGTCTGACTGCCCAGCAGGACAAGATCAAGACCGGCCTGTACACCGTGGACGAGATCTTCGACTTCGTGAACCGCGAAGGCGACAGCTACCTGAACTTCAAGGCATCGGCTGGCTGGTCGGAATCGACCCTGAACAAGGGCGTCCTGGCGACCCGTGGTCATTCCCAGAGCCTGACCCTGGAAGCCACTACGCCGGGCAGCGACCTGTCGTTCTTCAAGCTCGACTACCGCGGCCAGGTGTTCACACCGCTGACCGACAACTACACCATGCGTTTCCATACCGAACTGGGTTATGGCGACGGCTACGGTTCGACGAACGGTCTGCCGTTCTACGAGAACTACTATGCAGGTGGTTTCAACTCGGTTCGCGGCTTCAAGGACAGTACTCTGGGGCCTCGTGGCACGCCTAGCCGTGGTGTTGGCGTGACCGGCAACGTCGGTACCATTGCCGACTCGGACAACGATCCGCTGCCGTTCGGTGGTAACGTGCTGATCCAGGGTGGTGCTGAACTGCTGTTCCCGCTGCCGTTCGTGAAGGACCAGCGTTCCCTGCGCACCTCGGTATTCTGGGACGTGGGTAACGTGTTCGACTCCAAGTGCGATCAGGTCAAGAACACCAACGGCACGTCTTCGCAGACGCAGTGCAACGATATCAGCCTCACCAACCTCGCCAGCTCCGTGGGCGTGGGTGTGACCTGGGTTACCGCGCTCGGTCCGTTGAGTTTTGCCTTGGCCATGCCAATCAAGAAACCGGATAACGCCGAAACTCAGGTGTTCCAATTCTCCCTCGGCCAGACGTTCTAACGGTCTGACCCAAGATAACGACAATGGATTTTGTAGGAGTTTATCGTGCGTAAGTTGACTCAACTGGTGCTGCTGGCGACTGTTCTGGTAGCGACCCCGGCATTTGCCGAAATGAAGATCGCGGTCCTGAACTACCAGATGGCCCTGCTGGAATCCGACGCGGCGAAGAAATACGCCGTGGATGCCGAGAAGAAGTTCGGCCCGCAACTGACCAAGCTGAAAACCCTGGAAAGCAGTGCCAAGGGCATCCAGGACCGTCTGGTCAGCGGTGGCGACAAGATGCAGCAAGGCGAGCGTGAACGTCTTGAGCTGGAATTCAAGCAGAAGGCCCGTGACTTCCAGTTCCAGTCCAAGGAGCTGAACGAAGCCAAGGCTGTTGCCGACCGTGAAATGCTCAAGCAGTTGAAGCCGAAACTGGACAGCGCGGTAGAAGAAGTCATCAAGAAAGGTGCCTTTGACCTGGTGTTCGAGCGTGGTGCAGTGATCGATGTCAAACCTCAGTACGACATCACTCGCCAGGTTATCGAGCGCATGAACCAGCTGAAGTAATCCATGACCGCGACTATCAAGCTCGGCCAATTGGCCGAGATCCTCGGCGCCACCCTGCGTGGCGACCCGGAGAAGGAAATCACTGGGCTGGCCACCTTGCAGGAGGCTGGCCCAGCTCAGTTGAGCTTTCTGGCAAATCCCCAATACCGTAAATACCTGACAGATTGCCAGGCCGGTGCCGTGTTGCTCAAGGCTGCCGATGCCGAGACGTATGCCGGGGATTCGCTGGTGGTGCCTGATCCGTACATGGCGTATGCGCGCATTTCGCACCAGTTTGATCCAAAGCCCAAGGCGCCAGCGGGAATCCACCCCAGCGCTGTGGTGGCGGCGGATGCGTTCGTCGATCCGAGGGCGAGTATCGGTGCCTTCGTGGTTATCGAAAGCGGCGCGCGCATTGGTGCGGGTGTCACCATCGGCGCGCAGTGCTTTATCGGCGCTCGTTGCGAGATCGGTGAGGGTGGCTGGCTCGCGCCACGCGTGACGCTCTACCACGATGTACGTATCGGCAAACGCGTGGTGATCCAGTCCGGTGCCGTGCTGGGCGGGGAAGGTTTCGGCTTTGCCAACCAGAAGGGCGTCTGGCACAAGATCGCCCAGATCGGCGGCGTGCTGGTCGGTGACGATGTGGAAATCGGCGTGAATACCGCCATTGATCGTGGGGCCCTGGCCGATACGATCATCGGTAACGGGGTCAAGCTCGACAACCAGATCCAGATCGCCCATAACGTCCAGGTGGGTGATCACACCGCAATGGCGGCCTGCTGCGGCATTTCCGGCAGCACCAAGATCGGCAAGCACTGCATGCTCGCCGGTGGCGTCGGCCTCGTGGGGCATATCGAGATTTGCGATAACGTTTTCCTGACCGGAATGACCATGGTGACCCACTCGATCACCGAGCCGGGCTCCTATTCTTCCGGTACGGCCATGCAGCCGGCAGCCGAATGGCGCAAGAGCGCGGCGCGTATTCGCCAGCTCGACGACATCGCGCGGCGACTGCGACAGCTGGAAAAACGTGTCGGGGACGTGACCCCGGACGCGGACGCTTCATCTGAAGGCTGATACCATTTCCATATCAAGTAGTCGCCAGGTCTGTACGAAAGCTGCCTTCTTGATTTGCTAGAGGAGCGCGCCCGCAGCGTGCTCCCCATCTTTACTACAGGCTTCCCCACGAAATGATGGACATCAACGAGATTCGCGAATACCTGCCTCACCGTTACCCGTTCCTGCTGGTGGACCGGGTGGTGGAACTGGATGTCGAGGCCAAGCGCATTCGTGCCTACAAGAATGTCAGCATCAACGAGCCTTTCTTCAACGGTCACTTCCCGGCGCATCCGATCATGCCGGGTGTCCTGATCATTGAAGCCATGGCCCAGGCTGCCGGCATCCTTGGTTTCAAGATCCTGGACGTGAAGCCTGCCGATGGCACCCTTTACTATTTCGTCGGTTCCGACAAGCTGCGCTTCCGCCAGCCGGTCAAGCCGGGTGATCAGTTGATCCTCGAAGCCACCTTCATCAGCTGCAAGCGCAAGATCTGGAAGTTCGAGTGCCAGGCTTCGGTTGACGGCAAGCCAGTATGCTCGGCCGAGATCATCTGTGCGGAACAGGCGGTATGAGTTTGATTGACCCTCGCGCAATCATCGATCCGACGGCCGTGCTGGCCGACGGCGTTGAGGTCGGCCCCTGGTCGATCGTCGGCGCAGGTGTGGAAATCGGCGAGGGAACAGTGATCGGGCCGCATGTGATCCTCAAGGGCTCGACCCGGATCGGCAAGCACAATCACATCTACCAGTTTTCCTCGGTAGGTGAGGATACCCCTGATCTCAAGTACAAGGGCGAGGACACCCGCCTGGTGATCGGTGATCACAACATCATCCGCGAAGGCGTGACGATCCACCGTGGCACGGTCCAGGATCGCTCGGAAACCACGCTGGGCGACCACAACCTGATCATGGCCTATGCCCATATCGGCCATGACAGCGTGATCGGCAACCATTGCATCCTGGTCAACAACACCGCGCTGGCCGGCCATGTGCACGTGGATGACTGGGCGATCCTGTCCGGCTATACCCTGGTACACCAGTTTTGCCATATCGGTGCCCACAGCTTCTCCGGCATGGGCACCGCCATCGGCAAGGACGTTCCGGCCTACGTCACGGTGTTCGGCAACCCCGCCGAAGCCCGCAGCATGAACTTCGAAGGCATGCGTCGCCGGGGCTTCAGCGAGGAAGTGATCCATGCGCTGCGCCGGGCCTACAAGGTGGTGTATCGCCAGGGCCTGACCGTGGACCAGGCGATTGCCGAACTGGCCGAGCCTGCCGCGCAGTACCCTGAAGTGGCAGTGTTTCTCGAATCGATCCAGTCCTCGACCCGCGGCATCACCCGCTGATCATGGCCAGCCTGCGTATTGCGCTGGTCGCCGGTGAAGCGTCCGGCGATATTCTCGGCTCCGGTCTGATGCGTGCCCTCAAGGCCCGGTATCCCGCTGTCGAATTTATCGGCGTGGGTGGGCCGTTGATGGAGGCGCAGGGGCTGGTTTCCTATTTCCCCATGGAACGCCTTTCGGTCATGGGGCTGGTCGAGGTGCTCGGCCGCCTGCCTGAGCTGCTCAAGCGGCGCAAGAATCTGATCCAGACGCTGATTGCCGAGAAACCGGACGTCTTTATCGGCATCGACGCCCCGGACTTCACCCTCAATATCGAACTCAAGCTGCGGCGTGCCGGGATCAAGACCGTGCACTACGTCAGCCCGTCGGTCTGGGCCTGGCGTCAGAAGCGGGTACTGAAGATCCGTGAAGGCTGTGATCTGATGCTGACGCTGTTGCCGTTCGAGGCGCGTTTCTACGAAGAGAAGGGCGTACCGGTGCGGTTTGTCGGGCACACACTGGCCGATACCATTCCGCTGCAGGCTGACCGGGCGGCCGCACGTGCCGAACTGGGCCTGCCGGACGGCCCGTTGGTGGCCTTGATGCCGGGCAGTCGCGGCGGCGAAGTCGGACGCCTGGGCGGCCTGTTCCTGGATACGGCGCAGCGTCTGCAGGCGATGCATCCCGGCATCCGTTTTGTCATGCCTTGCGCCAGTCCGCAGCGCCGCAGCCAGATCGAGGCCTTGCTGGTTGGGCGCGACCTGCCGCTGACCCTGCTCGACGGACAGTCCCACAAAGCCCTGGCGGCCTGTGACGCGGTGCTGATCGCCTCCGGTACGGCCACCCTCGAGGCCTTGCTCTACAAGCGCCCGATGGTGGTCGCCTACCGCCTGGCGCCGCTGACCTTCTGGATTCTCAAGCGCCTGGTGAAGAGCCCCTATATCTCCCTGCCCAACCTGCTGGCCCAGCGTTTGCTGGTGCCCGAGTTGTTGCAGGATGACGCCACGCCCGAAGCGCTGGCCAGGACCCTGTCGCCGTTGATCGAGGATGGCAGGGAGCAGACCCGCAGTTTCGACGAGATCCACCGGACCCTGCGCCTGGATGCCTCGAACCAGGCCGCCGACGCGGTCCTGACGTTGATCGGAAAGCCCGTATGAGTAACGTGAAGATGCAGATGGGGCTGGACTTCAGCCTGGTGGCCGATGCCGGGGAACTGGTGGCCGGCGTCGACGAAGTCGGTCGCGGCCCGCTTTGCGGTGCGGTGGTCACGGCGGCGGTGATCCTCGATCCCAAGCGGCCGATTCTCGGGCTGAACGACTCGAAGAAGCTGACCGAGGCCCGCCGCGAAAAGCTGTACGACGAAATCCGCGAAAAAGCCCTGAGCTGGTGTATCGCCCGGGCCGAGGTCGAGGAAATCGATGAACTGAATATCCTCCATGCGACCATGCTCGCGATGCAACGGGCGGTCGCGGGCCTGCATATCCAGCCCAGGCTGGCAATGATCGACGGCAACCGCTGCCCGAAACTGCCGATGCCGGCGGAAGCGGTGGTCAAGGGTGACAGCAAGGTGCCGGCGATTGCCGCGGCGTCGATCCTGGCCAAGGTCAGCCGTGATCGTGAAATGGCGGTTTTCGAATCGATCTATCCCGGCTACGGCATCGGCGGCCACAAGGGCTATCCGACGCCGGTGCACCTGGAAGCCCTGAACCGCCTGGGGCCGACCCCGATTCACCGGCGCTCGTTCGCGCCCGTGCGGCTGGCCTGGGAAGCCCGTGAGGGGCTTGTCGAGCTTTAGTCTGCTGATGTTTTAGCCAAGGCCCGGTACAATCCGGGCCTTGTCGTTTTTCATGCTTCTACAGGATCACTATGCCGGCTTCATTCGTTCACCTGCGCCTGCACACTGAATACTCCCTGGTCGACGGCCTGGTGCGGATCAAGCCGCTGGTCAAGGCCCTGGCCGGCCTGAACATGCCCGCCGTGGCGGTGACCGACCAGAACAACATGTGTTCCCTGGTCAAGTTCTACAAGACCGCCATGGGCGCCGGGATCAAGCCGATCTGCGGCGCCGACCTGTGGCTGTCGAACAAGGACCCCGATGCGCCGTTGAGCCGCATCAGCCTGCTGGCGATGAACCCCCTGGGTTATCGCAACCTGACCGAGCTGATCTCCCGTGGTTTCATCGACGGTCAGCGCAACGGCATGATCATCATCGAGCGCGAATGGGTCGCCGAGGCCAATGAAGGCCTGATCATGCTGTCGGCGGCGAAGGAGGGCGAGATCGGCATGGCCCTGCTCGGCGATAACGCCGCGGAAGCCGAAACCCTGGCGCGTGAGTGGATGGCGGTGTTCCCGGACCGCTTCTACCTGGAGATCCAGCGGACCAATCGCCCCAACGACGAAGAACAACTGCACGGTGCCGTGGCCCTGGCCGAGAAGCTGGGCGCGCCGCTGGTGGCGACCAACGATGTGCGTTTCATCAAGCAGGAAGACTTCGAGGCCCACGAAACCCGCGTCTGCATCGGTGAGGGCCGGGCCCTCGACGATCCGCGTCGCTCGAAGAACTACAGCGACCAGCAGTACCTGAAAAGCGCCGAGGAAATGGCCGAGCTGTTCAGCGATCTGCCCGACGCCCTGGAAAACACCGTCGAGATCGCCAAGCGCTGCAATATCGAAGTGAAGCTGGGCAAGCACTTCCTGCCCAACTTCCCGATTCCCGATGGCATGACCATCGACGAGTATTTCCGCAAGGTGTCGTTCGACGGTCTCGAAGAGCGCCTGGCGGTCCTGCTGCCCAGGGAGACCACCGAAGACTACGAGGCCAGGCGCCAGGTCTATGTCGACCGGCTGAATTTCGAGCTGGATATCATCATCCAGATGGGGTTCCCCGGTTACTTCCTGATCGTTATGGACTTTATCCAGTGGGCCAAGAACAACGGCGTGCCGGTCGGTCCCGGCCGGGGGTCGGGTGCCGGTTCCCTGGTGGCCTACGTGCAGAAGATCACCGACCTCGACCCGCTGGAATATGACCTGCTGTTCGAACGTTTCCTCAACCCGGAACGGGTTTCCATGCCCGACTTCGACGTCGACTTCTGCATGGACGGCCGCGACCGGGTGATCGACTATGTGGCCGAGAAATACGGCCGCAACGCGGTGAGCCAGATCATCACCTTCGGTTCCATGGCCGCCAAGGCGGTGGTGCGTGACGTGGCGCGGGTGCAGGGCAAGTCCTATGGCCTGGCGGACCGCCTGTCGAAGATGATCCCCTTCGAAGTCGGCATGACCCTGGAAAAAGCCTACGAGCAGGAAGAAATCCTGCGCGACTTCATCAAGGTCGATGAAGAAGCGGCGGAAATCTGGGAGATGGCGCGCAAGCTCGAAGGCGTGGTGCGTAACGTCGGTAAGCACGCCGGTGGCGTGGTGATCGCGCCGACCAAGCTGACCGACTTCTCGCCGATCTATTGCGACGAAGAAGGCGATGGCCTGGTAACCCAGTTCGACAAGGACGACGTCGAGGCCGCCGGCCTGGTGAAGTTCGACTTCCTCGGCCTGCGGACCCTGACGATCATCGACTGGGCGCTGAAGACCATCAACCGCGACCGCGCCAAGGTCAACGAGCCGCCGCTGGATATCGCCTTCATCCCGCTGGATGACAAACCGACCTATAGCCTGTTGCAGAAGGCCGAGACCACCGCGGTATTCCAGCTTGAATCCCGCGGCATGAAGGAGCTGATCAAGAAGCTCAAGCCCGACTGCCTGGAAGACCTTATCGCCCTGGTGGCCCTGTTCCGTCCGGGCCCGTTGCAGTCCGGCATGGTGGACGACTTCATCAACCGCAAGCACGGCCGCGCCGAGCTGGCGTATCCGCATTCCGACTACCAGTACGAAGGCCTCAAGCCGGTGCTGGCGCCGACCTACGGCATCATCCTGTACCAGGAACAGGTGATGCAGATTGCCCAGGTCATGGCCGGCTACACCCTCGGCGGCGCGGACATGCTGCGTCGAGCCATGGGCAAGAAGAAACCCGAGGAAATGGCCAAGCAGCGCGGCGGTTTCATCGAGGGTTGCGCGACCAACAATATCGACCCGGACCTGGCCGGTAACATCTTCGACCTGGTGGAGAAGTTCGCCGGTTACGGCTTCAACAAATCCCACTCTGCCGCCTACGGCCTGGTGTCGTACCAGACCGCGTGGCTGAAGGCCCATTACCCGGCGCCGTTCATGGCCGCGGTACTCTCGGCGGATATGCACAACACCGACAAGGTCGTGACCTTGATCGAGGAAGTGCGGACCATGAAGCTGCGCCTCGACGCACCGGACGTGAACACCTCGGAGTTCAAGTTCACGGTGAACGACGAAGGCCGGATCATCTATGGCCTCGGCGCCATCAAGGGCGTTGGCGAAGGCCCGGTGGAAGCGATTACCGAAGCGCGCCAGGCGGGACCGTTCGAGGACCTGTTCGATTTCTGCGCCCGGGTCGACCTCAAGCGCATCAACAAGCGCACCCTCGACGGCCTGATCCGCAGCGGTGCGCTGGATCGTCTCGGACCGTATTTCTACGACGAACCCAAGCCGTACCAGGCCAATATCGACCGTAACCGCGCAGTCCTGCTGGCGGCGATGGAAGAAGCGATCAAGGCCGCCGAACAGACCGCGCGTACCCACGACAGCGGCCACGCCGACCTGTTTGGCGGCTTGTTCGTCGAGGAGGACGCGGATGTCTACGGCAATCACCGCAAGGCCAAGGAGCTGACCCTCAAGGAGCGCCTGAAAGGCGAGAAGGACACCCTCGGCCTGTACCTGACCGGTCACCCGATCGACGAGTACGAAGGCGAGATCCGCCGTTTCGCCCGCCAGCGCATCATCGACCTGAAGCCGGCCCGGGATACCCAGACCGTGGCGGGGATGATCATCAACCTGCGGGTGATGAAAAACAAAAAAGGCGACAAGATGGGCTTTATCACCCTCGACGACCGCTCGGCGCGAATCGAGGCGTCATTGTTCGCCGATGCCTTCATGTCGGCCCAGTCGCTGTTGCAGACCGACGCGATGGTGGTGGTCGAGGGCGAGGTCAGCAACGATGACTTCTCCGGGGGCCTGCGCCTGCGGGTCAAGCGGGTGATGAGCATGGAAGATGCCCGGACCAACCTGGCCGAAAGCCTGCGCCTGAAGGTGCAGAGCGCCGCGCTCAAGGGCGATGAGCTACGCTGGCTGGGCGAGTTGTTCAAGAAGCACCGGGGCGCCTGCCCGATCACCATGGAGTACACCGGCCAGGATGCCAAGGCCCTGCTGCAGCTCGGTGACGGCTGGAAGATCGACCCGGCGGACAGTCTGATTCAGGCATTGCGTGACCAGTTCGGGCGAGACAACGTCTTTCTCCAATACCGTTGAGGTGGTGGTGCCATGAATGCGCCCCGACCTTGAACTTACTTTTAATCTCGACCTGAGCGCGCCATATCCCTTAAGGTAGGGCGCGATACAGATCAATCGGCCGGCCAGGCTGTGTAAAAACTACTGTGCTCGACCCAAGACGGATGCTTATGAACCCGAATTTTCTTGATTTCGAACAGCCGATCGCTGACCTGCAAGCCAAGATCGAAGAACTGCGCTTGGTCGGTAATGACAATTCGCTGAACATCGGCGATGAAATCTCTCGCCTGCAAGACAAGAGCAGCACGCTGACCGAAGACATTTTCGGCAAGCTGACCAGCTGGCAGATCGCGCGCCTGGCGCGTCATCCGCGTCGTCCGTACACCCTGGACTACATCGAGCACATCTTCACCGAGTTCGATGAGCTGCACGGCGACCGTCATTTCTCCGACGATGCCGCGATCGTCGGCGGTATTGCCCGCCTGGAAGACCAGCCAGTGATGGTGATCGGTCACCAGAAGGGCCGTGAAGTGCGCGAGAAGGTTCGCCGCAACTTCGGCATGCCGCGTCCGGAAGGCTACCGCAAGGCCTGCCGCCTGATGGAAATGGCCGAACGCTTCAAGATGCCGATCCTGACCTTCATCGACACGCCGGGCGCCTACCCGGGAATCGATGCCGAGGAGCGCAACCAGAGCGAGGCCATCGCCTGGAACCTGCGGGTCATGGCGCGCCTGAAGACGCCGATCATCGCTACCGTTATCGGTGAGGGTGGTTCCGGCGGTGCACTGGCGATCGGTGTCTGCGACCAGTTGAACATGCTGCAGTACTCGACCTACGCGGTGATTTCTCCGGAAGGTTGCGCGTCGATCCTCTGGAAAACCGCCGAGAAGGCTCCGGATGCCGCGGAAGCCATGGGTATTACCGCCGAGCGCCTGAAAGGCCTGGGCATCGTCGACAAGGTGATCGCCGAGCCCCTGGGCGGTGCCCACCGTGATCCGGTGGCCGCGGCGGCCCTGATCCGTGCCGAACTGAGCTCGCAGCTGGCGATGTTGAAGAAATTCGACAACGATGCGCTGCTGGCCCGTCGCTATGAGCGATTGATGAGCTACGGTCTCTAAGTGACCTGATGGAGCGCCCCTGAATTCCAAGGCGGCGCTCACCCCTGCAGGAGCCGGCTTGCCGGCGATTCGAGCCGTCGATGCAAGACTTGCCGGCCTCATCGCCGGCAAGCCGGCTCCTACAGGTTTGTGTTTCAGTCAGGCTGACCGCATTGAGGCGAAAAGCGACCGAACTCATGACTCTGCGTACCCTTCCTCTGGCAGACCGACTGCTGCATGCCCTGGCCCCCTGGCGTAACGCCTCGGCCTGGCGCGTAGCGTTCTCGGGCGGCCTCGACTCCACCGTCCTCCTGCATCTTCTCGCCCGCCTGGGCAAGACCGAATCCCTGCCCGAACTGACGGCCCTGCATATCCATCACGGCTTGCAGATTGCCGCCGACAGCTGGCCGGAACATTGCCAGGCATTCTGCGACACCCTGGGCGTGCCCTTGCAGGTGGTGCGGGTCAGCGTCCAGCTCGGTGCCAGTCTCGAGCGCGCCGCCCGGGATGCGCGCTACCTGGCCTTTGCCGGGGTGACCCAGTTGAACGAAGTCCTGCTGACGGCCCAGCATCGCGATGACCAGGCCGAGACGCTGTTGTTCCGGCTGTTGCGCGGTGCCGGGGTACGTGGCCTGGCGGCCATGCCGGGCGAACGCGAGGTGGGCGGCGGCTACCTGGTGCGGCCGCTGCTCGATGTCTCGCGTGCGGAACTGGAGCAGTACGCCCGCGAGCACGGCCTGAACTGGATCGAAGACCCGTCCAACGCCGACCAGCAGTTTTCCCGCAACTACCTGCGCCATCGGGTTTTCCCCGATCTCACCGAGCGCTGGCCGCAGGCGGTCAGCAGCATGGTGCGCAGCGCCGCGCACCTGCGCGAGGCCCAGGAACTGCTGGACGAGCTGGCCGACGTCGATCTCGACGAGGCCCAGGCCCATTCCCGCTATGACTGGCTGGGCATGCCGTCCCTGGCGCTGGATGCGGTGATCGAGCTGTCGCCGGCTCGCCAGCGCAACCTGCTGCGTCACTGGCTGGCACCGCTGACGCGCCTGCCGGACAGCGACCACTGGGCCGGCTGGGATGACCTGCGCGACGCCGGGCACGATGCCCGGCCCAAGTGGCGCCTGGCCGAAGGCGAGTTGCACCGCGCCGATGAGCACCTGTGGTGGCTGAGCGGTTCCTGGTTGCGCCAGCCGGTGGCGGATATCGAGTGGACCAGACCCGGACAGACCCTGGAATTGCCGGACAACGGCGAACTGCTGATCATCGGCGACGCGCCGCCGGGTCCGTTGCGCGTGCGCTATCGTCAGGGCGGCGAGGTGTTGCACCTGCCGGACCGCGGGCATCGGGATCTGAAGCGTCTGCTTAATGAAAGCGGGGTGCCCTGGTTTGTCCGCGGCCGATTGCCGCTGGTCTACCGGGGCGAGCAATTACTGGCCGTGGCCAACCTGGCGGGGCTCGATGGCAGCGCGTTCGGAGACTGGCATTTGCAATGGCAGCCACCTTCGAGCGATCAAGGTTTGAGCTGAAAGCTGCTTTCCGGTAGACTACGCTCCCTTCTTGATACAACTTCTGTGGATTCGCCTGAATTGCAGGAGTTGCCGATTACCAAGCAGTCTTTGCTGGGCGATTCCAAAAAATGTGTAGCGAGCAACGTACCGGTGTCGTCACTTCCGGTCTGTCCCAACGCGGCGGTTTTTTTGAAAGATGCACTGTGATTAATGCAGGTGATCGGGGGCTTCGGCCTTCCTTCGCTTTCCCCGGCGGCTCGGACCGCTTTAACGCAGACTTCTAGGGTTTTTCATGACGCGCTACATATTCGTCACGGGCGGTGTTGTTTCTTCATTGGGGAAAGGCATTGCCTCGGCTTCATTGGCGGCCATCCTGGAGGCGCGGGGACTGAAAGTCACCATGCTCAAACTGGACCCGTACATCAACGTCGACCCGGGCACCATGAGCCCGTTCCAGCACGGTGAAGTGTTCGTCACCCACGACGGCGCCGAGACCGACCTGGACCTGGGCCACTACGAGCGGTTCATCCGCACGACCATGACCCAGAACAACAACTTCACCACCGGCCGTGTCTACGAGCACGTGCTGCGCAAGGAGCGCCGTGGTGATTACCTGGGCGCGACCATCCAGGTGATTCCGCACATCACCGACGAAATCAAGCGTCGCATCATCAAGGGCGCCGGCGATGCCGACGTGGCCCTGGTGGAGATCGGCGGCACCGTGGGTGACATCGAGTCGCAACCGTTCCTCGAAGCCATCCGCCAGTTGCGGGTCGAAGTCGGCTCCAAGCGCGCGATGCTGATGCACCTGACCCTGGTCCCGTACATCGCCACTGCCGGCGAGACCAAGACCAAGCCGACCCAGCACTCGGTCAAGGAGCTGCGCTCCATCGGCCTGCAGCCGGACGTGCTGATCTGCCGTTCCGACCACCCGGTTGACGTGTCCTCGCGGCGCAAGATCGCGCTGTTCACCAACGTCGAAGAGCGTGCGGTGATTTCCCTGGAAGACGTCGACACCATCTACAAGATCCCGGCCGTCCTGCACGCCCAGGGCCTGGATGACTTCGTCGTCGAGCGTTTCGGTCTGCAATGCAACGGTGCCGATCTGTCCGAGTGGGAAAAAGTGGTCGACGCCAAGCTCAACCCCGAGCACGAAGTCACCATCGCCATGGTCGGCAAGTACATGGAGCTGCTGGATGCCTACAAGTCGCTGATCGAAGCGATGAGTCACGCCGGCATCACCAACCGCACCAAGGTCAACCTGCGCTATATCGATTCCGAAGACATCGAGAACCAGGGCACCGGCCTGCTCGAAGGCGTCGATGCGATCCTCGTACCGGGCGGTTTCGGCCTGCGTGGCGTGGAAGGCAAGATCACCGCCGTGCAATACGCCCGCGAGAACAAGGTGCCGTACCTGGGTATCTGCCTGGGCATGCAAGTGGCCGTGATCGAGTTCGCCCGTAACGTGCTGGGCTGGAAGGACGCCAACTCCACCGAGTTCGACCGCACCAGCGCTCACCCGGTCGTCGGCCTGATCACCGAGTGGGAAGATGCCACCGGCGCGGTGGAAACCCGCACCGAGACGTCGGACCTGGGCGGCACCATGCGCCTGGGCGCCCAGGACTGCCTGCTGGAGCCGGGTTCGCTGGTTCACGATTGCTACGCCAAGGACGTGATCGTCGAGCGTCACCGTCACCGCTACGAAGTGAACAACAACCTGCTGCCGCAGATCATGGAAGCCGGCCTGAAGATTTCCGGTCGTTCCGGTGACGGCGCGCTGGTCGAAGTGGTCGAGGCCCCGGATCATCCATGGTTCGTCGCTTGCCAGTTCCACCCCGAGTTCACTTCGACCCCGCGTGACGGCCACCCGCTGTTCAGCGGTTTCGTCAAAGCCGCTTTGGCCCAACACCAGAAGAAGGCGTAAAGCTGATGGCCCAGAAGATCATTCGCGTCGGCGACATCGAGATCGCCAACGACAAGCCGATGGTGCTGTTCGGTGGCATGAACGTGCTGGAAAGCCGTGACATGGCGATGCAGGTCTGCGAAGAGTACGTCAAGGTCACCGAAAAGCTCGGTATCCCCTACGTGTTCAAGGCCAGCTTCGACAAGGCCAACCGTTCCTCCGTGACCTCCTACCGTGGCCCCGGCCTGGAAGAGGGCATGCGGATCTTCCAGGACATCAAGCAAGCGTTCGGCGTGCCGATCATCACCGACGTCCACGAGCCGGCCCAGGCCGCCGTGGCCGCCGAAGTCTGCGACATCATCCAGTTGCCGGCCTTCCTGTCGCGCCAGACCGACCTTGTGGTCGCCATGGCCAGGACCGGCGCGGTGATCAACATCAAGAAGGCCCAGTTCCTCGCGCCCCAGGAAATGAAACACATCCTGAGCAAGTGCGTGGAAGCCGGTAACGACCAGTTGATCCTCTGCGAGCGCGGTTCGAGCTTCGGCTACAACAACCTGGTGGTCGACATGCTCGGCTTTGGCATCATGAAGCAGTTCGAATACCCGGTGTTCTTCGACGTGACCCACGCCCTGCAGATGCCGGGCAGCCGTTCGGACTCCGCCGGCGGTCGTCGGGCCCAGGTCACCGACCTGGCCAAGGCCGGCATGAGCCAGGGCCTGGCGGGGTTGTTCCTCGAGGCGCATCCGGATCCGGACAACGCCAAGTGCGACGGTCCTTGTGCCCTGCGCCTGGACAAACTGGAGCCGTTCCTGGCCCAGCTCAAGGCGTTGGACGAACTGGTGAAGAGTTTTCCGACGATAGAAACCGCGTAATCCTCGTTTATTCGGTAGACTGCCCCACAATTTTCGCTCTGGCCTGCCGGCCGTACAACTTTTGTGGGAGCGGGCTTGCCGGCGATAGCGATCTTACGGACGCCATCGCCGGCAAGCCGGCTCCTGCAAGGTTTTCGTCAACTTTGGAGTGTTTACAACAATGGCAAAAATCGTCGACATCAAAGGTCGTGAAGTTCTCGACTCCCGTGGCAACCCCACCGTGGAAGCGGACGTCCTTCTGGACAACGGCATCATCGGCAGCGCCTGTGCTCCGTCCGGTGCCTCCACCGGCTCGCGTGAGGCGCTTGAGCTGCGTGATGGCGACAAGAGCCGTTACCTGGGCAAGGGCGTGCTGAAGGCTGTCGGCAACATCAACGGTCCGATCCGCGAACTGTTGCTGGGCAAGGATCCTTCCGACCAGAAGGCCCTGGACCACGCGATGATCGCGCTGGACGGCACCGAGAACAAGGCGACCCTGGGCGCCAACGCCATCCTCGCCGTGTCCCTGGCCGCGGCCAAGGCGGCTGCGCAGGATCAGGACCTGCCTCTGTACGCACACATTGCCAACCTGAACGGCACCCCGGGTGTCTACTCCATGCCGGTACCGATGATGAACATCATCAACGGCGGCGAGCATGCCGACAACAACGTCGACATCCAGGAGTTCATGGTCCAGCCGGTCGGAGCCAAGTCCTTCTCCGAAGGCCTGCGCATGGGCACCGAGATTTTCCATCACCTCAAGGCCGTGCTCAAAGCCCGTGGCCTGAGCACCGCTGTCGGTGACGAAGGTGGTTTCGCGCCGAACCTGGCGTCCAACGAAGATGCCCTGAAAGTCATCTCCGAAGCGGTCGCCAATGCCGGTTACAAACTGGGCACCGACGTGACCCTGGCCCTGGACTGCGCGGCCAGCGAGTTCTTCGAAGACGGCAAGTACAACCTGTCCGGCGAAGGCCAGGTGTTCACCGCCGAAGGTTTCGCCGACTACCTGAAAGGCCTGACCGAACGCTACCCGATCATCTCCATCGAAGATGGTCTGGACGAGTCCGACTGGGCTGGCTGGAAAATTCTTACCGACAAGATCGGCGAGAAGACCCAACTGGTGGGCGACGACCTGTTCGTGACCAACACCAAGATCCTGAAGGAAGGCATCGACAAGAAGATCGCCAACTCCATCCTGATCAAGTTCAACCAGATCGGTACCCTGACCGAAACCCTGGAAGCCATCCAGATGGCCAAGGCCGCCGGCTACACCGCGGTGATCTCGCACCGTTCCGGTGAAACCGAAGATTCGACCATTGCCGACCTGGCCGTGGGCACCGCTGCCGGCCAGATCAAGACCGGCTCGCTGTGCCGTTCCGACCGCGTTTCCAAGTACAACCAACTGCTGCGTATCGAAGAGCAATTGGGCGCCAAGGCGAAGTACAACGGTCGTTCCGAGTTTCGCGGTTAAGCAGTAGATGGTAAAAAGACACCGGATTGTGTCGGAAAAGTCGCTATAGCGGCTTTTTCGCAACTAATCTGATGGCTGACAAGCACAAGCCTGGTCTTTCCAGGCTTCGTGCTGTTGGGTATACGGAAGTCGGCTTGGCTGTCTTTTTCACTGGGTAAACGAAATTCGATGCGCAGTCCCAATTGGTTGTTCCTTGTCTTGCTCTTGCTGCTGGCTGGCCTGCAGTACCGCCTTTGGGTGGGTAACGGGAGCCTGGCGCAGGTAGCCGACCTGACACAACAGATTGCCGACCAGCATGCCGAGAACGAGCGTCTGCTGGAGCGTAACCGTGTCCTCGATGCGGAAGTTCTTGAGCTGAAGAAAGGCATGGAGACCGTTGAAGAACGTGCTCGCCATGAACTGGGCATGGTCAAGGACGGCGAAACCCTCTATCAGTTGGCACAATGACTGACTCATCGCTACCGGCCTTCTGGGCCGTGATTCCTGCCGCGGGCGTGGGTGCCCGTATGGCGGCCGACCGTCCCAAGCAGTACCTGCAACTGGGCGGACGAACCATTCTCGAACACAGCCTCGGCTGTTTTCTCGATCATCCGGGACTCAAGGGGCTGGTGCTCAGCCTGGCGCCCGACGATCCCTATTGGCCTGGCCTGGCCTGTGCCGGCGACCCGCGCATCCAGCGCGTCGACGGTGGTGCCGAACGTGCCGACTCGGTCCTCAATGCCTTGCTGCACCTGCATGCCCGGGGGGCGGCGGATGAGGATTGGGTACTGGTTCATGATGCGGCGCGGCCGAACCTGTCCCGCGACGATCTCGACAAGCTGTTGGCCGAGCTCGCCGACGATCCGGTGGGCGGCTTGCTGTCCGTGCCGGCCCGGGACACCCTCAAGCGTGTCGACCAGCATGGCCGGGTGGTGGAAACCGTCGATCGCAGCCTGATCTGGCAGGCCTACACGCCACAGATGTTCCGTCTCGGTGCCTTGCACCGGGCGCTGGCCGACAGCCTGGTGGCGGATGTCACCATCACCGACGAAGCCTCGGCGATGGAATGGGCGGGGCAGGCGCCTCGCCTGGTGGAGGGGCGTTCGGACAATATCAAGGTCACCCGTCCCGAAGACCTGGAGTGGCTGCGCCTGCGCTGGGCCAACCGGCGCTGACAATCCAGGCCGCACTGCCGCTATCGCCAGCAAGCCGGCTCCTACAGGATGGTGTCTCCCCCCGGACTATCGCCAGGCCTGGGACCTTGTAGGAGCTGGCTTGCCAGCGATGGCGTCCGCAAGATCGATGCAGGACTCTCTGCTTTCATCGCCAGCAAGCCGGCTCCCACAGGATGGTGTTTCACCCCGGACTATCGCTGGGACCTTGTAGGAGCTGGCTTGCCGGCGATGGCGTCCGCAAGATCGATGCAAGACGCTCTACCCTCATCGCCATCAAGCCGGCTCCCACGGGACGGTGTCTCACCCCGGACTATCGCCAGGCCGGGGACCTTGTAGGAGCTGGCTTGCCAGCGATGGCGTCCGCAAGATCGATGCAAGACACTCTGCCCTCATCGCCAGCAAGCCGGCTCCTACAGAGACTGCGTTGATCTCAAGAGGGTATTTACAGGCGTCGGTCAAACGGCGTACTCGGGCCGCCGGGCCAAGCCTTCCTTGAGATAATCCACCAGCTTGCGCACCTTCGGTGACAGGTGCCGTTGTTGCGGGTACAGCGCCCACACCGCGGTATTGGGTGGCTGGTGGGCCTCCAACAGCGAAACCAGGTGACCGTTCTGCAAGTGCTCGAGCACGTAATAGTCGGGCAACTGGCACAGACCGACCCCCTGCAATGCCGCATCCAGCACCGCCTGCCCGCTGTTGCAGCGCCAGTTGCCCTGTACCCGCTGGGAAAACTCGCGCCCGTCCTGGGCCAGTTGCCAGATATCCGAACTGCCGATCAGGCAGTTGTGCCGGCTCAGTTCCGAGAGGCTGTGGGGGCGACCATACCGCTCCAGGTAGGAGGGCGACGCGCACAGATACATCCGTCGTGGCGCCAGCCGGGTCGCCACCAGCCGCGAATCCTGCAGGCGACCCAGGCGGATCGCCAGGTCCAGCCCCTCATGGACCAGGTCCAGGGTGCGGTTGCTCAATTCGATGTCCACCCGTAGTTGCGGATACAGGCCCATGAAGGCAGTCACCAGCGGCACGATAAAGCGCTCGCCGTAGGCCACGGCACAGGTCATGCACAGCATGCCCTTGGGTTCGCTGTTGAGGTCGCCCACGGCCCGCAGGGCTTCTTCGCGACCGTCCTGCAGACGCTGGCAATGTTGCAGGAAGGTCTGGCCGGCTTCGGTCAGCGTCACGCGGCGGGTGCTGCGATATAGCAGGCGGGTCTGCAAGCGCTCCTCCAGCCGGGCGATCTGCCGGCTGATATGCGACGAGGACACTCCCAGGCGTTCCGCGGCGGCGGTGAACTGGCTGCACTCGGCCACGGCGACAAACTCGTCGATGCCTTCCCAGCGGTTCTCGCTCATCTGATTATCCCTATATGGCAATAATGTTTTGCTTTCGGTCGGATTATTCATCAATGGACGATGATTTACACTCCAGTCTTTCGCATTCACTTTTCAGGAGTTGCTGGATGATCAAGTCACGTGCTGCCGTTGCCTTCGAGGCGAAAAAGCCTCTGGAAATCGTCGAGGTCGATGTCGCCCTGCCCAAGGCCGGCGAGGTGCTGTTGCGTGTCGTGGCCTCCGGCGTCTGCCACACCGACGCCTACACCCTGTCCGGTGCCGACCCGGAAGGCATCTTCCCGGCGATCCTCGGCCACGAAGGCGGGGCGATTGTCGAAGCCATTGGCGAGGGCGTGACCTCGGTGGCCGTCGGCGACCACGTCATTCCGCTGTACACCCCGGAATGCGGCAAGTGCAAATTCTGCCTGTCGGGCAAGACCAACCTCTGCCAGGCGATCCGTGCCACCCAGGGCAAGGGCCTGATGCCGGACGGCACTTCGCGCTTCTCCTACAAGGGCGAGACCATTTTCCACTACATGGGCACCTCGACCTTCTCCGAGTACACCGTCCTGCCGGAAATCTCCGTGGCCAAGATCGCCAAGGAAGCACCGCTGGAAAAGGTCTGCCTGCTGGGTTGCGGCGTCACCACCGGGATCGGCGCGGTGATCAATACCGCCAAGGTCAAACCGGGTGACGCCGTGGCGATCTTCGGCCTCGGCGGCATCGGCCTGTCGGCGGTGATCGGCGCGGTCAAGGCCAAGGCGGCACGCATCATCGCCATCGACATCAACCCGGCCAAGTTCGAGATCGCCCGGCAGCTGGGCGCTACCGATTGCGTGAATCCCAAGGACTTCGACCGGCCGATCCAGGAAGTCATCATCGACATGACCGACGGCGGCGTGGATTTCTCCTTCGAGTGCATCGGCAATGTGCAACTGATGCGCGCGGCACTGGAGTGCTGCCACAAGGGTTGGGGCGAGTCGGTGATCATCGGCGTGGCCGGTGCGGGCCAGGAAATCGCCACCCGTCCGTTCCAGCTGGTGACCGGTCGCGTCTGGCGCGGTTCGGCCTTCGGCGGCGTGCGTGGGCGCAGTGAGTTGCCAAGCTATGTCGAGATGGCGCAGAAGGGCGAGATCCCGCTGGATACCTTCATCACCCATACCATGGGCCTGGAAGATATCAACAAGGCATTCGACCTGATGCATGAAGGCAAGAGCATCCGCACCGTCATCCATTTCTGAGGTTGCTCATGAGCCTGGAAAACCTTTCCTGCCAGAAAAGCTTCGGCGGCTGGCATAAACGCTACAAGCATCATTCCGAAGTCCTCGGTTGCGACATGGTATTCGCCGTCTATCTGCCACCGCAGGCGGAGCAGGGCGTCAAGCTGCCGGTGCTGTACTGGTTGTCCGGGCTGACCTGCACCGATGAAAACTTCATGCACAAGGCCGGCGCCCAGCGCATGGCCGCGCAACTGGGGCTGATCATCGTCGCGCCGGACACCAGCCCGCGTGGCCCGGGTGTCCCGGGCGATCCCGAGAATGCCTGGGACTTCGGTCTCGGCGCCGGCTTCTACCTCAATGCCACGCAGGAGCCCTGGGCGCGCAACTACCGGATGCACGACTATGTGGTGCATGAGTTGCCGGCCCTGGTCGAGGCGCATTTCCCGGCCTCCGACAAGCGCGGTATCAGCGGTCATTCCATGGGCGGCCATGGAGCGCTGGTCTGTGCGCTGCGCAATCCGGGGCGTTACCAGTCGCTGTCGGCCTTCTCCCCGATCAGCAATCCGATGGATTGCCCGTGGGGACAGAAGGCCTTCTCGCGCTACCTGGGAGAAGAGCGCTCGCGCTGGCGCGAGTGGGATGCCTGTGCGCTGATCAGCGAGGCGGGTGAAAAGCTGCCGATCCTGGTGGATCAGGGCGACCGGGATGATTTCCTGGCCAACCAGCTCAAGCCCGAAGCCCTGCAACAGGCCGCCCGCCTGGCGCAGCATCCGCTGATCCTGCGCATGCAGCCGGGCTACGACCACAGCTATTTCTTCATCGCCAGCTTCATCGAAGACCATCTGGTGCATCACAGCGAAGCGCTTGGCGCAGGTTCTGCACGATAATTGTCGGCGCTCGCTCAGGCTAATTCTCGTACGAGAACCTAATGTCGGACAAAATAGGTAGAATCACGCCCTGACTAAATCGGGGCGTTTTTTTATGCGTATTGGCCACGGCTATGATGTGCACCGTTTCGCCGAAGGCGACTTCATCACTCTGGGCGGCGTGCGGATCGCACACCACCACGGATTGCTGGCTCACTCCGACGGCGACGTGTTGCTGCATGCCCTGAGTGACGCGCTGCTGGGTGCGGCGGCACTGGGGGACATCGGCAAACATTTCCCGGACACCGATCCCACCTATAAAGGTGCCGACAGCCGCGTGCTGCTGCGCCACGTGGTATCGCTGCTCAAGGCCAAGGGCTGGAAGGTCGGCAATGTCGACAACACCATCGTTGCCCAGGCGCCGAAAATGGCCCCGCATATTGAATCGATGCGCGCGCTGATCGCCGCGGATCTTGAAGTTGAGTTGGATCAAGTGAACGTAAAAGCCACCACCACTGAAAAGCTCGGCTTCACCGGGCGGGAAGAAGGCATCGCGGTGCATTCCGTTGCCTTGTTGCTGCGCGCATGACGGAACTGGAACTGCTGGGCCCCCGTGCCCATGGTGATGCCCTGGGCCGTGCGGTGCTCAAGGCCACCGCGGAGGATTTCCAGGTCGATGAAGTCCTCGACATCCCCTTGTCCGGCGACGGCGAGCACCTGTGGTTGTGGGTCGAAAAACGAGGCCTGAACACCGAGGAAGCCGCCCGGCGCCTGGCCAAGGCGGCCGGCGTCCCCTTGCGTACCGTCAGCTACGCGGGCCTGAAGGACCGCCAGGCGCTCACCCGGCAATGGTTCAGCATCCAGCTGCCGGGCAAGGCCGACCCGGACATGGGCGCGGCGCAGAACGATACCCTGCAGATCCTCAAGAGCGTGCGCCACAAGCGCAAGTTGCAACGCGGAGCCCATGCGGCCAACGGTTTCACCTTGCGCCTGAGCCAATTGGCGGCGGACAAGGACGGCCTGCAGCAACGTCTCGAGCAGATCAGCCGGCAGGGTATCCCCAACTATTTCGGCGCCCAGCGCTTCGGCCACCAGGGCGGCAACCTCGGCGAGGCGCGCACTTACGCCGCCCGCCAGGCCCTGCCCGAGCAACGCAATGTGCGTTCGCGGCTGCTGTCCACCGCCCGCAGCTACCTGTTCAACCAGGTGCTGGCGGCGCGGGTCGCCGACGGCAGCTGGAATCGTGCCCAGGTCGGCGACCTGCTGGCCTTCACCGACAGCCGCAGTTTTTTCCCGGCCGGCGAAGCCGAGTGCGGCGATCCGCGCCTGGCGATTCTCGACCTGCACCCGACCGGTCCGCAGTGGGGCGAAGGGCCGTCGCCGGCGACCGGCGCGACCTTCGAACTGGAGCAGGCCGTCGCCGCCCGTGAAGCCGACCTGTGCCAATGGCTGGTGAAGGCGGGAATGGAGCACGAACGTCGCATCCTGCGGCTGCCCATTGGCGGGCTGACGTGGCATTATCCCGAGCCTGACATTCTGCAACTGGAATTCGTCCTGCCGGCCGGATGCTTCGCCACTGTTCTGGTGCGCGAGCTCGTTGATCTGGTGCCGGTAGGGCAGACGGACAGCTCATGCGTATTCTGATTTCCAACGACGATGGGGTTTTTGCACCCGGTCTCGCCGCGCTTCATGCTGCGCTGGCGGATTATGCCGAGTGCCGGGTGATTGCCCCGGACCAGGACAAAAGCGGTGCCAGCAGTTCGCTGACCCTCGATCGTCCGCTGCATCCACACACCTTGCCCAATGGCTTCATCAGCCTCAACGGGACGCCTACCGATTGCGTGCACCTGGGGCTCAACGGCCTGCTGGAGCAGGAGCCGGACATGGTGGTATCGGGTATCAACCTGGGCGCCAACCTGGGCGATGACGTGCTGTACTCCGGCACGGTCGCCGCGGCGCTCGAAGGGCGTTTCCTCGCGCGGACCTCGTTTGCCTTCTCGCTGGCCTCGCGCCAGCTCGATAACCTGGCGACCGCCGCGCATTTCGCGCGCTTGCTGGTAGAGGCTCATGAAGGGTTGCGCCTGCCACCGCGCACGGTGCTCAACGTCAACGTACCGAACCTGCCGCTGGAGCATATCCGTGGTATCCAGCTGACCCGCCTGGGCCACCGGGCCCGGGCGGCGAAGCCGATCCTCGAGGTCAACCCACGGGGCAAGGCCGGCTACTGGATCGCCGCGGCCGGCGATGTGGAGGACGGTGGTCCGGGCACGGATTTCCACGCGCTGATGCAAGGCTTCGTTTCGGTGACACCGCTGCAACTGGACCGCACGTTCAACGATGCCTTCAGTAGCCTCGACGGTTGGCTGGAGGGGCTTGCCTGATGGCGCGTGAAAACGATTTGCTGCGCGGCGGAATCGGCATGACGTCGCAGAGAACCCGCGAGCGCCTGATCCAGCGGCTTTACGAAGAAGGCCTGTCCAACGCCCAGGTGCTGGAAGTGATCCGCCGGACCCCGCGCCATCTGTTCGTCGACGAAGCGCTGGCTCACCGTGCGTACGAAGACACCGCGCTACCGATCGGCCACAACCAGACCATCTCCCAGCCTTACATGGTGGCGCGCATGAGCGAGCTGCTGCTGGAGGCGGGGCCGCTGGACAAGGTGCTGGAGATCGGCACCGGCTCCGGCTACCAGACCGCCGTCCTTTCGCAACTGGTCGAGCGGGTGTTTTCGGTCGAGCGGATCAAGGTCCTGCAGGACCGTGCCAAGGAGCGCCTGGTCGAACTCAACCTGCGCAACGTGGTATTCCGCTGGGGCGATGGCTGGGAAGGCTGGCCGGCATTGGCTCCGTACAACGGCATTATCGTCACCGCCGTGGCCACCGATGTTCCCCAGGCGCTGCTTGACCAGCTGGCTCCGGGCGGGCGCCTGGTGATTCCGGTCGGGGCGGGTGAAGTCCAGCAACTGATGCTGATCGTGCGCGAGGAACATGGATTTTCCCGGCATGTACTGGGGGCGGTACGTTTCGTGCCGTTGCTCAACGGGCCCCTGGCCTGAGCATTTGTTGCATTTGTTTAAGCGGCACGCTGAATTCTGTTGAACGTTGTCGGTCATAGGGCCGGACCTTGCAGACAGTATGTGTTTAAAAGTGTGTCGAGTTTCACTGTCGAACCGTACAAGAGAGTCGCTTATCGGGCTTTGCTGTCCGTAAAATTCCAACGGCCAGTTATACTTGCGCACACGACCGCCTGTACGGGCACTCTATATTCATTTCAGCCAACACAAAGGGAGCGGCGGGTGAGTCTCACAGTCATTCGGCAGCGTATGGGTAAAACAAGCGTTCAGCGCCTGATGATCGGTCTTGCCCTCAGTGCTTTACTGGCTGGTTGCTCCAGTGCTTCGAAGAACGGCGTGCGCGTCGTGGATCGCAATGGCAACGCGAGCAGCCCTGCCAGTGCCGCACCGCAACGACCGATGACCACCACCGGCCAGCACGTGGTGGTTCGGGGCGATACCTTGTTCTCGATCGCCTTTCGCTACGGCTGGGACTGGAAAGCCCTGGCCGCGCGCAACAATATTCCCGAGCCCTACACCATTCACGTCGGTCAGGCGATTCGCTTCGACAGTCGTTCAAATTCAACGCCGGCGGTGGCGACGTCGACGACCACCACATCGTCGAGTTCATCCTTCAGCAAAACCACGGTTACCCGGCGTCCGGCGACGGCTGCCGGGACGCCCGCGGCGGCCCCGGCACCGCCCGCCGCGGCCACGCCGACACTGCCGCCAGGGCCCGCGCCGAAGGGCTGGGCATGGCCTTCGAACGGCGTTTTGATTGGAAAATTCTCTTCAAACGGTAGTTTGAATAAAGGTATTGATATCGCCGGGGATTTGGGACAGCCTGTTTTAGCTGCGTCTGATGGGTCAGTGGTTTACGCCGGGAGTGGGTTGCGGGGCTACGGCGAGCTGGTCATCATCAAACACAGCGATACTTACGTCAGTGCCTACGGTCACAACCGTCGGCTGTTGGTTCGGGAGGGGCAGCAGGTCAAAGTCGGACAGACAATTGCCGAGATGGGATCAACTGGTACAGACCGGGTGAAACTGCACTTTGAGATTCGCCGCCAGGGCAAGCCCGTAGATCCATTGCAATTCCTGCCGCGTCGTTGATCCGTTTACCAGCCTGTTCTCATGACGTAGAGGGAACAGGCTCCAGCGTTGCCAAGGATAAAGGCGCCGCTTGAGCTTGAGGTCGAACTCACCAAAGGACTATAACAATGGCTCTCAGTAAAGAAGCGCCGGGGTTTGACATCGACGATGAGGTGCTCCTTATGGACTCCGACATTGTCATGGATATGATGCCGGAGGACGACAGTTCTCCACCCCCAGTTCGTGCCAAGACCAAAAACGCTGCTGCGCTCAAACAGCACAAGTACATTGACTACACCCGGGCCCTGGACGCGACCCAGTTGTACCTCAATGAAATCGGTTTCTCCCCTTTGTTGTCCCCGGAAGAAGAAGTCCATTTTGCGCGTCTGTCGCAAAGCGGCGATCCGGCCGGACGCAAGCGCATGATCGAAAGCAACCTGCGCCTGGTGGTGAAAATCGCCCGACGTTATGTCAATCGTGGGCTTTCCCTGCTGGATCTGATCGAAGAGGGCAACCTCGGACTGATCCGGGCGGTCGAGAAATTCGACCCGGAACGCGGCTTCCGCTTTTCAACCTATGCCACCTGGTGGATCCGACAGACGATTGAACGGGCGATCATGAATCAGACCCGGACCATCCGCCTGCCGATTCATGTGGTCAAGGAACTCAACGTCTATCTGCGGGCGGCCCGCGAGCTGACCCAGAAGCTCGATCACGAACCGTCCCCCGAAGAGATCGCCAACCTGCTGGAAAAACCGGTCGGGGAGGTCAAGCGCATGCTGGGCCTGAACGAACGGGTCTCCTCGGTGGACGTCTCCCTCGGCCCGGACTCGGACAAGACGTTGCTCGATACCCTGACGGATGACCGGCCGACCGATCCCTGCGAGCTGTTGCAGGACGACGACCTGTCCCAGAGTATCGACCAGTGGCTGTCCGAGCTGACCGACAAGCAGCGCGAGGTGGTGGTACGCCGCTTCGGCCTGCGCGGCCACGAGAGCAGCACGCTGGAGGACGTTGGCCTGGAGATCGGCCTGACCCGTGAGCGGGTGCGGCAGATCCAGGTCGAAGGTCTCAAGCGCCTGCGCGAGATCCTCGAGAAGAACGGCCTGTCCAGCGAGTCGTTGTTCCAGTAACGGAGCGGCGACCAATACCTGCACGGACCTTGTGGGAGCCGGCTTGCCGGCGATGAGGCCCTTGAGCCTTGCTGCGTCCATCCGGACGCCATCGCCAGCAAGCCGGCTCCTACAATAGGTGCCTCACGGCAAAATATCGCCTTGCCCAAAAAACTGTGGGAGCCGGCTTGCCGGCGATGAGGCCCTTGAGCCTTGCTGCGTCCACCCGGACGCCATCGCCAGCAAGCCGGCTCCTACAATAGGTGCCTCACGGCAAAATATCGTCCTGCCAAAAAAACTGTGGGAGCCGGCTTGCCGGCGATGAGGCCCTTGAGCCTTGCTGTGTCCATCCGGACGCCATCGCCAGCAAGCCGGCTCCTACAAGTCCTTCTTCGCCAGCAGGCTGTACACGCATGGCAGTACGAACAGCGTGAACAACGTTCCCACCGACATCCCGGTGGCGATCACCGTGCCGATATCAAAGCGACTGACTGCCCCGGCGCCGCTGGCGAGGATCAGTGGCACCATCCCGAACACCATCGCCGCCGTGGTCATCAGCACCGGACGCAGGCGGATCGCCGCGGCCTCCTCGACGGCTTCGCGGGCTGACAACCCCTTGTCCTTGCGCAACTGGTTGGCGAACTCGACGATCAGGATCCCGTGCTTGCTGATCAGCCCGATCAGGGTCACCAGGCCCACCTGGGTGTAGATGTTCATGCTCGACCAGCCGAGGAACAGCGGGATCAGTGCGCCGCAGATCGACAGGGGCACCGTCACCAGGATCACCAGCGGGTCGCGGAAACTCTCGAACTGCGCGGCCAGCACCAGGAAGATGATCGCCAGGGCCAGGCCGAAGGTGACCCACAAGGCGCTGCCTTCCTGGACGAACTGACGCGTGGCGCCGGCATAGTCGCTGGCAAACCCCACGGGTGCCTCTTCGGCGGCGATCTGGCGAATGGTTGCGATGGCTTCGCCCATGCTGACGATGGGCACCCCGGAGATAATCGCCGAGTTCAGTTGCTGGAACTGGTTCAGCTGGCGGGGACGGGCGCGGTCCGAGACCTTGATCAGGGTCGACAGCGGCAGCAGCTTGCCTTCGCTGTTCTTCACGTAATAGTTGTTCAGCCAGTCGGGATTGTCCCGATAGGCGCGTTCGACCTGGGCGATCACCTTGTAGCTGCGACCCTCCAGGGTAAAGCGGTTGATCTCCGCCTCACCGAGCAGGGTCGCCAGGGTGCCGCCCAGGTCCTGCATCGAGACGCCCATCTGCGCCGCCTTGGCCCGGTCGATATCGACCACGACTTCCGGCTTGTCGAAGGCCAGGTCGATATCGAGAAAGGCGAACTTGCCGGACTCCAGCGCGCGTTTCTTGATCCGGCCGGCGACGTCCAGCAGGGCGCTGTAGTCGTTCGGTGTATTGAGCACATACTGGAAGGGCAGGCCCTCGCCGGTACCCGGCAGCGACGGCAGGTTGAAGCCGAAGATCTGCAACCCGGTGATGCCCGCCAGCTTGCCCTGGACCTCGGGGAGGATCTGCATCTGCGTGCGCTTGCGCTCGTTCCAGGGCTTGAGCAGGAAGCCGCCGATCCCCGACTGCACGCCGTTGAAACCATTGATCTGGAACGATGAGTAGTACTCCGGGAACTCCTTGAAGATCGTGATGAACTCGTCGGTGTAGGTGTTCAGGTAGTTCAGGTTGGTCGGCTGCGGTGCGGTGGCCATCATGAAGATGATGCCCTGGTCCTCGTTGGGCGCCAGTTCCGATTGGGTGAACTTCAACAACAGCGGAATCAGGCACAGGATGATGATCGCGAAGACCACCACCACCGGCCGCGTGTTGAGGGTGCCGTGGAGGATCTTCTGGTAGCGCCGCTTCAGGCGCTCGAACAACTGGTCGAGGCGGTGCGACAGGCCCGACGGGTTTTCATCGTGGCGCAGCAGCAGGGCGCACATCATCGGCGACAGCGTCAGGGCGACCACCCCGGAGATCACCACCGCCCCCGCCAGGGTCAGGGCGAACTCCTTGAACAGCGCACCCGTCAGGCCCTGCAGGAAGCCGATGGGGGCGTAGACCGCCGCCAGGGTGATGGTCATCGACACCACCGGCACGGCGATCTCCCGCGCGCCTTCGAGGGCGGCGTCCAGCGGTGTCTTGCCTTCCTCGATATGGCGGTGGATGTTCTCCACCACGACGATCGCATCGTCCACCACCAGGCCGATGGCCAGCACCATCGCCAGCAGGGTCAGCAGGTTGATCGAATAGCCCATCAGTTGCATGAAGAACAGCACGCCGACCATCGACAGCGGAATGGTGATCACCGGGATCACCACCGAGCGCAGGGCACCGAGGAACAGGAACACCACCACTATCACGATCAACACGGCTTCGAAGAGGGTCTTCACCACTTCGTTGATCGACGCCTGGATGAACAGGGTAGCGTCATAGGCGATTTCCGCCTTGAGGTTGGTCGGCAGCTGCGCTTCCAGCTCCGGCATGATCTTGCGCACTTCCTTGATCACATCCAGCGGGTTGGCGCCGGGGGTGGCCTTGATGCCGATATACACCGATGGCGTGCCGCCGAAGGAACTGACGGTGTCGTAGTTTTCCGCGCCCATCTCCACCCGCGCCACGTCGCTGAGCAGGACCCGGCTGTCACCGGAAGTCTTGAGCGGAATCGCCGCGAAGGCCTCGGCGGATTTCAGCTCGGTGCTGGCGTTGATGCTGGTCACCACGTACTCGCCCTTGACCTCGCCGGCGGCGGACAGGAAGTTGTACCGGCGCACGGCGTTGGTCACGTCCGCGGCGCTCAGGCCGAACCCGGCCAGCTTCACCGGGTCCAGCCACAGGCGCATGGCGAACACCTGGTTGCCGAGAATTTCCGCCTCGGCCATGCCCGGCAGGGTCGCCAGCTTGGGCTGGATCACCCGCGACAGGTAGTCGGTGATCTGCGGATTGCTCAACTGGTCGCTGAAGAAACTGATGTACATCAGCGCCGAGGCGTCGGCGGCTTCCTTGCTCAGCACCGGGTCCTCGGCGTCCTGCGGCAACTGGTTCTTGACCTCGTTGGCCTTGGCCAGCAACTCGGTGAACAGCCGGTCGCTGTTGGAGCCGATCCTGGCGTAGATCGAGATCACCGAGAAGTTCTGCCGACTGACCGAAGTCATGTAGTCGATGCCCTCGGCACTCGCCAGGCTCTGTTGCAACGGCTGGGTGATATAGCCCTGGATGGTCTCGGCATTGGCCCCGGGGTAGGCGGTGGTCACCGTGATCAGGGCGTTTTCCATCTGCGGGTACTGGCGCAGCGGCAGTTTGCTGTAGGCCTGGAACCCCAGCAGGATGATCAGCAGGCTGACCACGCTGGCAAGCACCGGGCGACGGATGAACGGATCGGTAAAGGCCATGCTCGACTCCCTGATCAGTTCGCCGGAGCGGGCGGGTTCGCCGCCGGTGCCGTCTTGTCCGCGCTGATGGCGATGTGCGCGCCATTGTCCAGTTTCAGCTGGCCGCCGCTGACCACCTGCTCACCGTCCTTGAGCCCCTTGATGACTTTCACCAGGCCGTCACGGCGTTCGGCGGTTTCGATGAAGCGCCGCTCGGCAATCAGCACCGGCTGGCCGTCGGGGGCCTTTTCGAGGCTGCCGTCCTCGGCCTTCTTCTGTGTCACGACATACACCGAGTTGCCGTAGAGCGTGTAGGCGACCGCGCTTTCCGGGATCACCACATAGGACTGCGGGTCGGGCAGCAGCACCTGGAGATTGGCGAACATGCCGGGCAACAGCTTGCCGTCGGGGTTGGCCAGGGTGGCGCGCACCAGCACGTTGCGGGTGGTTTCATCGACCTTGGGATTGATGGCGCTGAGGCTGCCGGGGAAGTTTTCCCCGGCGTAGGCGCCCACGCTCAATTGCAGTGGTTGGCCGACCGCCAGCTTGGGCACGAACTGCTCGGGGACATAGAAATCGACATACAGGCTGCTCAGGTCCTGCAGCGTGGCGATCACCGTGCCGCTGGCGAGGTAGTCGCCGACATCCACCTGGCGGATACCGATGGTGCCGCTGAAGGGCGCGACGATCTTTTTCTTCGCCAGGGCCGCCTTGAGCTGATTGACCGTGGCCTTGTTCTTTTGCAGCACCGCCGAGAGCCGGTCGAACTCGCCCCGGGAAATCGCCTGGCTGCCGACCAGTTGGGCGCCGCGGCCGTAGTCCAGTTGCGCCAGCCCGAGGTCGGCCTGGGCGGTTTCCAGCAGGGCGCTTTCTACATCGCTGTCGAGCTGGACGATGGGTTGCCCGGTCTTGACCTTCTGCCCCGACTCGAACTGCACGGCCTTGACCGTCCCGGCGATCTCCAGGCTGAGGTTGACCCCTTGCAGGGCTTTGAGCGTGCCCACCGAGGGCAGGCGGTTCTGCCAGGGCTGCGCGCTCGCGGTGACGGCCGCGACATTGATCGGTGGCTTGGGCGCGGCGAATACCTGGATCTGTCTGTAGATCGAGAAGGCCTTGTAACCGGCAAGTGCCAGTACGACCAGGAGGACGATACCCAACATGATCAGCATGCGGCGACGCAGCATATTCCGGTTCCTTGGAAGACGAGGCTAGAGGGAGGTCGAACAACCGCCCAGCACGATACTGCCCGCACCCAGGCGTCGCCATGCAACTATACCGTCAGATATTACGCCAATACCGTGGCTTGAGAAGGGGGGCTGTGCCGACGTCTTCGTGGGCAAGCCCACTCCCACAGGGGTAGCGTCGTATGCACACTTTGCGTACGACATGACACTTGTGGGAGTGGGCTTGGCCTGGGCGGCGTTGCGACGAAGAGGCCCGCGAGGTCTACGCCAGGTGCAGATGGTTGTCCCAGAGCCCCGCGGGCAGATCCAGTGGTTGCGCGCTCAGTTCTTGCCGGCGGCAATCGTAGAAACGGCAGCGGCCCTGTCCTGACGTGACGACAAAACCATCGGCGACCGCGCCGACCCCGGCACAATCCGGCAGCGGCGCATCCAGGCGCAGCGCGGCGCTGTCCAGGTCCCAGATAAAGAACCGGTTGCCCCGCGGCGCGGTCAGCGCCACCAGGCGCAGCTCGCTGTGCACGGCGACGCTGGCGGTGTAGTGCCCCATGGCTTGCAACTGCTGCTCGGCCACCGGAAAAGCGACAAAGGGCTGGCCGGGGCGCTTGATCGCCAGCAGTTCCGACGATTCGTGGGACGGTCCCATGAATTGCTGGCCGGCGACGATGGTGCCGTCGCTGGCCACGCCGAGATGGCGCACGCTGTTCATCTGCTGGGCCAGGGTTTCCTTGCTCAGCAGGGTGCCGTCGCGCCGCATCAGCACCAGGCTCGGCTCCATGGCGTCGAGGTTCATCTCGACCCGGCTTTCGGCCTCGGTGCGGATGCCGCCGTTGGCGACGATCAGGGTCTCGCCGTCGGGCATCCACGACACCTGGTGCGGACCGATGCCATGGGTGGAGATTTCCCCGCTGTGCACCAGCCGCTCTCCTTCGAACCTGTACACGCCGAGCAGGCCACGGCCCGGATCGCGGGTGTCGTTCTCGGTCGCATACAGCCAGTCGCCACTCTTGTGGATCACCGCGTGGCCGTAGAAGTGCCGGTTCGGCTGCGAGACGATCGTCTGCAGCAGGCGCCCGTCGCGCAGGTCGACCAGGTAGCTCTCGGTACCGGGGCGACGCGCGACGAACAGCGCCAGGGGCAGGGTCGGATGATTGATGATGTCGTGGCAACGCTGGCCGACCCGGGTCGCGAAGACCTGCTTGCCATCCAGCCGATAGCCCACGGCGTAGTGTCCGCCCTCGCTGTCATCGCGGGCGGAAAGCAGCAGCGGGCTTTTGCCTTTTTGTCGGAACAGGGTCCAGCCACCCAGGGTGATCGCGCTGAGCAGGAGGCTACCGAGGGTCAGGGCCTGGCGTCGCAACATCATCAGTCACCGTCGTTGGCATTGAAGCCCAGTTGGATGCCCAGCGCCTTGGCCAGTTCGCCTTCGTGCAGGCGGTGGACGACGTTGAGGCTGTCATAGAGGTCGTTGAGCTGCTGGCGCCCGGCGTCGTCGCCGAGCATGTCGGTCAGCGAGCGCTGGTTGCTGGCGAACAGCTTCAGGGACGCGGCATAGGCGGCGTCGATCTTGTCGGCCAGCGGCTTCTGCTCGGCCGGCAGCAGGCCGCGCAGGCCCTTGTTGTCGACCCCGACCCAGACGGTGCGGGCAGCGGCCAGGCTGGCCTCCAGGCCTTGCAGCGACGACTGGCTGCGCCAGGCGTCGGCCTGGAACGGCTGCGGGATGCCCTTGGTCTGGCGGCCCATCGGTGTGCCGAGCTTCTTCTTCAGGGTATCCAGCGCTGTCACCTGGACCCGCAGCAGATCGGCGATGGCTTCGTGGGAATCGGCATAGCGCTGGTTCGGGAACTTGCTCATCTGCGCGAGCATGCCGTCGTTGCTGTTCCAGCTCGACAGGATCTCTTCGGCGAGGGTTTTCTGGCGCTCGCCGATGGCTGTCAGCAATGGGCAGTAACGGGCTTTCTGGGCGCTGTCGGCCATGTCGATCTTGCTGTCGAACAGGATGTATTCATAGGCCGACAGGCCCTGGACCACCACGCTGGATTTGGCCAGGGCGGCGGCATCGACCTGCGGCTGGGCGGTGACCAGTTGCTCGACCTGGCGTCCCACGAGGTTTTTCTTGTCCGGCCAGAACTGCACCTGCCAGGAACGATTGCCTTCGGCCAGCGGGCCGATCAGCAGGGGCTGCAACTCGGCCCAGGCTTTCTGCGCATGGAGGAAATCGGCGCGGGCGGTGTCCAGGCTCTCCTTGCCCTGGCAGAAGGCCAGGGCGCTGATCGCCAGTTGGCGGTCGGCCTCGACCCAGCGGCTGTAGGTCGGCAGGATCACCTGCTTGGCGATGGCGGCCGAGGTCACGGCCTGCGGGTCCTGCGGCGAACAGGCGCCGAGGGCGAGGGCGGCGAGGCTGGTGAACAACAGTTTGGGGCGGAACATGTCCGTGTCCTCTCTTTTAGAGAAATCTTATAAGGAATTCAGGAAAGCCAGCAGCGCGGCACGCTGTTCGGCATTGAACGACAACACGCGTTGCTGGGCCGGCAAGGCTTCGCCGCCATGCCAGAGCACCGCTTCCATGAGGTTGCGGGCGCGGCCGTCATGCAGGAACTGGGTGTGGCCGCTGACGGTGGCGGTCAGGCCGATCCCCCACAACGGCGGGGTGCGCCAGTCGCGGCCACCGGCCTGGAACTCACTGCGGTTGTCCGCCAGCCCAGGGCCCATGTCATGCAGCAGCAGATCGCTGTAGGGGCGGATCACCTGGCCGGCCAGCTCGGGCTCGACCGCTGTGGTCGCCGTGGTGAACTGGGGCGTATGACAGGCCTGGCAGCCGGCCTGGTAGAACAGGTTCTTGCCGGCCAGCACTTGCGGCGCACCGACGTCCCGTCGGGCCGGCACCGCCAGGTTGCGGGTGTAGAACAGCACCAGGCGCAGGATATTGTCGCTGACTTCCTGTTCGCCGTCCGCGCCGTTGCCATTAGGAGCTGTGCGGCAGGCGGTCTGGCTCGCAGTACAGTCATCGAAGGGTCTCAGGGTCGTGGTCAGGCCCATATCACCAGAAAACGCGTGAACATTCTGTTGATTGAGGTTCGGTTGCCCGGCTTTCCAGCCAAAACGTCCCAGCACGGTCTTTTGCAGGGCATCGTCCCAGACCCGGTTCGGCCGGCCGGCGACGCCGTAGCCTTGCTGCTCCCTGGCATTGGCGAGGATGGCTTCCTCGGGAATGGCTTCCAGCAAGCCCAGGCCGATCATCGGCGGGGCGACGCGGGCGGAAAAACGCGTGTCCGGATGCATCGGGCCGTAGCCCAGCTGGGTGATCAGCAGGCGCGGCTTGCGCAGTTCGACTTCGCTGCCGTCCTTGAACCGTACCGGCACGGGATCGTATTCGACCCGCACCTTGCCTTCCGGGGTGACGCCGGGAATCGCCATGTCCTGCAACTGGCCTCCATAGACCGGTTCGGGGACCGCGCCCTGTTGCTCGATCAGGCGCGCATAGGCCGGGGCATCGGGGATCGACAGGCGTACCAGCATCGACACGGCATTGTCCGAGCCGGGTTCCGGCGGGTGGCCGCGGCCGTCCTTGATATGGCAGTTCTGGCAGGCGTTGGTGTTGAACAGCGGGCCCAGGCCGTCGCGTGCGGTGGTGGTCGAAGGGGCGATCACCCAGGGGCTGCGGAAGAAACTGTTGCCGACACTGAATTCCAGGCGGCGGGTTGGCGACAGGTTGGCCGCCGGCAGGGAAAAGGCATTGCGATCGGTCTTGCGCACGGTGGTGCTGCCACCTGAACGTGCCTCGCCGGGCTCGGGCTTGGTAAAGCGCGGCGCGTCATCGCAGGCGCTCAGGCCCAGGACCAGGAGCAACGACGACAGGCGGAGGGGCAGCGAGGGCATCGGCATCCGGAGCAGGCTTCAAGACAGGGCGCGAAGTTTATCAGGCCAGGGTGTATGGAATCAGCGCAATCGGCATTTGCCTGATCTGCAGCAGGTTCTTCGTTGCAAACCGACCCCTGTGGGAGCCGGCTTGCCGGCGATGGCGTCCGCAAGATCGATGCAAGACTTGCCGGCCTCATCGCCGGCAAGCCGGCTCCCACAAGTCTTGCGCCGAGTGCAGATCAGAACTCGTGATCGGCGTTGTCCGGGTTCAGGTCGCTGATGCCCAGCTTGGCGGCGGCCTGTTCGATCGAACCGGTCTGCTTGACCAGCGCGGCGATGGCGTCGCGGACGATCTTGTTGCCCGCGTCGTTGCCGGCGGCGATCAACTGGTCGTAATGCTCACCCTTGTTGGCGTGGTCGACCATGATCTGGATCTTCGCTTCGGTCGCTTCCAGGTCGCCCTTGAGCGCTGTATCGGCGGCCGGATCGGCTTTTGCCACCAGCGAAGACAGGCTCGGGCCGGTCAGCTTGGTGCCGTCGGTGCGGGTGTATTCGCCCAGGTAGACGTTACGGATGCCCTTGGCGTCGTAGAAGTGCGAGTTGTGGGTGTTGTCGCTGAAGCAGTCCTGCTCGTCTTCCGGCGAGTTGGCTTCCAGGGATACCTTCATGCGCTCACCCGCCAGTTCGCCGAGGGACAGGCTGCCCATGCCGAACAGCATCTTGCGCAGGCCACTTTCCGCCGGCTCGGCTTCCAGGCTGGCGCGGTAGTTGTCGGCCACGTTCGGCTTCCAGTTGCCGACCATTTCTTCCAGGTCGTTGACCAGCAGCTGGGTCACGGCCTTGAGGTAGGCCCGACGACGATCATTATGGCCTCCGGTGGCACCGGCGCCTTCCAGGTAGTCCGACGCCGGACGGTTGCCGGCGCCCGGGCCGGTGCCGTTCAGGTCCTGGCCCCAGAGCAGGAATTCGATGGCGTGGTAGCCGGTGGCGACGTTGGCTTCGGAACCGCCCAGTTCGTTCAGGCCGGCGAGTTTTTCCGGGGTGATCTCGCTCACATCGACCTTGTCTTCGCCGATCTGGATCTGCTTGTTGGCGATGATATTGGCGGTGGCCCCCGGATTGCCCAGCGCGTGCTCGTACGAGGCGTCGACGTAGTCGATCAGGCCTTCGTCCAGTGGCCAGGCGTTCACCTGGCCTTCCCAGTCGTCGATGATGGTGTTGCCGAAGCGGAACACTTCGCTCTGCAGGTACGGCACGCGAGCGGCGACCCAGGCGGCCTTGGCGGCCTTCAGGGTGTCGGCGTCCGGCTTGGCGAGGAACGCGTCGACAGCGCTCTGCAGGGTTTTCGCGGTGGATTCGGCATCGCTGTAGACGGCGAAGACCATGTCGGCGTAATGCGCGACCACGGCCTTGCCGGCGGCTTCGTCAACCTTGCCGGCGGCGTCGCTGGCCGGTGTGGCCGCGGCGGTGGTGGCGGCGGGTGTCGGCGTGGCGGCGGCGGTTTTTTCCTTGTCCTTGTCGCCGCAGCCGGCGAGGGCAATGGCAATGGCCAACAGACTGGCGGTGGCCAGAGGCATACGAATCATGGCGAATATCCTGCTTCGAGAGGTTGGACGGGCGCGCGCGGGGACACGCAAAACCGGCACATGATGCGAAAGAGTTGCATTTGAGTAAAGATTTAGTTATTGAAATATTTAGTAATGTTTACTGATCGTTCCCACGCCGTGCGTGGGAATGCAGCCCGTGACGCTCTGCGTCACAGATCTGAAGCGGACGCAGAGCGTCCAGTCAGGTATTCCCACGCAGAACGTGGGAACGATCCGGATCACAGGATCGCCGCGTTGCTGCGTTGTGCCTGCTTGAGATAGGCGCTCAGCTCGCGCGCCGGCAGCGGCTTGCTGTAGTGATAGCCCTGGCCTTCATGGCAACCCTCGGAAATGATGTAGGCCTCCTGCTCGACGGTTTCCACCCCTTCGGCGATGACCTGCATGCCCAGGCTTTTGCCCAACTGGATGATCGCCCGCACGATGGTCGCGTCGTCATCGTCGTCCAGCAGGTCCTGGACGAAGCTCTTGTCGATCTTGATCTTGTCCAGCGGCAGGCTCTTGAGATAGCTCAGCGACGAATAACCGGTGCCGAAGTCATCGATGGCGATCAGCGCGCCGGAACGACGCAGGCTCAGCAGGTGCTGGGCGGCGGTGCTGATGTCTTCCATCAGGCCGGTCTCGGTGACCTCCAGTTCCAGGCTGCGCGGCGGCAGGCGGTACATCTGCAGCAGGTTGTTGACCACCCGCGGCAGCTCGGCGTGGTGCAACTGCACGGTGGACAGGTTGACCGCCATGCGCAGGTCGCTGAAGCCCTGGTCGTGCCATTCGCGCAATTGCCGGCAGGCCTGGTCCAGCACCCACTCGCCGATGGCGATGATGGTGCCGTTCTGCTCGGCCAGCGGGATGAACAGGTCCGGCGGCACCAGGCCGTGTTCCGGGTGCTGCCAGCGGATCAATGCCTCGACGCCGACCACGCGGTGGTCGCGGTAGCTGATCTGTGGCTGGTAGACCAGGTAGAACTGGTTGCGGTTGAGGGCGTCGCGCAGGTCCTTTTCCAGTTCCCGGCGGCGGCGCATTTCGCTGTCGACGCTGGCGATATAGAACTGGTAGCGGTTGCGCGAGCGGGTCTTGGCCAGGGTCATGGTCTGTTCGGCTTTCTGCAGCAGCTTTTCGGTGCTGTCGCCATCTTCCGGGAACAGGGTGATGCCGATGGTGGCGCGCAGGCGGATTTCCTGGTGGTCGAGGGCGAACGGCGCCTCCAGGTCATCGAGGATGCTTTGCGCCAGTTCGGCGGCCTCGTAGGGCTGTTCGATATCCGCCTGGACCAGGGCGAACTGATCGCCACCCAGGCGCGCCAGGGCGCCGAGGCGACCGCTGTGGGCGCGCAGGCGATCGGCCAGGGCCAGCAGCAGTTGATCGCCGGCCTGGTAGCTGAATTGTTCGTTGATGCCCTTGAAGTCATCGAGGCCGACCACCAGCACCGCGACCCGGCGTTGCAGGCGCCCGCCGTCGGTGAGGATCTTGTCCAGTTGCTGCTGCAATTGCTGGCGGTTGGGCAGGCCGGTGAGAAAGTCGTACTGGGCCATGCGCAGCAGGCTGTTTTCCGCTTCATGGCGCAAATGGGTATTGCGTTCGATCGAGGCCAGCAACTGGTTGGCGGTGTTGATCCAGATGCCCAGTTCGTTCTTTTCGTGGCCCTTGAGCAAGGGCAACTGGTGCGCGGCCGGACGATCCGGGTTGATATTGGTCAGGTGCTCGATGATTCGCGACAGCGGCTTGGTCAGCAACCAGTGATAGACCAGGTACAGCACCAGGCCCATGAGCAGGGCCCGGAGCACGCCGGAGATGAAGATGATCACCGAACTGATGATAAAGCCCTGGCCGTAGGTGGCGGTGTCGAGGGTGATGCTCAGGTCGCCGTAATACTCGCTGTAGGGGCCGCGACCGACCAGTTGCGTGGTAAAGGTGCGTTCCTGGCCGAGGATCAGGTCGGTGAGCCAGCGGCTGGAGGAGGTCTGCAGGTCGCGGGATTTTTCCGCGAGCATGGCTTCGTTGGGGTGGCCGATGGAGGCCATGCGCACGGAGCGGTCCTGGAACAGGCCTTCGATCACCTGCATGCCCATCTCCCGGTCGAGGCTGTAGACGGCCTGGGTCGAGGGGTCGCGGAACATGTCGAGAATTCGCTGGGCGTCACCGGCGACCGCCTGGCGGGTCTTGTAGGCGTCGAAGACGATCTGCGCACAGCTCAGTACCACGCCGACAATCAGTGCCGACAGCAGCACGACCCGGAGCAACTTCACCGACAAGCTGTTCTTGAGTTCCAGCTTCAAAGGGCTATTCCTTGTTCCGTGCGGGTAGCATCAAGTTGCCATGAGTATTGGCAATCCGGCCCCGGCAGTCAAAGGGACAATGCGACCGGGGATGATCCATGCTAGGGCTTGGCCGAAATGTGCTTCTCGAACCTTTTCAGGCCATAGGTACTGTGTCGTAGCAGCGCCGCGTAACTTGAGGCGGTGTCATTCAATTTAGCGGATTATTCAGCGTAGTCCCTGGTGGCGTTGGGGCAAGGGACAATCGGTCGTGGGCGCCCGTGGTCACGGGGGCGTCCGCGGGGCATAAAAAAACCCGGCCAGGCCGGGTTCTTTCTCAAGCGTGATTCAGTCTCAAGCGGTGAAGGTCTTGCCTTCGAACTGCTCGGCGACGAATTTCCAGTTCACCAGGTTCCAGAACGCTTCGACATACTTCGGACGCACGTTGCGGTAGTCGATGTAGTAGGCGTGTTCCCAGACGTCGCAGGTCAGCAGCGGGGTGTCGCCGCTGGTCAGCGGGTTGCCGGCGCCGATGGTGCTGGCCAGGGCCAGGGAACCGTCAGCCTTCTTCACCAGCCAGCCCCAGCCGGAACCGAAGGTGCCGACGGAAGTCTTGGTGAATTCTTCCTTGAACTTGTCGAACGAACCGAACGCAGCGTTGATCGCTTCGGCCAGTGCGCCGGTAGGTTGGCCGCCGGCGTTTGGCGCCAGGCAGTTCCAGTAGAAAGTGTGGTTCCAGACTTGAGCGGCGTTGTTGAAGATGCCACCCGAGGAAGACTTGACGATTTCTTCCAGGGTCTTGCCTTCGAACTCAGTGCCTGGCACCAGGTTGTTCAGGTTCACGACATAGGTGTTGTGGTGCTTGTCGTGGTGGAACTCCAGGGTTTCCTTGGAGATGTGCGGCTGCAGGGCATCGTGTGCGTAGGGCAGCGGTGGCAATTCGAAAGCCATGGTTATTCTCCTAATCAGGTCAGTTGCGGTGAGCGCAAGGCCGATCACGGGCGGCCAAACTATGCGCCGTGGAGTTTGTACCCCTTGCGGCGCAGGTTTCCGATCATAGCACCGGGGTTGCGGCTTAACCACGCAACAACTGTGTGGGATAGAGGTTCCAGAGCCTTTTGGAATAAAAGCCCCTGGCGATATCAGGCGCTGCCGATCAGTTGGCCCGCCACGCTGAACATCATCACCGCCACCAGCAGGTCGAGGATGCGCCAGGTCGCCGGGCGCGCCAGCCACGGGGCCAGCCAGGCCGCGCCCAGGGCCAGGGTGAAAAACCACAGCAACGACGCACTGGCGGCACCTACCACATAGGCCCCGGGTTCGGTCTGCTGGGCGCCGAGGGAGCCGATCAGCAGCACGGTGTCGAGGTACACGTGGGGATTGAGCAAGGTCACCGCCAGGGCGCTGAGCAGCACGGCACGCAACGAGCGCGCGGTCTGGCCCTGGCCCTGTTGCAGGCTTTGCCGCGAGCAGGCGCGGCGCAGGGCCAGGCTGCCGTACCAGAGCAGGAAGGCGGCGCCGCCCCAGCGGGCGATCGCCAGCAGCGTCGGGTTGTGGGCCAGCACCGTCGCAAGGCCGAACACACCCGCTGCCACCAGCAGCGCATCGCAGGCGACACACAGGGCCGCGACCGGCACGTGGTGTTCACGGCGCAGGCTCTGGGCCAGGACAAAGGCATTCTGCGTACCGATGGCCATGATCAGTCCGGCCGCGACCAGCAGGCCGTTCACATAACTCTGCCACATGAGGGTCATGCTCCCTGGTGGGCCAGGTCCTGCAACACGGACATGGCGCGCTCGGCGTCGTCGCGGCCGACGAACAGATGATCGTGGTAGTAGCCGGCGATCACGTTGCAACTGATACCGGCCTTGCCCAGCGCGCCGGCGAAGGCGGCGGTGAGGCCGACGGCTTCCAGGGCCGAATGCACGTTCAGGGTGATCCAGGCCGCGCGGTAGTCGAAGGGCAGGCCCAGCGCCTCGGCGTCTTCACGGCGGAGAATCACCGTCAGGCCCTCGCGCTCGCGAAAGCTGCCGATGGGCTCGCGACCCTGGAGCACGGCGGCGTCGGCGATGCAGCAGAACACATAGTCGCCGTCATTGAGGTGGGGGCTCATGCTGCGCAGCAGGATTGCCAGGGAGGTTTCGCCAGCCATTGCACTGTCCTTCATTCAAAGAGTACTGGCGGGCATTCTCCCGGGGGATCCTGTATAAGAGAAACCAATATTGATGATCGCTCATTAGGAAAACTGATGTTCGACTACAAATTGCTCTCCGCCCTGGCCGCCGTGGTCGAACAGGCCGGGTTCGAGCGGGCGGCACAGGTGCTGGGCTTGTCCCAGTCGGCGATCTCCCAGCGGATCAAGTTGCTGGAGGCGCGGGTGGGCCAGCCGGTGCTGGTGCGCGCGACGCCGCCGTCGCCGACCGAGATCGGCCGGCGTCTGCTCAATCATGTGCAGCAGGTGCGCCTGCTCGAACGCGACCTGCAGGGCCAGGTGCCGGCACTGGACGAAGAAGGGCTGCCGGATCGCCTGCGTATCGCCCTGAACGCCGACAGCCTGGCGACCTGGTGGGCCGAGGCGGTGGGTGACTTCTGTGTCGCTCACCACCTGTTGCTGGATCTGGTGGTGGAAGACCAGACCGTCGGCCTCAAGCGCATGCGCGCCGGTGAAGTGGCGGCCTGTGTCTGTGCCAGCGAGCGGCCGATCGCCGGTGCCCGCAGCCTGTTGCTCGGGGCCATGCGCTACCGGGCACTGGCGACCCCGGCATTTGTCGCCCGGCATTTCCCCGACGGCGTCGACGCCCGCTCGCTGGCACAGTCGCCGGCGCTGGTATTCGGTCCGGACGACCTGCTGCAACATCGCTATCTCGCCGCGTTGGGCGTGGAGGGCGGTTTCGAGCACCACCTGTGTCCGTCCGCCGAAGGTTTTCTGCGTCTCAACGAGGCGGGACTGGGCTGGGGCCTGGTCCCCGAATTGCAGGTGCGCGAACAGTTGGCGCGGGGTCGGCTGGTGGAGTTGATTCCAGATAAACCGGTCGATGTGCCCTTGTACTGGCATCATTGGCGCAATGGCGGTCAGTTGCTGGGGCGCTTGACCGAGCACCTGGCGCGTTCGGCGGCGCAATGGCTGGTGCCTCTGGCGTGACGGGCAGCGTTTAAGTAGCAGGCAAGACGAATCAAGGCATTTGGAGCACGACATGAAAATTCTGGTCACTGGCGCAAGCGGCTTTATCGGCGGACGCTTCGCGCGTTGCGCCCTGGAGCAGGGCTATGACGTGCGGGTCAATGGCCGCCGGGCCGAGAGCGTCGAGCATCTGGTACGCCGTGGCGCCGAGTTTATCCAGGGCGACCTCGGCGACCCGCAACTGGTGCGCGACCTGTGCCGCGATGTCGAGGTCGTGGTGCATTGCGCCGGTGCCGTCGGCCTGTGGGGGCGCTACCAGGATTTTCACCAGGGCAATGTGCTGGTCACCGAAAACGTCGTCGAGGCCTGCCTCAAGGAGCAGGTGCGACGCCTGGTCCACCTGTCCTCGCCTTCGGTCTACTTCGACGGCCGCTCGCACCTGGAACTGACCGAGGAACAGGTGCCCAAGCGCTTCCGGCATCCCTATGCGGCGACCAAGTTCCTCGCCGAGCAGAAGGTCTTCGGCGCGCAGGAGTTCGGCCTGGAGACCCTCGCCCTGCGTCCGCGCTTTGTCACCGGGGCCGGCGACATGAGCATCTTCCCGCGCCTGCTGAAGATGCAGCGCAAGGGCCGCCTGGCAATTGTCGGCAACGGCCTGAACAAGGTCGACTTCACCAGTGTGCAGAACCTCAACGACGCCCTGTTGAGCTGCCTGCAAGCCAGTGGCTCGGCCCTGGGCAAGGTCTACAACATCAGCAACGGTACGCCGGTGCCGCTGTGGGACGTGGTGAACTACGTGATGCGCCGGATGCAGGTGCCGCAGGTCACGCGCTATCGCTCCTATGGCCTGGCCTACAGCGTCGCGGCGCTGAACGAAGCGGCCTGTGCGCTGTGGCCGGGACGCCCGGAGCCGACCCTGTCGCGACTCGGGATGCAGGTGATGAACAAAGATTTCACCTTGGACATCAGCCGGGCACGGCATTATCTGGGGTACGAGCCCAAGGTCAGCCTGTGGGCGGCACTGGATGAGTTCTGCCACTGGTGGCAGGCCCAGGAACCGGCTGCCCGGTGAAACATTCAGTGACCAGGACTGAACCGAGTGCCGGGTTCAGAGTCGATCAGAGCGGCGGGTAACGGGTTTATACTCGGCGCATTTCGCCATCAATGTGGTCCGCAAAGGTTCTTTCATGCGCAACGATGCCAACGACGATTTCGATGATGTACCGAGCCTGCGTGCCGACGTGGGCGATGACGATGACTTCCCGGTGACCCCGGCTGCCCGCGAGCGCACCAAGGTGGCGTCGCGCAGCACCCCGGTGGTCAAGGTCAAGGGGCCGAGTACCGGTCCGTTGTGGGCGCTGGTGGGGGCGTTGTTCTTTGCCTTTGCCGGGCTGGCCTGGTGGAGCTTCCAGCAGATCTCGCTGATGGAGCAGCAACTGGTTGCCACCCAGGAGAGTTTTGCGCGCATCAGCGAGGACGCGGCCGGGCGCCTGCAGGCGATTTCCGGCAAGGTGGTGGCGACTGAGTCCAACGTCAACAGCGACAGTGAGGCGTTGAAGTTGCAGGTCAAGCAGTTGGAGGGCAAGTTGCTGGAGCAGGGCAAGCAACAGCAGGGCGTCGCCGGCCAGCAGACCGGGCTGGAGCAGCGCCTGCAGCAGATGACCGCGCAGACCAGCGACCTGCAGAGTGCCAATGGCCAGTTGCAGGCCCAGGTCAAGAGCCTGGTGGCGGACCTGGCGACGCTGAAGGCGGCCCAGGCGGATGCCGGCAAGCTCGATGCCGAGGTCAGGAGCCACGCCGCCGATATCGCCGCGCTGAAGAAGCAGGGCAATCCGAGCGCGGCCGTGGAGCGCCTGGAGCAGGACATGATCGTGCTCAAGAGCGAGCAGGACAATCGCCAGGCCGCCGCCGGACAGGGCGCCAGCACGGCGGAGTTCGATGCCTTCCGTGGTCAGGTCACGCGCAATATCAACACGCTGCAAAGCCAGATCCAGAACCTGCAGCAGCAGCTCAATGCGCGGCCCTGATGGCCAGCGCCTCACGGTTGGCTCGGCCCTTTGATTGATCGTTCCCACGCTCTGCGTGGGCATGCAGCCCTGACGCTCCGCGTCACCTGCAGAGCGGACGCGGAGCGTCCAGTGAGGCCTTCCCACGCTGGAGCGTGGGAACGATCATCTTGCAGTGTGCTCAAGGCCTTATCGCCAGCAAGCCGGCTCCTACAGTGGATCGGGGGCGGTGCGGAAAAGCAGGTTTTGATCGTTCCCACGCTCTGCGTGGGAATGCAGCCCTTGACGCTCCGCGTCACTTGCAGAGCGGACGCGGAGCGTCCAGTGAGGCCTTCCCACGCTGGAACGTGGGAGCGATCATCTTGCAGTGTGCTCAAGGCCCTATCGCCAGCAAGCCGGCTCCTACAGTGGATCGGGGGCGGTACGGAAAAGCAGGTTTTGATCGTTCCCACGCTCTGCGTGGGCATGCAGCCCCTGACGCTCCGCGTCACCTGCAGAGCGGACGCGGAGCGTCCGGTGAGGCATTCCCACGCTGGAGCGTGGGAACGATCAGAAGGGTGTAGAAAAGCATGTTTCCAAATATTGCCGAATGGCACTTCATGAGGGTTTTACAGTCTTAAAGAGTGTGCGTGGACCTGTTTGTCCACGCATGCCGACCAGCGTCGCTGGTGTGGCTTCTTCGCGGTCCAGGAGGCCGCCATGTACCCTCGACTTCTTCTCACGGCAAGCCTGGCTTTGACGCTTTCTGCATGTGTGCCTTACTACGACGGTGGTGCCGACTACTACCGTTCCGAGGTCTACACGGCACCCGCACCGGTCTATTACGGCGGCGGTTCGTACTACCGTCGAGACTACTACGCACCGCAACCGCGCTACTACGCGCCACAGCCCCGCTACTATGCCGCGCCGCGTTACTACGCCCCGGCGCCACGGGGCTATTCGAACGGCTACCCGAACCGTGGTTGGGGCCAGCCTTACCGGCAAGGCTGGGGCGAGCATGGTGGCAATGGTGGTCATGGCAACAACGGTGGCCACGGGCACGGTGGAGGTCGTGGGCACTAGGGTTGAAGAGGGCACCCAGAAGCTTCGTTGGCAAGCCAGCTCCCACAGGGTTCGTGCCGTAGCGCAGCACTATGTCTGACGCAAACCCTGTGGGAGTGGGCTTGCCCACGAAGAGGCCCGTGAAGCTTGCATCGTCCTTACAGCCGCCTTCGCTGGCAAGCCAGCTCCCACAGGGTTCGTGCCGTAGCGCAGCACTGTGTCCGACGCAAACTCTGTGGGAGTGGGCTTGCCCACGAAGAGGCCCGTGAAGCTTGCATCGCCCTTGCAGCCGCCTTCGCTGGCAAGCCAGCTCCCACAGGGTTCGTGCCGTAGCGCAGCACTGTGTCTGACGCAAACCCTGCGGGAGTGGGCTTGCCCACGAAGAGGCCGGCAAGGCTCATCGAAGACCCGGATCCGTGTACTTCAGTAATTGGACAGGTCCGCCAGCGGGTGCCGGCCTTCCCAGGCCTTGTGGAAGTGCGCCTCGACCACCGCCCGCGGCACCGCCGTGACATCCGGCCAGTGCCAGCGCGGTTGCTGGTCCTTGTCGATCAGGCGGGCGCGCACGCCTTCGCTGAACTCCGGGTGACGGCAGCAGTTCAGGCTCAAGGCATATTCCATCTGGAACACTTGGGCCAGCGACAGGTGCCGCGCCCGGCTGATCTGCTCCCACACCAGGTGAGCCGTCAGCGGACAGCCGTCCTTGAGGTTCTTCGCCGCCCGGGCCAGGAGGTCGTCGGGGTCCTCGGTGCGCTGGGCCAGCATCCGCCAGGCACAGGCCACGTCACCGACGTCCAGCAGCGCATCGATGGTTTCCCGGCGTGGCAGCCACTGCGCCGGCGGACGCTGCTCGCGTGCCTGGTGCTCCAGGGCCTTGAGCAGGCTGTTGAGTTGCACCGCCGTCTGTTCCTGCCAGTTGAGCCGCAGCAGGCCATCGATCAATTCGTCCTGCTGGTCGTCGCGCAACATCCGGTCGGCCAGGCCGAGGTCAAGCGCATCGCGGGCATTCATCCGCGCGCCGGTCAAACCGAGGAACAGCCCCAGCTTGCCGGGCAGGCGCGAGAGGAACCAGCTACCGCCGACATCCGGGTACAGGCCGATGCCGATTTCCGGCATCGCCAACTGGCTGCCGGGCGTGACGATGCGGATGCTGGCGGCCTGCAGCAAGCCCAGGCCACCGCCCAGCACATAGCCGTGGCCCCAGCAGATCAGCGGTTTGGGATAGGTGTGCAGGTGGTAATCAAGGCGGTATTCCGCGGCGAAAAATGCTGCCGCCAGCGGCGGAACCTCACCCGGTCGGGCGCGGCATTCCTGGGCCAGGCTACGCACCTCGCCGCCGGCGCAAAAGGCCTTGGCCCCGTTGCCGCGCAACAGTACGCAAGCGATCTGTGGATCCTTGGCCCAGGCCTCGAGCCGCTCATGAAGGGCCGTGATCATCGGCAGCGAAAGGGCGTTGAGCGTGTGTTCGGCATCCAGGCTGGCGACGCCGATTCGTGCGCCATCCGTGCCGATGAGTTCTTCGAAGTGCAGATTCATCGCGACCTCAAACTGCGGGTTGAATGCTCAGTATGATCCCTGTGTGGGAAACTGCCGGGAATGCGTCGGATCAATTGACAAGCGTGGTCGGCTTTCCTAGTGTCCGCCCCATTGCTCATTCAGGACAGGATCTCATGACCGACGACGACCGCATCAAACTCGAACCGAGCTGGAAACACGCCCTGCGTGACGAGTTCGACAAGCCCTACATGGCCGAGTTGCGCGAGTTCCTGCGCCAGGAACATGCCGCCGGCAAGCAGATCTACCCGCCGGGCCCGCTGATCTTCAATGCATTGAACAGCACCCCGCTGGACCAGGTGAAAGTGGTGATCCTTGGCCAGGACCCGTACCACGGCCCGGGCCAGGCCCACGGCCTGTGCTTCTCGGTGCAACCGGGCGTGCCGGCGCCGCCGTCGCTGGTGAATATCTACAAGGAATTGCAGCGCGACCTGAACATCGACGTTCCCAACCACGGCTACCTGCAAAGCTGGGCCGAGCAGGGCGTGCTGTTGCTCAACACCACCATGACCGTGGAGCGGGGCAATGCCGCTTCCCATGCCAACCGGGGCTGGCAGTTCTTCACCGACCGCATCATCGAAGTGGTCAGCGAGCGCCAGGACAAACTGGTGTTCCTGTTGTGGGGCGCCCATGCCCAGGGCAAGCAGAAACTGATCGACGCCACCAAGCACCTGGTGCTCAAGTCGGTGCATCCGTCGCCCCTTTCGGCCTATCGCGGCTTTATCGGTTGCGGGCATTTCAGCCGGACCAACAAGTTCCTCGAGCAGAACGGCCTGGCGCCGATCGAGTGGACCCTGCCGCCGCTGTAAGCCCCGCCGCAACCACCCTTGTGTAGGAGCTGGCTTGTCAGCGAAGAGGCCCTCGAGGCCTCCAGAAAACTCCCAGGAAGTCCCCCGATCAGCCACCCCCGGTGCCTGCACTTTTCAGACGTAAGGCCCCGCGACCTGTCATTTCTGACAGTATCCGCCCCGGGCCTTTGCGCATTAAATGTTCTCCACGGCCTTGTCGGTTGGTCATGTGCCAACCCGGTGGTCAACGGCCGCTTCGTTGATCAACCCATCAAGGAGCACGGACATGTCCAAGCCCACCCTACCGCCAGCGGCAGGCATTGCCACACAGAGCATCTTGAACCTGGAGGCCTTGCAAGTTCCCGATGCCTTACCCATGGAAGCTGACGATTACGGCTATCAGATTCCACGGGATGCTCAATTACAAGACTTGAAAGTTGTTATCGAGAAGGTCTGGGACAACTATGAGGGAGGTGAAGATGGAGATATGACCTATGTCGACATCTACTTCGATTACATCCCCGGAATCTCACCAGCGACAACGGTATCATTGAGGTGGCCGTTCGATCCTGCCTTGATCTTTCCTCTTTCTGCCTCTATTCCGCAGAGCTATCTCGCGTCGCCTGGGCGCCACGAGCTTTCCTATATCGTGACATTGGACGGTAACCCTTCTCCCCCCTCGGAACCGATCGTCATCGATATCGACACGTCGGCTCCCAACGGGGGCGCCGCCTGGACCAGGTTGCAGTTCCCGGTGGACACCATTGATGAGTCTTACTTGAATGACCCCGGCAACAATGATCAGGTGATTGCCATGATCGAGCCCTGGGACGATATCAAACTCAAGGATGTGGCGAGCGGTCATTGGGAGGCTTTGAACGATCCCGACACGGACGCCGTGAATGAGGTGATCATCGAGCCACGTCACCTGAAAGAGGACCCCGACCCTATAGAACTGGTGTTCACAGGCGATGATATTCGAGACAAGGGCGAAGGCGAATTCTTCCCCTACTACATCCTGAACGACAAAGTCGGCAATGTGGGCGACAAGTCGCGACGGATCAGCATCGTGGTCGACCTCGCTCCGGCTCCTGTCACACTACTCCCACCCAAGGTGCCCCAGGCTGACGATGGTCTGGTCGATCTTGAGGATGCTCGCGCACCGGGCGGGGTACTGATGCTGGTCGATGAGATCATCGGAAGTGCCCCCGGCGATATTCTGAATTTCTACTGGAATCTCCAGCACCTGGACGAGCACGAGGTCGTTGAGTTCCAATCCTGGCCCATTCCTGTTCCCGTGAGCTGGGCTGCCCTGATTACCGGCGGTACCCAACAGGCACGCCAGACGGTTCGGGTCCACTACACCTGGGGACGGGGGAACATCGGGCCCAGGCCATCTATCCCCAAGTTCGTATCTGTCGACCTTACCGTCGCCGGACCGGTCAAGCCCACGGATCCCGATCCGATCAATCGATCTCTGCCCCAGGTCACGGTCAAGGGGGTGACGGGAGACAACGTATTGACTGTCGCCGACCGAGACCAGGACGCCCGAGTGGTAGTGCCGCTGTATGCCGACCCTGAACCGGGAGAGGTGCTGGAACTGATCTGGGACAATCTCCCGACACCCGTGGATATACATACGGTCCTTTCCGGCGAGAGCGAAGGCGACGAGATCGAAATGTTCGTGCCCTGGTCGTTCATCTCGCCCGTGGGGGATCGCCAGGTGCCGATCTATTACTGGACTTTCAATGGCGTTAATCGCCAGCGGGCAGAGGCTACCTCGGTCCGTGTCGAACTTGCGCCGATAGCGGGATTGAAAGCGCCTGTCTTTCCAGACGTAACCTCTGGCCCAGGACCCGGTGCGAACTTTATCAACTGTAACCTCAAGCCTTGGTTGGGAGTGAGTGTGGATATCCCCGGTGACTCGCAGAAACTGGATGAAAACGACGAAGTCCTTCTGCATTGGACGGCCTATGCGAGCCCCAACTGGCAAGCGGGTACCGAGATGCCGGAGGCCGGTGATGTCTTTCCCCATCGGCTCACTGCGGAGGAGGCGATCAACGGCTACAGGTTTACGGTGGTGTTCGATCCTTATGTCAAGGAGCCAGGTTTGATCAAGCCAAACAACGGTTCCGCCATGGCGTTCTATACCGTGCACAAGGCCACCGGCGGTGAGGGCCGTTCGGCGGAAAAACGGGTCTATGTGAGCGTGCTCAGGCCGAATAGTCCGCCTTGCCTTGGGGACGATTGATCAAAAAGACCTGGGCAAATTGTTCGCGACAGCGCAATCAGTCTCGAACGATTTGCCCGGGAGGCAAGTGATAGGTTTTGAGCCGTCTATTAAAAGTTTCCATCCTGGATGGACGTTTCAATCCTGCCGGTCTGAAAAGATGAAGAGGCAATTTTCTCTTAGTCTTTTTCGAAATTTCAGTCGTTTATTTAAGTAGTAAATGGGCTGAATGAGGGCGTTCCAGAGCCTTTTCATCTCGCGTATTCAACGGCGAGCGCAGATGCACATTTTTCACCCTCGCACACCTGTCAGTTCTGACAGGTGTGCGAGGGTGAAAAAGCCGGTTTAATTCTCCCTACTCGAAGGCGCCGTCGCTGAATGGCGTGAGTGTTCGAATGTCCAGCGGCCATCGAAGACAACCCCAAGGCAGTTTCGAACGCTCCTCAAGCTAGTGCCAACACCGTTGGCGCTATGGAGTATGCGGACATGTCAACTTGCAAGTATCTGGAGAGAAAAGAGCTGCGCGAACTGCGCCAAAAGTCAGACCGCACCGCTGCACAGCAGCCCCGCACCTTGTTAGCCGAACCGGTCGGTGCGAACCTTCTGCCTGAGGTCGCTGGCGACGACCAAGGCAAGATCCTGGGGCGTAACGCGGCGGCGACGGGACTTGAACTTGAGATTGAACAATGGCCTGACGAAACCGCCGATCCCACGGATTTTAATATCCTGAAGATTTTTGTCGATAACAATGAAATCAGGGACCTGGAAGTGCACTACCCCCAGGGAGGCGTCCCCAGCCCTGTAGAACTGGCTGTCCCTGTCCTGTACCTTGGTGCGCACGGGTTGAAAGAGGTGCGTTATGAAGTCTCGACCGATTGGGATCGGAACCCAAGGGACTCGGCGACGTTGACGTTCTTTTACGATACCCGCGACCCGAACCTGGGTAACCAGCCCGAAGCCGTCAGACTCGATGCCGACCTGATTGCCAACAACAAACAGGTGACCCCCGACTACCTGAGCAGCCATAACGACGAAGTAGTGATGGAAGTCGACGATCCCGTTGATCGGCGACCAGGTGATACCTATGCCTTTTACTGGGGCTCGGGGCTGAGTACGCCCACCCTTCAGGGAACGCTACCCGCTGGCCCTATCCAGTTCCGCATGCCTGCAAGCCTGATCGGTCCCATGGGGCAGGGGCCTAAAATACTCCAGTACACGTTCACCGATCGGGCTGGCAATCGAAGCCCGTACTCTACCCCCGAAACCGTCTATGTGTTGCTCAGTGACCCACCTGGCGGTCTGCTCGCCCCCGAGGTGCCGGCGGCACCTATTGACCGGGAGGAAGCACGCATGGGGGTATTGGTCAATGTGTTGGCTTATGACAATCCACAAGGTGGAGATGAAATTCTCCTGTATTGGCACGGGACCTATGTGGACACCAGGCGCGTGCCCGCCATTCCAGCATTCCCCATTGCTTTTACCGTGGATTACGACGTGATTGCGTCTCACGGCACCTTGTTGCCTTACGTCGCGAATGTTGAATATTTTGTTCGTCGCGGTTCGGACATCGGATCCCCTGTCAACCCTGTCACTGTCAATCTGGTGGTACCGGGCGACCCTCTGGACCCTGACAACCCTGGTCCTGAAGATCCCTTGCTGCCGCTGCCGGAGCTCGAGAGTTTTACGCAAGAAATAAACAAGATAGTGCCAATAGACAGTGGCGAAAATGCCACGATAAGAATCGAGCTACCCAATAATCTGGTGCAAGGTGACCTGATCGAAATATTCTATGGCCCAGGCAACGGTGAGTTTGTTGCCGATTACCCGGTGACAGGCCTTGAAGGCCCCGGTTTCATTATTGTGCGTACGTTGCCATGGAATCCGATCATCCGTGATGTAGGTAATGGCAAGATTCCACTCTGGTACAGAATCACCGATGCGAACAATTATAAAGTTTCGAAAAAACAGACGGTAGATGTATCGGTGAACAACTTCACCATTACTGATCCCGCTACATTCACCCGTGTCGATCCGGCAGATGGTCGTATCAGGTGCGCACAAAGTCCGTGGTTGGGGATTCCGGTCAGAATCTTTGCACCTACAAGCCTGGCACCAGACGACGAAATCGAACTGCATGCATCAGGTTTCGACTTTGCCTTCAATACGGAACTGTCGGGGCCTCCACCGCAGATTATCCCGCACAAGGTTATTCAGAATGATGTCACCCAAGGAATCTCGCTGACGCTGGACTGGAGATACTTCGTCCTGAGTGACTATCGTTGCGGTATCGAGATTTTCTGGACAATCAAGAAAGCAATCGGTGGCGGCGGTGGGTCTTCTCCAACCACCCGTGTTCAGGTGACGGTCAACCAGGCGGGTGCGACTTGTGATCCGACTCAACCCTGAATTTTTCTATTAACCGTGAAGAAAGATCGGGGAGCTTTGCTCTCCGGTCTTTCATGAAGTAATCCAATCTCGTTCGTATATCTCAGATTTTTTCTTACCGAATATCTGAAACAAGCACTTCTTTTTTATGGGAATAATATTCCCCTTATGAAGGAAAAATCCTACATATCAAAAGGAGTTGCGTCCGTAGTCTCTGCGTCCTGAGAAAACGGAAGGCGTGCTGTTCGATACGCATTTCCGGGTTCGAACAGGTATTCCTTCAGAGAGTGATGCAGATGTTTAATAGCAAAGTACTGAGTGTTCAATATTCGAAGTTATCGGCGGCCGTGAAAGTGGCGGCCTTGGCTCCCCTGTGGCTGTTGAGCGAGCAGGCGCTGGCGGCTGTGGTCACAGTGGATAACCGGACGCAAAACGTCACGACGTCGAATTCGAATCAATACCGGGTGGTCAATGGCGGTACGCTGAACGTCGACGGTGCCACTGTCCGTGATATCGACGCCACCGGCTCCACCGTCAACCTGACCAATGCCAATGCAACAGCATTGGGCAACACTGTTGCCGTGCGCCTTAGCAACAGTCAGGGAACTATTTCCGGGGCCAATATCACCAGCGCCCAGAACGATGGGTTGCAGTTGGTGCGCGCTCCGGCCACGACCACGGGCTCGACGGCGACAGTGAGCAACAGCCGTATCAGCGGCCTCAATAGCGGCGTGCATATCACCGCCTTCAGCGTACTGGACCTGATCGGCTCGACCGTCACCGCTACCAGTGCGACCGGCCAGGGTATCAATCTGCTGGGTGGGCACGTCAATGCCAGCGGTAGCACTATCACCGGAGGTGCCAACGGTGTTCGTCTGCTTCGCGAGGGGACGGCCGCCGATCAGGAGCCTCACCTGTCACTGGATAACACCCATGTCGTGGGTTTGAGTGGCGCAGCCCTGCTGGTCGATCGTAATGCGGTCGCCGAGATCGATGTCAACAATGGTTCCACCCTGACCGGCGGCAACGGCAACATGCTGGAACTGGTCGGTGGCGGTTCGGCCAACATGCGCGTCAGCAACAGCGCCCTGACCGGCAATATCCAGGTCGGCAACGCCAGCACCCTGGACCTGAGCCTGGACGGCGCTGCCATGACCGGCGATGTGGTCAAGGACGCTGGCGGTGTCGCCCACGTGGCCCTGAACAACGGTTCGATCCTCACCGGCCGCCTGGACAACGTCGACAGCCTGGCGCTCAACAGCGACGCCACCTGGGTGATGACCGACCACCAGAGCATCGGTGACCTGAACATGGCCGGTGGTAACGTCAAGTTCGGCGACCCGGGTGCGTTCTACCAGCTGGACGTGGAAAACCTCGCGGGCAACGGCACCTTTATCATGACCGCCGACTTCGCCCATCTGCAGGGGGATTTCCTCAACGTCACCGGTGCTTCCGAGGGCGAGCACAAACTGTTGATCAGCAGCAGCGGTGCCGACCCGCTGTCCGAGGACCGCTTGCACGTAGTGCGCACCGCCGATGGTGGCGCGACCTTCAGCCTGCTGGGCGACCGTGTGGACGTCGGGACCTACTCCTACAGCCTGATCGCCGATGACGATGGCAAGGACTGGCACCTGGATCCGTCCACCAAGGTCATCAGTCCGGGCACCCGTTCGGTACTGGCCCTGGCCAACGTCGCGCCGACCGTGATGTACGGCGAACTGACTTCCCTGCGTTCGCGCATGGGTGAACTGCGCTTCAACGGCGGCCAGAGCGGCGGCTGGATGCGCACCTACGGTAATAAGCACAAGGTCGATGCCGGCAAGGGTGTCGCCTACGACCAGAACCAGCAGGGCCTGGCCCTCGGTGCCGACGGGCGCCTGCCGGTCGGTGACGGGCAATGGCTGGCCGGTGTGATGGCTGGCTACAGCAAGTCCGACCTGAACCTGGGGCGTGGTACCAACGGCACCGTGCACAGCACCTATATCGGTGGTTATGCCACCTGGCTGGATGAGCAGAGCGGTTACTACTTCGACGGCGTGGCCAAGCTCAACAGCTTCCACAACAAGTCTTCGGTGGCGCTCAGCGACGGCAAGACGGCCAAGGGCAACCACAAGAACATGGGTGTGGGTGTTTCCGGTGAGTTCGGTCGTCACATCAAGCTGGACAACGACTACTTTGTCGAGCCGGCGGTACAGCTCTCGGCCATGGCCGTGGGGGCCAAGGACTACAAGCTGGACAACGGCCTGAAGGCGGAAACCGGTCGCACCCTGTCGTTGCTCGGCAAGGTCGGCGTGACCGGCGGCCGCAACTTCGACATCGGCGACGGTCGTGTGGCCCAGCCTTACCTGCGCACCGCGTTCGTGCAGGAGTTCGCCAAGAACAACAAGGTGCAGGTCAACGACAACAGCTTCCACAACGACCTGTCGGGTTCGCGGGTGGAACTGGGTACCGGTGTCGCGGTGTCGTTGAACGAGAAGTGGCAAGTACATGCCGACCTGGACTTCAGTAAAGGCGAGAAAATCGACCAGCCCTGGGGCGCCAATGTCGGGATTCGCTATAGCTGGTAAGCGCTCCGTGTAAACAAAAAGAGGAAGCCTTGGCTTCCTCTTTTTGTTGGTGTGGTTTTCAGGTAGGTTTCGGTGCAATTAGCCCCACAAGGTAAAGAAGTCCAGGAGGGTATAATCATTGTTGCTGGTCACTTCGATGTAGGCAATGGGTCCATTAATCGAAGGCGCAGAGTAGTCAACCCAGTGGTGGCGAACTTGAGTTCCCCCGTCACCTCCTGCGAAGTCACGCTCTGCCAATAGAGCCCCAATTGAATTATAGAAAAAAACCTTCGCAGGAAGATTGAGATACGTAAAGGCAAATCTGACTCTCACATATCCCCGCTTGAACGTCAGACGCAAGCGTTGTACTCCTGAGTTTCCTCGGCTCAAGGCGATCGAATGTCCAGACTGCATATCCGGAACCTGGTTGCCCCTGTAATCAACTATCTCGGACTCCCCTGTTGATCCAGGCCGCAAGAGAATCACCATCAATGAGGTATCGATGCTTTGCCCTGCCGCGATTTTCTGCACGGGCACTGTTTCGAATGTTTCATAGTAAACTTTGATAACCTTGAAGGTACGCGGCGGGGCTGACTCAGGATTGTTGCCATAGAGGCCACGCGCGGTGATGCTGTAGTCCTTGGTTGTCACCGTCAGTGCGGGTGTTGTGGTCCAGACGCCGCTGGCGTTAGCGGTGACCGTACGCATGACGTTGTTGCCGTCGCGAATCTCAACCAGCCCCCCATCGTTGGCTCTACCCGTGAGCGTCACGGTCGTCGTTATCACGTTGGTACCGTTGGCGATGTCGTTGCCGCTGGCATCCTTGATTGAGGTGATTTGCGGAATGATTATCACGGAAGGCAGGTTTTGCACAGTCACTAGACGATACGGAAAAGTCGTGGCGTTGGCCTCTACGCTGCTGTGGTCAAACGTCACCTTGAATGACGTCGATAGTGAACTGGCATGATCCAACCCATTCAGGAAACTGGCAGGTACCGGTATTTCCCCATAACCGGTTCTGACCCACTCCGGTGAAACCGTTACCGCTTCCCACAGGGTATGACTGTGCGCAACGCCCGTCAGCCTCAACCAGACTTTCTGCCCGGCAGCGATCAACGGCCACGAGGGCACGCGCACTTTTATAGCCTTGGTGACATCAAGCGTAGCGCCGGTCACCAGGACATTGTCCGCGTAGAATTCGGGTCTTGGCAGGTCGCCGTCACTGAACGAGTCCACACTGACATGAAGCGTTCTTGAGGGCGTAGTGGCCCCGCCGCGCTCCACGCTGTAGCTCACTTCGCAACCTGCGCCAATGGCCGCCGCGACCGCACTGCTGTGCGCCGTGAAATCAACCTGGCCCGTGGTAAGACCAGGCTTGGGTTCGATATCGGGTGTACCGATACCGGGCTTGCCGATCCAATGCACGGTGATGTTGTCGCTGGCATACATCGGGCTGTATTGAACGCGAATCGTGACCACCGGCGGTGAATCGACATGCAGCGGATTGATGGTTGCGCTATCTGGCCCGGTTATCGTGCTTTCCAGGATATGAGGCACGGGCAGGTCCAATGCACTGCCGACCTTCATGATAAAGGGATGGGAAAAACGAATCCGTTCACCGGCCCGGGCCAGGGTGTAGTACAAGCGCATCGAACGATCCAGATTGGGCAGGATGTACTGGCGTTTGAGGGTGAAGGGCAGGTCCCGGCCGACCCAGGGTGCCGTCACGGGAAAGCTGAAGGGCGGTGCGCTGCCGCCGGGTGCACTGCCCTCGGCGTGGAGGTTGATGATGTCATTTTCGATGATGTCCACGTTCGCCTTGACCAGCACCCTGGCATCGAAGAGCGATACCTCGGGGTCGAAGACCTGATCGGGTGGCGGGGCTTCGTTCACCTCCACCGGTGGCAGCGAAGCCTGCGGTTCGCCCACATCGAGCAGCAGATCCTCGGACGGGATTTTACCCATCGCGTTTTCCACCCAGTAGTACAGCCGCAAGGTTCCGCCTTCGAGCCTGGCGATATCGCCATTGGGGCCATTCTGCAAACGGAAGACGATGTCGCCCTCACCGGCGATATCGTAGAGCTCATCGTAGTAGGACTGGCCATTGGCGAAGGTGCCGTCGAGTACCAGGGTGATCCGGTCGAACGGATCCTGGCCCAGATACTCCTTGATATTGACGATCAGGAAAGCGATATCCGGCGGCAGTACATCGCCGGGTGCTCCTTCGACCGTGGGCGGCGGCAGACCGGTGCCGGCCTGGGTCCCGGTGACATAGACGATCACGCTGCGGGAATTGCGGTCTGGGGCAGACGGGCGAATCCGTATATAGGAAATCTGTACCCGACCCTTGATCAGGGAGCGGATATCGGCGTTGTCCCAGGGGATTCGCGCAGTACGCCCCAGTTCATTGGCCGCGACGGGATGATCGATGTGGCGGACCACGGGCAAGCCCGTCGAAGTCCTGCCGTTGAGTCTCAGGCGGATAGTATCGCCGACAGCAAAATCCGCCCGATGAACCGCCACGACCACGGTAGCGTCAGCCCCATCGAGGGCATCGGCATCGAGCTCATTGTGCTCGTCGGACTCTTCCACATAAGGTTCGTAGAGCAGGGGCTCGGCCTGATCATCGAGGCGTACCTCCAGCAGTTGCGCTGGCGACCAGCCATCGGAATAGTTGCCGACCTCATCGACCACCTCGTACTCGCAAACGTGCTCGCCGCTGCCGATTTTTGCCCAGTCACCGGTATTGATCTGGAGGGTGATCGGCTCCTGGGTTTCGGCTTCACCCTCGGTGACCTTGTGCTCGACGATATAACCACCGATGCTCAGGCGGATGCGATCACGCACGGAGCGATTGATGTCCGTTGCCGGGTTGCTGACCGCCGGGTAGAAGTCGATACGGACGGGAACCGGTGTGCCGATATCGCCCTCGCCGACGCCAAAATCGATCAGGTCCTGGGGAAAGCCCGGCATGGCCAGGTTTTCGTTGTAGTAGGTGCTGGCAACGGGGTTGCGACCGCCGGGGGCGACGGTATCGACCTTGAGGCGGAAAGAATCGGTTTCATCGTCGTTGCCGCTTACGCGGGTGAGATGGAAAAACACCGGATCGGCGGGCCCGTCCGGCAAGCGTGCGCGAGGAATGAAAAGCGAGATTTGCGCGTTGTTGGCGGCTTCGATATCGCTGACGGTATGAAAGGCAACCGGTGTGACGGTGTCGCGGCAGAACAGTTCGATAAAGTCGTTTTCGGCTATGCCACGATAGGGCAGCAGGATGCATTGCAAGCCCTTGTCGCGGTGGGCATCGAGGGCCGCCCGGTTGATGCCGCCGTCGAAGCCGACCACGGGCGCGGTCATATTGGGAATGTAGAGATCGAGCTCGTTGAAGGGCACGGGGGTGATGGGTTCGGGCCGGCTCAGGTCGAAGGTGCGTGCTTGCGATGGAGCGTCGTCTTGCGATGGATCGTGGCTGGGGAGCAGGGGATCAACGTAGTCGTTCATGGTCGGGATCCTGACAAGTAACGGAAAAAGGCGACCCGAAAGCCCGGATGGCGAGTCGTAAAGACCATTCAACGCCCGGAGAGGAGGGCTGACTAGCTGTCAGAAATGACAGTGGCGACGAGCGGTGCATGGGCAGGGCGGCGAGAAACCGCCGGTCGATTTTCCAGCTTTTCCAGGACAGAACTGTCATTGATGATCGTTCCCACGCTCAGCAAAGGAATGTCTCTCTGGACGCTCCGCGTCCGCTTCAAAAGCTTCGCGGGCAAGCCCGCTCCCACAGCGTCACGGGCTGCATTCCCACGCGGAGCGTGGGAACGATCGGTACAGTGCTGTTTCTCACGCCTGTCGGTTCCACCAGCGAAACAACGGTTCGGCCAGAAACAGCACGAACAACAGCCGCATCACCTGCATCGCCGTCACCAGGGGGACCGACAGTTGCAGAGTCTCGGCGGTCAGGCTCATTTCCGCGATACCGCCGGGCATCATGCCCAGGGTCAGGGAGCGCAGGTCGAGGTGGGTCAGCGCACTCAGGGCCCACGCCGCGAGGCTGGCGATCAGCATGGTCAGAGCCGTGCCGATCAGCGTGCGGCCCATGAACGAGGGCGCGCGACGGAAGAACTCACGATTGAAATGACAACCCAGGCCGCTGCCGATCAGCCACTGGCCGATCTGGCTGCCGCCGTTGGGCAGGCCGATATGCAGGTCCCAGGCGATGCTTACCGTCGCACTCACCAGCAACGGCCCGAACAGCCACGGATTGGGCTGGCGCAAGCGCTGCCAGAGCCAGGCGAGCAGGGCGCCCAGGGGGAACAGCAGGGCCAGCCAGCGCCAGTCGACGACACTCGCACCGCCCAGCGGCACGCCATCGCCGAGCAGGTATTTGAAGGCGGCCGGTACACACAGCACCACCACCAGTACCCGCAGGCTCTGCCCCGCCGCGACCCGGCTGAGCACCGCGCCGTTGCGCGCGCCGAGGTTGACCATTTCGCCGGAGCCGCCCGGCATGCTGGAGAAGAACGCCGTGGGCCGGTCCTCGCCGGTACGCCGCAGCAACCAGACACCGAGCACGCTGGAGAGGCTGGTGACCAGCGCGCCGAAAAAGATCAGGCCGAAATGCGCCAGGACCTGCTCCATCACCACCGGGGTGAAGTGCAGGCCGATGCCGATGCCGACCACCCACTGGCCGGTCTTGCGCCCGCCGGGGATTTCCGCCAGTTGCCAGGAAGTCAGGCAGCGCACCAGGATGATCGCCAGCAACGAGCCGACCATCCACGGCAGCGGCCAGCCGACCTGGCTGGCGAGGTAACCGCCGACCAGGCCGACCAGGGGTGTGCCCCACCAGTCCCTGAAGCTTTTCTCACGCATTGGCCAGGGCACGACGCTGGGCGGCACGCTTGCGCCAGATGCGCAGCAGCGGCATCAGCAACATGACGATGGTCAGGCCCCAGACGCTCGCGGTGATCGGGCTTGACCAGAGGATCTCCAGCGCGCCGTTGGAGATCGACAGCGCCCGGCGCAGGTTCGATTCCATCAGGCCACCGAGGATAAAACCGAGCAGGATCGGCGACAGCGGGAAATCCAGCTTGCGCAGGATGTAGCCGAAGATGCCGATACCGATCATCAGGAACAGATCGAAGGTGGTGGCGTGCACCGCGTACACACCGATCGCGGTGATGATGGCGATCACCGGCACCAGCGCCCAGTTCGGCACGGCGAGGATGCGGGTGAAGATGCGGATCATCGGGATATTGAGGATCACCAGCATGATGTTGGCGATGAACAGCGAGGCGATCAGGCCCCAGACGATATCCGGTTGCTGTTGGAACAACAGCGGGCCGGGGGTGATGTTGTACAGCGACAGGGCGCCGATCATCACCGCCGTGGTACCCGAGCCAGGCACGCCGAGGGTCAGCATCGGCACCAGGGCACCGCAGGCCGCGCCGCCGATAGCGGTTTCCGGAGCGGCCAGGCCACGCTTGTCGCCCTGGCCGAAAGTGCCGCTGGCACCGGCGATTTTCTTCTCGGTCATATAGGCCACGGCGCTGGCGAGTGTCGCGCCGGCACCCGGCAGCACGCCCATGATAAAGCCGAGCACGCCGCAACGCAGGTTCACCACGAACACCGACGCGGCTTCCTTGAAGTTGAACATCATCCGCCCGGTGGCTTTCACCGCTTCCTGGCCGCGATGGGTCTTCTCCAGCAACAGGAGGATTTCGCTGATGGAGAACAGGCCCAGCACCAGCACGACGAACTGGATGCCGTCGGCCAGGTGCACGTTGTCACCGGTGAAGCGATAGACGCCGCTGTTGGCGTCGATGCCGATGCTCGACAGGAACAGGCCGATCAGCGCTGCGATAAAAGTCTTCAGTGGGCGGTCGCCGGCCATGCCGCCCAGGCAGACAATGGCGAAGACCATGAGCACGAAGTATTCCGCCGGACCGAAGGCAATCGCCCATTTCGCCAGCAGCGGGGCGAACAGCACCATGCCGCAGGTGGCGATAAAGGCGCCGATGAACGAGCTCCAGGCCGACAGCGACAGGGCGACACCGGCCAGGCCCTGGCGGGCCATCGGGTAGCCGTCGAGGGTGGTCATCACGGTGGAGGCTTCACCGGGGATATTGAGCAGGATCGAGCTGATGCGCCCGCCGTACTCGCAACCCAGGTAGACCGCCGCCAGCAGGATCAGCGCCGATTCCGGTGGCAGGCCGAGGGCGAAGGCGATGGGGATCAGCAGGGCCACGCCGTTGATCGGACCGAGGCCCGGCAGCAGGCCGACGATGGTGCCGATCAGGGTGCCGCTGAGGGCGGTGATCAGGTTGTAGGGGGTCAGGGCGACGCCGAAGCCCTGGCCCAGGTAGCTGAGGGTATCCATATCAATTCTCCAGGATGTCGAGCAGGCCCAGGGGCAGGGGCACGTCCATCAGACGGTCGAACAGCACGTACAGGCCGATGCTCATCAGGCTGATGATCACCACGCTGGGCAGCCAGCGCCCGCCGTACAGGCGCGCCATGGGCACGCCGATCAGGATGCTGGACAGGATGAAACCCAATGGTTCGAAGGTTCCGGCGAAGATCAGCAGCAAGCCGATGCAGAGAGCGATCTTGTTCAGGGTGGCGCGGTCCAGCGGTGGTTCTTCGTCGCTGTGGACGATAGGCGTGGGGCGAAAGATCAGGTACAGCAGGCCCAGGCCCATCAGGCCGAGCATCAGCAACGGATAGGCACGCGGGCCCACCGGTTCATAGGAAAACGCGGCCTGGTAGGGCCAGGCCATCAGTGCCAGGCCGGCGCAGGCCAGCAGCAGCACCGAGGCGAAGAGTCGTTGAACGAGCATGGTGAACTCCTGGGTCGGTCCCCACCTTGCGGGAACCGACCACTAGACGGGGGCGATCACTGGATCAGGCCGAATTCCTTGGCCAGCACTTTGTAGTCGGCGACCTGCTTCTTCACGTAGGTGTCCAGCTCCGGGCCGGTCATGGCGAAGGGGAACAGCTCGCGTTGGTCGCGCAGCTTGGCGAACTCTTCGGAAGCCAGGAGCTTGTCGAAGGCGTTTTTCCACCAGGCGTAGTCTTCGTCGCTGACCTTTGGACCGAGGTAGAAACCGCGTACGACCGGCCAGACAATGTCGTAGCCTTGCTCGCGAGCGGTGGGGATGTCCTTCATTTCCGGCTCGTCCAGGCGCTTCTCGGCGAACACCGCGAGCAGGCGCATGTCACCGCTCTGGATATGTGGCATGGAGTCGGAGATGTCGGTGCTGCCGACCTGGATATGCCCGCCTATCAGCGCGGTGACGATTTCGCCGCCGCCTTCGAGGGCCACATAGCGCAGGTCGCGCGGATTGATCCCGGCGGCCTTGGCGATCAGCGCGGTCTGCATCCAGTCCTGGCTGCCGACGGTGCCGCCGGAGCCGATCACCACTTTGCTCGGGTCGGCCTTGAGGGCCTTGACCAGGTCATCGAGGGTCTTGTACGGCGAGTCGCTTTTCACCGCGATGGCGCCATAGCTGGTACCGACCGCGGCCAGCCAGCGCACGGCGCTTTCATCGAAGCGGCCGAACTTGCCCTGGGCCAGGTTCAGCAGTGAGCCGCTGGACCAGGCCACCAGGGTGCCGCCGTCGGCCGGGCGCTGGGCGACCACGGCGTTGTAGGCCACGGCACCGACGCCGCCGGGCATGTAGGTCACGCGCATCGGCTTGCTCAGGACTTTCTCGTTGACCAGGGCGCTTTGCGCCAGCTTGCAGGTCAGGTCGAAGCCGCCGCCGGGGGAGGCCGGGGCGATGCATTCCGGGCGCTTGGGCTCGGCGGCGAAAGCTTGGCCGGCGAACAGCACGACGCTGGCGGCGAGGGCGAGTTTACGTAATGACAGGTCCATTGTTCTCTCCACGGGAGTTGTTGTTATGGGTTTTTCGATTACCACAGGGCAACGCTGTAGCTCACCAGCAAGCGCACTTCGTCGGCGTCGCGGGCGGAGTAGTTGGAGCGGTAGGTGGCATTGCGCAGGCGCACCGCGACGTCCTTGAAGGTGCCGCTCTGCACCACGTACTTGATCTCGCTGTTGCGTTCCCATTCCTTGGCGTCGTTGCCGTTTTTCAGGGCGATATGGTCGCCGCTGATATAGCGGCTCATGAAGCTCAGGCCGGGAATCCCGAGTTTGGCGAAGTCGTATTCGTACTTGGCCTGCCAGGAGCGTTCCTCGGCCTCGGCGAAGTCGTTGATCTGCACGAAGTTGACCAGGTACGGGTCGGCGCCATCGACGTAGGGAAAGGCATTATCACCGAACATGCGCTGATAGCCGGCACTGAGCTTGTGGCCGTTGAGACCATAGCTGAACAGGCTGCTGAAGGACTTGTTGTCGATCTTGCCGCCACGGGCTTCGCCCTGCTCGGCACTTTTGCTCAGGCGGACGTCGGCACCGAAGGTGCCCGGACCGAACGGCTGGGACAGCAGCAGGCCGAGGAAGTGTTGCTTGTAGACCTCGTCGAGCTGGGCGTAGTGGTAGCTGCCGGTGATCTTGTCGGTGAACTTGTAGTCCAGGCCGGTGAAGTTGAAGTGTTCACCGGTGGCGCCACCGACAAAACGGCCGTTCTTGTTGTTGAGGGCGATTTCCTCGTAGTTGCTGTCGTCGCGGTCCTTGGCCCGGTCCAGGCGGCCGCCGGTAAAGGTCAGGTTCTTGATTTCCTTCGACGTGAGCAGGCCGCCGTTGAAGGTCTGCGGCAGGATGCGGCCGTCGTTGGGCTTGAGGATCGGCAGTTCGGGAATCAGGCTGCCGACTTTCAGTTCGGTGGCGGAAATCTTCACCTTGGCGGTCACGCCGAGTTTCGAGTACTCGTCGGCGGCACGTCCGTCATCGTGGGTAGGCAACAGGCCGGTGCCGGTGCGATCGGGACTGGAGTCGAGCTTGACCCCGAGCATGCCCAGCGCATCGACGCCGAACTTGACGGTGCCGTCGGTGTAGCCCGATTGCAGGTTGAGCATGAAGCCCTGGGCCCACTCGTCACGCTTGGATTGCTGTTTGCTGGTGCCGTCGCGGAAGTCGCGGTTGAAGTACATGTTGCGGGTTTCGAAGGTGGCGGTGCTGTCTTCGATAAACGCGGCCTGGCTGACGGACGAGAAGCCGGCCAGGGCAGCGGCGCCGGCCAGGGCGGTGTGAGCGAAGCGGGAAAAGCGGGCAGGCGGACAAGCCTGGGGCTGTAGAGACAGCATCGTGTCGGACTCCGTTATTGTTCTTATTCTTGGCGAAAACGCATCGTGGCGTTTTTCGGGGTTTTACTATTCTGGATACAACGGTATTGCGTAGGAAACGGCAGCCGGAGCTGTCCGTAGCGAGACTCTAAAGGCTTAACCTTTCACCAACCTTTCAGCATGAAAGGCCCGATAAACAAGGGGAATGCTGGCTACCGGGCGTAGGTTTATTGGGTAAACTCCGCGCCCAGAAGGACGTTCAACGGTCCCCAGTCGAGGTAGGAAATTCATGCGTGTGCTTCTGGTCGAAGACCATCTGCAGTTGGCCGAAAGCGTTGCCCAGGCGCTCAAGGGCGCGGGCCTGACGGTGGACGTGCTGCACGACGGGGTCGCCGCGGACCTGGCCCTGGGCAGCGAGGAGTACGCGGTGGCGATCCTCGATGTGGGGTTGCCGCGCATGGATGGCTTCGAAGTGCTGGCCCGCCTGCGTGCCCGCGGGAAAAACCTGCCGGTGCTGATGCTGACCGCTCGCAGCGATGTGAAGGACCGGGTCCATGGCCTCAACCTGGGGGCCGACGATTACCTGGCCAAGCCGTTCGAGCTCACGGAGCTGGAAGCCCGGGTCAAGGCCTTGCTGCGCCGCAGCGTGCTGGGCGGCGAGCGCCAGCAGCGCTGCGGGGTGCTGGTCTACGACCTGGACACCCGGCGCTTCACTCTCGGCGACGACCTGTTGACCCTGACCTCCCGCGAACAGGCGGTACTTGAAGCACTGATCGCCCGGCCGGGACGGGTGATGAGCAAGGAGCAACTGGCTTCCCAGGTCTTCGGCCTGGATGAGGAGGCCAGCCCCGACGCCATCGAAATCTATGTGCACCGCCTGCGCAAGAAGCTCGACGGCCATGCGGTGGCCATTGTGACCTTCCGCGGTCTCGGTTATCTGCTGGAAAACCGCGATGCATAAGCCCAGCAGCCTGCGTTGGCGGTTGCTGTGGAATCTTGCGCTGCTGCTGGTGGTGCTGATGCTCGCCAGCGGCTTGAGCGCCTACTGGAACGGTCGAGAAGCCGCCGACACGGCTTATGACCGGACGTTGCTGGCGTCGGCTCGAACCATTGCCGCCGGCCTTTCGCAGCGCGACGGCACCCTCAGCGCCGACGTGCCATATGTGGCGCTCGATACCTTCGCCTATGACAGCGCGGGACGTATCTACTACCAGGTCAACGACATCAACCAGCAGCTGATTTCCGGTTACGAAAACCTCCCGCCACCGCCGCCCGGCACCCCGCGTACCGATGACTATCCGGCCCTGGCGCGCTTCTACGATGCGCAATACCGCGGGCAGAACGTGCGGGTGGTGAGTTTGCTCAAGGCGGTCAGCGAGCCGAACATGAACGGCATGGCGGAAATTCGCGTGGCCGAGACCGATGAGGCGCGGGTCAACATGGCCCGCAGCCTGATGGCCGATACGCTGCTGCGATTGGGCATGCTCGCGGTGGGCGCTTTGTTGCTGGTGTGGTTTGCCGTGAGTGCCGCGCTGCGTCCGCTGGAGCGCCTGCGCACGGCGGTGGAGGAGCGCCAGTCGGATGACCTGCGGCCCTTGCCGTTGGTGGAAGTGCAGCACGAATTGTGGCCCCTGGTGCGCGCCCTCAATCATTTCACCGAGCGCCTGCGCCGGCAGTTCGAGCGCCAGGGGCAGTTTATCGCCGATGCCGCCCATGAACTGCGTACCCCCCTGGCGGCGCTGAAGGCGCGCCTGGAACTGGGCTTGCGGGCCACCGACGCCGACACCTGGCGCAGCACCCTGGAAACCGCGGCCCAGGGCACCGATCGCCTGACGCACCTGGCCAACCAGTTGCTGTCGATGGCGCGGGTGGAAAACGGCGCGCGGGCGATTGCCGAAGGTGGCGCGCAGTTGCTCGACCTGAGCCAGCTGGCGCGGGAACTGGGCATGGCGATGGCCCCCCTGGCCCATGCCCGGGGCGTGGCGTTGGCGCTGGAAGCGGATGAGCCGGTGTGGTTGCGTGGCGAGCCGACGTTGCTCAACGAGTTGCTGAGCAACCTGGTGGACAACGCCCTGGCCCATACACCGGTGGGCGGCAATGTGATCCTGCGGGTGAGCGCGCCGGCGGTGCTGGAAGTAGAGGATGACGGACCGGGGATCCCCCTGGAAGAGCGCGACCGGGTCTTCGAACGCTTCTATCGGCGCAACCAGCAGGGCATGGGCTCGGGACTGGGACTGGCGATTGTCGGCGAGATCTGCCGGGCGCATCTGGCGCAGATCAGCCTGCACGACGGCGAGCCACGCGGCCTGAAGGTCCGGGTGAGTTTTATCGCGGGTTGATGGGTTGCCCGGGCCTGCGCTTTCGCGGGCAAGCCCACTCCCACATGGGCTCTGTGTCGCACACAAGAATCATGAGCACCCCGGAATTTGTAGGAGCGGGCCAGCCCGCTCCCACAGGGGCTCTGTGTCGCACACAAGAATCATGAGCACCCCGGAATTTGTAGGAGCGGGCAAGCCCACTCCCACATGGGCTCTGTGTCGCACACAAGAATCATGAGCACCCCGGAATTTATGGGAGCGGGCAAGCCCGCTCCTACAGGGGCTCTGTGTAGCACACAAGAATCATGAGCGCCCCGGAATTTGTGGGAGCGGGCTTGCCCGCGAAAGCGCCGGAACAGGCGCCACGCAACCGCGTTGAAAAGCTAGTTGAACATCATTCGCGCATCGTTGAGCTTTTCGACCCAGGCCTCGCTGTCCGGGTCCAGCCTCAGGCGCCTGAAGGCCGCCAGGCTGGCGAGTGGGACATTGGCATAGGGCTGCGTCGTGCCCTGGTGGCAGAACACCGTGGCGATCTGCACCAGGTCGACGTAGTCGAGGGTGCCGCTGTCACGCTCCAGGTCCTGGTACTGGCCCGGCAGCTTGACCAGCCGCTCGGGAAAATCCCAGACCCGCAACAGCTTGTCGCCCAGCAGCGGATGAATGCTCTCGATCACATGGTCAAGGCTCAACGGGTCGGCCAGCAGTTCGTAGTGATCCTCTGCGTAGGTCAGGATCGGCAATACGCCGATCTGGTGCACCAGCCCGCCGAGTGCCGCCTGGTCCGGCTTGAGCGAGGTGTAGTCGCGGCACAGCACGTAGCTGATCCCGGCGATTTCCAGGCTCTTGCGCCAGACATCGCGCATTTTCTGTTCCACCACCTCGGAGCGGGCGTGGAAGATCTGCTCCATCACCAGGCCGATCGCCAGGTTGCTGCTGTAGTTCACGCCCAGGCGGGTGATGGCGGTGTGCAGGTCGGTCACTTCGTGGCTGGCGCGCAGCAAGGGGCTGTTGACCACCTTGATCAGGCGGGCCGACAGGGCGGTGTCGCCGGCAATCACCTTGCTCAGGGTACTGACGCTGATTTCGGGATCTTCCGCCGCCTCGCGAATCTTCAGGGCGACTTCCGGGAGCGTGGGCAGAACCAGGTCATCGTTGTCGATGGCCGCTACCAAATCCTGTTGGACCTTTTCCGCCAGCTTGTTCATTTGTGTTCTCTAAGGCGGTGCGGTTAACGCTGGATCTCGCGATCGCGGTCCAGTTGGTAAGGTAGGTCGAGCAATGTCAGGGCCGGGCCTTGCAGGTCACCCAGATGGACGATGCCGGCTTCGACCGCTTCGGCCTGCAGCACCGCCAGCAGTTCGATCGAGTGTTCGGCCGTGGCCGCGATCACCACTTCGCCGATGGAACTGTTGTGGGCGGGCGAAAACAGTGGCGTACCGGGTTCAGGCAGTTGCCCGGCGTCCAGTGTCAGGCGATACAGGCGGCGCTTGAGCTTGCCCAGGTACTGCATGCGCGCGACGATTTCCTGGCCGGTGTAGCAGCCTTTCTTGAAGCTTACGCCACCGACGGCCTGCAGGTTGAGCATCTGCGGGATGAACAGTTCGCGGGTCTGCGGCATGACCTGGCCGATGCCGGCGCGAATCTGTCCGAGCAGCCAGGTATCGAGATCGGCTTCGTGCAGTTGGCCGGCCAGTTGCGCCCGCACGTCCTGTGCCTGGGCCGCCGGTGCCCAGAGCTCGCTGCGTCCGGTGGAGACACGGATGGCGATCAGGCCATTGGCCCGCGCCACGGCATCGGTTTCCTCGGGCAGGTCGAGGCCCAGGGCGCTCAGCACGCTGTCGGCCTGGCCCAGCCCGAAACGGACCCAGCCGGCGCTTTCATCGGTGAGCTTGGACTTGGAGAACACCGCGTACTTCTTCAGGTCCGCCAACTGCGCTTCCAGCAACTCGCCAGCCATGGCCAACAGCACGCCGTCGCCTTCGAGCAGGATGCGGAAACTCGACTGCATGCGGCCTTTCTGCGTGCAGCGGGCGCCGAGGCTGGCCCGGGTCTCGCTGAGGTAGTTGAGGTTGCAGGTCAACTGACCCTGCAGGAACTTGCTGGCGTCGGAGCCGCGGACGGCGAGAACGCCTTCGTGGGAAAGGGTGCAGAAAAAAGCGGAATCGGCCATGGGTCTTCGCAGCATGAATAGGTCTGACGGACATCATAGAGGGGCGCCCTGGAAATGGGTAGTTCACAAAATGCCGCGTGCCCCCGACCAAAGCCGACTGTGCTGTGGCAATCGGGCCTGTATACTTGCGCACAAATTTGAGGAGCGCTCCATGGTCGAAGATGTAGAACTCAATCGCCTCTATTGGCACAGCCGCCGCGGCATGCTGGAACTGGACGTGCTGTTGGTACCGTTCGTCAAGGAGGTGTACGCGCATCTGAATGACGTCGACCGCGAGTGCTATCGCAAGCTGCTCGAATGCGAGGACCAGGACATGTTCGGCTGGTTCATGGAGCGTTCCGAGTCGGAAGATCCGGAGCTGCAGCGCATGGTCCGCATGATCCTGGACCGTGTTCAGCCCAAGTAACACGTTCGAATGCCGCTGGCAGGCCTCGCGGCTGTTGCTGGCGGCGTATCTCGGGGCCCTGGGCCTGGCGTTGTCGTCGTTCAGCCTGCTGGAAATCCCACTCTGGGCGAGCCTGTCCGGGGCCTTGCTGTGCCTGCTTCACGGGGCCTGGGTGGTGCCGCGGCGAATACGCCTGGACCATCCGTCGGCTTTTACCGGTTTGCGGCGTGACGAGCGGGGTTGGCAGCTCTGGAGCAGGGTAACTGGCTGGCAGCCGGTCCGCTTGCAGCGTGACAGCCTCGCCTTGCCCTGGCTGGTGGTGCTGCGCTTTCGTCGGCCCGGGGACTGGTGGCCACGTTCGATCTGCGTACCCCGCGACGCGCTGGCGGCCGACTCGCATCGGCGCCTGCGCGTGCGCTTGAAATTCAGTCGGCGTAGGTGGGCGGCACCAGGATAGTGTCGAGGGCCTCGGGCAGCAGGTCCGGGTAGTCGAGGGTGTAATGCAGGCCCCGGCTTTCCTTGCGCTCCATGGCCGAGCGGATCATCAACTCGGCTACCTGGGCCAGGTTGCGCAGCTCGATCAGGTCGCGACTGACCTTGTAGTTGCTGTAGAACTCGTCGATCTCGTCCAGCAGCAGGCGCACCCGGTGTTGGGCGCGCTGCAGGCGCTTGTTGGTGCGCACGATGCCGACGTAGTCCCACATGAAGCGCCGCAGCTCATCCCAGTTGTGGGCGATGATCACGTCTTCGTCGGAATCGGTCACCTGGCTCGCGTCCCAGCTCGGCAAGGCCACGGGTACGGCGACCTGTGGCAGTTGCCGGAGAATGTCGGCGGCCGCTGAGCGGGCATAGACGAAACACTCCAGCAGCGAGTTGCTGGCCATGCGGTTGGCGCCGTGCAGGCCGGTGAAGCTGGTCTCGCCGATGGCATACAGGCCGGGCACGTCGGTGCGGCCCTGCTGGTCGACCAGCACGCCACCACAGGTGTAGTGCGCCGCCGGGACCACCGGGATGGGTTGTCTGGTGATGTCGATGGAGAATTCCAGGCAGCGTTCGTACACCGTCGGGAAATGCGTCTTGATAAAGGCCGCGGGCTTGTGGCTGATGTCCAGGTAGACGCAGTCGATGCCCAGGCGCTTCATCTCGTGGTCGATGGCACGGGCGACGATATCCCGTGGCGCCAGCTCGGCCCGTGGGTCGAAGCGCGGCATGAAGCGTTCGCCGTTGGGCAGCTTCAGGTGCGCGCCTTCGCCACGCAGGGCTTCGGTGATGAGGAAGCTCTTGGCCTGCGGGTGGTACAGGCAGGTCGGGTGGAACTGGTTGAATTCCAGGTTCGCCACCCGGCAGCCGGAACGCCAGGCCATGGCGATGCCGTCGCCGCAGGCCCCGTCGGGGTTGCTGGTATAGAGGTAGACCTTGGCCGCGCCGCCCGAGGCGAGAATGGTGAAGCGCGCGCCGTAGGTATCGACTTCGCCCGTGCCGCGATTGAGTACATAGGCCCCCAGGCAGCGTTCGCCGTCCAGGCCCAGGCGTTTTTCGGTGATCAGGTCGACGGCCACGCGCTGCTCCAGCAGCTCGATGTTCGGGCGCTGCCGGGCCTGTTCCAGCAGGGTGGTGAAGATCGCCGCGCCGGTGGCATCGGCGGCGTGGATGATACGCCGGTGGCTGTGGCCGCCTTCACGGGTCAGGTGGAACTCGAAACCGCCGTCGTCGACCTTGGCTTCTTCGTCGCGGGTGAAGGGCACGCCCTGGTCGATCAGCCACTGGATGGCCTCGCGGCTGTGCTCGACGGTGAAGCGCACCGCGTCTTCATGACACAGGCCGCCGCCGGCGTTGAGGGTGTCCTCGACATGGGACTGCACGGTGTCGGTGTCGTCCAGCACGGCGGCGACGCCACCCTGGGCCCAGTAGGTCGAACCGTTGGCCAGGTTGCCCTTGCTCAGGACGGCAATGCGCAGATGGCCCGGCAGGGTCAGCGCCAGGCTCAGGCCGGCGGCGCCACTGCCAATCACCAGCACATCGTGTTGAAAATGTTGGCTCATCTCTAGGAATCCGGAAAACGCCCTGGTGGGCCACGGAGCCCGCCACACAGCGCACTAGTATATGGCTGGGGGGATCGGCACAATAGCCGGGCCTTCGTGGCATTGTGAAACTACAGCGGGCAGGAAGTGTGCGCCACTCTGGGTCGCCGTGCATGTGGTTTTGCACGGTAAGACGATGATTTTTCGGCTATAACAAGGCTCAGGCAGCCTTTGGTCGAGGGTACGGCACAATGCTATTACTTACTGCGGTCTCCGGGAACTTTTGAAAAGCCCCGGGCTCCATAGACAGGTGCCTGAAAGAAGGGGACAGCGTCGGCTTTCTGCGTGGCCTGATGAAGGGGCTTCGCCAGCGGATTCGACGACAAGATTATTCACGCAGTCGGCCAAGTCCGAGCTGCGTTTTTCGTGTGTGTCCGTTCAGCGGGCCGCAGGAAACTTGCTTGAAGGGGGAGAACTTTTGCCAAAAGCCCGAGTCTATGTTTGCAAGCCTGATCAATTAGCAATGGCAGCCTCCTTCAAGTCCTATGAGGAGTGTTCATGCTAACCCAGGAAGAGGATCAGCAGCTGGTCGAGCGCGTTCAACGCGGCGACAAGCGGGCTTTCGATCTGCTAGTGCTGAAATACCAGCACAAAATTCTCGGGTTGATCGTGCGTTTCGTGCACGACACCCATGAAGCCCAGGACGTTGCACAAGAAGCCTTTATCAAAGCCTACCGTGCCCTGGGTAATTTTCGCGGCGACAGTGCTTTTTATACCTGGCTGTACCGCATCGCCATCAACACGGCGAAAAACTATCTGGTATCCCGCGGTCGCAGGCCGCCAGACAGTGATGTGAGTTCCGAGGATGCCGAGTTCTACGATGGCGATCATGGCCTGAAGGATCTCGAGTCACCGGAGCGTGCGTTGCTCCGGGATGAGATCGAGGGCACCGTCCATCGAACCATCCAGCAACTGCCAGAAGATTTGCGTACGGCGTTAACTTTACGTGAATTCGATGGTCTGAGTTATGAGGACATTGCAGCCGTCATGCAATGTCCTGTGGGCACCGTGCGCTCCCGGATTTTCCGCGCTCGGGAGGCCATAGATAAAGCCCTGCAGCCGTTGTTGCAGGAAACCTGAGACAGCGGCGACAGCCAAGAGAGGAACCGTCATGAGTCGTGAAGCCCTGCAGGAATCGCTGTCCGCGGTGATGGATAACGAAGCGGACGAATTGGAATTGCGTCGGGTACTGAGTGCCCTTGACGATGCCGACACCCGTGCTACCTGGTCTCGTTACCAAATCGCCCGGGCAGTGATGCACAAGGAATTGCTGGATCCACGCCTGGATATCGCCTCGGCCGTATCGGCCGCGCTGGCTGGCGAAGAAGTCCCGGCCAAGGGCTCCCGTGGTCCGTGGCGTACTCTTGGCCGCCTGGCCGTGGCCGCTTCGGTGACCGTGGCGGTGCTCGCCGGTGTGCGTTTCTACAACCAGGATGACATTGCCGGCGCCCAACTGGCCCAGCAATCGAACCAGCCTGGTCTGGCTGCTCCGACGGTCAAGGGCCCAGCGGTCCTGGCCGGCTATACTGAAGGCTCCGAGCCCACCGGGCCGATGGCCAATGGCGTGCTGCAACAAGGCCAGCCGGGTTGGGACCAGCGTCTGCCAGGCTACCTGCGCCAGCATGCCCAGCAAGCTGCCCTGAAAGGCACTGAGAGCGCACTGCCCTACGCACGTGCCGCCAGCCTGGAAACCGCCAAGTAAGGAGGATCATGCGCGCGCTACCTCTTCTAACGCTTGCCCTGGCCGGTGGGTTCATCCTGACCGCCCAGGCCGACGAAGCCCAGGACTGGTTGGAGCGTCTTGGGCAAGCCGAGCAGCAGCAAAGCTTCCAGGGCACTTTCGTCTACGAACGCAATGGCAGTTTCTCGACCCACCGTATCTGGCATCTCGTCCAGAACGGTCAGGTTCGTGAACGTTTGCTTCAGCTCGACGGCTCGGCACAAGAGGTCGTACGCGTCGATGGGCACACCGAGTGTGTCAGCGGCACCCTGGTTGCCGGACTCGGCGAGTCGCCCGATGCCCATGCCCGCGCGCTTGATCCACAGAAACTCAATGCCTGGTATGACATTGCCGTCGTGGGCAAGTCACGCGTCGCCGGCCGCCCCGCGGTCATCGTGTCGCTGACGCCCCGCGACCAGCATCGCTATGGTTTCGAATTGCACCTGGATCGCCAGACCGGCTTGCCGCTCAAGTCGCTTCTGATCAACGACAAGGGGCAATTGCTCGAACGTTTCCAGTTCACCGAACTCAATACCGCCGACGTGCCCCAGGACAGCCAGTTGCAGGCCGGTGCCGAATGCAAGCCGGTGGTATTGCTCAGCAACCAGGCGCAGGCCAAGGTGCAGGTGCTGGGCAGCAAGGTGGCGCAGCTCTGGCATTCCGACTGGCTGCCGCCGGGCTTTGAGCTGGTGAGCAGCACGGCGCGTGTCGATCCGCAGTCCAAGACCCAGGTCAACAGCCTCATGTATGACGACGGGCTGGCGCGTTTCTCCGTATTCCTCGAGCCCCTCAACGGCGCCACCATCGCCGACACCCGCACCCAACTGGGTCCCACCGTTGCGGTTTCCCGGCGCCTGACCACCCCGAGCGGGGAAATCATGGTCACGGTGGTGGGCGAGATCCCCATCGGGACCGCCGAACGGATCGCCTTGTCGATGCGTGCCGGCGATGCGCAGGCCAGCAAGCAGTGAGCCGCTGATCCATGACGCCTGGTGACTCGATCATGTCCGCACATGAAGCCGCGCGAGCGGTGGGATCGAGATGCCGAAATGTCCGGTGATCATTTTCATTTGCAAAACCAGCCGAATTTTCCTATAGGTCAGGGCCCCAACGGCCCTGGCCTTGTTTGTTGTTCCCGGTCCGTAATCCAGGCTTAATCATCCTTGGGTTTTATGGTACCTGTCGCTTAACCATGCTCGTTGTTTACGGGAGCCGTATGTCGATACCAAGCTTGAAATCTTATCTGTCCATTTTCGCCGCTGTCCTGCTGCTCGGGCAGACAGTCGCGGCCCAGGCCGCGGAGCTGCCCGATTTCACCCAGTTGGTGGAGCAGGCTTCGCCGGCGGTAGTGAACATCAGTACCACCCAGAAGCTGCCGGACCGCAAGGTCTCGGAGCAGATCCAGGGCCTGGAAGGCTTGCCGCCGGAAATCCAGCAGTTCTTCCGCGGTTTCCCGCAACCGCGCGGGAAGGGGGGCGGTGGCGGCGGTCGGCAGCGTGAGGCGCAGTCGCTGGGCTCGGGGTTCATCATCTCCGATGACGGCTATATCCTGACCAACAACCACGTGGTTGCCGACGCCGACGAGATCCTGGTGCGCCTGGCTGACCGCAGCGAGCTCAAGGCCAAGCTGGTCGGCACCGATCCGCGTTCCGACGTGGCGCTGCTGAAGATCGACGGCAAGAACCTGCCGACCCTCAAGCTGGGCAAGTCCAAGGACCTGAAGCCGGGTCAGTGGGTTGTCGCCATCGGCTCGCCGTTCGGCTTTGACCATACCGTGACCCAGGGCATCGTCAGTGCCGTGGGCCGCAGCCTGCCGAACGAAAACTACGTGCCGTTCATCCAGACCGACGTACCGATCAACCCGGGCAACTCCGGTGGTCCGCTGTTCAACCTCAACGGTGAAGTGGTCGGCATCAACTCGCAGATCTACACCCGTTCCGGTGGCTTCATGGGCGTGTCCTTCGCGATTCCGATCGATGTCGCCATGGACGTTTCCAACCAGCTGAAGAGCGGTGGCAAGGTCAGCCGCGGCTGGCTGGGCGTGGTGATCCAGGAGGTCAACAAGGATCTCGCCGAGTCCTTCGGCCTGGACAAGCCGGCCGGTGCGCTGGTGGCCCAGGTACAGGACGATGGTCCGGCGGCGAAAGGCGGCCTGCAGGTCGGCGACGTGATCCTCAGCATGAACGGCCAGCCGATCGAGCTGTCGGCCGACCTGCCGCATCTGGTGGGTGCACTGAAGGCGGGCGAGAAAGCCAAGCTGGAAGTGGTGCGTGAAGGGCAGCGCAAGACCATTGACCTGACGGTCGGTGCGATCCCGGATGAAGGCAAGGAAATGGATATCGCCAAGTCCGCCGGTGCCGAGCGCAGCAGCAATCGCCTCGGGGTTTCCGTCGCCGACCTGACCGATGACCAGAAGAAAGCCAACGACCAGCTCAAGGGCGGCGTGGTGATCAAGGAAGTGCAGGACGGTCCGGCGGCCCTGATCGGTCTGCAGCCGGGCGACGTGATCACGCACCTGAACAACCAGGCGATCACCGATGCCAAGCAGTTCACCGATATCGCCAAGGCCCTGCCGAAGAATCGCTCGGTATCGATGCGCGTACTGCGCCAGGGACGTGCGAGCTTCATCACCTTCAAGCTGGCCGAATAAGCCGGACTGAAGTGAGTGACAAAAAAGCCCGCCTCGAATGAGGCGGGCTTTTTCATGGGCGGACGCAAGGCGTCAGCGGTTCTGCTTGGGAATCCGTACCAGCTGGCTGTTGGAGTAGATGTCGTGCCAGCTGCGTTTGCGCTTGTCGAAGAGCACCCAGATAAACCCCAGGCCGGCAAACAGCCAGGAAGCGATCGATACCATGAAGCGCAGCAGCGCCTGCCAGATGCTGATGGCCGAGCCGTCGGCGTTCTGCACGCGGATCCCCCAGACCTGCATGCCCAGGGTCTGGCCCTTGTAGGTCCAGAATTTGGCGAAGAACGCGAACAGCACGCAGAACAGCAGGGTCGACAGCAGCGGGTCGCCGTCGAGGGCGCCGGCATCGGAGAGGGCCTTAAGCCGCTGTTCGCCGATGAGCGCCATCTGCACCAGCTTGTAGATGAAGCCGGTGACGATCAGCAGGGCGGTACACAGCAGGAAGTCATAGAACATCGCGGCCAGGCGACGGCCCAGGCCGGCGGCAGGGAACTCGCCCTGGGGGCTTAGTACGTGCTTCGACATAGCGGCTCTCTCTGAACGGAAAAAGCCATTTTACGGAATTGCATTCACAAAAAAGCCCCTGATGTCACCATCAGGGGCTTTTAGTGTAATAAAGCTTGAGATCAGGCTTCTGCGATCACTTCGTCAGCCTGCATGCCTTTCTGGCCTTGCACGGCGATGAAGGTCACTTTCTGGCCTTCTTTCAGGCTCTTGAAGCCGTTGCCCTGAATAGCGCGGAAATGGACGAACAGATCCGGACCGCTTTCTGGAGTGATAAAACCAAAACCTTTCTCGTCGTTAAACCACTTGACGGTGCCGCTCTGACGTTGGGACATTTCTTATTTCCTTTGACGCTAAAAATTAATGACAGCCCCTTTCACCTGAAAGAGTACTGGGCTGGGTTGCAGGAAAGTAAGAGACGTCGAACGGGTTGTAGCAAACTTAGAGCTACTGCCCAGGTCACGATTCCAAGCGACCCATGCAAACACAGTAGGGAAACTCTACGCCAACTGTGGGAGAAAAAACAAGCCCCCGCCAAGCCCGCGGTTTGCGCCGGTTTGTCGCAGTTTTCGCGGGCTTTGGCGGGGGGATGCCGGACATACAGTATTCAGTTGGGTTCGACTGTTATTAAGCCAAGTTCGCTAACGAATATATGCACTGTTTTGTGGCGGTTGCGTTACAAGCTAGTGCACTGTTTCATAACCGCTTTAGTTGTTACTGTTGGTATCAACCTCGATAGTTTCAACCGCGGTAGTAACGTTGCGGAACAAAAGGCATTTTGCTGACTTTCAGCGGTACGCGCTTGCCGCGGACGATGGCCCAGACCTCGCTGTCCAGCGCGCAATGGGCGCTGTCCAGGTACCCCATGGCCAGCGGTGCGCCGAGGGTCGGACCGAAGCCGCCACTGCACACGCTGCCGATGACGGTGCCGTCCTGATCGACGATTTCCGCGCCTTCGCGTACCGGTGTGCGTTCCTGCGGCAGCAGGCCGACGCGCTTGCGTCGCACGCCTTGTTGCTGTTGGGCGAAGATCTGCTCGGCACCGGGGAAGCCGCCGGCCCGTGCACCGTCGGCACGACGCGTCTTGGAGATGGCCCAGAGCAGGCTGGCTTCGATCGGCGTGGTCTCGGTGTTCATGTCATGCCCGTAGAGGCACAGGCCGGCTTCCAGGCGCAGCGAGTCGCGTGCACCGAGGCCGATGGCTTCGACTTCGCGCTCGGCCAGCAGGCTGCGGGCCAGGGACTCGGCGCTGGCCGCCGGTACCGAGATTTCGAAGCCGTCTTCGCCGGTGTAGCCCGAACGGCTGACGTAGCAGTCGACGCCCAGCAGGCGCACGGCGGCGAACTGCATGAAGGTCATCCGGGTGACTTCCGGTGCCAGGCGCGCCAGGACGCTCACGGCGGCCGGACCTTGCAGGGCGAGCAGGGCACGTTCCTCGAACAGCGGCTGGACCTCGCACAGATGTCCCAGGTGCTGTTGCAGGTGCGCCAGGTCCTGGTCCTTGCAGGCGGCGTTGACCACCAGGAACAGTTCGTCGTTGCCCAGGTTGGCGACCATCAGGTCATCGAGGATGCCGCCGGTTTCGTTGGTGAACATCGCATAGCGCTGCATGCCCACCGGCAGGTCGATGATATCCACCGGCACCAGGGCTTCCAGGGCCTTGGCGGCCGCGGCGCCGACCAGGCGGATCTGGCCCATGTGCGAGACATCGAAGAGCCCGGCCTGTTCACGGGTGTGCTGGTGCTCCTTCATCACGCCCAGCGGGTACTGCACCGGCATGTCATAGCCGGCGAACGGCACCATGCGCGCACCGAGTTGCAGGTGCAGGGCGTGCAGCGGGGTTTTCAGCAGGTTTTCGGTGGACATCTTCAGCTCCTGGAAATTGCCGGGAGGCCGGTTGCGCCGGCCTTGTCGATCAGCATTCGATAATGTTTACGGCCAGACCGCCACGGGCGGTCTCCTTGTATTTGCTTTTCATGTCGGCGCCGGTCTGGCGCATGGTGCGGATGACCTTGTCGAGGGAGACGAAGTGCTGGCCGTCGCCCCGCAGGGCCATGCGCACGGCATTGATGGCCTTGACCGAGCCCATGGCGTTGCGCTCGATGCACGGCACCTGCACCAGCCCGCCGATGGGGTCGCAGGTCAGCCCGAGGTTGTGCTCCATGCCGATTTCGGCGGCGTTCTCGACCTGTTGCACGGTGCCGCCGAGTACTTCGCACAAGGCGCCGGCGGCCATCGAGCAAGCCACGCCGACTTCGCCCTGGCAGCCGACTTCGGCGCCGGAGATCGAGGCGTTTTCCTTGTAGAGAATGCCGATGGCGGCGGCGGTGAGCAGGAAGCGCACCACGCCGTCCTCGCTGGCACCGGGGATAAAGCGCACGTAGTAATGCAGCACGGCGGGAACGATCCCGGCCGCGCCGTTGGTAGGAGCGGTGACCACGCGCCCGCCGTTGGCGTTTTCTTCATTGACCGCCAGGGCATACAGGTTGACCCAGTCCAGCACCGACAGCGCATCGCGCAGGGCGGCTTCCGGGTTCTTGCACAGCTGCCGGTGCAGGGCCGCCGCGCGCCGCTTGACCTTCAGGCCGCCCGGCAGGATGCCTTCGTTGCGACAGCCGGCAGCGACGCAGTCCTGCATCACCTGCCAGATCTTCAGCAGCCCGGCGCGGGTTTCCGCTTCCGGGCGCCAGGCGCTTTCGTTGGTCAGCATGACCTGGCTGATGGACAGGCCGTAGGTGCTGCAATGCCCCAGCAGTTCCTTGGCGCTCTTGAACGGGAAGGTCAGCGCAGTGCTGTCTTCGACGATGCGGTCGGCGCCGGCGGCGTCTTCGTCGACCACGAAACCGCCGCCGACCGAGTAGTACTCGCGGCTGCGGATCTGGATGCCGGCAGCGTCGAAGGCGCGGAAGATCATGCCGTTGGGGTGGTAGGCCAGGGGTTTCCTGATCATCGCCAGGTGGAGCTTTTCGTTGAATTCGATGGAATGTTCGCCGAGCAGATTCAGGCGTCCGTCACTGCGAATGGTGTGCAGGCGGGCGGCGACGGTTTCTGTGTCGACGGTATCCGGGTGTTCACCTTCCAGGCCCAGCAGCACGGCCTTGTCGCTGCCGTGGCCTTTGCCGGTGGCGCCGAGCGAGCCGTACAGCTCGACTTTGACGCAGGTGGTCTGTTGCAGCAGGCTTTCGCGCCGCAGGCCCTCGACGAAGCGCGCGGCTGCGCGCATCGGACCGACGGTGTGGGAGCTGGAGGGACCGATGCCGATCTTGAACAGGTCGAACACGCTCAGGGACATGTGGGTTCTCCGGGGTCGTTCTTATTATGGTGATGGACACGCTCCTTGCAGGAGCCGGCAAGCCGACCCCCACAGGGTGCGAGCTATGGGATCAAGCGTAGTTCTCTATCGACGGGCAGGCGCAGACCAGGTTGCGGTCGCCGAACACATTGTCGACGCGACCGACCGGCGGCCAGTACTTGCCTTCGATCAACGACGCCACCGGGTAGACCGCCTGCTCGCGGCTGTACGGGTGCGTCCACTCGCCGACGATCTCCGCCGCGGTGTGCGGGGCGTTCTTCAGCGGGTTGTCGTCCTTGTCCAGGCTGCCGTTTTCCACCGCGCGGATTTCTTCGCGGATGCGGATCATGGCGTCGCAGAAACGGTCCAGCTCTTCTTTCGATTCGCTTTCGGTCGGCTCGATCATCAGGGTGCCGGCCACCGGGAACGACATGGTCGGCGCGTGGAAGCCGAAGTCGATCAGGCGCTTGGCGACGTCATCGACGCTGATGCCGCTGCTGTCCTTCAATGGTCGCAGGTCGAGGATGCACTCGTGCGCCACCAGGCCGTTGCTGCCGGTGTAGAGCACCGGGTAATGCTCTTCCAGGCGGCGGGAGATGTAGTTGGCATTGAGGATCGCCAGTTGCGAGGCACGCTTGAGGCCTTCGCCGCCCATCATGCGGATGTACATCCAGGTGATCGGCAGGATGCTCGCGCTGCCGAACGGCGCCGCGCAGACCGCGCCTTCCTTGCGCTCCATGACGCCGTGACCGGGCAGGAACGGGGTCAGGTGCGATTTCACGCCGATCGGGCCGACGCCCGGGCCGCCACCGCCGTGGGGGATGCAGAAGGTCTTGTGCAGGTTCAGGTGCGACACGTCGCCACCGAACTTGCCCGGGGCACAGAGGCCGACCATGGCGTTCATGTTGGCGCCGTCGATGTACACCTGGCCGCCGTTGTCATGAATGATGCCGCAGATTTCGCGGATGCCTTCCTCGAACACACCGTGGGTCGACGGGTAGGTGATCATTAGCGCGGCGAGGTGCTCGCGGTGCTCGATGGCCTTGGCCCGCAGGTCTTCGATATCGACGTTGCCACGGGCGTCGCAGGCGGTGACCACCACGCGCATGCCGGCCATGTTGGCGGTGGCCGGGTTGGTACCGTGGGCCGACGACGGGATCAGGCAGATGTCGCGACGGTCATCGCCACGGCTCTGGTGGTAGGCGCGGATCGCCAGCAGACCGGCGTATTCGCCCTGGGAACCGGCGTTCGGCTGCAGGGAGATGGCGTCGTAGCCGGTGGCGGCGCAAAGCATCGCTTCCAGCTCGTCGGTCAGTTGCTGGTAGCCGGCGCTCTGTGCGGCCGGGGCGAACGGGTGCAGGGCGCCGAACTCGGCCCAGGTCACCGGGATCATCTCGCTGGCGGCGTTGAGCTTCATGGTGCACGAACCCAGCGGGATCATGGTGCGATCCAGGGCCAGGTCCTTGTCCGCCAGCTTGCGAAGGTAGCGCATCAGCTCGGTTTCCGAGTGATAGCGGTTGAACACCGGGTGGCTGAGGATCGGCGACTGGCGGACCAGGGCCGCCGGGATGGCGCCTTGTACTGACGCGGCGAGGGCGGCGAAGTCCGGCAGCGCCTTGCCATCGGCCAGCAGGTTCCACAGGGCTTCCACGTCAGCCTGACTGGTGGTTTCGTCGAGGGACAGGCCCAGGCGTTCGCCGTCGACCACCCGCAGGTTGATCCGTTGGGCATGCGCCTTGTCATGCAGGGCAGCGGTGCGCGCGCCGGTCTTGAGGGTCAGGGTGTCGAAGAAGCTGGCTTGCTCGACGTCCAGGCCCAGTGCGCCCAGGCCTTTGGCCAGGATGGCGGTCAGGTGATGGATGCGGTTGGCGATCTGCACCAGGCCCTTCGGACCGTGGTACACCGCGTACATGCTGGCGATGTTGGCCAGCAGGACCTGGGCGGTGCAGATGTTGCTGGTGGCCTTTTCACGACGGATATGTTGCTCGCGGGTCTGCATCGCCAGGCGCAGGGCCGGCTTGCCGAAACGATCCACGGAAACCCCGACCAGGCGGCCGGGCATATCGCGCTTGAACGCATCGCGGGTAGAGAAGTACGCGGCGTGCGGGCCGCCGAAGCCCAGTGGCACGCCGAAGCGTTGGGCGCTGCCGATGGCGACGTCGGCACCGAACTCACCCGGCGGGGTCAGCACGGTCAGGGCCAGCAGGTCGGCGGCAACCGCCACCAGGGCGTTGGCGGCGTGGAAGCGTTCGGTCAGTTCGCGGTAGTCGAACAGGTCGCCGTTGCTGGCCGGGTATTGCAGCAGGGCCCCGAAAAAGGCGCTGACATCGCTCAGTTCACGCTCGTCACCGACCACGACGTCGATGCCCAGCGGCTCGGCACGGGTGCGCAGTACGTCGAGGGTCTGCGGGTGGCAGTGCACGGAGGCGAAGAAGGCGTGGCTGCCCTTGTTCTTGCTCAGGCGCTTGCAGAAGGTCATGGCTTCGGCGGCGGCGGTGGCTTCGTCGAGCAGCGAGGCGTTGGCGATCGGCAGGCCGGTCAGGTCGCTGATCAGGGTCTGGAAGTTCAGCAGCGCTTCCAGGCGACCCTGGGAGATTTCCGGCTGGTACGGCGTATAGGCGGTGTACCAGGCCGGGTTTTCCAGGAGGTTGCGCAGGATCGGCGATGGCGTGTGGCAGTTGTAGTAGCCCTGGCCGATGTAGGTCTTGAACAGCTGGTTCTTCGCGGCGATGGCCTTGATCGACGCCAGGGCGTCGGCCTCGCTTTGCCCGGCCGGCAGGTCGAGGACGCTGGTGCCCTTGATGCTGTCGGGAATCACGCTGGCGCTCAGGGCTTCCAGGGAGTCGAAGCCGAGGGTGGCGAGCATGGCGCGTTCGTCATCCTGGCGCGGGCCGATATGACGGGAGATGAATTCGTTGGCGGTGCCGAGGTTGATGGTCATGGCGATTCCTCAGGCTTCGGCGTTGGCTTTGATCAGGCGGTCGTAGGCGTCCTGATCCAGCAGTTGGCCGACAGCGGCGGCGTCGCTCGGCTGGAAGCGGAAGAACCAGCCTTCGCCCAGCGGGTCTTCGTTGACCAGTTCCGGGCTGGCGTCCAGGGCCGGATTGATTTCCAGCACTTCACCGTCCAGGGGCATGTACACGCCGCTGGCGGCTTTCACCGATTCCACGGTGGCGGCTTCGGCGCCCTTGTCGTAGGCCTGCAGTTCCGGCAGTTGCACAAACACCACGTCGCCCAGGGCATTCTGCGCGAATGCCGTGATGCCGACCGTGACACTGCCATCGGCTTCGGTACGCAGCCATTCGTGGTCTTCAGTAAAACGCAACTCGCTCATGGAAACTCCTCAAGGGCCAGACTCGTCTGGTGGACGCGATAAAGGCGAGAGCTATGCCTCGCTTGCATGGCAGTTCCCTTAGCAAGTTTGTGGCCAATAGTGTTTGAGGCTTGTAAATCAAGAGTTTGCGCGAGATTTCAGCCGCACTGCCGGGTATCGCTGTAGCGAAAACGCTACAGCTGCACCGGGGAAAAAAAGCTCAACAGGATCAAAGCCTTGTTGGGCGTGGGCTGGTTGCGATTGTAGCGAAATCGTTCCACTGTAGCGCTTTCAGTACAGATGGAGGTCGCTTTTAGGGTGTCTCGAGGCTGGCGCTTAACCTTGTGGGAGCGTGGCTTGCCCGCGAAGGGGCCCGTGAGTCTCGCGGCGCCTGAGCGACCGCCATCGCTGGCAAGCCAGGCTCCCACAAGGTTTTCCGCTGTATCAGGCCTTGCCGGGGATGCCGTACTTGCGCAGGCGATGGGCAATCGCCGTGTGGGAGGTCTGCAAGCGGCTGGCCAGTTGGCGGGTCGATGGATACTGAACGTAGAGTTTGCCCAGCAGGTCTTTCTCGAACTCCTCGACCGCCTGTTCCAGGCTTTCGATTTCGCTGTCGCTCTGGCGGGCCACGGACGTTCCGGCGATGTCCAGGTCGCCGATATCCACCAGGCTGCTCTCGCAGATCGCTGCCGCGCGGAAGATCACGTTCTGCAACTGGCGGACATTGCCCGGCCAGCGATTGCCCAGCAATGCCGGATAGGTCCCGGGTGCCAGCCGGCAGACCGGGCGCTGGATCTGCGCGCAGGCCTGCTGCATGAAGTAGCGTGCCAGCAGGAGGATGTCCTGGCCGCGCTCGCGCAAGGGGGGAACCTCGACATTGAGCACGTTCAGGCGATAGAACAGGTCCTCGCGGAAGCTGCCTTCGCCTACCATTTTTTCCAGGTCGCGGTGGGTGGCGCTGAGGATCCGCACATTGACCTTGACCTCGCGGTCGCCGCCGACCCGACGGAAGCTGCCGTCATTGAGAAAACGCAGGAGCTTGGCCTGCAGGTACGGCGACATCTCGCCGATCTCGTCGAGAAACACCGTGCCCTGGTTCGCCAGTTCCATCAGCCCCGGCTTGCCGCCGCGCTGGGCGCCGGTGAAGGCGCCGGGGGCATAGCCGAACAGTTCGCTTTCGGCGAGGTTCTCCGGCAGCGCCGCGCAGTTGAGGGCGAGGAACGGTGCGCTGTGACGGGCGCTGATGGCGTGACAGGCACGGGCCACCAGCTCCTTGCCGGTGCCGGTTTCGCCCTGGATCAGCAAGGGCGCGTCCAGCGCCGCGACCCGCTGGGCGCGTGCCTTGAGGGTGCGGATCGCCGCCGACTCGCCGAGCAGGGCATCGAAGCCTTCGGCATGGTCGTGATGCAGCGCCGACAGGCGCTCACCGATACGGTTGGGCTGGTACAGCGTCAGCAGCGCGCCGGCGTCGGTGATGGGGGTGGCATCCAGCAGCAGGGTCTGGCCGTTGACGGTGATTTCCCGCAGGGGCAGGCGAAAACCGTTTTCCAGCAGGGCTTCCAGCAGGCCGGGATCGGCGAACAGTCCGGCCACGCTTTCGCCAGCCGGCTCGCGTCCGTACAGGGCAATCAGCGCCGGGTTGGCGAGCAGCACCAGGCCTTCGCTGTCGAGTGCCAGGACCGGGTCGGTCATGGCGGCGAGCAGGGCGTCGAGTTGCAGGTGCCGGCGCTGGCCGGGAAGGATGTCCACCACCGTCACCGCCTGCACGCCGCGGACGCTGAACAGCGCGTCGCGCAATTCCTCGAGCACTTGCGGGCTCAGGGTCGGGGCGTCGATGTAGACGTTGGGTGGCACCATTTCCACCGCATCCAGGTTCAGGTTGCGGCCGCCGAGCAGGGCCAGGACTTCCTGGGTAATGCCGACGCGGTCGATGAAGCTGACGTGGATACGCATGGGGCGCAATTCGGTTCTGGACGAGAGGGCGCCAAGTATGACATCTCTTGTGGGAGGGGGCTTGCCCCCGAAGCTTTTGATGCTCTTGCGGGCCTCTTCGCGGGCAAGCCCATTCCCACAGGTTTCAGATTCACCACGGCCCCTTGTACGCGGGGTTGGCGGGACGCCGCACCGCCGCGAAGAGACCATTTTGAGCTAAAAGCTTCCGGGGCAAGCCCCCTCCCACATGACCCTGGGTTATTCCAGGTGTTCGGGCTTCATCGGGTCGCCGGACTTGACGTGGAGCTGCGCGCGCACGTCCTCGAACATCTCGTCGTAGTACTTGTGCATCGAGGCGATGCTGGCGTTCTTCGGCAGGCCGTATTGCTGGGCGATGCGGGTGGCATGGCGGGCGAAGTCGAAGGCCTGGTCCTTGGCCAGGAAGAACGACTCCTTCACGGGCTTTTCCTCGATGCTGCCATGCAAGGTGAACTGCATGCCCTTGCCCTCCCTGGGGTCCTGGGCGAGTTCATAATCGATACACAGGTTGTAGCTGTAATCGTCCTTGTTCAGCGCGTGCCGCTCGATATGCAGGTGACCGGGCTCGAACTTGGCCATGGGAACTCTCCTTCAAGGCATGGGAATAGGGCAGACCACGAATCTGCCCCAAGGGTTCAAGGGCAGCTGTTCATGAGTAGACGATGCCGGGTTTGGCGGTGCTGACTCGCGTCCCCGCTTTACCTTGGACGATGGCTTCGATATCCGCCAGTGAGCCGATTACCGCGACCTTGCCGGTATGCCGGGCGAATTCGCAGGCGGCCTGGACTTTCGGGCCCATGGAGCCGGCGGCGAAGCCGAGTTTCTCGAGATCGTCCGGGTGCGCCTGGGCGATGGCCTTCTGGCTCGGCAGGCCCCAGTCGACAAAGGCCGCGTTGACGTCGGTGGCGATCACCAGCAGGTCGCTGTCCAGCTGTTCGGCCAGCAGCGCCGAGCACAGGTCCTTGTCGATCACCGCTTCGATGCCCTTGAGCTTGCCGTCCTCGCCGTACATCGTGGGAATGCCGCCACCGCCGGCACAGATGACGATACTGCCCTTGTCCAGCAGCCATTTGATCGGCCGGATCTCGAAGATGCGCTTGGGTTTCGGGCTGGCGACCACGCGCCGGAACTTGTCGCCGTCAGGGGCGATGCTCCAGCCTTTTTCCGCGGCCAGCCGCTCGGCTTCGGCCTTGGTGTAGACCGGGCCGATGGGCTTGCTCGGGTGTTGGAAAGCCGGGTCCCCGGGATCGACTTCGACCTGGGTCAGCAGGGTGGCGAAAGGCACCTCGAAATCCAGCAGGTTGCCCAGTTCCTGTTCGATGATGTAGCCGATCATGCCTTCGGTTTCGGCGCCGAGGACATCCAGCGGATAGGGCGAGACCTGGGTATAGGCGGCCGCCTGCAACGACAGCAGGCCGACCTGGGGGCCGTTGCCGTGGGCGATGACCAGCTGGTTGCCGGGATGGATCCTGGCAATCTGTTCGGTGGCGATACGGATATTGGCGCGTTGATTGTCCGCGGTCATGGGTTCACCACGACGCAGGAGGGCGTTACCGCCCAGTGCTACGACGATACGCATGATGCAATCCTTATATAGGGCATCGGGGCCAGACTTCTGTGGGAGCGGGCTTGCCCGCTCCCACAGGGTGGAGTTCTCCGACAGATCAGATATCCGCCAGCGCCGCGACCAGGATCGCCTTGATGGTGTGCATGCGGTTTTCCGCCTGCTCGAAGGCGATGTTGGCCGGCGATTCGAACACCTCTTCGGTGACCTCGACGCCATTGGCCAGGTGCGGATAACGCGCGGCGATATCCTTGCCGACCTTGGTTTCGCTGTTATGGAACGCCGGCAGGCAATGCATGAATTTCACCCGCGGGTTGCCTGCGGCCTTCATCATTTTCGCGTTGACCTGATACGGCAGCAGTTGCTCGATGCGCTCGTCCCAGGCTTCCACCGGCTCACCCATGGACACCCAGATATCGGTGTGGATGAAGTCCACGCCCTTGACCGCTTCGCGCGGGTCTTCGGTGATGGTGATGCGCGCGCCGCTTTCCTCGGCGAACGCCTTGCATTGGGCGATGAAATCTTCATGGGGCCACAGCGCTTTCGGGGCGCCGATGCGCACGTCCATGCCCAGCTTGGCGCCGATCATCAGCAGCGAGTTGCCCATGTTGTAGCGGGCATCGCCGAGATAGGCGTAGCTGATATCGTGCAGCGGCTTGTCGCTGTGCTCGCGCATGGTCAGGGTGTCGGCGATCATCTGCGTCGGGTGGAATTCGGCGGTCAGGCCGTTGAACACCGGCACGCCGGCGAACTTCGCCAGTTCCTCGACGATTTCCTGCTCGAAGCCACGGTACTCGATGGCGTCGAACATCCGCCCCAGTACGCGGGCGGTGTCCTTCATGCTTTCCTTGTGGCCGATCTGCGACGACACCGGGTCGATATAGGTGACATGGGCGCCCTGGTCATGGGCCGCGACTTCGAAGGCGCAGCGGGTGCGGGTCGAGGTTTTTTCGAAGATCAGTGCGATGTTCTTGCCCTTGAGATGCGGTTGCTCGGTGCCGGTGTACTTGGCGCGCTTGAGGTCGCGGGACAGGTCGAGCAGGTAGTGCAGCTCGCGGTTGGTATGGTGCATCAAGCTCAGCAGGCTGCGGTTGCGCATGTTGAAAGCCATTTTTTTCTCCCTGGATATCGGTCAGTAATCGATCGGATCGCGAATGATCGGGCAGGTCATGCAGTGGCCGCCGCCGCGGCCCCGACCGAGTTCACCGGCGCTGATGGTGATGACCTCGACACCGGCCTTGCGCAGCAGGGTGTTGGTGTAGGTATTGCGGTCATAGCCGATCACCACGCCAGGTTCCACGGCGACCACGTTGTTGCCGTCGTCCCACTGCTCACGCTCGGCGGCGAAGGCGTTGCCACCGGTTTCCACCACGCGCAGGGCCTTGAGGCCGAGGGCCTTGGCGACGGTGTCGAGGAAGCTGGTTTCTTCCCGGCGCACATCGATGCCGCCCGGCTTGCTCTCGTCCGGGCGCAGGCTGAAGGCAACGATCTGGTTCACCACTTCCGGGAAGATGGTCACCAGGTCGCGGTCGCAGAAGCTGAACACGGTGTCCAGGTGCATGGCCGCGCGGGACTTCGGCAGGCCGGCGACGATCACCCGTTCCACCGCCTTGTGCTTGAACAGGTTCAGCGCCAGCTGACCGATGGCCTGGCGCGAAGAGCGCTCGCCCATGCCGATCAGGACCACGCCCTTGCCGATCGGCATCACGTCGCCGCCCTCGAGGGTGGCGTTGCCGTGCTCCTGGTCCGGATCGCCGTACCAGACCTGGAAGTCGGCCTCGGTGAATTGCGGGTGGAACTTGTAGATGGCGCTGGCGAGCAGGGTTTCCTGGCGGCGCGCCGGCCAGTACATCGGATTGAGGGTCACGCCGCCGTAGATCCAGCAGGTGGTGTCGCGGGTGAACTGGGTGTTGGGCAGCGGCGGCAGGATAAAGCTGGAGTGGCCGAGGAAGTCGCGGAACATCTCGATGGTCTTGCCGCCGAAGCTGTCGGGCAGGTCATCGGCGGAGACGCCGCCGATCAGGAACTCGGCGATCTTGCGTGGTTCCAGGCTGCGCAGCCAGGAGCCGACTTCGTTGACCAGCCCGAGGCCGACCTGGTTGGCGGTGATCTTGCGTTCGAGAATCCAGTCCAGGGCTTCCTTCTGGCCGACGATATCGGTCAGCAGGTTGTGCATCTCCAGTACGTCGATATCGCGTTCGCGCATCTTGGTGACGAAGTCGAAGTGATCGCGCTTGGCCTGGGCGACCCAGAGCACATCGTCGAACAGCAGTTCGTCGCAGTTGTTCGGGGTCAGCCGCTGGTGGGCCAGGCCGGGGGAGCACACCATCACCTTGCGCAGTTTGCCGGCTTCGGAATGGACGCCGTACTTCACTTTTTCCGTGGTCATTGCAGATCCTCCAGATAGAACGAACAGGGTGTTACAGGGTCAGGAAGCCGTCGTAGAGTCCGTAGGCAGCCACCAGGGCGCCTGCGACCACCGCGGCGAAAATCAGCTTCTCGACGTTGGTGAAGATCGGTTTGCCCAGCTCGCGCTTGGCCTTGGCGAACAGGATCGCGCCGGGGGCGTAGAGCAGGGCGGACAGCAGCAGGTATTTCACCCCGCCGGCGTATAGCAGCCAGATCGCGTAGATCAGCGCGATAGCGCCGATGACCAGGTCCTTCCTGCGTTCGGCGAAGGCGTTTTCATAGGATTCGCCGCGCACCGCCAGCAGCACCGCATAGGCCGCGGACCACAGGTAGGGCACAAGGATCATCGAGGTGGCGAGGTAGATCAGCGACAGGTAGGTGCTGGCGGAAAACAGCGTGATCACCAGGAAGATCTGCACCATGGCGTTGGTCAGCCAGAGGGCATTGGCCGGCACATGGTTGGCGTTTTCGCGGCGCAGGAACTCCGGCATGGTGTGGTCTTTGGCAGCGGCGAACATGATTTCCGCGCACAGCAGCACCCACGACAGCAGGGCCCCGAGCAGCGAGATGATCAGGCCGACGCTGATCAGCACCGCGCCCCAGTGTCCGACCACATGTTCCAGCACGGCGGCCATGGACGGGTTCTGCAGCTTCGCCAGTTCCGGTTGGGTCATGATCCCCAGGGACAGCACGTTCACCAGCACCAGGAACAGCAGCACGGTGATAAAGCCGATGACCGTGGCCTTGCCGACGTCCGAGCGTTTTTCCGCCCGGGAGGAAAAGATGCTCGCCCCCTCGATGCCGATAAACACCCAGACGGTCACCAGCATCATGTTGCGCACCTGGTTCATCACGCTGCCCAGGTCCGGGTTTTTCACGCCCCAGATGTCGGCGGTGAAGATATCCAGCTTGAAGGCGAACAGCGCGATCAGCACGAACAGCAGCAGCGGCACGACCTTGGCAACGGTGGTCACCAGGTTGATGAAGGCCGCCTCCTTGATCCCGCGCAGCACCAGGAAGTGCACGCCCCAGAGCAGCAGCGAGGCGCCGATCACCGCCGCGACGGTGTTGCCTTCGCCGAAGACCGGGAAGAAGTAGCCGAGGGTACTGAACAGCAGGACGAAGTAGCCGACGTTGCCCAGCCAGGCACTGATCCAGTAGCCCCAGGCCGATGAGAAGCCCATGTAGTCGCCGAAACCGGCCTTGGCGTAGGCGTAGACCCCGCCGTCCAGGTCCGGCTTGCGGTTGGCCAGGGTCTGGAAGACGAAGGCCAGGGTCAGCATACCGACCGCGGTGATGGCCCAGCCGATCAATACCGCACCGACATCCGCGCTGGCGGCCATGTTTTGTGGCAGGGAAAAGATCCCGCCGCCGATCATCGAACCAACTACCAGGGCGACCAGTGCGCCTAGACGTAGTTTTCCGGGAGATTCAGACATTGCATGACTCCAATCCAGGAGAAGTGAGGCTACAGGGTAGGTCCGGGAGTAATAACGAGAGGTGATTCAGATCAGTTCATTGGCACATTCCATTGAAAATGAATGACTTGAGTCTATTACGCGGGTACAACGTGGCCCTCGCTGAAAGGCTTGTTCCAGAGGCCTCGCGGGAGAACTAAAAGGAATAATTCGTATTGCCGTGGATGTTTAAACTAGACAGTTTTCAGGAGAGTGCAAATTCCTGGCGTCAATTTTTCAAACGCCCTTGATTAATCTCGAATCGCTCACAAAACTGTCTGTTCGAGCCGGGCGCATAGTCGAAAACGGTCTTAAGCTCCCGTGTTTATTAGCCATATCCAATAAACGAATTCCGACAGGCGATCATTAATCGAGTGAACTGTCGTTCTCTCTTTGATAATTGAAACAATTGGAAATACAGGGAGTGGATATGTCACAACCGGCACAGAAACTGCGGCTCGGTGCGCTGATCGCCCTAGTGGTCGGCTCGATGGTCGGTGGCGGGATCTTCTCCCTGCCGCAGAACATGGCGGCGCGGGCGGACGCCGGGGCGATCCTGATCGGTTGGGCAATCACGGCGGTCGGCATGCTGACCCTGGCCTTCGTCTTCCAGACCCTGGCCAACCGCAAGCCGGAGCTGGATTCCGGGGTCTATGCCTATGCCAAGGCCGGGTTTGGCGACTACATGGGCTTCTCATCGGCCTGGGGCTACTGGATCAGCGCCTGGCTGGGCAACGTCGGCTACTTCGTCCTGTTGTTCAGCACCCTCGGCTACTTCTTCCCGGTCTTCGGCCAGGGCAACACGCCGGTGGCGATCGGTTGTGCCTCGGTGTTGCTGTGGGCGGTGCATTTCCTGGTCATGCGCGGGATCAGGGAGGCGGCCTTTATCAACCAACTGACCACGGTCGCCAAGATCGTGCCCATCGTGATGTTTATCGTGATCGCCGCCGTGGCGTTCAGGGCCGATATCTTCACCCGGGATATCTGGGGGCGCGGCAACCCGGATTTCGGCGGGGTGATCGACCAGGTGCGCAACATGATGCTGGTGACGGTATTTGTGTTCATCGGTATCGAGGGTGCCAGCGTCTACTCCGGACGGGCGGAGAAACGCGCGGATGTCGGCAAGGCCACGGTCATCGGTTTTATCGGCGTGCTGGCCTTGCTGGTGCTGGTGAATGTCTTGTCCCTGGGGATCATGAGCCGCCCGGAACTGGCGCAATTGCAGAACCCGTCCCTGGCGGCGGTACTGGAGCATATCGTCGGGCCCTGGGGCGCCTTGCTGATCAGCATCGGCCTGGCGGTGTCGTTGCTCGGGGCCTTGTTGTCCTGGGCATTGCTGTGTGCCGAAATCCTCTTTGCCACGGCGCGGGACCGGACCATGCCGGCCTTCCTGAAAAAGGAAAACGCCAACCACGTGCCGGTCAATGCCCTGTGGCTCACCAATGTGATGATCCAGGTGTTCCTGTTGATCACGCTGTTTTCGGCGGGCACCTACACCAGCCTGATCTACCTGGCGTCATCGATGATTCTCGTGCCTTACCTGTGGTCGGCGGCCTATGCGGTGTTGTTGAGCGGTCGTGGGGAAACCTACGAGGGTGCGGCGGGCGAACGCCGCAAGGACCTGCTGGTCGGTGGCATCGCGCTGATCTATGCGATCTGGCTGTTGTATGCGGGCGGGGTGAAATACCTGCTGCTCTCGGCGCTGCTGTATGCCCCGGGAGTGATCCTGTTTGCCCTGGCCAAGCGTGAGCAGGGGCAGCCACTGTTCACCCGGGTGGAAAAGGGCATCTTCGGCTGCGTGGTGACGGGGGCTTCGCTGGCGGCCTATGGGTTGTATAGCGGGGTGTTGAGCCTCTGAAGTCTTGTGCTGCCTGCCCGGGCCTCTTCGCGGGCAAGCCCGGCTCCCACAGGGCCCGCGTTGCACACCTATTTTGTGCACGACGCAAACCTTGTAGGAGCTGGCTTGCCAGCGAAGAGGCCCGGCTCCCACAGGGCCCGGGTTGCACACCTATTTTGTGTACGGCGCAAACCTTGTGGGAGCTGGCTTGCCAGCGAAAGCGATTGCCGATTCACCACCACTTTGCGGGATGGGCGCCCAGTTCCCCGGCCGGGAACTGCCAGCGCAACGGCGACCCTTCTATGTTCAGCGGTGCTGCCAGGCGATGCGCCGGCCCCCAGACGGTGTACTCCACCAGGGTGCTGCGATCGGCCGGCACCTCGCGGCGCAAGGGCTCCGGGTCATTGACCGGGCCCTGTTCCACCAACAACTTCGCGGTCCGCGCCAACGACAGGCGCGCCGTGCCGCCGCGTCCGCTGTCCAGGCGTTCGGTCAGCGCCCGGATCGCCGCAGCCGCCATCAGGTAGCCGGTGCCCTGGTCCAGCGCCTGCACCGGCAGCGGTGTCGGTTTATCCGCCTGCTTCCAGTCCATGCCCGCCTGGGCAATCCCGGTGCTCATCTGCACCAGGCTGTCGAAGCCGCGACGGTGCTGCCACGGTCCGCTCCAGCCATAGGCATTGAGACTCACGTCGATCAGTCCGGGAGCCAGCTGCTGGCGGCGCCGGGCGTCGTAACCCAGGCGTTCCAGGGCATCGGCCCGGTAACCATGCAGGAGGATATCGGCCTGGCTCAGCAGGTGTTCGAAGACCTCGCGGTCGGCGCTGTCGTGCAGGTCCAGGCGGGCGCAGCGTTTGCCCAGGGTGACTTCCGGGACCAGGCCCGGTTCATCCCAGTCTGGGGGATCGATGCGCAGGACATCGGCGCCGAGTCCGGCGAGCAGGCGGCTGGCAACGGGACCGGCGAGCACCCGAGTCAGGTCGAGGACCTTGATTCCAGACAGCGGACGCGCCGTCGAACCCTGCCAGTGCAGTGGCCGTTGCAGGGTATCGGTGCTGCGCTGGACCAGCGCCTCGGCGTTGACCGCCAGGCCCTGAGGGTGGCTTTTCCAGTCGGTCCACGCGCGCATTTCGGCGGCGCAGCCACCGGTGGCGACGATGGCCTGCTCCAGTTCGCCCTTGCTCCACTGGGCCACCCGGGCGGCCATCGCCTGGCGATCCGTGACCTGGCCCAGGACCCGTTCGGCGGCGGCCCGATGGTGAGGCGCATTGGTGTGCAGGCGGATCCAGCCGTCGCGTGTGGCGTAGTCGCCGGCAATCGGGTCCCAGGGCGGCGGCAGGGTCCAGTCGATGGGGCGCAGGGAACTGGCGAACCAGAAGGAGGCCAGGCGCCGGTCGACGCCGATGTTCGGGCGCTGCCCGGTCTGCTGCTGGAGCAATTCGGCGACCGCTGCGCCGGCGGCGGCGAGGCTGGCGCTGGCCAGGTCGGTGACGGCGAAGGCCGAGGGCAGGGCGCCGCGTTCGGTGAAGGTCGGGGAAGAGCCTGGCAGTTCCAGTGCGGCTTGAATGGACTTCAGCAGATCAGTCATTGAAAAGCCCTCCATGAGAAGGGCCATTGCACCGCAAATTCCCGCTGCTGTCGATGTTTCCAGAGTGGCTATACGCGGAACTGATCCATCAGCTTCATCTGGTGGTTGGCCAGGGCATTGAGCTGGCTGCTGACCTGCGCCGACTCATCGGCCTGCCCGGTCAGGGTCTCGGTCACGCTACGGATCGCCGAGACATTGCGGTTCACTTCCTCGGCCACCGCGCTCTGCTGTTCCGCCGCGCTGGCGATCTGCAGGTTCATGTCGCTGATCACGGTCACCGCGTCGCTGATCTTGCCCAGGGCCTGCACCGCCTGCTGGATTTGCCCGGCGTTGCTCTGGGCCTGGCTCTGGCTGGAGTGCATGGTCGCCACCACGCCACGGGTCGCGCTCTGGATCCGCTCGATCACCAGGCGGATCTCTTCCACCGAGTCCTGGGTGCGCTTGGCCAGGTTGCGCACTTCATCGGCCACCACGGCGAAGCCGCGTCCGCTTTCCCCGGCCCGTGCCGCCTCGATGGCCGCGTTCAGGGCCAGCAGGTTGGTCTGCTCGGCAATGCTGCGGATCACCTCCAGTACCGAACCGATCTGCTCGCTGTTGACCGCCAGGGCTTCGACTTCGCCCACGGCCTTGCTGACTTCATCGGCCAACTGGTTGATATCGCGGGTGCTGCGCTCGATGATCGACATCCCGTCCCTGGCCGACTGATCCGCGCCCTTGGCCGCCTGGGCGGCGTTCGAAGCACTGTTGGCGACATCGTGGGCGGTGGCGCTCATTTCGTTGGAGGCGGTGGCGACCTGGTCGATTTCGCGGAACTGGGTCTGCATGCCTTCGCTGGTCTGGCGGGCGATGGCCGAGGACTGGTCGGCGGTACTGCGGGCATCGACGATGCTCTGCTTGATCTGGGCAATGGTCGGTTGCAGCTTATCGAGGAAGCGGTTGAACCAGCCGACCAGCTCGCCCAATTCATCTTTCTTGCTGTAGTCCAGGCGCTGGGTCAGGTCGCCGTCGCCGCTGGCAATCGCCTTGAGCATCGCGGCCACGCGGTTGATCGGCCGGGTCACGCCGGAGGCCGTCAGCCAGATCAGCAACAGGCCGACCAGGCCGGCGACGGCGGCAATCAGCAGGGCCTCCAGGGTGCCGCGGGACTGCGCTTCATCGAGGACCTTCTGCAGTTTCACCGAGTCGGCGAGCAGGACCTTTTGCGGCAGGTCGATCACCACGCCCCAGGCCTTGGCCTCGGCAATCGGACTGACCGGGTAAACTGCGCGGATCAGGTCGCCCTGCTTGAGGATCTTCGCCCCGCCGCCGGAGACGGCCTGGAGCACGTCCTTGCCTTCGCTGCCGAGGACGTCGCCGATGTTCTTGCCGACCGCCGCCGGATCGCCGCTGAAGCCGGCGAGCACGCCGCTGCCGGAAACGATCAGCATGTTGCCGGCACCGTTGAACAGCTCGCGGCGCGAGTCGTTGGCGGCGGCCTGCAGGGAGTCCAGGGCGATGTCGATGCCGACCACGCCGATGACCTTGCCGTTGCTGACCAGCGGCAGGGAAATGGTGGTCATCAGCACCAGCTTGCCCCCCACGGTGTCGGCGTACGGGTCCAGCAGGCAGGTCCGCTTGTTGTCGCGTGGGCAGGTGTACCAACTGTTGTAGGGCGTACCGCTGAGGCTGAGGGTGGTCTTGTTCATGTCGTCCTCGACCATCACCGTATTCAGCGCCTGGCCCCCGGCGCGACTCCAGTAGCTGGCGAAGCGCCCGGCTTCGTTGGCGCCGCGCGGTGCGTCATTGAGGAATTCGCCATCCTTGCCATCGAGGCCGTTGGGCTCGAAGGCCAGCCAGACACCGAGCACCCTGGCGTTGCGGTCGAAAGCGGTCTTGAGGCTCTGGTTGAGATCCTCGCGCAGGGCCGCGGCCGGTAGCGCATGCCTGTCGGCCTGGCTACGCATATCGTTGATCTGGTCGGCCAGGGCGGTGATCACCAGCAGGCTTTCGCCGAAGGTCTTCTGCAGGCGCACGGCCTGTTCGGCGGCCTTGGCCTGGAGCAGGTCCTGGACGCTGGCGATCAGCATCTGGCTGCTGGAGGACTCGGTCAGCGCGTTGCTCTGGCGAGTCTGGTAGACATTCATGCCGACAATCAGCCCCACTACGCCAAGCAGGCACAGGCCGGACAGCAGGACGATTTTCAGGCGGATGGAGAGGGCGTCGAACATAGGCGTACTCGCGAGATGGAAAAGGGGGAAGACAGGCGAGTCCGGGCCGACTCCTGTTCGCCAACTCCATCCGGCGCTATTCCTGCAACATCGGCTACAGGCCTTGTTACATGAGGCTTTGCCGATGAGCGGTGGTCGCAAACGGTTGCGTGGGAAGATCCAGCGGAGAGTACGGATGCGGCAGTGTTTTCAGGGTTGCCCGGCGACCGGCAGGTGCTCGGGACGGGACCAGATCCACAGATTGCCCAGGCTCATGCCGGCGATGGCCAGGTAGATCGGCCAGCCATGTTCGAGCATCACCAGCATCAGGGTGGCGCAGAGCAACATGCTGACGGTGGCGCTGATCTTGGCCCGGCGGGCGATGATCTTGCCATTGCGCCAGTTGCTCAGGATCGGCCCGAACAGGCGGTGGTTTTCCAGCCAGGCACTCAGGCGCGGCGAGCTTCGGGTGGCGGCCCAGGCGGCCAGCAGGATGAACTCGGTGGTGGGCAGGCCGGGCACGACAATGGCGATCAGGCCGATGGCGAGGCTGACATAGGCGAGCACGCCGAACAGGATGCGCGCGAGTTTCGAGGACGAGGGTGTTTTGCTGGTCATGGCGTCGATTGTGGTGCGCTGGGCAAAATGGCTCAAGCCTTGGTGCAATGCCGTTCGTTCAAGGCGTGTGCCGCGGAGCGGATTCTCGTGGCGAGCGGGCGGGCCCGCTCGCCACGAGGTAGCGTCCACCGGGGACTTTCGCATCAGGCCAGTTCGGGCGCCGTGGCGTAGGCCTGTTCCAGCAGCACGGTGAAGCGTACGAAGGCATCGATGGCGCCTTTTTCCACCGCGGCTTCCTCTTCGGCGCTGAACTCCAGGCCGTCGAGGGTCTTGATGAAGCTCTTCCAGCCTTCGGCACGACCACCGGCCGGCTCGCCCAGGTGACGGGCACCGAAGGTTTCGCTCAGGCCCAGGCCCACGGCACGCTTGATCAGGAACGCCGCACCGAGCTTGGAACCCTCGGAGACAAAGATCCAGCCCAGCGCTTCGGCCTTGCTCGGGTTGTGCACCGCACCGGCGACCGGTGCCGGTACTTCGGTGTCCAGGTCGGCGAGGTCGGCCTTGGCCTGTTCGGCACGGCAGCGGGCCGGCAGGTCCGGGACAATGGCGATCAGTTCGGGATCGTTGTACAGGGCGACCAGTTCCGACTGGAACAGGTACTGGGCGACGACAAAACGGGCGAAGTTGGCCTGGGTTTCGAACGGCGCATGGGCCTTCACCAGATGATCGAGCCGGGTGTGCGGCTCGTTGGTGATCTGGTTCAGGCGTTGGGAGCGCAGGCTCGGGCGCTGGGTGTTGTCCTGGAAGGTCATTGCGAAGTCCTTGGGAATGAGAGGCGCTTTCAATTGCTACACAAATAGATAGACGAATCAGAAGACGCGCCACAGTAAAAAAACCTCACCCCGCCGATGCATATCGCGGCGGGAGAGGTGTGCAGGGGGTCAGGTGCGCAAGGTCAGATGTCCCAGATCAGGTTGACCGAAAAGTTGCGCCCCGGAGCGGTCAGGCGGTCGAGGTTGGCCGGGCTGACGGCACCGGCTTCGCCGACACCGTCGTAGCCGCGCACGTCATCCCAGTTCCAGTATTTCTTGTCGGTCAGGTTGTACAGGCCGGCATTGACGGTCACATCGTCGGTCACCTTGTAGAAGCCGGTCAGGTCGAACACACCGTAGCCCGGGGTCTTGAACTGCTTGCTGCTGGTCAGGCCGTCCGGGGCGTTGAAGGTGGTGTCATCGACCCGATCCTTGCGCTTGACCAGGGTCCAGCTCAAGAGCGCGCCGTAGTTGTCCTGGTCGTAGCCGAGGCCGAAGACGCCGGTGAGCGGGTTGACGCTGTTGATCGGCTCGCCGGTGTCATCGTTGCGACCGTAGGTATAGGCCACCGAGCCCTGGGTGTAGAGCCCCTGGGGTGCACCGAAGTGGTCCAGGTCCAGGCGACCCTTGGCTTCCGCGCCCTTGATTGTGGCGTGCTTGATGTTGTTGGTCTGGAAGGTCAGCTCGCTGTAGCCCGGGGCGACGGCGTCTTCGTTGATGAAGTCGCGGTACTTGTTATAGAACACCGCCACATCGAAGGAGCCGGCGTCGAACTTGCCGCGCAGGCCGGTTTCGTAGCTCTTGCTCTTTTCCGGCTCCAGGTTCGGGTTGGGCTCGACGTTATAGCCGGAGGTGCTGTTCTGGAAGCGACCGTAAAGGGCCTTGGCCGATGGCGTGCGGAAACCTTCGGCGTATTGGCCGTACCAGGTGTACTGGTCGGTCAGGGCATAGGTCAGACCGAACTTGGGCGACAGCCGATGCCAGGTCTTGTCGGAGCCGTCGATGGTGCCGCCACCCGCGGCGTTGATGGTGTTGACGAATTCCTGGGTGATATGCGGCTTGAGCTGGGTGTAGTCGTAGCGCAGGCCGGGCAGGAAGGTCCATTTGTTCCAGCTGATCTGGTCCTGGGCGAACAGGCCGTAGCTGTCGATGGTCGGGTCCGGGAAGTCACTGGATTTCACCAGCCGGTCCCTCGGGCTGTCGCCGCCGATCACCGTACAGCCCTGCGCCAGGCTGCTGAGCGCCAGGCAGGTGCCGCTACCGCTGCGCGAGCCGGTGACTTTCTGCTGCTTGATCGTGGTGCCATAAGTCAGCAGGTGGTCGGTTTCGCCGATGTTGAAGGCCTTGTCCGCCTGGGCGTCGAGTACCCACTGTTGTTCCTGGTAGACCGTGTCGCGGCTGCGCATCACATGACGAACGAAGGGGAAGTAGTCTTCCAGGGTGCTTTCGTCGGTCTTGGCGGTCTGGTAGTTCAGGCTCAGCTTGACGTGATCGGCCACGGCGCTGTCCAGGCCGAAGCTGTCCTCGATACCGAAGCGCTCGCGGGTCACCGTGTCGTTGCCTGTGCGCGAGAGGTACATGCCGACCGGGACGCCATTGCCGAACGGTCCGCCCACGGCGCTGCGCTGGTTGGTGTCGATGTCGCTCTTGAAGCGTTCGTAGGTCAGGCCCAGGCGCGAGTCGTCGTTGTAGTTCCAGCCCAGCTTGGCCAGCACGTTGGTGGTCCGGGCGGTTTCCGGGTTGGCCTCGGTCCGCTTGAGGCCGGTGCCGCCGGTGTCGCCATAGGATTCGGTTTCGCGGCCGTTGCGCTGGCTCAGGTGCAGCAAGCCGTCGAAGTTGCCGTTGCGACCGGCGACGGTGCCGGAGGTCAGCCAGCTGTTGTCGGCGGAACTGTAGCCGGTCTTCAGGCGCGCGCCGGTGTCCTGGCCGGGCTTGATGATGTCGTCCGGATCGAGGGTGTAGTAACTCACGGCGCCGCCGATGGCGTTGCTGCCGTAGAGAACGGAGGCCGGTCCGCGCAGGATCTCCACGCGCTTGATGATTTCCGGATCGACGTAGTTGCGCTGGGTCTGCGCGTAGGGACCGTTGAAGAAACTGTCGGGGATTTCGACGCCATCGACCTGGGTCAGAATGCGGTCGCCGTCGATGCCGCGGATGTTGTAGTTGCTGATGCCGCCGCCGCGCTGACCGGCACCGCCGACCGAGACGCCGGGCTCATAACGCACCAGTTCCTTGATGGTGTTGACGTTCTGCCGGTCGAGTTGCTGGCGGTCCTGCACGGTCACGGTGCTCGGCACCGAGGACACTTCCTGCTCCTGGCGGGTGGCACTGATGGTCACCTGCTGCAGGTTGAGGGTGCTGCCGCCGGCGCGTTTTTCCAGGACGATATTGTTGTCGCCCAGCTTGCGATAACTCAGGTTGGTGCCGACCAGCAGGCGCTCCAGGGCCTTTTCCGGCGTCAGCGCACCGCGTACGCCCGGTGATGCCACGCCCTGGCCGAGTTCGGCCGGCAGGCCGACTTGCCAGCCGGTGACCGTGGTGAACGCATTCAGGGCCGACACCAGCGGTTGCTGGGCGATCGCGAAGTTGTAGTTGCCCAGGCTGCGTGCCGGCTGTTCGGCGCTGGTCGCCGCGAGCACGGGAGTCGCCTGGGCACCAGCGAGCAACACAGCGACGGTGAGCAGGGACAGGGTGCACTGTTGCAGGCCGCCGCTGCGGGCCTTGGGCGTGAAACGTGTGGGCATCGATAGCGCTCCGGTGTACGAATCTTATAGTTGCAATGCGATTCTTTATGAGAATCACTTGCATTGGCTATAACGAGACGAATGGCCTATCGCTATCGAGTAAAAAAACTTTCAGCTAGTTGAGAATGACCAGCGCCGGGTATTCCGATACCCGCGCGGAGGTGATGTGGGCGAGGGAGCGGACCACGTCCAGAGGCTTGTCCAGGCGGTAGTTGCCGGTCACGGCAACCTGCGCCAACTGCTCGTTGTTGTTGACGATCCAGCCGGGGTAATAGCGCCGCAGTTCGGCCAGCACCTGGCTCATCGGGCAGTTCTCGAACACCAGGCGACCCTGGACCCAGGCCAGGTCCTTCTGTACGTCGAGCTTTTCCGGACGACCAAAGCCATGGGGACCGATCCGCACGCTGTTGCCGGCGGAGAGACGCAGGCGGGCGCTGTCGTCGCGGGTGCGCAGGTCGACATCACCACGTTCCACCTGGACCTGAGCTTCGCCATTGAGGTAACGCACGGCGAAGGCGGTATCGCGCACGCTGGCCTGGACCGGGCCGGCATCGACTTCCAGCGGGTGTTCGCGCTGGCCGGACACCTCGAAAAACGCCTCGCCCTTGTACAGCCGGGCCACATGCCTCTGCTCGGTGAAGGAACTGGAGAACGCCGAGTTGGTATTGAGCAGGACCTTGGAGCCATCTTCCAGCTGCAGGTGCTGGCGCTCACCGACCACGGTCAGGTGATCGGCCTGCAGGCGCAACGGCAGGTTGCCGTAGATACCGATGGCGATCAGCAGCACGGCGGCGGTCGCCAGGGGTTTCCAGTGGGGGCGCAGGCGTCGTGGCAACGACGGCCGACGCCGGGCTTGCAGGGCCTGGGCGGCGGCGATCACCGGTTCGGCATTCCAGGCGCCGCTGGCGCGGGCGTAGGCCTGAGCGTGCGCCGGATCGGCGGCGAGCCAGGCATTGAATTCGACGCGCTGCTCGGCGCTCGGGCACTCCATCACGATCAGCCAGTCCAGTGCCTGATCCATGGCGTTGTCTTGCAACACCTGCCGAGCCGGCTCGGGGGAGTGCAGGTTGGGGCTGTCCGTCACGGGTGTTCCTCGGTAATCGCTGCCACGGTTCGATTCGATGATCCGCTGCTGTGCATGGACGGATCTTATAGGTCTGGTGCCAAGCTTAAGGGCGATCCAGGCGTTCGGCCACCCCGACACAGATGGCCATGATCAGCTTGAGTTCCTTCTGCACGGTGCTCAGGGACACGTCGAGCTGTTCGGCGATCTCCTGATAGCTGCAGCCGTGCAGGCGGCTGAGGATGAAGATCTGCTGCTGGCGGGCACTCAATTGACCAAGGCTCACACTCAGGCGCTCCAGCAGTTGTTCGGCATGGGTGGCATCTTCCGGGGTGCTCAGCGGCGCGGCGACATTCTCCACGACCTCCAGCGGCACGTCTTCCATCAGGGTACGGGACTGGATACGTCGTGCGCGCAGGTGGTCCAGCGCCAGGTTGCGGGCGGTCTGGAACACAAAGGGTTCGAGGTGATCGATGGGGCGTTCGCTCAACGCCCGGGTAACCCGCAGGTACGTCTCCTGCAACAGGTCTTCGGCGGTGCTGTGGTTGTGCACCATGCGTTGCAGCGTCCGCAGCAGCGAGACCCGCTGGGTAAGGAAGACCTGGTTGAACTGGGATTGCGTCACGACAGCACCGGAGCGATTACAAGCGAATGATAATGCTTATCATCTGTGTCGTTGGTCAAGTACTTATGTGCTGCCGGCCTGTTTGAGCGGGCCGCTGGTGTTTGCTCGGGACTGTCTTGATGCAATGAGCGCAGGAGACTGTGTCGGAATCCAGAAGTTCTTTTTTGTAGGCTTGCCGGTGTAAGCCTTTGCTTACACGTTGCGTAAGCGATCAAGGATGGAAGTAGGAATAGATCACCGCATGATTTTTGTATCTTGTTGAAATATATGTATTTTTGTATTTCTTGATGGGCCCGGATGGCAGATGCCTGCCGTTGGATCCACTTGCAGGCGATCTGAAAACCCTTAATATCAGCCCTGTGTCGACGGATAGACACGGTGATCAAGGAAGGTCGCTGGAAGGAACGTCGCAGGATGCGATTCATCAGGATGATGAAAGGGAAAAAAGGGATTAGGGAAAAAATGTGGGCGGGTCATACCGCCCCTTTTTTTTGCCTGCAGGAAAGTGAAACCTCCTGCCCGGAAACGTAAAAAGGCCCGCAAGGGGCCTTTTCAGGAACGCTCGGCAATCAGCGTTCGAGGTCTTTGATCTTGCCTTTGACGCCATCCCACTCTTCGGCATCCGGCAGCGATTCTTTCTTCTCGGTGATGTTGGGCCAGATTTCAGCCAGCTCGACGTTCAACTGAATGAACTCTTGCATGTCCTCCGGGACTTCATCCTCGGAGAAAATAGCCACAGCAGGGCATTCCGGCTCGCAAAGCGCGCAGTCGATGCACTCGTCCGGGTGAATCACCAGGAAGTTCGGGCCTTCGTAAAAGCAGTCCACCGGACAGACTTCTACGCAGTCGGTGTACTTGCACTTGATGCAGTTGTCGGTGACGACGAAGGTCATTTCTAATTTTCTCCTCAGGCGGCGGCAGCGAAACCCGGTCAAAATGGGTTCGCCAGGTTCGGGAGCGATAGTCTGCGAACCAGGCTAATAGCCCGCAGCATCCCAAACCGCGCGAGATTCTAGCAGCTTGCGGCCGTCTGCGTTAGATCCGTGTCTTCAATGTATAGAGCATTTCCAACGCGCGGCGTGGGGTCAGATTGTCCAGGTCGAGCTTGGCCAGTTCATCGAGCACGGGGTGCGGCAGGCTGGCGAACATGTCGCTCTGCATCGGTGCCGCCGGCTTGCCGGGCTTGGTCACGGGAATCTCGTGGGGCAGGCTGGTGGTTTCCAGGCGGCTCAGGTGTTCGCGGGCCCGGACGATCACATCGGACGGCACGCCGGCCAGTTGCGCCACCGCCAGGCCGTAGCTCTGGCTGGCCGGGCCGGGCAGCACGTGGTGCAGGAAGACGATGCGCTCATTGTGCTCGGTCGCGTTCAGGTGCACGTTGGCCACCAGCGGTTCGCTTTCCGGCAGCACCGTCAGTTCGAAATAGTGCGTGGCGAACAGCGTGTAGGCCCGCAGGTGCGCCAGGCGCTCGGCGGCGGCCCAGGCCAGGGACAGGCCGTCGAAGGTACTGGTGCCGCGCCCGACTTCGTCCATCAGCACCAGGCTGCGTTCGCTGGCGTTGTGCAGGATATTCGCGGTTTCGCTCATTTCCACCATGAAGGTCGAGCGGCCACCGGCCAGGTCGTCGCTGGAGCCGATCCGGGTGAAGATCCGGTCCACCAGTGACAGTTCGCAACTGGCCGCCGGCACGAAGCTGCCGATATGCGCCAGCAGCACGATCAATGCGGTCTGGCGCATGTAGGTGGATTTACCGCCCATGTTCGGACCGGTGATCACCAGCATGCGGGTGTTGTCGTCGAGGGCCAGGTCGTTGGCCACGAACGGCGTGGTCAGCACCTGCTCGACTACCGGGTGGCGCCCCTGGCTGATGCGCATGCACGGCTCGTCGACAAAGCGCGGGCAGTTCAGGTCCAGGTTCAGCGCGCGTTCGGCGAGGTTGCTCAGGACATCCAGCTCAGCCAGCGCCGCGGCGGTGTCCTGCAATGGCGGCAACTCGCCGATCAGGGTTTCGAGCAGGGCTTCGTAGAGCATCTTTTCCCGCGCCAGGGCCCGGCTCTTGGCCGACAGGGCCTTGTCTTCGAACTCCTTGAGTTCCGGGGTGATAAAGCGCTCGGCGCCCTTGAGGGTCTGGCGGCGGATATAGTCGGCCGGCGCCGACTCGGCCTGCTTGCTCGGCAACTCGATGAAATAGCCGTGGACACGGTTGTAGCCGACCTTGAGGTTGGCCAGGCCCGTGCGGGCTTTTTCCCGGGCTTCCAGGTCGATTAGGAACTGCCCGGCGTTTTCACTGAGGGACAGCAGTTCGTCCAGTTCGGTATCGTAGCCGGTCTTCAGGACCCCACCGTCGCGGATGATCGCCGGCGGGTTATCGATGATGGCGCGTTCCAGCAGGATCGCCAGTTCCGGGTAGGTGCGGGTGGTGGCGGCCAGTTGCCTGAGGTGCGGGGCGTCCAGTTCGAGCATCGCGTCCTGCAGTTGCGGCAGGGCGCCGAGGGCATCGCGCAGGCGCGCCAGGTCGCGAGGACGGGCATTGCGCAGGCCGATCCGGGCGAGGATGCGCTCGATATCGCCGATTTCCTTGAGCTGCGGTTGCAGCTTTTCAAAGCGGTAGCTTTCCAGCAGGCAAGTGATGGAGCTCTGGCGTGCCGTCAGGACCTTGAGGTCACGCAGCGGACGGTTCAGCCAGCGGGTCAGCAGACGGCTGCCCATGGCGGTCTGGCAGCGGTCGACCACCGATTGCAGGGTGTTGTCGCGACCGCCGGCAAGGTTGGTGTCCAGTTCCAGGTTGCGGCGGCTGGCGGCATCGAGCACCACGGTGTCGTCCAGGCGCTCATGGCGCAGGCTGCGCAAATGCGGCAGGGCGGTGCGCTGGGTTTCCTTGGCGTAGCTGAGCAGGCAGCCGGCGGCACCGATGGCCAGGGTCAGGGTTTCGCAGCCGAAGCCTTTCAGGTCCTGCACGGAAAATTGCTGGCAGAGACTTTTATGCGCGGAATCGCGCTCGAAATCCCACGGCGCGCGACGACGGGTGCCCCGGCGTTTTTCCGCTGGCAGTCCCTGCGGCCAGTCATCCGGAATCAGCAGTTCCACCGGGTTGATCCGCTCCAGTTCCGCCAGCAGGTTTTCCCAGCCCTTGATTTCCAGGACGCTGAAATTGCCACTGGTGATATCCAGCACCGCCAGGCCGAACAGACGCTCATCGCCCAGCAAGGCGGCGATCAGGTTGTCGCGGCGTTCATCGAGCAGGGCTTCGTCACTGACGGTACCGGGAGTGATGATCCGCACCACCTGGCGTTCCACCGGACCCTTGCTGGTGGCCGGGTCGCCGATCTGCTCGCAGATCACCACCGATTCGCCCAGCTTGACCAGCTTGACCAGATAACCCTCTAGCGAATGGTACGGAATCCCGCACATCGGAATCGCCTGCCCGGCCGACTGCCCGCGGGCCGTGAGGGTGATGTCCAGCAGCTTGGCGGCCTTCTTCGCGTCTTCATAGAAGATCTCGTAGAAGTCGCCCATGCGGTAGAACATCAACTGGTCGGGGTGCTGGTTCTTCAGGCGCCAGTATTGCTGCATCATCGGCGTGTGGCTGGACAGATCGGAAGTAGTTTTACTCATCGGATACTTAGGCGGATTCGTTTTGAGTGGGGGGCAAGGTCGGGCGTCTGGCCCGCTGCTTTACGATGGGCGCAAGGTTAACACGGGCGGTCCGGCGTCCGCAGGCATGGCCTTTTGACGTCGGTGCAAATTTTTATGCACGAAATATGCAAATCAGCATTTGCCATTCGCGAAAAGCCCAAGCAATATGCGCGTTATGCAAATACGCAACGTTTCTACCGTCCTCCGAGCATTGCTCGACCGTCACGGGATCTCCCCCACGGAGCTTCACCGTCGTACTGGCGTGCCCCAATCCACCCTGTCGCGCATCCTCAGCGGGAAGATCGTCGATCCTTCGGACAAGCACATCTCGAAGATCGCCGAGTATTTCCGCGTCAGCACCGACCAGTTGCGCGGACGTGCCGACATTGCGGGCACCAGGGATCAGGAGCCGGTCACGCTGCATTCGGAACTCAAGGATATAAGCCTGTGGGACGACGATACCCCCGTCGATGAAGACGAGGTTTCCGTTCCCTTTCTTCGCGAGGTTGAATTGGCTGCTGGATCAGGAAGATTCGTCATCGAGGAAAGCGAGAAGGCCAGCCTGCGCTTCGGCAAACGCAGCCTTCGCCATAACGGCGTGCAGTTCGACCAAGCCAAGTGCGTGACCGTGCGCGGCAACAGTATGTTGCCGGTGCTGCGCGACGGTGCCACGGTCGGGGTCAACGCCGGCAAGAGCGCCATCGGCGACATCGTCGACGGCGACCTCTATGCCATCAACCACAACGGTCAACTGCGGGTGAAACAACTCTATCGCCTGCCCAGCGGGATCCGCCTGCGCAGCTTCAATCGTGACGAGCACCCGGATGAAGACTACAGCTTCCAGGAAATCCAGGAAGAGCAGATCACCATCCTCGGTCATGTCTTCTGGTGGGGCATGTACGCCCGCTAATCCGCCCTGACTCGGAAAAAACCCACAGCGATGTGGGTTTTTTTTCGCTCCAAAAAAAGCCGCAGCCCCTGACCGACATGGGTTTCATGCATGGGTGCAAATCTCCATGCGCAAATAAATGCATTTATGCATTGACTGTATATGCATACATGCATATTCTTTGTCTCAAGCCGGCCGGAAAGGTCGGCCACAGGCAGAAATGCCAGGGGCAACCCGAAGCTCTTTAGTGACACCGCTTCAAAGAACAGGCAGCGATGAACCGGCCTCAACGGTTCAGAGGGTTGGCAACTGACCCGGGTGTGCAGCGTAAAGCACCGTAAGCAGTTATCCGGCGGACAGGGTCGCGGTCGGAGGAACAATTCGAATCGATCCGTACCGCGCCAGTAGCGCCGAAGGATCAAGTGCCTTGCCGGAAATCCGCCTCGCCGAAAACGCGGGTCGGTTCAGGCCGGGGCATCAGGACCGCATTACTGAAAAGCCTGGGCGACCGGGCTTTTTGGAATGCCCACCGAACCTGGGCTTCCACGAGAATCCTTCATCTTGAAATCCAAGCGAAACCCCCACCGGCCAATGAATGGCCCCTTTTTATTGCAGGAGGCGTGACATGACGAACGAGCAACAAGCGTTGGCGGACATGCCTGTCTGGCTGGTCATCGTGCTGGCCGTGATCGGCGGCGTTTCCGGTGAAATGTGGCGTGCCGACAAGGAGGGCGCCCGTGGCTGGTCGCTGCTGCGCCGGCTGGCGCTGCGCTCCGGGGCCTGCATGGTCTGCGGGGTGTCGACCATCATGCTGCTGTACGCCGCCGGCGTGTCGATCTGGACCGCCGGCGCCTTTGGATGCCTGACCGCCATGGCCGGTGCGGATGTCGCCATCGGCCTTTACGAGCGCTGGGCGGCCAGGCGGCTGGGGGTGGGCGAAGCGCCTCCCCCGGAAACCAGGCCGGAACAATGACCCTGACATGGAAGCTATAAGCGATGAATGACGAGGGACTGGCAGCGATCAACCGCCTGATTGCCGCCTTGCAAAATCAGGCCGACCAGCAGGTGGCACTGAACGCTTCGATCCGCCTGCTGGCGCAGACCAATCAGGCGCTGGTGGATTATCTGAAGAGTCGGGAGCCCGATCCTTCCGCACCGCCTTACCTGGACGGCTCGCCCGCGCCCTGAAATCACGGCAGGTCGCCTTTCCCGGTAATACCCACAGCCCGCCTTCGCGGGTTTTTTATTGTTTGCAGGAGAACACACGATGTCGATTCTTACCCAAGGTACCCAAATCTTTGCCCTTGTGCCGCCGCTGACCGGTAGCGGGCCTTACACCGTGCTGGAAGTCGAGCACGCCACGTCCTTCGATCCGGGCGGCGCGCCGGCCGAGCAGATCGAGGACACCAGCCTCAACGCCGAGGAGCGCAGCTACAAGAAAGGCCTGCGTACCCCGGGTACCGCGAGCCTGGGCCTCAACGCCGATCCGACCAATGCCAGCCACATCCGCCTGCACCAGCTCTCCGAAGCCAAGGGTGATACCGGTATCAAGTGGGCCGTGGGCTGGTCCGACGGCAAGGGCATCCTGCCGACCCTGAATACTGCGGGTGATAACTTCGAGCTGCCGGCTACCCGTACCTGGTTCACCTTCGACGGTTATGTCTCGGACTTCCCGTTCAACTTCGCCCTTAACGCCGTGGTCACCACCACTGTCACCATCCAGCGTACTGGCGGTTCCGCCTGGACCAAGAAAGCCTGAGAGACGTCATGAACCTCAAACAACTCAAGGCCAAGGGTGGCATCGTCGATGGCCAGCCGGTCAGGAAGGAAATCAGCTGGACCCATGTCGATAAGTCCGGCAAGGAAGTCACCGACACCTTAGCGTTGCACATTCGTCGGCAGTCGTTTGGTGTGATCGAACGACTGTTCACTCCCGGTGAGGCCGAGCAGAGCCGCAATGCCAGCTACATCGCGGCGACGGTCACCCTGGGTGCCCAAGGTACCGAGGCGATTTCCTACGAGGACGCCTACAGCCTCGAGCCGATCCTGGGGTTTCTGATTCTCAATGCCGTCAACGAAGTCAACGGTACCGGTGGTGCCGCGGCAAAAAACTGACCGCCGCCGATGAGTTCTGGCACGAACTGGTGCTGAACGGAGTCGGCGGCCGAACCATCGCCGAAGCCAAGGAGCGCATGAGCTATCACGAAGCCCTGGCTTGGGGGCGCTATATCGACCGATATGGCTCCCTGCATGCCGGTCGACGGCTGGAGGCGGGCAGCGCCCTGGTGGCGTTGCAGACCCATCGGCTGGGTGGTGGCACTGCGGATCTGCTGGACTTCATGCCCCATGAGCGACGCCAGGGACTTTCCCTGGAGCGGGCAATCAACGAGTGGCGCTAGTGTTCGGGCCACTCACCTCGAACCCGTTTCGACGGGTTTTCCACGACCCGGAGAAATCCAATGGCAACTGCTTCCCAGGGAAACCTGACGCTTGACCTCGGTGGCCTGGAGCGGGCCCTGGCCAAGGCGTCGCGCATTACCGACCAGGGCATGCGCGACATGCAGCAACGGATCGAAGAGGCCGGCAAGAAAGCTGCGGCTGCGTTGTCGGCGCAAGCCGCATCGGCGTTGCAGGTGACGTCCGGTAGCTTCAGCGACTTCCAGAAATCCTATGACCCGGCGGCCGATGCTGCCGAGAATTTCATTCATAAGAACAACCAGCTGGCGCTGTTGCTCAAGCAGAACAAGAGCAACCAGGACAGTTATACCCAGTCCCTGGTGGACGGTGGAAAAGCGCTGGATAGCTATTCGGCTGATGTCGACAAGCTGCGCAATGCCGGTGCGCTGGCGGCGAACGCGGTGGGCATGGGCTCGCGCAAGGCGGCCTTGGCGAAGGAGCTGGCCGGATACGACGAACAATACGCGTTGGATCGCAAGGCGCTGGACGCGAAATTTCCCAACGGCGACCCGGCGCCGACTTACGCGGACAAGCTGGGTATCAAGTTCCCCGTCGGTGACGCCTATGGTAACGGCGCTGGCCAGAGCGATTCCTACGCCAGTCAACTCGATGCCCTCAAGACCAAGCATGACCAGATGACGCAGCAGGTCCAGGACAACTACCAGGCGATGAGCGATGCGCAGGGCTCGTGGCTGAACGGGGCTTCCTCGGCGTGGGACGACTACGCGGAAAAGTCGGGTGATGTGGCCGCTAAATCCAGGGAGGTGTTTACCAGGGCGTTCGAGTCCATGGGCGATGCACTGAGCACTTTCGCGACCACGGGCAAGTTCTCGTTTTCGGATTTTGCCAAGTCGGTTTTGAGCGATATGGCCAAGCTGGCGGCGCAAACGGCGATGTCCAGTGGCTTGAGTTCGTTGTTCGGTCTCGTGAGTTCGGCAGTTGGTTCGTTTTGGGGATCCGGTACACCGGCGCCCACCACCACCAGTGTCAACGGAATCAGCAACACGTTTACTCCGCAATTGAACCCTGGTGCGATCAGTTACTCGCCTCCCTCGGGAACACTTCGTTTCGCCGACGGCGGTGCCTTCACCAACACCATCGCCACCAGCCCGACGCTGGCACCGATGGCCTTGTTCGGCGAAGCCGGCCCGGAAGCGATCATGCCGCTGAGTCGTGGAGCGGATGGCTCCCTTGGCGTTCGTGCGGTCGATGGCGGGGCGACTGGCAGCACCAGCAGTAACCAGGTGGTGATCCAGCAGACCATCAATGTGGGCGATGCACAGGGCAGTAATGACGGCGGTGAGATGAATACCCAGGCCGTTGCCCAGGCATATGCTGGCGCAGCCAGACAGGGCGCCGCCGAGCAGATCGCCCGTGACCTCAAACCGGGCGGCCAGATCTGGTCCGCCATCAACGGCCGCTGAGCTACAGCGGCCGCGACGGCTCACGCCCGGAGAAAACATGAACACAGAAACTTTTACCTGGATTCCCAAGGTCGAGCCAGTGGGCACGGTCGAGTTCCGCGTCAAGAGTGCCAGGTTTGGCGATGGCTATCAGCAGGTGGCCCAGGACGGCATCAACAACAAGAGTCAGTCCTGGCCCTTGACCTTTGTCGGCGAAGAAACGCGGATCAAGGCCATTGTCGATTTCCTCGACCGCCATGCCGGCGCCACGCCCTTCTACTGGACGGCACCGCTGGGTGAGCAGGCCCTCTATCGCTGCAAAGGCTATCAGCCAACAGCACTGGGGGCAGGGCTCTACACCCTGACTGCAACTTTTGAACAGGCGTTTCATCCATGACAATCGAGAAGATCAATATCGGCGGGGCGCCGAATGATGGAACCGGACAGCCGCTCAGAAGTGGTGGTCAGGTAATCAATGACAACTTTGCCGAGTTGGATGTTCGGGCCAAGGCGGCTCAGTCCAAGGCTGACGAAGCATCGGCTGCTGCGTTGGCTGCCCAGGTCAAGGCTGACGCGGCATTACCGGCCACTGCAGCAGGTGTTTCCGTTGCCCAGTTGGTCGCAGGAAAAGTGCCTGCTGAACAACTGCCGGATAGCAAAGATGTGCTGGAATTTGCTAATCGTGTAGCGTTTCCAGCGGTTGGCGAGGTCGGAAAAATCTACTTGGCGGTCAACGGTGGTGATAGTGCCAGCGACCCTACGCGGCAATATCGCTGGAATGGCTCGGTTTACCTGCTGATTCCATCGCTGCCGGCTTCCACCGATCAGGTTGCCGAGGGCGCTATCAACAAGTACTGGACGGCTGCTCGAACTTTAGCGGTCAATTTGCCGGGACTCAGTTTTGCCAGCCAATTGGTCATCGAAGCGGGTGATAACATTCTGACTGCTTTGGGGAAGCTCCAGAGCCAACTCAGTGTCAAGCTTGGCCGGAGCGAGACCGCAGCTGACTCTTCGAAGCTCGGTGGGCAGCCGGCGTCTTTTTACACCACTGTAATGACCGGGGCGACATCAAGCGGTTCCGGAACACAAGGACTTGTGCCTGCACCGCGTGCAGGTGAGCAGGATAAGGTGCTAAGTGGCGCTGGCACCTATATCGACGCTGGAGGCGCAGGTCTTCCCGTTGGCGCCGTCATTCCATGGACGCTGCCGGAGGATACAATTCCAGCCGGGATGATCCCCCGTAACGGCCAGTTACTTTCTCGAGCTACGTGGCCCCAGTTATGGATACTTGTCTCGGCGGCGGCCGTGACAGATGCTCAATGGGTTTCGAACATTGCGTTGAGAGGTTGCTACTCAAGTGGCGATGGTTCGACCACGTTTCGCATGCCGGACGACAATGGCAAGTATTCTGACGGGCTCGGGGTTGGTGCGGTAACTTATCGTGGATATGGAAAGAACTCGACGGGCACTGTCGGTTTGCATCAGGCAGATCAGCTACAGGGGACCAACCTGGGCACTGGGGCATTCAGGCTGAATGCTTATAACACCAACTATCCTAGTGCAGGCGGCACCGCTGCATACCGCAAGGGTGCTTACTTTGTAAGTCGCCCGACTGGAGATCCCGCAGACCTTGACTTGTTTGCGGTGACTGACGGTGTAAACGGAACCCCTCGTGTAGGCGCCGAAACCCGTATGGCAAACAGTACTGTTATTTGGGTAACTGTGGGTGCTAGCAAGGTAAGTAATCCAGGAACAATCGATGTCGTGGCATTGGCTACCGAGGTCGCCAGTCAGTCTTCCCGTAGTGCAATTGCTCAGGCACTAGCAATGAGGGCTGCTGCTCGTCGTTACACCACAGCTGAGCTCTTGTGGTCTGGAAACGCAGGCACTAATGGTCAGGTAGTCACCTTGAATCGCCCTGTCACTGCCGGGGAAATGCTTTTCGTCATTCACGGCGATGTCAGTGGTTGGGTGTCAAACAGTCGGCCCGTCAGATCGGATGGCCGTACGAGACTGGTTCTCGACTTCAGCGGGGCCAATACGACTATCGATATTGCAGCAGGCTCCGCAACCCTCACATTTGCTGCCTTCACTGCGGGATACCCCGTAGCAGGCGTCTACTCACTCGCACCGGGGGCTGTATGACCATCTATATCAATACTGACAATGGGCTGTTTCAGTCCTTTCCCATCCCTAGCGGAGATAGCTGGAGGGAGGCGACGGAACAGGAACTGCAGGATCTATCTGCAGCGCTCAGAAAAAATGAGAACCTGATCCGGGAGTCCGAATGGCAGGCACAGGAGATGCTTGTCATCGAAGACCAACGCATGGCCATCGAAGAAGAAGACCCTGAAGCACTGCCTGGCACCGATAAGGAATGGCTTCAATACCGTACGAAGGTGCGTAAATGGATTGAGGGGGCCGAAGGTTACCCTGAGATGACCAGACGCCCCGTTCGTCCTTCCTGAGCGAAGTCTCTCCCGCACCCGCCCTCGAGCGGGTTTGTTTTTTCCGAGAAATCACATGCCGATCACCTCAGATATCCAGACCCTGGAGCCAGGCGCGTGGGTTGAGCTTTTCGAGCTCGATGCCACGTCTCTGGGCGCCGAGCTTTATCGTTTTCACGGTTACCCGCAGCAGGCCTCTATCTTCTGGCAGGGTAACGAGTATTCCCCCTGGCCGATCCAGGCCGAGGGCTTTGAGATGTCCGGGCAGGGCTCGCAGCCGACGCCGACCTTGTCGGTGGGCAATGTCGGCGGTTTTATCACCGCCCTGGTTCTGTATTTCGAAGACCTGGTAGGCGCCAGGCTGATTCGCCATCGCACTTTGGGCAAGTACCTGGACGGTCAGCCCGAAGCCGATCCCGAGGAGGAGCTGCCGCCGGATATCTGGTACGTCGAACGCAAGGTCGCGGAGAGCAGTGAGACCATCAAGTTCGAACTTGCCAGTGCCCTGGACTTCAATGGTGTGCAGCTACCACGTCGACAAATTGTCGCTAACGTCTGTTGGTGGTTGAGCTGTGGTGGTTATCGCGGGCCGTATTGTGGTTACAACGGCGGGCCGGTGGCTGACGCCAATGATGTGATTGTCACCGATGCCGCCAAGGACAAATGCGGTGGGCGCCTGAGCAGTTGCAAACTGCGATTTGGCGAGAATAACCCGCTGCCCTACGGTTCATTTCCGGCTGCCGGTTTACTTCGGAGTTGAGTATGAACAAGTCCATTTTGATGGCTATCGAGTCCCATGCCCTGACCGAGTATCCCCATGAGTGTTGTGGATTGGTGATTCGCGAGGGGCGTCGGTTGCGGTATGTGCCTTGTCGCAATACCGCTACGACACCGAGCGAACATTTTCGGCTGGCTCCGGAGGATTACGCCACCGCTGAGGAACGGGGAGAGGTGATGGCTGTTGTCCATAGCCATCCGGATTACCCGGCAACGCCTAGTGAGGCGGATCGGGTGTCTTGCGAAGCATCGGGTCTGCCCTGGCATATTCTCGAGGTGCGCAAAGGCGAGGATGGCCAGATCCGAAAGGGCGAACTGGTCAGCATTACGCCGACGGGCTACCAGGCTTCCTTGATCGGCCGCAGCTTTGTCCATGGCGTGCACGATTGTCTGAGCATCATCCTTGATTACTACCGACGTGAAATGAACATCGAGCTGGGTGATTACCAGCGTGAGGACGGTTGGTGGAACAAGGGGGGAAACCTGTATCTGGAGAACCTGCCCGCTGCTGGCTTCGAGCAGATCGGCAGCTTGCAGCAGGGCGATATCGTGCTGATGCAGATCCGTTCACCGGTACCCAACCATGCAGCGATCTACCTGGCGGATGGTGTGCTCAAGACTGAAACGGAGCATTTTCCGGCGCCAGGCTCGATCCTTCACCACCTCTATGGACGCGACAGCAAGCGCGATACGTATGGGGGTTATTGGGCAGAGGTGACGGTGAGTTGCTGGCGGCACGGTAATGTGATGGACCAGTTTTTATTGCGTGGAGAATAGTATGGCATTTTCAGTGGTGGACGAAAAAGTGCAAACCGTTTTGCTTTCCGGATCACTTGCCCGGCTCTTTGGAAGAAAACACCGTGTGGCAACCAACGGCGGTTTCAGAGACATCATGGGTTATTTCAAGCAGTTTCCCGGCTTCGAAAAGTTTATGGTCGAGAGTTCGGGTAAGGGGCTGCGATTCGCAGTATTCAATGGTAAGGAAAACATTTCTCAAGATGACTTGAAGAAACCTACCGGTAGAGAAATCATTCGCATAGTACCGGTGATTGCCGGTTCTAAAAGAGCGGGATTACTACAAACAATAGTAGGTGTGGTTCTTATTGTGGCGTCGTACTTTACCGGGCCGGCAGCACCAGCATTGTTTTCAGCAGGGGTGTCTATGATTGCCGGTGGTGTTTTGCAAATGCTAAGCCCCCAGGCCAAAGGCCTCGGTACCCAGGACCGCCCCGAAAACCGCGCTAGCTACAGCTTCAACGGCCCGGTCAACACCAGCGCCCAGGGCAACCCCGTCGGCCTGCTTTACGGCCAGATGATCGTCGGCAGCTCGGTGATCAGCGCCGGGATCTATACCCAGGACCAACTCTAGGTCCACCCATTCCCGACTTCACCTAAACCCGCCCTGAGCGGGTTTTATTTTGCCTGAAGGAACGCCATGACTGACTTCACTATCGCTGGCAGCAAAGGTGGCGAGTCTAAGCCCCGCCCCTCGGTGGAAGCGCCAGACAGCCTGCAAAGCACGGCCTACGCCCGCATCCTCGATCTCGTCAGCGAAGGCGAGATCGTCGGTCTGAAACACGAAAAGCGTTCGGTTTTTCTCGACGAGACGCCATTGGCCAACACCGACGGCAGCCTCAACTTCAGCGGCGTCACCCTCGACACACGCTACGGCAGCCAGGACCAGACCTATATCCCTGGCTTCCCGGCGGTAGAAAACGAGTCCTCTGTCGGTGTTGAACTGCGCGGTGACCAACCCTGGACCAAATCCATCAGTAACCTGCAATTGTCCGCGGTACGGATTCGCCTGGCGGTTTCGCGGTTGGCGCAGACCAATACCAGCAACGGCGACACCAGCGGCTACACGGTGCAATACGCCATTGATGTCGCCACCGACGGCGGCAGCTTCGTGCCAGTGGTCAATGCGGCGTTCAGCGGCAAGACCAGCAGCAAGTACGAACGCTCCCATCGTGTCGACCTGCCTGCCGCCAAGATCGGTTGGACCGTGCGGGTACGACGCCTGACGCCGAACTCTACCAGCGGCGCCATTGCCGACACCACCAGTGTCGAATCCATCACCGACGTGATCGATGCCAAGTTGCGTTACCCCGGTTCGGCGATCATCGGCTTGCAGTTCGATGCGGCACAGTTCCAGTCGATCCCGTCGCGCTCGTTCGAGTTGATGGGGCGGATCATTCGCGTACCGAACAACTACGATCCCGTGACTCGTGTCTACACCGGCGTCTGGGATGGCACCTTCAAGTCGGCTTGGACCGACAATCCGGCATGGATCTACTACGACCTGCTGCTGCATCAACGCTATGGCCTGGGCCATCTGCTCAATGCCGGCCAGGTGGACAAGTGGGAGTTGTACCGCATTGGCCAGTACTGCGACCAGCCGGTACCGGATGGCAAGGGCGGCACCGAGCCCCGCTTCACCTGCAACCTGTATCTCTCGGTCCGGGCCGATGCGTTGAAGGTCTTGCAGGACCTGGCGACGACCTTCCGTGGCATGTCCTATTGGGGCGCAGGTTCGGTCATGGCGGTAGCCGACATGCCGGAAGACCCGATCTACACCTACTCCAACGCCAATGTCATTGATGGCAAGTTCACCTACGGTGGTTCGGCGAAAAAGACCCGCTACACGGTGGCCCTGGTGAGCTGGAACGATCCGGCGGATTTCTACCGGCAGAAAGTGGAATACGTCGACGACTCAGAGGGCATCGCCCGTTACGGCGTCCAGCAGACCGAAATCACCGCAACCGGTTGTACTTCTCAGGCCCAGGCCCAGCGCATCGGCAAATGGGCGCTACTGACCAACCGCCTGGAAACCGAAAGCATCAACTTTGCGGTCGGTCTCGACGGCACCCTGGCACGGCCGGGGCAGATCATCCGGGTGGCGGACAATGACCGGGCAGGGCGGCGTATCGGTGGGCGACTGCGCTCATCGACTCTCGACACGCTGATTCTCGATGCCGATGTGAAGGCCTACCCGGGCGATACCATTACCCTGATCATGCCCACCGGCAAGGCGATTTCCCGGCAGATCAAGTCCGCCGGTTATCCGCTGACCTGGGACAGTACCGGGATCACCTGGGACAACGGCGATATCACCCTCGACACAACCGGTTTTCCGTCCGAAGTCCAACGTGTTGTGCTGGAGCAGGCCCTGGAGGAACTGCCACCGACCCACTCGATGTGGGCTATCGACTCGCCAAGCCTGGCGGTCCAGCAATTTCGGGTGCTGTCGGTTGCCGAAGATTTTTCCGATACGGCTATCAAGTACAGCATCAGCGCGGTCAAGCATGTGGCGAGCAAGTACAGCGCCATCGATAACGGCGCGCGGATCGAGCGTCCACCGGTCACGGTGATTCCGCCGAGTGTGCAAGCACCACCAGCAGTCGTCACGCTCAGCAATGATCATTTTGTCGACCAGGGCAGCGCGGTCAATGTGATGAGCATCGAGTGGGATCGACCGGCCAATGCCATTGCGTTCGAAGTCTACTGGCGCAAGAACGAAGGTGAGTGGGTGTTCGCCGGACGGACCGGGGGCAACTCCATCGACGTACCGGGAATCTATGCCGGACGCTATGTCGCCAAGGTGCGCGCCATCAATGCGCTGGATATCGGCTCGGTGTATGCGGTTTCCGCGGAGACCGCGCTGAACGGCAAGACCACCTTGCCGCCAACGGTCGCTTCGTTGACTGCCGACTCCCTGGTGTTTGCCATCAAGGTCAAATGGAGCATTCCACAAGATATCAGCACGGCGGATCTGCAGCGCACCGAGATCTGGTACAGCAAGACCAATGATCTCTCCACGGCTATCAAGTTTGGCGACTACGCCTACCCGCAAACCGACCTGACCATCATGGGACTGGCGGCGGGGACTGCGTTTTTCTTCTGGGCGCGGCTGGTGGATCGGATTGGCAATATCGGTCCGTACTCCAGGTCTGTGAATGGGCAATCGAGTAGCGATGCCGGATTGATCCTGGAGTATCTGAATGACCAGATCAGCGAGACGCAACTGAGCAAGACGCTGCTGCAGAAAGTCGAGACGGGTGGTGGTTCCGCGATTGAAATCAAGGCCGTGAAAGACGAGTTGGCGGCGATGTACAGCATCAAGACCCAGCTTACGGTGGATGGCAAACCTTATCTCGCCGGGATTGGCGTGGGTGTCGAGAACGACAAGGGCGTTATCACCAGTCAGGTGCTTATTGCCGCAAGTCGCTTTGCAATTGTCGATCCGAATGTCGACAAGGTGTTTTATCCATTTGTGGTTCAGGGTGGCAGCGCTTTCATTGAGTCTGCGTTTATTCAGGATGGGTCCATTGGAACTGCAAAAATTGCCGATGCAATAATAACCGGTGCGAAAATCAAGGACCTTGCAGTAGGTAATGCAAAAATTGCAGATCTTGCGGTGGATAATGCGAAAATTGCCGACCTGGCAGTGAGCACTTTAAAAATACAAGATCGGGCAATTACATTGCCAGTTTCATATTTTGCTCCGGGAGTTGTGTCGGGTACAAATGGCCCTGTTAGCAGGATTTTTTTTAGTGCCGGAACCTTGATTTATGAAGGATCTGGATACCCGGCTAATATAACATTTTCAGCTGGAGTTGCGAGCACCGCAAACTACGGCGCATCTAGCTGGCAAGTTTTGCTGAATGATCAGGTTTATCTCGCCGGTGATGTCGCTGCAGGAATTCAAACTAACCCTCCACAAGGGGTTTATGTTTATGGAAATTTTGGGATCACAATAAGCTTGGCTCGATTTGGCCCTGTAAAGCTGGAGCTGCAGTTTGCGGCAAGCCAATATGGCGGTGCAAACAGAACGTGCTATGCGAACAATAGATCAATTACAGTTCTTGAGGTTAAACGATGATAATAGTCGAGCATGACGAGAGGGGGAATATACTGTCGGTTGTGTCATATCCTGTTTCTGAGAATTTTGTTGTGGAGTTGTACAAGGATAGGGTGTTTCTTCCGCAAGGTTTTTTTGTGGATTACAATAAAATGATCGTGAGGGATGGTGAAGTAGTGTACCGGTCGCCTGAGTGATTTTTTTGTGTTTTTTCGAACTCTCTGGTGCTCTGCGTCTTAGAGTGATTGCACTTTATAGTAATAAGTTAAAAATTCTAAATTAATTATTTAGTTGCCTCCGGAATTACATTTTTTGGCAATAACTTTATTGTCAGGTAAAAGCCATGAAAATCACCCCGATCCTCAAGCAATTGCGCGATCAATGCCCCAGTCTTGCCTCATCTATCTCGACTGGCCTTGATCTCGATCTGTTGCAAGGCAACACCACGCTGCAAACCCCGGCGGCATTTGTCGCCGTGATCGCCGACCTGGCGAGCAAGGACGCCTCGCAGAACGTCACCCGCCAGGGCATCCGCGATCGCCTGGAACTGACCCTGGTGCTCGACGGCAGCAACGGCCAGGCCGCGTTCGACCAACTGCATACCTTGCGTGCCGAACTCTGGCGCGCGCTGGTGGGCTTCAAGCCCGACACCTTCTACACCCCTCTCGAATACGACGGCGGCGAACTGATTTCGATCAACGCCAGCCGCCTGCTCTATCGCCTGCATTTCTTCGCCGAGTTCCAGCTGGGGCGCAATCGCTCCAGCGACCCGGCGGAAACCTGGCACGAGCGTGAATTGGACGGCTTGCCGTCTTTTACCGGGGTGACGGTGCGGGTCGATGCCATCGACCCGGCCGACCCCAATCTGCACCGCCCAGGCCCCGACGGGCGTCTGGAGCTGACTTTTTCAGGAGACGTAAAGCAATGACCCAACGCATCACCGTAGTGCCGGCCGAAGGCCGCGCCGTGCCGGATCCGGAAGCCGGCGATCTGCTGCCGGCCGCCGGTCGCGAAGTGGCTGACAGCGCCTGGTGGCGCCGTCGTCAGGCCGATGGCGATATCACCCTCACCGCCGTGCAAGCGGCACAACCACAGGATGCCCAATAATGGCTATCGGATTCAGCAACATCCCCGCGGACCTGCGTGTTCCGCTGTTCTATGCCGAGATGGACAACTCGGCGGCCAATAGCGCGTCGTCGACCCTGCGTCGACTGATCGTCGCCCAGGTCAATGACAACGCCACCAGCGCGGAAATCGGCAGCCTGGTACTGGTCTCCAGCGTCGCCCTGGCGAAGAGCATCGGTGGCCAGGGCTCGATGCTCGCCGCGATGTACGACACCTGGCGCAAGACCGATCCGGTCGGCGAGATCTGGTGCCTGCCGCTGCGCAATAGCACCGGCGCGATTGCCAAGGCCGATCTGAAACTGACCGGCGCCGCCACCGAAAGCGGCGTGCTCAACCTGTATGTCGGTGGTGTGCGGGTCCAGGCCGCCGTGGTCAACGGCGCGACCGCCGCCCAGGTGGCAACTACCCTGGCCCTGCAAGTCAACGCCGCCGCCGACCTACCAGTCAGTGCCGTGGCCACCGATGGCACCGTTACCCTGAGCTGCAAATGGACCGGTGACAGCGGCAACGACATCAGCCTGCAGTTCAACCGCCTGGGCAAGAGCAACGGCGAAGAAACCCCGGCCGGCCTGACCATCGTCACTGCCAGGATGGCGGGTGGCGCCGGTGTGCCGGATCAGGTCGCGGCGCTGGCGGCTCTGGGCGACGAACCGTTCGAATTCATCTGCCAGCCATGGTCCGACGCGGCCAGCCTGAGCACCTGGCAAGCGGCGATGGACGACAATGTCGGTCGCTGGTCCTGGTCCAAGCAGCTGTTCGGCCACGTCTACACCGCCAAGCGCGGCACCATCGGCACCCTGGTGGCGGCCGGCCAGACCCGCAACGACCAGCACATGACCATCCAGGCCCTGGAGCCCGGCGTTCCGCAACCGTACTGGATCCAGGCCGCGGCCCTGGCCGCGCGCACCGCGGTGTTCATCTCCGCCGACGCCAGCCGTCCGACCCAGAGCGGCAGCCTGCCGGGTATCGATCCGGCTCCGGCCAGCGAGCGTTTCACCCTGACCGAGCGCCAGTCGCTGCTCAGCTACGGCATCGCCACCGCGTACTACGAAGGCGGCTACGTGCGCATCCAGCGTGCGATCACCACCTACCAGAAAAACGCGTACGGCCAGGCGGACAACTCCTACCTGGACAGCGAAACCATGCATCAGTCGGCCTTTATCGTCCGTCGCCTGCAAAGCGTGATCACCAGCAAGTACGGTCGCCACAAGCTCGCCAGCGATGGCACCCGCTTCGGCGCCGGGCAGCCGATCGTCACCCCGAGCACCATTCGCGGCGAGCTGATTGCCCAGTACGCGAAGCTCGAACTGGAAGGTCATGTGGAAAACGCCGAGCTGTTCGCCGAGCACCTGATCGTCGAGCGCGACAGCCAGGACCCGAGCCGGGTCAACGTGCTGTTCCCGCCTGACTACATCAACGGCCTGCGCGTGTTCGCGCTGCTCAACCAGTTCCGTCTGCAGTACGACGCGGTGGCTTGATTGCCACCCGATCATTCAGTGCAAAGGTGAAAACATGAAAGCGATTAAACAGTATCTCGGTGCCGGTCTCGTGTCGGCTGCGCTGCTGGCGACCGCTACCCCGGCGTTCGCCGCCAATCTGTTGGTCAATGGCAGCTTCGAGTCTCCAGGTTGCAGTTTCAACTGCATTCTGGATACCCCTGCCCAGGCCGACTTCATTTCGGGCTGGACGACTTTTCTCTCCGGCGTCGAATACTTCAGCGTACCGGCGACGGTCCCCGGCTCGGCTGCTGCCGACGGGGTGAACGCCGTAGACCTGGCGAACTACGTCTACACGAATGGCGGCGGCATCCAGCAGAATTTCAAGACTGCTGTCGGTCAACGTTATCGGCTGACCTTCAGCGCGGGCAATAGCGCCGCGAGCGGTCGTACCGGTACCGGCGTGATTCAGGTCAAGGTAGCGGGGCAGACGGTGAGTTTCGACACTCCCGTCGTAGCCACCCAGGCCGTGGCCTGGAAAACCATCACCTATGACTTCACCGCAACCACCCCCCAAACGACGTTGAGCTTTTTCAACGAAGAGAACCCTTACACGCACTACGCGCTCATCGACAACGTCATCGTCGAGGCCCTGTAAGTCGCGCTCACCGCTCTGATCCCCCCCTTGTCGATTTGCACGGCGAAGACAAGGGGCATCACTTTTTATTGCAAGGAGATACACCATGGGTCAACTGATTGCGGGCACCTGCTACGTCAAAGTGGACGGCGCTCAACTGACCATCAACGGCGGCTGCGAAGCGCCCCTGATGGCCGTCAAACGGGAAACGGTCGTGCCGGGTTTCTACAAGGAAACCGATATCACCCCGTCCTTCAAGGTCACTGCGCTGCATACCCCGGACTTCCCCCTCAAGCAACTGATCGCCGGTTCCGACATGACCGTCACCTGCGAATTCAGCAACGGCAAGGTCTATGTGCTGGCCGGTGCCTACCTGGTCGAAGAGCCGGTCGCCAAGGGCGATGACGCGGCCATCGAACTGAAATTCGAAGGCATCAAGGGGACCTGGCAATGACCGATCCGGTGAAGTTGCAGGTGCCCATCGAGGCCCACGGCGAACCGCTGCTCGAACTCACCCTGCGCCGTCCGACGGTGCAGGAGGTGCGGGCGATCAAGGCGCTGCCGTACAAGATCGACAAGAGCGAAGAAGTCAGCCTCGACATGGATGTCGCGGCCAAGTACATCGCGGTCTGCGCCGGCATCCCGCCGTCGTCGGTCAACCAGCTGGACCTGTCCGACCTCAACACCCTGAGCTGGGCGGTGGCGGGTTTTTTCATGAGTGCGGCATCGCAGCCATCGGTGAGCTGATTGCGATTGCCTATGACCTGGCGTGGTTCTGGAAGGTTGACCCCGAACAGATGATGGCCAGGCCACTGGATGTGCTCCGGGAGTCCCTGGAGCACGCGCAACGGATCAATGCGATGCAGCAGGTGCAGTGATGGCCAAGAAAAAAGTAAGTGTCAGTGCCGAGGATCTGCAGTCCCTCGTGGTGGCTGCGAAGGCGGCCCTGGCCGCCCCCAAGGCCAGTGACGGGACCGCAAAGGTCGCCAATCTCAAGAAGAGCCTGGAAGACAGCGGCCTCGACAAGTTGAACCTGAAGGGTGGTGGCTTGCTGGCACCCTTTACCAACGGCCTCAAGGCCGCCATCAAGGAGCAGGACCGGCTGGCCAGGACGGCCAACGTTCGCAAGGCTCCGACACTCCCCAGGGCGGCGACGCTACCCAAGGCGCCGATAGCACCGAAGTTGCCTGCCGCTCCGAAGGCTCCCGCGGTCCCGAAAGCACCCGCGGTACCCAAAGTACCTCAGGTGGCGAATAAAGGACTGGGCGAAACCGCGCAGCATCTGGAGGCGCTCGGCAAGGCGCTGGACAAGATTTCACTGAAGATCGGGCAGGCGCTGTTGCCGGCCTTCGACAGTATCGTCACCGCGCTGATCCCCCTGGCGACGGCGTTCGGGCAATTCGTGGCGGACAATCCGGCGCTGGTGCAGGCACTGGCTGTCGGGGCCCTGGCGTTTACGGTGATGACCGGGGCGGCGATCGGCCTGGCGACGGTGATGGGGGTATTGACGTCGCCCATCGGCTTGGTCGCCGCGGCTGTCGCGTTGGCGGCGGCGGTTATCGTGCTGGCATGGAAGCCGCTCACCCGCTTTTTCAGTGGGGCCACGAGACAGATCACCCTCGCGGCGATCGCGACGGTGGACGCTTTCAAGGCGCTGCCGACGGCCATTGCGGCAGTCTGGGGCAAAGTGACCTCGACCTGGGACCAGGCCGTTTCCGCGGCCGGCAAGTTCCTGGGAGAGCTCAAGAGCGGGTTCATCGACGGCTGGAGTGAGCTCAGGAACACGCTTGCCAGCTGGTCGCCGATGGATGATCTGAAAAAGCTCTGGGGCGGGACTAAGGGGTTTTTCCAGGAGATCGGCAACGGTATCAGCGAGAGTCTCGGACAGTCCTGGAACAGCCTCAAGGAGACGTTCAGCTGGTCACCCCTGGAAACCCTCCAGACGCTCTGGACCGGTGTCATTACCTTCCTGGGCGGCCTGGGGAGTCAGCTGGTCGAGTTCGCGGCGCCTTTCGGCAACTTCATGAAGACGCTGTTCGACGTCGATCCCCTGGAGGCGTTGAGGACCAGGCTGGGGGCTATTCCCGAGTTCTTTTCCTCATTGCTGGAAAAACTGAAGCCGCTTATCCAGCCGATCAGGGAACTGATCAGCAGTGTCGTGGACAGCGTCAGCGGTTTTTTTGGCGGCAGCGACACGCCTGTGGTCAAGCCTGCGCTGGCGGGTGTCGGCGGCGCGCAAGACAGCGCGCTGCTGGCCGGTGGGTTGGCTCGCGACTCGAACCTGCTCATCCAGCAGACCGCCGCCAACAACCGCACGCAGCTCGAAGGCGGCCTGACCGTCAGCTTCACCAATGCTCCAGCGGGCCTGCGGGTCGATCAACCGCAGACCAATCAACCGGGCTTGAGCCTGACGCCTCGCGTCGGCTATCGCTCACTTTCCTTCGGAGGTGCCTATGGCGAGCAACTGGCGTGATCGTTTGTTGCCGGCGTCGTTTCGCGGCGTACCTTTCTGGGTCGACCAGGCGAAAACCCCGGTCGGCCAGAAAGGCCAGTTGCATGAATACCCCCAGCGCGACCAGCCGTTCTTCGAGCGGCTCGGCCAGCAGGCGAAGATCCATGACCTGACGGCGTTTATCGTCGGTGCCGATTGCCTGGAGCAGCGTGACAACCTGCTCAAGGCGCTGGAGCAGGGCAGTGGCGAACTGGTCCACCCCTGGCTGGGGCGGATGCAGGTCAAGGTCGGCGAATGCGACATGACCCAGACCCGCCAGGATGGCGGGCTGGTGACCTTCAACCTGAAATTCTACCCGGACGAGTTGCTGCAGTTCCCCAAGGCCGTCGTCGACACCAGGGAGCAACTGCAGGTGGCGTCGAGCAAGTTGCTCGACGCTTCGGTGGGGCGCTTCGATGAAGCGATGGCGCTGGTCAATCAGGCGCGGGTCAGCGTGGAGAATCTGCGCAAGGGAATCACCCTCGCGTATCATGTGGTCGAGCAAGAGTTGCAGCCGCTGATCGAGACGTACGCGACGGTCTACGCCCTGGTCCGCACGGTCAAGGAATTCCCCCGGCAACTGAGTGCTGCGGTCAAGGGTGTGCTGGGCGAGTTCAAGGGCGTGGTGGGTGAAGTCCGCGGCCTGGTGGGCGACGTGCGGGGATTGAAGGACTTTGCCGTGCAGGGCTATCGCGGGATGCTGGCCGACCTTTCGAAACAGGTGGAAGAAGCCAAGTCCCTCGACACGTCGCAGCTGACCATCGGCAAGGACTCCGCTGCTGCCTCGCAGGCCACGGTGAACCTGATCCAGGATGCCATGCTGGTGCAGATCTCCCAACTGGTGTCGATGATCCCGGTGGCGACGCCGCCGGTGAAACTGGCGACGACCCCTTCGCTGGCCCAACAGGCCCAGCAGCCGGTGCAACGCGCCGATGTACCGGTGGTCGACGACGTACTGGCACTGCGCGACAGCCTCAATGAGGTGATCTGGCAGGCGGCGCTCAAGGCTGACTCGGTGCATTACCAGGCACTCAATAGCGTACGCCAGACACTGGTGCAGCATCTCAACGCGGTGGCGTCCACCGGGGTGCGGCTGATCGACCTGACACCCAAGAGCAACCTGCCGGCGCTGGTCGTGGCTTACCAGAACTTCGGTGATGCCACGCGGGTGGGGGAAGTAGTGCAACGCAACCGCATTTCGCATCCCGGGTTCATACCGCCAGTGCCGCTGCAGATATCCCGGGAGTAGGTCATGAACGACATCGACAATGCCGTCGTCCTGCTGGTCGACGGCCTGAGCTACGAGGGCTGGAAAGCCATCGAAATCAGCGCCGACCTGGAGCGTCAGTTCCGCACGTTCAAGCTGGGGATCACCTGGCAATGGCCGGGGCAGACCCTGGCCGTGCCGATCAAGGCCGGGGCCCGTTGTTCGGTGCTGATCGGCTGTGACCTGGTGCTCACCGGACATGTCTACCAGGCACCCATCAGCTATGACGGCCATCAGATCAGCCTGACCATCGAGGGCAGCTCGCTGACCCGCGACCTGGTGGACTGCGCGGCCATCAACCAGCCGAGCCAGTGGCGCCAGCAGGGCATGCTGAAGATCGTCGAGGCGCTCGCCAGACCCTACAAGGTCAACGTGCGCAGCGAGATCCCGGAGACCACCAAGTTGCAGACCCACAGCATCGTGCCGGGGGAAACGGTGTTCAAGTCCATCGACCGCCTGCTGACCTTGTACCGGGTGTTTTCCACCGATGATGCCGATGGCAACCTGGTGCTCGCCAAGCCGGGAAGTGGCGGCCGCGCCAGCGATGTGCTGGAGCTGGGCAAGAACATCCTCTCGGCCAATACCGCGCGGGATTACAGCGCGGTGTTTTCCGAGTACCGGGTGATCGGCCAGCACAAGGGCAGTGACCAGAAAAGCGGCAGCGCGGTCAGCGAAGTATCCGGTGTGTCCAGCGAAGCCAATCCGCAGCGCAGGCGGGTCACGGTGATCAGCGAAAGCGTGCAGCTCACCCCGGAACTGGCCCAGCAAAGGGCCGACTGGGAGCGTGCGACCCGCACCGGCAAAGCCCTGGCCACCACTTACACCGTGCAGGGCTGGCGACAGTCCAACGGCGATCTGTGGCGACACAATCTGCTGGTGCGGGTGAAGGACCCGGTACTGGGCCTGGACCAGGACATGCTGATTTCCAAGGTCACCTATTCGTTGTCCGCGCAGGGCTCGATCACCACCCTGGATGTGGCGCCGCCGCAGGTCTTCGATGCCACGCCGGCCAAGGCCAAGTAAGCCTCTTTATTTCGAGGGGGCTGTTCCATCGTCTTCGCGGGCAAGCCCGCTCCCACAACCGTGGCGTCGCGCCGAGAGTTTGCGGCGAGGCACGGACTCCGTGGGAACCGGCTTGCCGGTGAAAGCGTCCTCCCTGACCTACCGCTCGCCCAAGGAACCCATCATGAGCCTACTGACACGCCTGCTGGCGCGCGGCACCGTCGTGCTCGCCAGCTCGGCCAATAAACTGCAATCGCTGCAAATGCGCCTGACCGCCGGCGAAGTGAACGACGACATGGAGCACTTCGAACCCTACGGTTTCACCAGCAATCCGCTGGCCGGCGCCGAAGGCATCGCGACCTTTCTTGGCGGCGATCGCTCCCATGGCATCGTGCTGGTGGTCGCCGACCGCCGCTACCGCCTGCAGAACCTCGCCCCCGGCGAAATCGCCCTGTACACCGACGAAGGCGACCGGATCCATTTCAGGCGCGGCCGGATCATCGATATCGATACCGGCACCCTGAACATCCGCGCCAGCACCGCCATCAACCTCGACAGCCCGACCCTGACCCAGACCGGCAAGATCGTCTCCCAGGGCGACCAGGTCGCTGGCGGCATCAGCCAGATGCAGCATGTGCACGGCGGCATCCAGCCGGGCAACGGCCAGACCGGCGTACCGGCGGGAGGTGCCTGATGTTTGTCTCCGGCAATCTCAAGGCGGCGCTGACCCGCTCGGTGTTGATCAGCCTGTTCACCTGGCGTCGCGCCAACTCCGACGACCCCCTCGACGACGATGAGCGTTTCGGCTGGTGGGGCGACAGTTTTCCCGCGGTGACCGACGACCGCATCGGCTCGCGGCTGTGGCTGTTGCGGCGGGTCAAGCTGACCGCGCAGACCCAGCTCGACGCCGAATTCTATGCCCGTGAAGCCCTGCAATGGCTGATCGACGACGGTCATTGCAGCGCCATCGAAATTCAAACCGAACGGCTCGACGCCCAGCGACTGAACCTGCGAACGGTTCTGACCCTGGCCGGCGGCGAGCGCCTGGATATCAACCCGAACAACAGTTGGCAGGTGACTTATGCCGTTTGAAACCCCTTCGCTGCCGGTGCTGATCAACCGCACCCAAAGCGACCTGGCCAGCGATTCGCTGCGCCAGTCCGATGCCCAGGTCCTGGCCCGCACCCTCAGCGGCGCGGCCTTTGGCCTGTACGGTTACCTCGACTGGATCGCCGAGCAGATCCTGCCCGACACCGCCGATGAAACCACCCTGGAACGCATCGCCGCCCTGCGCCTGCATCAACCGCGCAAGGCCGCCCAGGCTGCCAGCGGCAGTGTCAGCTTCACTGCTGCCGCCGGCGCCGTGCTGGATGCCGACACCCTGCTGCAGACCAGCGATGGCCGCAGCTACAAGGTGACCCTCGGCGGTACCACCAGCAGCGGCACCAACACCACGCAGATCCAGGCGCTGGATGCCGGCAGCCTGGGCAATGCCGACGCCGGCCTGACCCTGTTCCCGGTGCAGCCGGTGCAAGGTGTCGGCAACACCTTCACGGTACTGGCTCCGGGCCTGACCGGCGGGGTCGCGCAGGAAAGCCTCGAGTCCCTGCGGGCGCGGGTCATTCGCTCGTACCGCGTCACGCCCCATGGCGGTTCGGCGGCCGACTACGAGACCTGGGCCCTGGAGTGCCAGGGCATTACCCGGGCCTGGTGCCGCGGCAACTACCTCGGACCGGGGACCGTCGGCTTGTTTGTCATGCGTGACGACGACCCCGTGCCGCTGCCGGATGCCGGGCAACTGGCGCTGGTCCAGGCCTATATCGAGCCGTTGCGGCCGGTGACGGCGGAGCTGCATGTGCTGGCTCCGGTGCTGGTGCCGGTCACCTACACCCTGCGCCTGGTGCCGGATACCAGCGCCACCCGCGCCGCGGTCGAAGCGCAGCTGCGCGACCTGCACGACCGTGAAGGCGGCCTCGGGGAAACCCTGTTGCTGACCCATATCGCCGAATCCATCAGCAGCGCCAGTGGCGAGAACGATCACCTGCTGGTCACGCCGTCCGCCGATGTGCCAGCAGCCACCAACCAGTTGCTGACCTTCGGAGGCTGCGTATGGCTGGAGTAAGAACCGCCGCGCAATACCAGGAGCAACTGCGCAGCCTGCTGCCGGCCGGTCCCGCCTGGGACCCGGAACAGGTGCCGGAGATCCAGCAGGTACTGCTGGGCATTGCCCAGGAACTGGCCCGGGTCGATGCCCGGGCGGTCGACCTGATCAACGAAGTGGACCCGGTGACCGTCAGCGAACTGGTGCCGGACTGGGAGCGGGTGATGAACCTGCCCGACCCGTGCCTGGGCCCCAAGCCGCTGTTCGACGACCGCCGCCTGGCGGTGCGTCGGCGGCTGCTGGGGGTGGGTGACCAGAGCATCGGCTACTTCATCGACATCGCCCGCAGCCAGGGCTACCCGAATGCCAGCGTCACCGAACTGCAGACCCCGCGCATGGGCCGGGCACGGTTCGGCAAGGCGCGCTTCGGCACCTGGACGGCGCAGTTCATGTGGACGCTCAACACCGGCGGCCGCCTGCTCATGGGCCGTCGTTTCGGTGCCAGCTACTGGGGCGAGCGCTTCGGCGCCAATCCCGGCAGCGCCCTGGAATGCCTGATACATCGCACTGCCCCGGCGCACACGCTGGTGCACATCAATTACGACTAGAGGATAGACGCGTGGATTACCCAAAAAGCGTACCCAGCGTTGGGCTGGTAAATGGCAAGTTCGTCGACGAGAACCCGGTGAACGGTTCGCCGGGATCGTTGATTCCGGCGGTATGGGGCAACGCGGTCACCGAGGAACTGCTTAATGTGGTCCAGGCCGGTGGCCTGCAGCCTTCGGAAACGGCCCGGGATCAGTTGCTGACGGCGATCCGCACGATCATCCAGAGTTCATTGCCGGTGGAGCAGGTGCGTACGACGCTGGCGGCATACGGGATTACCGATGCCTACACCAAGGCCGAGATCGAGGAAAAGCTGAAAAACACTTCTGCCTTGCCGGTGGGGGTGATGGTGCCGTTTCCGAAAGGGACCGTGCCGCCAGGGTATCTGGAGGTGGACGGCAGTGTGCAGAGCGCCGCGACTTATCCTGAGCTGTATGCGTACCTGGGGACGACCTTCAACACGGGGAGCGAGCCCGCGGGCTTCTTCCGGTTGCCGGAGTCGCGGGGGGAGTTTCTGCGTGGGTGGGATCATGGGCGGGGGGTGGATGTTGGTCGGGCAATTGGTAGCTATCAAGCAGACGACTTCAAGTCTCATAACCACAAGCTGACTTTTGGGGCGAATGTAGGCGGGGGTAGCAACATTTCGGGTGGTTCAGGGTTTGGTGCCTTCAGCACTGCCGCCATAGAAGCTAGCGGCGGTAGTGAAACACGGCCACGCAACTGGTCTGTAATGTGGTGCATCAAGGCCTGGAGCGCGCCGACCAACCAGGGGAATATCGATGTTGCGGCCTTGGCGGCTCAAGTCCAGAGCGCACAGAAATTTGCGTTTACAGGATCCCACAAAGGGCTGACAGCATCGGCTTCCGGGCTCAATTCGTTGGTGAATGTTTCAGCCGATCAGTTGGTGGTGGGCAACGAGGTTTCGTTCAGAAACCTGAATGCCGTGAGTTTGAACATCAATGCTGCTGTCGTGGGTGTCAATGGTCTGGATACTGGTGCCCTGGCCGCATCGACCTGGTACAGCCTCTGGGTGATCTGGAATGGCACCGTCACTTCGGGGTTGCTGTCGCTGAGCGCGACCTCTCCAACGCTTCCCAGCGGGTACACCCACAAAGCCAGGGTGGGCTGGATTCGCACCGATGCTACCAGCAGCAAATACCCGCTTTCCTTTACCCAGGTTGGCAGACGAGTTCAGTACAAAGTAACGACAGGTAGTAATGTTGCCAGTCTTCCTGTGATGGCAAGTGCTACAGGTAATCTCGCAGCATGGTCGGCAGTTGCGGTAGGTAACTATTTGCCACCAACAGCACCGACAATCGACGTAGGACTCCAAGTGCAAGCAGCCGGAGCACAAATCGCCTGGGCGAGCATCGTTCCAAACAACGCCTACTCGACGACCGTTTCGATTAATACACCTGCGGCCCTTACGGCAGGAACTTATCAGGCCCTCACTGGTGGGCGCGTGATGATGCAATTGGAAAGCTCTTCAATTTACTGGACTTCGGTTAGTTCTTCAGGCGGAGCCATGACTGTGTATTGTGCTGGCTGGGAGGATGCATTATGAGTGGTTATGCAGTAAGAAATGATGGTCAGGGCTGGCGTGCTGTAAATGGTCCTGAGGATCTCCTGCCAGATGAATGGTACACGGAGAGCAATCCACCCGATCCTGTTCCGCTTCCCCCTACCCGGGATGAGCTGATCTCATTGTCCAAGGCCAAGAGAGATGCTTTGTTGTCTATTGCAGCAAACCGGATGGGGCCACTGCAAGATGCCGTGGATCTGGATGAGGCGACTGTAGAGGAGGTGGCAATGCTCAAAAAGTGGAAACAGTATCGCATTGCGCTGAACCGCATCGAGCAGCAGCCTGCGTTTCCAGATGATATCGCCTGGCCGGTATCGCCGGAGTGATTCGTACGGAGTGACCGTGCCCGCCTTGTGCGGGCATTTTTCTACCGTGAGAAAAGTATACCCAGTCTCGTGCAGGTAATAGCTTGTATTTTCATGGCTATGTTTCGATGGCCGTATCTGTTCTTTCTCGACCTGCAGCACGGCTGGGTATCCAGTCGATTGTTGAACGAGCTATCACTTTTGAGTTTTTTGAATGAAGAACTTTTTATCAGGCAAGAGTGTTGCGGGTGATAGAGCGTGCAATTTAAGTATTTCAGGGTGTAAGTGCCCGGAACAACGCACTTTGCCAGTCAAGTGGAGGGTGCATATCAATGATGGTTAGAGGATACAAGAATGGATTATCCAAAAAGTGTACCCGGGGTCGGGCTGATAAATGGAAAGTTTGTTGATGATAACCCTGTCACGGGGGCTCCCGGATCATTGATCCCGTCAGAGTGGGGCAATGGGGTCACAGATGAGATCCTGGGTGTCATCAAGGCTGCTGGTATCAATCCCGATGAGTTTACGCTGACCCAGTTGCTCCAGGCGATTCGTATCATCAATCAGGATGACTCCAGTCGGTACGGCATCGATACAGGTGTTGCCAATACATATACCGTGACCTATGCGCGTAACTTGCAACAATTGGTTGACGGAACAGTCCTGCGCTTCAAGGCAAAGACGGCCAATACCACGGCGAGTACATTCAGCCCGAATGGTTTTCCCCCCACACCGATCTGGAGCAAGAAGCACGCTGCACTTACTGGTGGTGAGATTGTCGCCAATGGTAGTGTGACCCTGGTTTGGAATGCCTCTTTGAACGTGACCGGTGTCTGGGTGCTGTTGCAAAGCAGTGGTGGGGCAGATCAATTGCCTGCCGGCAGCTACGGTGCGACGGCTGCATTCGGTGATAGTTCGACAGCGGTGGCCACGACAGAGTATGCACAACTGTTGGCGGGCTCGATGCTGAGTAAAAATGTTTCCGGAGGTTCGACCGTCACGTTGACTGCGGTAGAAGGACGTTATCCGATCATTGCGTTAACTGGCGTGCTGACCTCGAACATTGACCTTGTGGTGCCCTCCGCGAGTAAGTCCTGGATTGTGGCAAACAACACGACTGGCTCTTTCAGCGTAACAGTAAGAACCCAGTCGGGTGCGGGTGTTATCGTGGCGCCGGACATTGCGCTGTTATTGTATTGCAACGGATCAAGTGTCTTCCAGGCGAATGTCGCCGATGTCGCGTCAAAACAGATTTTCCCTGTATCGACTATTGTAAGCTCCAATGCTCTGACGCTCTCGCTCAACCCAACCAGCCTGGACTTCAGATCACCGTTGCTGGTAAGCGGGGCAGTGAACTCCAGATCGGTAGTTTCCACCATTTCTCTGGTTGTGCCTTTTGGCGCGACACTGGGCACCGTGGCAGCTCAACCCAGTCGCTTGGCTTTGTTGGCCATTGACAATCTAGGGGTTGTTGAACTGGCTGTTGTCAACCTGTCAGGTAGCAATAACCTTGATGAGACCACTCTGATAAATACCACAGCGATAGGGGCGACGGCGACATCCTCCAGTGTCGTTTACTCGGCGACTTCCAGAACCGGCGTCCCCTTTCGTGTCGTTGGTTTTGTTGATGTTACGCAAGCCACGGCGGGTACTTGGCTCAGTGCGCCAGCGATTACCCAAGGCATAGGAGGGATGGCAGTTAATGCACTGTCTTACTCTCAGACGTGGCGAAATGTTTTGCCGAGTCGCGCCTCTGGTGTGAATTATACAAACACAACTGGTCGACCTATCATGGTTGCTGTTTCCAACACGACCCAGTTTAGCGCTTTGACTGCGGTAGTGGGCGGTATTTCGTTAGGTAGTTCTAATAGCTATTATCCAAATTCGGGTGGGCCTGCTTCATTTATGTCGTTTATGGTTCCACCAGGAGCTGTTTACTCTGTAACAGGTAATGCAATTTCTCAGTGGTCTGAGCTTCGGTAGGGGGTAGAGATGAAATATTATATTGATAGGCGGACAAATCAGGTTTTTGCTTTTGAGGCGGATGGTTCTCAGGATGCTTGTATTGGCCCTGATCTGGAGGCTCTTGATGAGAGGGAACTGGCGGCGTTTCAGGCAGCAAACGTCGATCCAAAAATTGAAATCATCCGGAAAATAGCAGAGCTGGAGTCCCAGGTTACTCCCCGCAGGTTGCGTGAAACGCTACTGACCGATGACAAGTCTTTTATAAAAGTGATAGATGACAATATAGTGGAGTTAAGGTTGCAGTTGTGATTTTTCTTGCTTTTAGATTTTAAGAGAGTATTTGGTCAAAACAGTTGATTTTCCACTGTTGGGGGGAATCATGTTTTGTGGGGTTTCCGAAGTTTTACGATAGATATCCTTTCATGGTGATTACCGAGCAACAACTACTCCGCATCATGCCCAACGCCCGCCCCCAAGCGGGCGTTTTTGTGCCTGCTCTCAACACCGCCATGTCCCGCCATCAGATCAACACTCCCAAGCGCATTGCCGCTTTCCTGGCCCAGGTGGGCCATGAGTCCGCGCAACTGCGCTATGTGCGGGAACTGGGCAGTGACCGGTACCTGAGCAAGTACGATACGGGTGCCCTGGCGATCCGCCTGGGCAATACCCCGGACGCCGACGGCGATGGCCAGCGCTATCGCGGTCGGGGGCTGATCCAGATCACCGGGCGCAGCAACTACCGTCAATGCAGCCTCGCGCTGTTCGGCGACGAGCGTCTGCTGCAACAGCCGGAACTGCTGGAACAGCCACAATGGGCCGCCGAGTCGGCGGCCTGGTTCTGGGAGCAGCAAGGGTTGAACGCGTTGGCCGATGCCGACCAGTTCAACAGCATCACCCGCAAGATCAACGGCGGCCTCAACGGCCTCGAGGATCGATTGCAACTCTGGGCACGGGCGAGGGCGGTGCTATGCGCCTCCTCGACCTGACCCCGGCGCCTTACCGCCTGTTCGCTGTCGTCGTGCTGCTGGCCATTCTGGCCGGTGGTTCGGCGGCACTGGCCTGGCGGGTTCAGGACTGGCGTTATGGCCTGCAACTGGAGCATCAAGCCAGGCTGCAGGCCGATACGCTCAAGCAGATTTCCCTGGCCGCGGCGACGCAACAGCGTGCCGAGCAGGACAAGCGCCTGGCCCTGGAGCAACGACTCCAGGCCAGCGACCAGACTCATTCGAAGGAACTGAGCGATGTACAACAGGATCAGGCTCGCCTGCGTGATCGGATTGCCACTGCTGATCTGCGGCTGTCAGTCCTCCTCGACAGCGGCGATCCCGCCAGTGGCCGTGCAGTGCCAGCCACCACCGCCACCGGCGGCGTGGTTCATGCAGCCCCACGCGCCCGACTTGACCCGGCGCATGCTCAACGAATTATCGCCATCACCGACGACGGCGACCGCGCCCTGATTGCCTTGCAGGCCTGTCAGGCGTATGCCGGAGCGGTGTCGCGCTGACATCCGGACGCAAGTCGCGGCTTGAAAGTCCGATGCGCTCCTGTAGGGTATTCACTTTGCCCAGGCGGCCCAGGTGTTCGAAACCTGCGGGAGCCGGCTGACTGGCGATGACGGCGGTGAATTCACCCTCGCTATCGCTGGCAAGCCAGCTCCCACAATGACCCGGTCGAATCTGTGGGAGTGGGCTTGCCCACGAAAGGGCCCTCAAGGCCGTCTGAAACTTCGCTGGCAAGCCGGCTCCCACGCCGTGAAAAGGAGAGAGCAACGTGGACGACATCACCCGGCTTGCCGCCGAACTCGGCAAGCGCTTGCAAAACCTCAAGGCCCAGGTCACTACCGCCGAGTCCTGCACCGGCGGCGGCATAGCCGAGGCCATCACGCGGATTCCCGGCAGTTCGGCCTGGTTCGAGGCGGGCTACGTGACCTATTCCAATCGGCAGAAGACCTTGCAGTTGCAGGTCCCCGAGGCCTTGTTCGGCCAGGTCGGCGCCGTCAGCCGGGAAGTGGTCGAAGCCATGGTCCGTGGCGCCCAGGCCCATAGTGACGCGCGGTTTGCCGTGGCGGTCAGCGGCGTGGCCGGGCCGGACGGCGGCTCGCCGGAAAAACCGGTGGGCACCGTGTGGCTCGCCTGGGGTGTGGGCGACCAGGTCGATACCGAGCGCCGGCAGTTCCCCGGCGACCGCGACGCGGTCCGCCGACAGACGGTGCAGGCCGCGCTGGAAGGGCTGTTGCGACGGGCGGAAGCAGAAATCGCAAATCAGGGGTAGGCGATCCGCCAACGCTGTGGAATAATACTGGCTACTTATACAGGTGTTGGCCGTCAGGCCTTATTGATTACGTGAGGACTTTAATGGACGACAACAAGAAGAAAGCCTTGGCTGCGGCCTTGGGTCAGATCGAACGTCAATTCGGCAAGGGTGCCGTGATGCGTATGGGCGATCATGACCGTCAGGCGATCCCTTCGATCTCCACCGGTTCCCTGGGCCTGGACATCGCCCTCGGCATCGGCGGCCTGCCAAAGGGCCGTATCGTGGAAATCTACGGTCCGGAATCCTCGGGTAAGACCACCCTGACGCTTTCCGTCATCGCCCAGGCGCAGAAAGCCGGTGCGACCTGTGCCTTCGTCGACGCCGAACACGCCCTGGACCCGGAATACGCCGGCAAGCTGGGCGTCAATGTCGACGATCTGCTGGTTTCCCAGCCGGACACCGGCGAGCAGGCCCTGGAAATCACCGACATGCTGGTGCGCTCCAACGCGGTTGACGTGATCATCGTCGACTCCGTGGCCGCCCTGGTGCCAAAAGCGGAAATCGAAGGTGAAATGGGCGACATGCACGTCGGCCTGCAAGCCCGCCTGATGTCCCAGGCACTGCGCAAGATCACCGGTAACATCAAGAACGCCAACTGCCTGGTGATCTTCATCAACCAGATCCGCATGAAGATCGGCGTGATGTTCGGCAGCCCGGAAACCACCACCGGTGGTAACGCGCTGAAGTTCTACGCTTCGGTTCGCCTGGACATCCGTCGTACCGGCGCGGTGAAGGAAGGCGACGAAGTGGTGGGCAGCGAAACCCGCGTCAAGGTCGTCAAGAACAAGGTGGCTTCGCCGTTCCGTCAGGCCGAGTTCCAGATCCTTTACGGCAAGGGCATCTACCTCAATGGCGAGATGATCGACCTGGGCGTGCTGCACGGCTTTGTCGAGAAGTCCGGTGCCTGGTACAGCTACAACGGCAGCAAGATCGGTCAGGGCAAGGCCAACTCGGCCAAGTTCCTGGCGGACAACCCGGAAATCGCCGCTACCCTCGAGAAGCAACTGCGTGACAAGTTGCTGACTCCAGGTGTTGATACCAAGGCCAACTCCGGTGCTGCTGTCGTCGAAACCGAAGACGACCTGGCCGACGCTGACCTCTGAGTGAAGCGATGACCGCCGTACTGGATACCCCGGTCGCCGTACGGCGCACTGCCATGGACCTGCTCGCGCGACGCGAGCATGGTCGAGTCGAGCTGACGCGCAAATTGCGTCAGCGCGGCGCTTCTCCCGAAATGATCGACACCGAACTCGACCGCCTGACGGAAGAGGGGCTGCTGTCCGAATCTCGTTACCTCGAAAGCTTCGTTTCCTACCGTGCCCGTTCCGGCTATGGGCCTCTGCGTATTCGCGAGGAACTGAGCCAGCGTGGTCTTCAGCGTGCCGATATCGAACAGGCCCTGCGTGAAAGCGGTCTGGACTGGCAGGCGCAGTTGGAAGACACCTGGAGGCGCAAGTTTGCCGGACAACTGCCGGTGGACGCCCGTGAACGTGCTCGGCAAGGGCGCTTCCTGAGTTATCGGGGGTATTCCATGGAAATGATCGGCCGCCTGTTCAGCGGCCGAGGCATGGACGACTGATCAGGTTGCCTTGATCGGCTCCCTGGCTCGCTGTTGCTCGGGGAGCCAGGCCTTGCCCCAGTTCTCCGGCAGGTTGATGAAGTCCACCAGTTCGCGCAAGCGTCCCTGATCCCGCGCGGTAAAGTGAAACGCCAGCCGCGACAGGTGGCTGAATTGCGGCTCGTCGTGCTCCTGGCCGCTGTAGGCATGCTGATGAAAACCGCCACTGACGCACAGGTCGGTGAACTGTTCGTCCAATTGCGCCAGCGCCTGCTCGTTGAGCGGATGGTTCATGCGGATCACGAACTGGTTCTTCAGCCAGCGACTTGAATGGAAATTGCTGTAGAACTGGTTGATTTCCGCTACCGCTTCATCGGCGCTGTACACCAGTCGGGCCAGCTTCAGGTCCTTCGGCAGGATGTAGTGATTGGCTTCCAGTTGCGTGCGGATGAAGTCGATGGCGCCTTGCCAGAAGCTGCCGCCCGGCGTATCCAGCAACACCACCGGCACCAGTGGGCTTTTACCGGTCTGGATCAGGGTCAGTACTTCCAGCGCTTCATCGAGGGTGCCGAAACCACCCGGGCACAGCACCAGCGCGTCGGCTTCCTTGACGAAGAACAGCTTGCGGGTGAAGAAGAAGTGGAAGGACAGCAGGTTGACGGTGCCGTCGACCGTCGGATTGGCATGCTGCTCGAAGGGCAGGGTGATATTGAACCCCAGGCTGTGTTCCAGCCCGGCGCCGGCATGGGCGGCGGCCATGATGCCACCGCCGGCACCGGTAATGACCATCAGGTCGGAGTGGGCGAGAGCGGCTCCCAGTTCCTTGGCCTGGGCATACAGCGGGTGTTCGATGGGTGTGCGGGCAGAGCCGAACACAGTGACCTTGCGGCGGCCCTTGAACTGATCCAGCACCCGGAAAGCATGTTCCAGTTCGCGCAGGGCCTGCAGGACGATCTTGGCGTTCCAGCGATTGCGGTCATCCTGGGCCATGCGCAGGACGGTCAGCATCATGTCGCGATAAAGCGGGAGGTTCGGGCTGTCGGGGGCAACCCGCTTGAGTTGTTCTTCGACCTTGCTGGTCAGGTCGACACCATTGCTCTGGAAATGACGGGACAGGAAGTCATCCGGTTCGTAAGGCATTCAGCTTCTCCTTCATATACAGAACTTCTGGCGCGGTCGAAATATTCACCGGCGCCGCGACACTGCATGTGTCGCTGTATAGCCAGCTTGATGGCTTTGCATGACAACTGGCGAATTGATCATGGGCCTATAAAGTCTTGTCTGGCAACAGCTTGTTGCATCGTCGCGGCCGACTTGCACCGCTCGTCAGAAGCTGTGCCCGCGCCTTCCGGCTCTGATTTACTTAAACACAAACCGGCCAGAAGCGCTTCACGGGCGTGACGGGTCCAGGCCGGCGTTTTCTGGTAGTGGGATCGACACCGGGACGGCAGGGAGGCGGGTGATGGCGAGGATGACGTTGGAAGTCGATAGCGAGCTCTACCACTTGTTGCAGATGGCCGCGCGGGCCAACCATCTCACTCTGGAGGACGAATGTCGCCGGCGACTGGAGGGTGGGGAGCGGCGCTCGCGTTACATGCAAGCGCTGGTCGCGGAACTGCGCGCCGATGATGAGCAACGGCGCCAGGCGCGGCAGTGATCATTTTTTCTTTGGCGGTGTTGCTTTCGGGCAATCGCTTTCCACGAAGTGGGCGGAAGCGACGGGGCGGTTGCTCTTGTTCTCGGTGAACTCGTAGCGCATCACCGCGCCCTGGGCCATCAGCTTGCGATAGTTGGCGTTGCGGCAGACGCTGGCGCCCAGTTGCAGGTAGACCGCCTTGGGGTTGGCCCGCATGCCTTCGGCATAGTCGGGCTGCACGCTGAGGTGGTCGATCAACTGGTTGCCTTCCACCGTATAGGCGACTTCCAGGATGTTATCGTTGAGTTCGCGAGGCAGGGTTTCGTTGCTCTTCTGCGCGACGTCCTTCAGCATTTTGTTCAGTTCGAAATCCTTCAGCGAGGCCGCCTGGGCACTGAAGGGCAACGCCAGCAAAAGGGCGATGGACGGTACGGTAAGGCGCAGCATGAAACTCTCCTGATTCGGTAACTGGTGCTTCGACCCGTTACCGGGCTGTGCGTTCAGTGGTGGCGAAGTATAGAGGGCGGTTGTAGGCCCTACTAGGCCGGTGCTGAAGGAAATCTCGACAGTCCGCTGGGCAAACGCTGCGGTTGCCTCTGTTAGACTTCGCGCACTTTTTATCGTCGTGAGTCGTATTGTTCGTGTTCAACCCTTCTTTTTGCCGGCGTCGCAGCTTATGAGCCACGCTGTTTCCCGCCTGCGCGCCCAGCGCCTGGCCCGTGCGAAAGCGCCGTTCACCGCCCGGGGCTCAAGGGCCGAGCGTTGCGAGGGCTGCCGGGTCATTCCGCAGTATTGCCTGTGCGACTGGCGTCCTCGTGTCGCGGCGCGCTCGGCGATCTGCCTGCTGATGCACGATGTCGAACCGATGAAACCGAGCAATACCGGTTGGCTGATCGCCGATGTGATCGCCGACACCACGGCCTTCAGCTGGTCGCGTACCGAGGTCGACCCACAACTGCTGGCGCTGCTGGCCGATCCGCAATGGCAGCCGTTTATCGTCTTCCCGGGAGAGTTCGTGGCACCGGAGCGGGTGGTCACCGAGGTGCAGCCGATGTCGGGCAAGCGCCCTTTGTTCATTCTGCTGGATGCGACTTGGACGGAAGCGCGCAAGATGTTTCGCAAGAGCCCCTATCTGGAGGGCTTCCCGGTGCTGAGCCTGGAGTCGGAGCAGTTGTCGCGCTACAAGTTGCGCCGCTCCAAGCGTGATGATCATTTCTGTACGGCGGAGGTCGGCGCCTTGTGCCTGGAACTGGCGGGCGACACTCGCGCCGGTGAAGCGGTGAGCGCCCTGCTGGAAGTCTTCACCACTCACTATCTGGGCGCCAAGTTCCAGTTGCCGCTGGATCTCGACGACGAGGCCCACTGTCAGCTCAGGCCTTTTCTCCAGGCGCCGTAGCGCTTGTTTTCGGCCAGAGCTGGGCGACCAGCATGCCGGCGAGCATCAGCGCGCAGCCCAGATAGCCGCGCAGATGCAGGGATTCGTCGAGCAGCAGGGCGCCGGCGATGGCGGCAAACACCGCTTCCAGTGAGAAGATGATCGCCGCATGGGAGGCAATTGCGTCCTTCTGGGCGATCACCTGCAGGGTGTAGCCGATACCGACGGCCACGATGCCGCCGTAGACAATCGCCGGACCGGCGGCAACGATGGCCGACCACTGGATGGGTTCCAGACACAGGGCCAGCAGCAGGCTGACCAGGGCGCAGGTGGTGAATTGCAGGAAGGCCAGGCGAATCACATCGTGGCGCTTGGCGAATACCCCCACCAGGATCACATGCCCGCCCCAGACGAATGCGCCGATCAGTTGCAGCCAGTCCCCGGGCGATACGTGGAATTGATCGCCGACACTCAGCAGGAACATGCCGACAACGGCGAGCAGGGCGCCCAGCCAGGTGCCCAGGCCGGTCTTGTGGCCGATGAAGAGTCCCAGCAACGGCACTACAATCACATAGAGGCCGGTGATAAAGCCGGCGTTGGTAACCGTGGTGAACAGCAGGCCCACCTGTTGCAGGTTGATACCCAGCGCCAGGGCCAGCCCCATCAGCACGCCGCCGAGCAACAGGCCGCGGGTCAGAAAGGGTTCTGGCCGGATCTGCCGGGCGTTGCCGCGCAGTACCAGTGGCAACAGGCAAAGTGATCCCAGGGCGAAACGCAGGCCGGAATAGAGGAAGGGGCCCACATGATTCATGCCGGCGGTTTGTGCGACAAAGCCGCTCCCCCAGATCACGGCGGTCAGCAGCATCAGGATATCGGCACGCAGGGCTTGGCTTCGCATGATGGCACTCTTGTTGATAGGCCGACGACTGTGCCGTAAAGCATCGAACTTGACCACCCCGGCTTCGCTGGTCATGCTTGGCGCCGATTCGGGTGCGCTAGAGTGTGCAAGCGCTGGTTTTCCGGGCTTCTGGCGTGGAACGTACCCTTTGGCGCACAGCCTTCACAGGCTGTCGCTTCGAGATGCTTCGGCGAGCCGCGAACCGATCGACGCTCGCCTAAAAACAGGATCATTGGAAAAATGACCACATACGAAATCCTGATCGCCGACGACCATCCTCTGTTTCGCAGTGCATTGCACCAGGCGTTGACCCTCGGGCTCGGCCCCGACGTGCGGCTGGTGGAAGTGGCGAGCATTGCCGAACTGGAAACCCGCCTGACCGAAAAAGCCGATTGGGACCTGGTCCTGCTGGACCTGAACATGCCCGGTGCCTACGGTTTCTCCGGATTGGTGTTGTTGCGCGGGCAGTACCCGCAGATTCCGGTGGTCATGGTCTCGGCCCAGGAAGAAGCTTCGGTGGTGGTGCGTTCCCGCGAGTTCGGCGCCAGTGGCTTTATTCCCAAATCAAGCTCCCTGGAAGTGATCCAGAAGGCCGTGCGCACGGTGCTCGACGGCGATGTCTGGTGGCCGCCACAGGCCTTCGAAGCCGTCAGCGTCTCCGATGAGGCCAAGGCCGCCAGCGCCGGCCTGGCCAGCCTGACACCCCAGCAGTTCCGGGTGTTGACCATGGTTTGCGAAGGGCTGCTGAATAAACAGATTGCCTACGAGTTGAGTGTATCCGAGGCGACCATCAAGGCTCACGTGACGGCGATCTTCCGCAAGCTGGGCGTGCGGACCCGTACCCAGGCTGCCTTGCTCCTGCAACAACTTGAGTCAATTTCGAGCCAGTAAGACAGCGGCTATTCACGCTTTTTTGACTTTTGTTGAACTAGCTTTCCTACACCTTTTTATTCAGTTGCCTACTTATGTCCTCGCCTTTTAAAGGTCAAACCGGTTTTAAACGTATCCTCAACGCGTCGGGATACTCCCTCGACGGCCTGCGCGCGGCGTTCACCGGCGAGGCGGCGTTCCGGCAACTGGTGCTGTTGAACGTGGTGTTGATCCCCGTGGCGTTCTTCCTCAACGTCAGTCGGGTCGAGCGCGCGCTGTTGATCGCCGTGTGCCTGTTGGCGCTGATCGTCGAGTTGCTCAACTCGGCGGTGGAAGCGGCCATCGACCGGATCTCCCTCGACCGGCATCCGTTGTCGAAAAATGCCAAGGACATGGGCAGTGCCGCCCAGTTCGTTGCCCTGAGCATGATTGCCCTGGTCTGGGCCGTGATCCTTCTCTAGGCGATCGTCGGCAACACGATCTCATCGCTGCGCTGCACGCCGGCGGTGAGGTTGCGGCACAGGTCGAGGAATTCGCGCATGGCCGAGGTCTGGTACTTCTGCTTGTGCCAGATAAAGTAGAACTGCCGTGCCAGGTCCAGTTCCGGGGTTTCCACCGCCACCAGGCTGCCTCGGCGGAACGCATCGCGCAGGGCCAGGCGCGAGATGCAGCCGATGCCCAACCCCGACTCCACCGCGCGCTTGATGGCTTCGGTGTGCTCCAGTTCCAGGCGGATATTCAGCGCGCTGCGGTGATGACGCATGGCCTGGTCGAAGGTCAGGCGGGTCCCCGAACCCTGTTCGCGCAGGATCCAGGCTTCCCGGGTCAGCTCTTCCATGCTCGCGTGGCCGCGTTTTGCCAGTGGATGCTGGGGCGCGCAGAACACCACCAGTTCGTCTTCGACCCAGGTCTGCACTTCGATATCCGGGTGGCTGCAATCGCCTTCGATCAGACCCAGGTCAATTTCGTAGTGGGCGACCTGTTGCACAATGTTCGCCGTGTTCTGCACATGCAGCTTCACCTGGCTCTCCGGGTGCAGCTGCATGAAGCTGCCGATCAGCAGGGTCGCCAGGTAATTGCCGATGGTCAGGGTGGCGCCCACCGCCAGTGAGCCGAAACCGGACTTGCCATTGAGCAGGTCTTCGATTTCCTTGGCCTGGTCCAGCAACGCCACCGCTTGTGGCAGCAACTGTTTGCCCAGGGCGTTGAGGCTCAGGCGCTTGCCGGCGCGGTCGAACAACTGGCAGCTCGATTGCCGTTCGAGCTCGGTGATCGAGGTACTCGCGGCGGATTGGGAAAGGGCCAGCAGCCCGGCGGCGCGTGACACGCTTTCCTGCTGGGCGACCGTGACGAATACCTGAAGTTGACGGAGAGTAAATCGCATATCTATATAACCGATAACCCTTATCTTGATAATTAATTTAACAGATATTGTCGCCGGCATTAGAATGCTATGCAATCGCGCGTCTTGATAGCTGCCCATTGACAGCGCAGACCCAATTTCCAGGAGCCCCACCCCAATGAGCAACATGAATCACGAGCGTGTCCTCAGTGTTCACCACTGGAACGACACCCTGTTCAGCTTCAAGTGCACCCGCGACCCGGGCCTGCGCTTCGAAAACGGTCAGTTCGTGATGATCGGCCTGCAACAGCCTAACGGCCGGCCGCTGATGCGTGCTTACTCGATAGCCAGTCCGAACTGGGAAGAGCATCTCGAATTCTTCAGCATCAAGGTGCCGGACGGTCCGTTGACCTCCCAGTTGCAGCACCTGAAGGAAGGCGACGAGATCATCATCAGCAAGAAACCCACGGGGACCCTGGTGCTCGACGACCTCAAGCCGGGCAAGCACCTGTACCTGCTGAGCACCGGTACCGGCCTGGCGCCGTTCATGAGCGTGATCCAGGATCCGGAAACCTACGAGCGTTTCGAAAAAGTGATCCTGTGCCACGGCGTGCGTTACGTCAACGAAGTCGCCTACCGCGAATTCATCACCGAGCACCTGCCGCAGAACGAGTTCTTCGGCGAGGCCCTGCGTGACAAGCTGATCTACTATCCGACCGTGACCCGCGAGCCGTTCGAGAACGAGGGGCGCCTGACCGACCTGATGCGCAGCGGCAAGCTGTTCAGCGATATCGGCCTGCCGCCGATCAACCCGCAGGACGACCGCGCCATGCTGTGCGGCAGCCCGAGCATGCTCGACGAGACCAGCGAAGTGCTCAACAGCTTCGGCCTGAAGGTTTCGCCGCGCATGCGCGAACCGGGTGACTACCTGATCGAGCGCGCCTTCGTCGAAAAATAGGCCCTGGCCTGGTGGTGTGGGAGCGCAGCTCGCCGGCGAAGCCTTGAGCGCCCGGAAGGGCCTCTTCGCCGGCGAGCCGGCTCCCACAGAAAAAAGCCCGCGTTGCCTTCCCAGGCAACGCGGGCTTTTTCGTTTATGGCGCTCCTAGCGGGCGGGAACCACTTCCAGGACACGGATCACGCCCGCTTGCGGGTAATGCCAGCGCACATCCAGGTCCCAGAACCGGGCGCCGTACTCGCGTTCGGGCGTCGGGGTCTGGTAGGCCGGGCGCGGGTCCTGTGCCAGGCATTGCTCGATCAACGCGACCAGGGGCTCTTCCAGGCGCAGGGCGTGGCCCTGGGCCTGTTGCAGGGCCGTATCCGTCCACTGCACGGGAATCAGCCCTGGCGCTGCGCTGGCGATGTCGTTGACGGCACCGGCAACATGGTCGGCGTAGGGCACATAGGGCTTGATATCGAGAATCGGCGTGCCATCCAGCAGATCGATGCCCGAGATCCACAACCGATGGCCTTCGACCTTGTCCAGCCTGACCACGGACTGGCCGATGCCGTTCGGCCTGTGGGTCGCGCGGGTGGCGAAGACCCCGATGGATTTGTTGCCCCCCAGGCGCGGCGGGCGGACCTTGAGCCGTGGCTTGTCCTCCAGGGCCTGGTGGAACAGGAACAGCAGCCAGACATGGCTGACCTGTTCCAGTCCCTGGACCGCATCGCCCTGGTCGAACGGTGCCACCAGTTCCAGTACGCCCCGTGCCGCCGGCGCCAGTTGTGGCTGGCGCGGGATGGCGAACTTCTCCTTGAAGCAGGAGCGGACGAAACCGATGGGCGAGACGCTATAGCTCATGACGGCCGGCCTCAGGCCTCGATCCTCAGGATATCCCGGGCCACGGCTTCGGCGATGCGAATGCCGTCGACGCCAGCCGAGAGGATCCCGCCGGCATAACCGGCACCTTCGCCGGCCGGGAACAGGCCCTTGACGTTCAGGCTCTGCATCGACTCGTTGCGGGTGATGCGCAACGGTGACGAGGTGCGGGTTTCGATGCCGGTCAGGACCGCATCGTGCAGCGAGTAGCCCTTGATCTGGCGTTCGAAGGCCGGCAGGGCCTCGCGGATGGCTTCGATGGCGAAGTCCGGCAAGGCCAGCGCCAGGTCGCCCAGGGCCACCCCGGGCTTGTAGGACGGCTCGACGCTGCCCAGCGCGGTGGAGGGTTTGCCGGCGATGAAGTCGCCGACCAGCTGCGCCGGCGCCTCGTAGTTGCTGCCGCCGAGCACGAAGGCATGGGACTCCAGGCGCTCCTGCAGCTCGATACCGGCCAGCGGGCCACCCGGATAATCCACCTCGGGGGTGATGCCGACGACGATGCCGGAGTTGGCATTGCGCTCATTGCGCGAGTACTGGCTCATGCCGTTGGTCACCACCCGGTTCGGCTCCGAGGTGGCGGCGACGACGGTGCCGCCGGGGCACATGCAGAAGCTGTAGACCGAACGACCGTTCCTGGCGTGGTGCACCAGTTTGTAGTCGGCGGCGCCCAGTTTCGGGTGCCCGGCGTACTTGCCCAGGCGGGCGCTGTCGATCAGCGATTGCGGGTGTTCGATGCGGAAACCCACCGAGAACGGCTTGGCTTCCATGTACACGCCACGGCTGTGGAGCATGCGGAACGTGTCGCGGGCGCTATGCCCCAGCGCCAGGATCACATGGCGCGAGTCCAGCTGTTCGCCGCTGTCGAGTACCACGCCGGTCAACTGGCCGTCGTCGATCAGCACGTCGGTGACCCGTTGCTGGAAGCGCACTTCGCCGCCCAGGGCCTCGATCTGCTGGCGCATGTTCTCGACCACGCCGGTCAGGCGGAAGGTGCCGATATGCGGTTTGCTGACGTAGAGGATTTCTTCCGGCGCCCCGGCCTTGACGAACTCGTGCAGGACCTTGCGACCGTGGTGTTTCGGGTCCTTGATCTGGCTGTACAGCTTGCCGTCGGAGAAGGTCCCGGCGCCGCCCTCGCCGAATTGCACGTTGGATTCGGGGTTGAGCACGCTTTTGCGCCACAGGCCCCAGGTGTCCTTGGTGCGCTGGCGCACTTCCTTGCCGCGTTCGAGGATGATCGGCTTGAAGCCCATCTGTGCCAGCAGCAGGCCGGCGAAGATCCCGCAGGGACCGAAGCCGACGACGATCGGGCGGGTGCCGAGGTCGGCCGGCGCCTGGCCGACCACGTGGTAGCTGACATCCGGTGCCGGGTTGACGTTGCGGTCGTCGGCGAACTTCTTCAGCAGGGCTTCTTCGCCCCGGGCCGAGAGGTCGATGGTGTAGATGAAGCACAGCTCGGACGACTTCTTGCGGGCATCGTAGCTGCGCTTGAACAGGGTGAAATCGAGCAGGTCATCGCTGGCGATGCCCAGGCGCTGCACGATGGCGGGCCGCAGGTCTTCATCGGGATGGTCGATCGGCAGCTTGAGTTCGGTGATTCGTAACATGACAGGGTCCAGTGTGCGGGCCACGCGGGCGCGCCGGCTTTACAACAAACCGGTGATTATAAGCCCCAACGGGTGTTTTCCGTGAGGCTTGAATGGCAGCTCGTCGAATCAGTCGTTACGTGCGCCGCCGAAAACGCCGCAACCACGCTGGACCTGGCCATTGACCCGCAACTCGGCGCTCAGGCTCTGGACGCTGCCGGTGACGCTGTCGACGCAGCGCTGGGGCGCGACCCACAGCTCGATACGCTGGTTGTTGCCTTCGGTGCTCAGGCTGAAACGGCCGTCACCCAGCTGTTCTTCCAGGTAGGGCAGGACGATGGCCGGTTGCTTGTCGCGTTCGAGGACCAGGCCGCTGCCGCTGGCCTTGAACGACCAGTCCGGACCATGGCCGCTGGCGATCACGGTCTGGCGCTTGAAGTCGGGATCGCCGCAGGTGCCGGTGCCGCGCTCCAGGCGATAGATCTGTTGCAGGTTCATCTGGCCGTCGGAGCCGTCGGCCTTGCTCGCGGAAAAGCTGCCGCGCAGGTCGGCGAACAGTTTGCCGGGCTTGCTCGCCAGGCTGGCGGCCTCCTGGGCGATGCTGGTGTTGCCGCTGTCGTTGATGACAAAGCGACGTTGTTCCTGGCACGGCTGGAACACCAGCTTGCCGTCGACGTTGCTGAGCTCGCCTTGCATGCGGCTCAGGCCGGCGGTGGAGTTCGACGGTTGCGGGGCGAGCATCTGGCACCCGGCGAACAGGGGCAGCAGGGCAAGGAACATGAGGGAACGGGCGGCATGCATCGTGGGGTCTCCTGGCAAGTGCCGCCACGTTACTCAGGCTGGGCGAGCATCACAAGTCCGGCAGACGATGACGCGCCCTCTGTAGGAGCCGGCTTGCTGGCGATCCGCCGCAGGCGGCCATTCAGTGAGATCTTCTGGTGGCGGCATGACTGCGATCGCCAGCAAGCCGGCTCCCACTGGATGTGTTTCCTCTCAGCCGACGTGATAGGTCTGGCCAGTCTGCAGGCCTTCCACGCTCTTGGCATAGGCGAGGGCCACGTCCGCCGCCGGCACCGGTTTGAAGCCGCGGAAATAGGGGGCGTAGCTGCCCATGGCCTCCACCAGCACGTTCGGGCTGACCGAGTTGACGCGCAGGCCGCGTGGCAGCTCGATGGCGGCGGCCTTGACGAAGCCGTCGATGGCGCCGTTGACCAGGCTGGCAGAGGCCCCGGTGCGGATCGGATCGCGGTTGAGGATGCCGCTGGTGAGGGTGAACGACGCGCCGTCATTGGCGTATTCGCGCCCGATCAGTACCAGGTTGACCTGGCCCATCAGTTTGTCCTGCAGGCCAAGGGCAAAGTCCTTTTCGCTCATGTCGGCCAGCGGGACGAAATTCACGTTGCCGGCGGCGCAGACCAGGGCATCGAACTTGCCGGTCTGCTCGAACAGTCTGCGAATCGATGCGCTGTCGCTGATATCCACGTGCAGGTCACCGCTGGTGCGGCCGATCCTGATGATCTCGTGACGAGGGGCCAGCTCTTTTTCGATGGCCGAGCCGATGGTGCCCTGGGCGCCAATCAAAAGAATTTTCATCCTGCGGTTCCTCCAGTGAGTGGTTGAGCTTTTAGTCTAGAGTGGATTTTTCCGCAGATAAGCGTGCTAATAGGCAACCTTTGGTTTTCTTTTGGAAACAATCCGTGAGTGAAATGGATGATCTGGCGGCGTTTGCCGTGCTGGTCGAGGCGGGCAGCTTTACCCTGGCTGCCCAGCAACTGGGTTGCAGCAAGGGGCAGTTGTCCAAGCGCATCAGCCAACTGGAGGCGCAATTCTCCGTGGTGCTGCTGCACCGCACCACGCGACGCCTGAGCCTGACCGCCGCTGGTGCGGCCTTGCTGCCCCAGGCCCAGGCGCTGGTGATGCAAGTGGAGCGGGCGCACCAGGCCCTGGCCCGGCTCAAGGACGATATCGCCGGTCCCGTCCGCATGACGGTCCCGGTGTCCCTCGGGGAGACCTTCTTCGACGGACTGTTGCTGGAGTTTTCCCGGGACTATCCCGACGTCCAGATCGAACTGGACCTGAATAACGGTTTCCGCGACCTGGCCCGTGAAGGCTTCGATCTGGCGATCCGTACCGAGGTCGGCAGCGACGAGCGCCTGGTGGCCCGGCCGTTGCTGGTCATGACCGAACTGACCTGCGCCAGCCCCGCCTATCTGGAGCGCCACGGCGAGCCGCGCACACCCCAGGAATTGGCCAGCCACCGTTGCCTGCTCAACAGCCACTACAGCGGCCGCGAGGAGTGGCAGTACCACCGTGAACATGAATTGCTGCGGGTACGGGTCGCCGGCCCCTTTGCCAGCAATCACTACAGCCTGTTGAAAAAGGCCGCACTGGTGGGCGCCGGCATCGCCCGCCTGCCGTCCTATGTCCTCCCCGCGGAGCTGGCGGACGGCCGCCTGCGCTGGTTGCTGCGGGACTACCGCACCCGCGATATGCCGTTGTACCTGGTGCACCCTTACCAGGGCGGTTTGCCGCGGCGTACCCAGGTATTGGCCGACTACCTGATCGGTTGGTTCAAGCGCAGCGGCGAGGCCCTGGATCGGTTGTAGGTATCAATCCTGAAACAACGCAAACCTGGTAGGAGCTGGCTTGCCAGCGATGAGGCCCTTGAGCCATGCGGTGTCCGTCCAGGCGCTATCGCCGGCAGGCCGGCTCCTGCAAGGACCGCGTCACGCCGAGGAGGGTGCAATCAATCAGCGGTAGCGTCTGGCAATCAGCTGATCGATGGAGAACACTCCCGGTCCCTTGGCCATCAGCAGCAACAGGATGGCCATCCAGGTGCCGTGGGTCGGGTAGGCGTCCGGGTAGACGAACAACTGGATGGTCAGGGTCATGCCGAACAGCGCCAGCGCCGAGAAGCGTGTGGCGAAACCCAGCAGGATCAGCACCGGGAAAAAGTGTTCGCCGAACGCGGACAGATGGGCGGCGATTTCCGGTGACAGCAGCGGCACCTTGTATTCACTGGCGAACAGCGGAATGGTCGAGTTGGCGAGGCGCGGCACGCCCAGGTCAAAAGTGCCTGAGACCAGGTCGATGGCAAAACCCTGGACCTTGGTCTGTCCCGACTTCCAGAACACGGCGGCAATGGAGAAACGGGCGACAAAGGCAATCAGGCTGTAGGGGATCATCTCGAACAGCTGGATGATCCGCCCGATCAGGCGCGCGACGGGATTCTGCGATTCAGTGCGAGTGTTCATGGTCGGGCCTTTTCTTCTGATTGCAGGTGGATGATGGCGCTGTGGCGAATCAGCAGGGCGAGCGCCTGGCTGGGGTCGAACCCGGCACTGGCTTCTGCGGCGCGGACGATGGCCTCGCCCAGCGGCGCGTCGTTTTGCAGGCTCTGGATAAACGCCAGGGTGCCGCTGTCGATCCTGAATACTTCGACTTGCCAGTGCTGGCGCAAGACCAGCGCTGCTTCGCCCTGTGTCGGGTCGACCTGATCCAGGCGGTGCTCGCCCTGGTGGGTCTGCCATAACGACACTACGGCATGGGCTGAATCCAGCACGGCGAGAGCGGGGTGCAGGTGCATGCGCAACGTGACCAGGGACTCCGGGTCGGCAAGGTAGTGGCCGATGTGTTCCGGGCTGACCGGCGTCGCATCGGCGGCGTGATAGGCGTTGATCCGCAAGCGCTCCAGGCGGGCGACATCGGCCAGGTAAGGCACGCTCGCCGCCGGGGCGAAGTCCTGGATAAAGTCGCCGAAGTCCTGGCCGTAATGGTTGAGGATCGGGCTGCGAGGCGGGCATTGCCGGAGGTAGAGGCCGGCCATGGCACGGAAGAACGCCTCGCCGACCAGTTTCATGACCACCGGGTAGCTGTCCGCCAGGGCATTGATCAGCGAGCCCTGGACATTGTTGCGGTACACCGCGAAACGACTGGCCGGATCGGCCCCGTTGACGCTGCACAGGCCGGGTGGGCAGGGCAGTTGCGGGTCGAGCAGCGCGGCGCTGAAGCGGGCCTGGTCGCTCATCGGCGCACCTCGGCTCGATCCAGCAGCGATTGGGCCTGCGCGGCTTCGCCAAGGAGCACGGCAAAGGCCGGCAGCTGGTTGTCGCGTTCGATCAGGGTCGGCTTCGCGCCGATCTTCGCCAGCACCTGTTGATAGAGGGCCCAGACCGCCTGGTCGATGGGCGCGCCATGATCGTCGATCAGCAGCCGGTCGCCGAGGTTGTCGGCGTCCTCGGCAAATCCGGCCAGGTGGATTTCTCCCACCGCGTGCAAGGGCAGCGCTTCGATATAGGCCCACGCGTCGCGCTGGTGGTTGATGCTGGAGACATAGACGTTGTTCACGTCCAGCAACAGCCCGCAACCGGTACGGCGGATGATTTCGCTGATGAAGTCCGCCTCGTCCAGGGTCGAGCGCTCGAACTGCAGGTAGGTGGCCGGGTTCTCCAGCAACATCGGGCGTTTCAAGGTGCTTTGGACCTGGTCGACATGTTCGCAGACCCGCCGCAGGGTGGCCTGGTCATAGGCCAGTGGCAGCAGGTCGTTGAGAAACACCGGGCCGTGGGTCGACCAGGCCAGGTGTTCGGAAAAGGACTGGGGCTGGTAGCGCTCGATCAGCAACGCCAGGCGCTCGAGGTGTTGCTTGTCCAGTGGGCCTTCGGTGCCGATGGACAGGCCGACGCCATGCAGCGACAGCGGATACTGTTCGCGGATCAGGCCCAGGTAATGGTGAAACGGTCCGCCGGCGACCATGTAGTTTTCGGCGTGGACCTCGAAGAAACCGAGGTCGGGGCGGGTTTCCAGGACCACCTGGAAGTGTTCGGCCTTGAGCCCCAGCCCGCAGCGGGCTGGGAGCCCGGCGCCAATGGCCTGAGCGGGATGATGGGCAGTGGATTGCAGTAGCGTGGACATCTTCGGCGCTCAGGCTGGTAGGAGAATCAGGCCGCTGGGCCCTGTTTCAGGCTGCCCATGCCGTTCGGGGTCTTGATGGTTTCGCAGGTACCGGCGGGGACGAGTTTCCAGGCGTTGGCCTGGTAGTCCTTGGCCGACGTGCCGGCGCAGCTGGTGCCGGCGCCCGCGGCGCAATCGTTCTGGCCCTTGAGGGCCACGCCGTAGCATTTTTCCATTTTGGCGGCGTCGTCGGCATGCGCGGTCATCGGCAAGGCAGCCATGCTCAGGGCGGAACCGAGGGCCAGGGCGAGGGTGGCGGCGGACAGGGTGCGGGAAGTGGTGCTCATGGTCGATCTCCGATGGTTATCAATGATGGAAGCAGTGGTTGGATGGGTTTCATTGCGTTCCTGCCTTACTTGAGCGGCGAGGGCGGGGTTTGTTACAGCATGCTGCAAAAATAATCGATTATTTTTCGGCGGAGTATAAAGATCCGCTCTCCCGGCGTTTGCGCGGGCAAAGAAAAGCCCCGAATGATCGGGGCCTGTCCTTGGAGCGGTGTATCAGGGCCTGCCTGTTACGGGGCGGATCAACCACCCAGGTAGGCTTCGCGTACCTTGGGATCGGTCAGCAGGTCGTTGCCGCTGCCTTCCATCACCACCCGGCCGTTTTCCAGCACATAGGCGCGGTCGGCGATTTTCAGCGCCTGGTTGGCGTTCTGCTCCACCAGGAACACCGTTACACCGTCCTTGCGCAGTTGTTCGATGATATCGAAGATCTGCTGGATGATGATCGGTGCCAGGCCCAGCGAAGGCTCGTCGAGCAGCAACAGCTTGGGCTTGCTCATCAGCGCCCGGCCGATGGCGAGCATCTGCTGTTCGCCGCCGGACATGGTGCCGCCGCGCTGGCTGAAGCGTTCCTTGAGCCGTGGGAACAGCTCCAGGACCTTGTCCATCTGCGCCTGGTAGTCGCCCTTGTCGGTGAAGAAACCGCCCATGGCGAGGTTTTCCTCCACGGTCAGGCGCGAGAACACGCGACGGCCTTCCGGCACCACCGCGATGCTCTTGCGCATGATCTGCGAGGATTCCTGTCCCACCAGCTCTTCGCCCATGTAGCGGATGCTGCCGCTGTGGGCCCGTGGCGAGCCACAGAGGGTCATCAGCAGGGTCGACTTGCCCGCGCCGTTGGCACCGATCAGGGTGACGATCTCCCCCTGGCGAACCTCCACGTTGACGCTGTGCAGGGCCTGGATCTTGCCGTAGAAGGTGGAAACGTTTTCGAATTGCAGCATTTACGCTTCCCCCAGGTAGGCTTTGATCACTTCAGGATTGTCGCGGATCTGTTGTGGCGTGCCGTCGGCCAACGGCGTGCCCTGGTTGATCACGACGATATGGTCGGAAATGCTCATGACCAGTTTCATGTCGTGTTCGATCAGCAGGACCGTGACGTTGTGTTCCTCGCGCAGCACGCTGATCAGCGCCTTGAGGTCGTCGGTTTCCCGTGGGTTGAGGCCTGCCGCGGGCTCGTCGAGCATCAGGATCCGCGGGCGGGTCATCATGCAGCGGGCGATTTCCAGGCGGCGTTGCTGACCGTAGGCCAGGGTGCCGGCCGGGCGGTTGGCGAACTCGGTCAGGTTGACCTTGTCCAGCCAGTACGCGGCGTATTCCATGGCTTCGCGCTCGCTCTTGCGGAACGCTGGGGTCTTGAACAGACCGGCCAGGAAGTTGGTGTTGAGGTGACGGTGCTGGGCGATCAGCAGGTTCTCGACCGCGGTCATGTCCTTGAACAGACGCACGTTCTGGAAGGTCCGCACCACGCCCTTGCGGGCGATCTCGTGGCCGGCCAGGCCCTGGATCGGCTGGCCGTCGAGCAGGATGCTGCCGGCGCTCGGCTTGTAGAAACCGGTCAGGCAGTTGAACACCGTGGTCTTGCCGGCGCCGTTCGGGCCGATCAGTGCCACCACCTGTTTTTCCTGGACGGTCAGGGCCACGCCGTTGACCGCCAACAGGCCGCCGAAGCGCATGCTCAGGTTTTCTACTTTCAGGATCTCACGGCTCATTTGCGCAGCTCCATGTGTGGACGTTGCATGGGCAGCAGACCTTGTGGACGCCAGATCATCATCAGCACCATCAGGGCGCCGAACATCAACATGCGGTATTCACTGAACTCACGCATCATTTCCGGCAGCAGGATCATCACGATGGCCGCCAGGATCACGCCCAGTTGCGAGCCCATGCCACCGAGCACGACGATGGCGAGGATGATCGCCGACTCGATGAAGGTGAAGGACTCCGGCGTCACCAGCCCCTGGCGCGCGGCGAAGAAGCTGCCGGCGAAACCGGCGAACGCGGCGCCGAGGGTGAACGCCGACAGCTTGATCACGGTCGGATTCAGGCCCAGGGCCCGGCAGGCGATCTCGTCTTCACGCAACGCTTCCCAGGCACGGCCGATCGGCATGCGCAGCAGGCGGTTGATCACGAACAGCGCGAGCAAGGCCAGCACCAGGGCCACCAGGTACAGGAACACCACCTTGCTCACCGGGTTGTAGTCCATCCCGAAGAACTCGTGGAAAGTCCGCATGCCTTCGGCGGCGGTGCGGTCGAACGACAGGCCGAAGAAGGTCGGCTTGGGAATGTTGCTGATGCCGTTGGGACCGCCGGTGAGGTCGGTGAGGTTACGCAGGAACAGCCGGATGATTTCGCCGAAGCCCAGGGTCACGATGGCCAGGTAGTCGCCACGCAGGCGCAGCACCGGGAAGCCCAGCAGGAAGCCGAAGGTGGCGGACATCAGGCCGGCGATCGGCAGGCAGATCCAGAAGCTCCAGCCGAAGTAGTGCGACAGCAGCGCGTAGCTGTAGGCGCCAACGGCGTAGAAACCCACGTAACCCAGGTCGAGCAGGCCGGCCAGGCCGACCACGATGTTCAGGCCCAGGCCCAGCAGCACGTAGATCAGGATCAGGGTGGCGATGTCGACCGCGCCGCGCGAGCCGAAGAACGGCCAGATCAGGGCGGCCACGATCAGGCCGATGATGATCCAGCGCTGGGTACGCGGCAGGGTCAGGAACTGGCCGACCTTGGGCGAGACCAGCGGGCCCCGGGACGACTTGAACATCGCACTGAACTGTTCGCTGAACAGCACGCGCAGGAACATCAGCACCGAGCAGAGGGCGATAATGGTCAGGGTCACGGGACCGGTGCCATGCACTTCGAGATTGATCCCGACGATGCTCAGCTTGAGGCCGAGTACCGGAAAGGCCACGGCCCATACCAGCAAGGCGCTGAAGAACGCCGATTTGAGATATCTGTTCATACTTTCTCAACCTCCGGACGGCCCAGAATGCCGGTCGGCCGGAACAACAGCACCAGAACCAAAAGACCGAACGCCACCACGTCCTTGTACTGGTCGCCGAACACGTCGGCGCCAAAGGCCTCGGCCACCCCCAGCACCAGCCCGCCGAGCATGGCGCCCGGAATGCTGCCGATGCCGCCCAGGACTGCCGCGGTGAAGGCCTTCAGGCCCACCAGGAAGCCGGCGTTGGGGTTGATCACGCCGTATTGCATGCTCAGCAGCACGGCGGCGACTGCCGCGAGGGCGGCGCCGATGACGAAGGTCAGGGCGATGATGTTGTTGGTATTGATGCCCAGCAGGTTGGCCATCTTGATGTCTTCGGCGCAGGCGCGGCAGGCGCGGCCCAGGCGTGAACGGGAGATGAACAGGGTCAGTCCGGTCATGGCCACCAGGGTCACGACGAATACCAGGACCTGCATGTAGGAAATCAGCACTTCCTCTGCGCCGCCCGGACCGAAGGAGAAACTCCCCGGGATCAGGTTGGGGATGGACTTGTCCTTGGAATCCTGGGACAGCAATACGGTGTTCTGCAGGAAAATCGACATGCCGATGGCGGAAATCAGCGGAATAAGACGGTTGCTGCCACGCAGGGGGCGGTAGGCAACGCGCTCGATACTGTAGCCATAGGCACTGGTCACGACGATCGTCGCGATGAACGCGGCGGTCATCAACAGCGGCAGTGAGTGGATGCCCAGCATGGCCAGCCCGGCAAGGACGATGAAGGCCACGTAGGAACCAATCATGTACACCTCGCCATGGGCGAAGTTGATCATTCCAATAATGCCGTAAACCATTGTGTAGCCAATGGCTATCAAGGCATAGGTGCTGCCAATGGTCAGGCCATTAACCAGCTGTTGGAAGAAGTGATAGATCTCAGGCATTACAGCGCTCCTAAAAACCCGATACGCATTTCACTGGTGGAGTCATGTTCCGGCCCGGTGCCGTGGTCTGTGGCCACGTTGGCACGAGCGTTTGCCAGCGAACCGCTGGTGACGGTTTTAAGATTTTCAGGTGAGCCAGCTCCCGGATCGCGGGTGTCGGGCCCATAAACCTCGTAAAATAAAGCCCACTGTTCGCACAGTGGGCTTCTTGACCTGTCAGGCCTGACTTACTGAGGGGAAACTTCGGTTTTCGGTTTGCCGAAGTGCCACTGGTAGACCACGAACTTGAAGTCCTTCAGGTCGCCCTTGGCGTCGAAGCTCAGGTCGCCGGTCGGGGTCTTGAAGGTACCGGCGTGGATGGCGGCTGCCACCTTGGCGGTGTCTTCGCTCTTGGCCGCGGTGATGCCACCGGCGATCAGCTCGACAGCGGAGTAGGCCGGGAACACGAACGGACCGCTCGGGTCCTTGCCGTCGGCCTTGATGGCGTCAGCGATGGCCTTGTTCTGCGGATCCGCATCGAAGGATTTCGGCAGGGTCACCAGCAGGCCTTCGGAAGCGTCCTGGGCGATCTGCGAGATGGAGTCGTTGCCGACGCCTTCCGGACCCATGAACTTGGCGTTCAGGCCCTTTTCCTTGGACTGGCGCAGGATCAGGCCCAGCTCAGGGTGGTAGCCGCCGTAGTAGACGAAGTCGACGTTGGCTTGCTTGAGTTTCTGGATGATCGAGGAGAAGTCCTTGTCGCCGGCGTTCAGGCCTTCGAAGACCGCAACTTTCACGCCTTTCTTCTCGAGGGTCTGCTTGACCGCGGTGGCGATGCCTTCACCGTATTGCTGCTTGTCGTGCAGCACGGCAACCACTTTCGGCTTGACGTGGTCGGCGATGTAGTTACCGGCGGCAGGGCCCTGGGCGCTGTCCAGGCCGATGGTACGGAAGACCAGCTTGTAGCCGCGATTGGTGATGTCCGGGCTGGTGGCGGCCGGGGTGATCATGATCACGCCTTCGTCTTCGTAGATGTCCGAAGCCGGCTGGGTGGAGCTGGAGCAGAGGTGACCGACCACGAACTTGACGCCGTCGTTGACCACTTTGTTGGCTACGGCCACGGCTTGTTTCGGATCGCAGGCATCGTCGTATTCAACGGCTTCGAGTTTTTTGCCATCCACGCCGCCCTTGGCGTTGATGTCCTTGATGGCCTGTTTCGCGCCCGTGAACTGCATGTCACCGTACTGGGTCACCGGGCCGGTCTTCGGGCCGGCGATGCCGATCTTGATGGTGTCTGCAGCGAAAGAATGGCTGGCGATACCGGCCAGAACCATAGCGGCGAACAGTTTGGAAATCTGCTTAGTCATTAGTGCTCCACTCTTGCTGTTGTAATTTTTATAGTCCTGACGCCAAGGCAGCAGAACCGGGTTTGAGAACCCCGATTTTCCCCGGCAACTGTACCGATACAGTTTAGAGCGCCCGTCAATCGCTTGAATAGCGGGCAGCCAAGGGCAAAATCGGAGGATGTCGCTTAAATGAAAGAAAAAGACAGAATAGCGGCGGATTGCCATGCAGATTGTTATCTGGATGTTGCTGACCTTCACGACAATCCCTGGCTCCCTGGTTCCTCTTTCACCCCAACCATTTGCATCCGGGTTTTTCTGCCTGAGTCGCGACGTTATGATTGCGCCGATTTTTTCTCAGGTAGAAACCCATGATTCAAGAACCTAGCACCCTCTATGCCAAGCTGCTTGGAGAAACTGCATCTATTCGCTGGGAAGAGCTGCAACCGTTCTTTGCCCGGGGTGCCCTATTGTGGGTCGAACCGTCGCTGGATTTGATCGCGGCGGCCGAGGCCATGGCCGAGAACCAGGCCGACAAAGTGGCGGGCTGGCTGGCTGCCGGGGAGCTTGCCAAGGTGTCTGAAACGCGGGCGCAGGATCTTTTCGAGCGTGACCCGGACCTGTGGGCGGTGGTGGTGTCGCCCTGGGTGATGATCCAGGAAAGGGCAGAAAAATAATTTATCGCACTGTAATAGTGCATATGCCTTGTGCGTTTATGGCCTACGAGTGTGTAGGCCAGTAACCGCGCCGAACAGTAATGGCAGTTTGCCCGTGGAGAAAATCCACAGGCTCCTGGCTAGTACTCGGTTTTACCCGTGTGGTTGTTCAGCGAAATGACCCGGGTCTTGCCGATGCGATGGCGGTAGATCTCGCGCAGGTACTTGATGGCCTTTTTCACGCAATCGCGGGACAGGCGGATATCGTTGATCGAGACGAACTTGTCCTTGTCGTTGATCAGCTCGCGATACTTCTTCTCGTACATCGGCTTGATCGCATACCAGTTGGTATCGAGGATCTTCGCCGGGTTCTCGAACTCGTTGAGCAACTCGTCGATATGCCCTTCGTCGAACTCGTCGCGGGTGATGAAGTCCAGCATCGAGTTGTCCAGCGTATCGTCGAAACGGTACGGGTTGCGGGCGAAGCAGCGCTTGATGAAGGCCACGATCAGGGTCAGGAAGTCATCCGACAGGCACGGGCTCTTGGCGATCAGGGTGGTCAGCGACAGGTTGGCCGAGGCACCGATCACCAGCGCGTAGCGCTTGAGCGTGGTGTTGGGGAACAGGCTGTTGAGATGGGTCTTGAGCCGGTTCAGGTCCATGTAGGACAGTTTGTAGTCCTTGGGCAGCGAAACGATCGACACCACCGACGAGCAGTTCTTGAAGAAGTGCAGGTCATGCAGGGCCGCCGCGTCATAACCCGAGGCCTTGTACTGTTCCAGGGCCGCACGGTAGCGCTTGGACTCGATCGGCAGCAGGCTGATGCCTTCGATCGCCTGGGTGACCTTGTTGAAGTGCGGCAGGTCGATGGAGCGGAAGAACAGGTCGTCGATGTTCAGACGCTGCGGTTCTTTCTCGAACACTTTGAATTTATCGCTGGTGGGCGCCGGCTGTTCCGGTACCACGGACTCGGCGTAGGCAATCGCCACCGGACCGGCCAGGCTCATGAACAGGTCGTTGGCATCCAGGCGGATGGTCTCGCCGATGTCGATGCCGGCACGCCGGAAATAGTTCTGGTCGTAGTCGGTGGTCACGGCCTGGGCCGTGAGGATATTGAAGATCTGCTGGGAGATGTACTGGTTGGCGTGCTTCTCCATGGCATTGACATCAATGTTCTGGATATTGCCATCATCGTTCTCTTCGGCGTAACGCATGATGTCGTTGGAGATCAGCATCATCGCGTTCCACGGGCGGATACGGCCCATGACGCTGGCTTCGCTGCTGTCTTCATTGTCGAAGTTGTACGAGAAGTCCCATTCTTCGGACAGGTACTTGCAGAGCAGGCGACCGGCGTTGATATGCAGGGCCTCGGACATTTCGCTGCGATGGTCGGAGATGTTCGGCAGCACGCAGATGCCGCTGGTGAAGATCGGCTCGAAGACGAAGGAGTGGCCGCTCTTGCTGTCGTGCTCGTCCATCGGCTTGGTATCGAACGTCTTGTTCATGTACGAATACTGCTGGGCCAGGCCGAACTCCGAGGCCATGCCCGAACCGGTACCGCCGCCGGCACTGAAGATCGAGAAGTACAGGCGCGACTGGTTGGCCTTGATGCCGCAGGAGTCGATCAGGTACGAGTGGATCATCTTCCAGTCGGGGCTGGAAAAACGCTGGGTGTCCTTGTTCAGGATGATCTTGGCCAGGTACTGGCCGAGGATCGGCGCGTTACCGGCACCGCCGGCATGGACTTCCGACAGGTCCATGATCTTCATTTTGCTGTAGTCGCGGATAAAACCGCTTTTCTCGCCCTTGCGGGAGAAGCGGATGCGTCCGGCGATGTCCTTGTCCAGGTCGCCAAGCATCACCAGCGGTTCCACCAGGAACACCGGCTTGGCTGACTTGTTCTGCACCAGGCGCAGGTTGTTGCGGATCCACTGCGCGGGGCGATAGCCCTTGTCGGTGGATTTGTCGTCGTTATTGAACTCGTTGAGGTAGAACTTGCGCGCGTTGTACACCAGTTCGGCGACGTCCAGCGCAATGTTCGAACCGCAGCGGCCCAGGCCGATCAGGCAGACCGAAGGGAATTCCTGCTCGCGGCGCGCTTCGTTTTCACCTTCCGGATGGGGCGAGCGCGGGAAGACCATGTCGCGCAGGCCGTCGAGGTTATCGAGAATACGATCCGTATTGGTTTCAGTGAAATAAAGGTACTGCTGCGTCGCCAGTGGACGCGGTGGGGAATAGGCCTTGTAAGGTTTTTCCGCGACGGTTGGCAACATCAGATCGGATACTGGGTTGGCCGGGTTGTTTTTAGAGGTCATTGTGCGCCATATACCTGGTCTGGTTAGGCGGTCGAGGAGATATCAACGCGCCATCACGGAGTGAGAGATCGCGACTTTACCGCGCGATATTGGCTTGAGCGATAGGGTTTTACCCTAGGCTCACCTAGGGGCGATCCTTGCTTGAATACCGTTGAATCGGCCAATAATTGGCGTTCTTTAATTGACGGGGAACTTTTTGTGAATTTTGTACTACCTTCCCCCGGCGCAGCCGGTCACGGCCTGCCTGACCGCGCACGCCGGTGAGCGGATATCGACCGGGCACTACCGTTCAACGAGTGCCGATCAATGAACGCTGGTCAACGAACGCTGCTCAACGAATAGGTCGCACGCTTGATATGCCGGCATGGGCGCCAGGAGGGTCGGCAAAAAGGTCCCGTGACGTCGGCACATCGGTGTCGCGGGCCGTTGTCACCGGAGTGAGCGGCGCCGGGGTGTGCTGGCGGCGCTGGTTTAGCTGCTTGAGGACCGGTTGCAGGTCTTCCAGGCGCACCGGCCGGCTGAGCAGGTAGCCCTGGACGTAGTCGCAGTTGTACTGGGCCAGGAAGTCGTATTGCTGGGGCGTCTCGACGCCCTCGGTGACCACCTGCAGGTGCAGGGTATGGGCCATGACGATGATCGCCTGGACGATCTCCATGTCCTGGGTCGACTTGGGAATGTCGAGGATGAATGAACGGTCGATCTTCAGGGTATTGAGTGGCAGGCGCTTGAGGTAGGCCAGGGACGAGTAGCCAGTGCCGAAGTCGTCGATGGACAACGACACGCCGAGGGTGCGGATCTGTCGCAGCAGTTGCAGGGTGTTGGCGATATTGCCCATCAGGGCGTTTTCGGTGACTTCCAGTTCCAGTCGATCAGGTGGAACGCCGGCGGCCCGCAGCGCGCTTTCGATCTCATCGGCAAGTTCTTCGCGGGCCAGGTTCAGCGCCGAGCAGTTCACGGCGATTTTCAGTTCGCCGCAACCCTGCTCGGAGAGTCTGGCCAGGTCCTGGCAGGCCTTGCGCAATACCCAGTTATCCAGCTCGGCGATCAAGCCGTTGGCTTCGGCGATCCCGATGAAGCGATCCGGCGACAGCAGGCCGTGCTGGGGGTGTTGCCAGCGTACCAGGGCTTCGAGCTTGGCGACCTGGCCGGTCTTCACTTCATAAATGGGTTGGTAGAACAACTGCAATTCGTTGCCTTCGCGCAGGGCGTGGCGCAGTTCCTCCTCCAGTTGCAACTCCAGGGTGGCGCGGGTTTTCAGGTTGGAACTGAAGAAGTGCAGGCTGTTGCGCCCCGCACCCTTGGACTGGTACAGCGCCAGGTCGGCGTTCTTCAGCAGTTCTTCGCAGGACTTGCCGTCTTCGGGGAAGACGCTGATGCCGATGCTGGTGGTCATCACCATGCGCCGTCCGGCCAGTTCGATGGGCTCTTTCATCTTCTGCATGATGCGCTGGGCCATGTGCCGCGCTTCGTCGCGGTTGTGCAGGCTGATCAGGATGCAGAATTCGTCGCCGCCAAAGCGGGCGACCACGTCGTCATGGCTGCGGGTAGCGGCCTTGATATGTCCGGCGATGACCTTGAGCAGTTCGTCGCCGGCATCATGGCCGAGGCTGTCGTTGATGCGCTTGAAATGGTCGATATCGAGGAACATCACCGCCAGCATGCCGCCGTTGCTGCTGCGCTCGATCAGCTTCTCGGCAAAGATCTGATTGAAACCGCGACGATTGATCAGGTTGGTCAGGGCGTCGTAGTGGGCGACCTGGGCCAGCGACATGCGGGCCTGGTCCAGTTGGCTGAGCAGGGCATTGACCCGGCGCAGGTCGTGCTCCTTGTTCTGCAGTTTCTTGTCCGCCAGGGCCGCGCTGATGCTGCTGCCGATGATCAGCAAGGCGATCACGGCGATGGTCATGCCCAGTTGCAGGTGGTTGTTCTCCACGGCGGCGGGCAGGGCACTGCCTGCGGGCAGCATCAGGTGCAATGACCACATGCCGGTGAAATGCATGCTGACGATACCGGCGCCCATGACCAGGCTGGCGGTGTACTTGAGCAGTTGATGCCACATGCCGCTGCCGTTGGTGAAATGCCGGGCCAGCAACAGCGCCGCGAGGCTGGCGCCGATGGCGATCGCCACCGACAGGCCGACCAGGGCCGGCTGGTAATACTGCACCGCGCTCGAGCGCATGGCCGACATGCCGACGTAATGCATGGCGGCGATGCCCAGTCCCATGAACACGGCCGCCCGCAGTGTCTGCGAGGCACGCAGTTCGGCGCGGCCGAGGGTGTGCATGGCGAGGAATGACGCGAACAGGGCAATCAACAGCGAGGCGAGGGTGGTGGGCAGGTCGTAGCGCACTTCGATGGGCGCCTGGAACGCCAGCATGCTGATGAAGTGCATGGTCCAGATGCCGCCTGCCAGGCAGCAGGTGCCGATCCAGCGCCAGAGCCGCTGTTGTGCCGGTTTCTCTACATGACCGACGCGCTCGGCCATGTCCAGCGTGGCAAAGCTGGCTGCACAGGCGACCAGGTAGGCCAGCATGACCAGCAATGGATTGTGGCTGCAATTGAGGAGCAGGTGCCCACTATCGGGAAGTCCGTTAACAAAATGCAAACCCTGCCATTCCATAGCATGCCCTGTACCGACGCATTGGACAGCCGACGCCTCAAGCATCGGCCAACGCATTGGAGTATAGAGTGTCACTCATGGCTGCAAGCGCTAATGGCAGAGTGCTCCCAATGATTTGGGAATGGCCTAGATAGCGATTGGTACTAAGGCGGCTTTCTGTTCCGGCTCCAGCGGGGCCAGGCCGAAGGCGGCCCGGGCGGCATCGCAGCGCTCGTTGGGCTCGTTGTCGACCCAGGCGGCTTCGAACTCACGGCAGGGGCTGGAGCGCTCGTGATAGATCGAGCAACTGACCTCTTCTCCGACTTCGCCCCTGAGTGCCGTGCAGCGCGGGTTGCGCGCTTCGGTGCCGAGCATGGCGACGCGGCTCGGGCTGATCTGGGTGACCAGTTCGTCGGGCACCAGCCCGCCGCCCGAGACACACTCACCCCAGTAGAACGACACGCGAAAATAGGCACAGCAGGCACCGCAATTCAGACACGGATTAGCATCAGGCATGGGAGGTCAACGGAGGAAGGAGGGAAGGGGGGAATCCATCGCCATTCTAGGCTTCGGCCACGGCTTTGTAAGGGGGGATTACAAGTATTTTTCAGCGCCCGGGGCAGGGCCTCCATTGCCCGGTATCAGCGCCGCGAATGGTGGCAGACAGACCCGGTCGCGCTGACTAGATTGAGGGCTCCGGGCCTGGCATTGAAGCCCTTATAACAATAAAGAGACGGACCCATGCAGAACTCGACCCAAGCGGCGAATGCCTGGCGCATTCTGTTCCTGCTGTTTCTCGCCAACCTGTTCAATTTCTTCGATCGGACCATTCCGGCGATCATCATCGAGCCGATCCGCATGGAATGGCACCTGAGCGATTTCCAGATCGGCATCATCGGTACCGCCTTCACCATCGTCTATGCCATCGCCGGCCTGCCCCTGGGGCGCATGGCCGACAACGGGTCGCGCAGCAAGCTGATGGGCTGGGGCCTGGCGGTGTGGAGCGGGCTGACGGCAGTCAATGGCCTGGTGGGCAGCTTCTGGACTTTCCTGCTGGTGCGCATGGGCGTTGGTATCGGTGAAGCCAGCTATGCGCCGGCGGCCAACTCGCTGATCGGCGACCTGTTCCCGGCGCATCGACGCGCCAGGGCGATGGGGATCTTCATGCTCGGCCTGCCACTGGGGCTGCTGCTGGCCTTCTTCACCATCGGAGCGATGGTCAAGGCCTTCGACAGCTGGCGGGCGCCATTCTTTATCGCGGCGGTGCCGGGGTTGCTCCTGGCCGTGTTCATGTTCTTCATCAAGGAACCGAAACGCGGCGCGGCGGAAACCGTGAAGGTCTCCCAGGAACGGATCGAGCGTCCGGTGCGGCGCCTGATGGCGATCCCGACCTTTCTCTGGCTGGTCCTGGCCGGGTTGACCTTCAACTTCGCCACTTATGCCTGCAACTCGTTCCTGGTGCCGATGCTGCAACGTTATTTCCTGATGCCGTTGCAGGAGGCGGCGGTGGCCACCGGCCTGATCGTCGGTGTGACCGGGCTGTTCGGGCTGACCCTGGGCGGTTGGGTGGCGGACAAGATCCACCAGCGTGTCGCCAACGGTCGCCTGCTGTTCGCGGCCGGCAGCCTGGTGGTCTCGACCTTGACCACCGCCTGGGCGCTGCATGCCGGGCGGATCGAGATCGGGGTGTTCGTGGCGGTGTTCAGCGTCGGTTGGCTGTTTGCCTATAACTTCTATACCTGCGTCTACACCGCGATCCAGGACGTGGTCGAGCCGCGGCTGCGGGCGACGGCGATGGCCGTGTATTTCGCGGGGTTGTATCTGCTCGGTGGTGGCCTGGGGCCGGTGGTGGTCGGATTGTTGTCCGATCATTTCGCCCATGCGGCGATGCTGGCGGCGGGGGCACAGCAGATGACCGAGGCGTTCAAGGCCGTGGGCCTGCATGACGCGATGTACCTGATACCGGGGGCGTTGTTGCTGACCCTGCTGTTCCTGTTCCAGGCAGCCCGGTGTTTCAGCAAGGATGCGCAGCGCATGCGCGAGGGGATGGCCGCGGATGAGCCGGGCACGGCGCCTGTGGCAGTTTGACTCTGAACCTTGCAGGGACCGGCTTGCCGGCGATTGGGGACCTCATGGCTTGCGTTGCCCATGATGACCTCATCGCCGGCAAGCCGGCTCCTACAGATTGGAGACCAGGTCTGGAGGAGCGGGCAGGCGCTGGCGAGAGCGCCCCGGTGGATCAGCCAGCCACCAGCACCCGGATCGCTTCCAGGCGCAGCGCGGCTTTTTCAAGCATCGCCAGGCCCTGTTCCCGTTGCTGACGCAGCGCCACCAGCTCGCTGTCGCGCACGGTCGGGTTGACCGCCTGCAACGCGGTCAGGCGCGCCAGTTCTTCATCGGTATCCGCCGCCAGGCGCCGTTGCGCTTCGGCCACGCGCTCGGCGTGGCGTGGCGCGATCTTCGCTTCGCCAGCGTTGATCTTCGGCGTCAGGCTGTCGCGCTGGGCCTGGATGAACTTGTTGGCGCTGGCCCGTGGCACGCTTTCCAGCTGGTCGTTCAGGGTTTCGAAGGCGACACGGGTCGACAGGTCGTTGCCGTTGGCGTCCAGCAGGCAGCGCAGGGCGGCTGGCGGCAGGTAGCGGCCCAGTTGCAGCGAGCGCGGGGCAACCACTTCACTGACGTACAGCAGTTCCAGCAACACGGTGCCGGGTTTCAGCGCCTTGTTCTTGATCAGCGCCACGGCGGTGTTGCCCATCGAACCGGACAGCACCAGATCCATGCCGCCCTGCACCATCGGGTGCTCCCAGGTGATGAACTGCATGTCCTCGCGTGACAGCGCCTGGTTGCGGTCGTAGGTGATGGTCACGCCTTCGTCGTCGCCCAGCGGGAAGCTGGCGTCGAGCATCTTCTCGCTCGGTTTGAGGATCAGGGCGTTTTCCGAGTGGTCTTCGCTGTCGATGCCAAAGGCGTCGAACAGGGTTTCCATATAGATCGGCAGGGCGAACTGATCGTCCTGCTCATGGATCGCCTCGACCAGCGCATCGCCTTCGCCGGCGCCGCCGGAGTTGAGTTCCAGCAGGCGGTCGCGACCGGTATGCAGCTCGGCCTCCAGGCGCTCGCGCTCGGTGCGGGCTTCGTCCACCAGTGCTTGCCACTCGCCATCGTCGCCACCTTCGAGCAGCGGCAGCAGGCGCGGGCCGAACTGGTGCTGCAGGGCGTTGCCGGTCGGGCAGGTGTTGAGGAAGGCGTTCAGCGCTTCGTGGTACCACTGGAACAGGCGCTCTTGCGGGCTGGTCTCCAGGTACGGCACGTGCAACTCGATCACGTGTTTCTGGCCGATCCGGTCGAGACGACCGATCCGCTGTTCCAGCAGGTCCGGGTGCGACGGCAGGTCGAACAGCACCAGGTGATGGGAGAACTGGAAGTTGCGGCCTTCACTGCCGATTTCCGAGCAGATCAGTACCTGGGCGCCGAATTCCTCGTCGGCGAAGTAGGCTGCGGCACGGTCCCGCTCGAGGATGTTCATGCCCTCGTGGAACACTGTCGCCGGAATGCCGGAGCGCACGCGCAGGGCGTCTTCCAGGTCCATGGCGGTTTCCGCGTGGGCGCAGATCACCAGCACCTTGGTGCGCTTGAGCATTTTCAGCTGGTCGATCAGCCACTCGACGCGCGGGTCGAAGCGCCACCAGCGTTCTTCCTCGCTGGCGTCCGGCTGGGACTGGAAGCTGACTTCCGGGTACAGCTCGGCGTGTTCGCCCAGCGGCAGTTCCAGGTATTCGTCCGGGTTCGGCAGCGGGTAGGCGTGCAGCTTGCGCTCCGGGAAACCCTGCACCGCGGCGCGGGTGTTGCGGAACAGCACGCGGCCGGTGCCATGGCGATCCAGCAGTTCGCGGACGAGGCGGGCGCTGGCTTCGGTATCGCCGTCGTTGACTGCGGTGAGCAGGGCTTCGCCTTCGTCGCCGAGGAAACCCTGGATGGTCTTGTGCGCCGCCGGGGAGAGACGGCCCTGGTCCAGCAGTTCCTGCACCGCTTCGGCCACCGGGCGATAGTTTTCGCTTTCGGCGCGGAAGGCTGCCAGGTCGTGGAAGCGGTTCGGGTCGAGCAGGCGCAGACGGGCGAAGTGGCTGTCCTGGCCCAGTTGTTCCGGGGTGGCGGTCAGCAGCAGGACGCCGGGAATGGTCTCGGCCAGTTGCTCGACCAGGGCGTATTCCGGGCTGACCTGATCTTCATGCCAGACCAGGTGGTGCGCCTCGTCGACCACCAGCAGGTCCCAGCCGGCGGCGAACAGCGCATCCTGGGCCTTCTCGTCCTCGACCAGCCATTCCAGGGCCACCAGGGCCAGTTGGGTGTCTTCGAACGGGTTGCTGGCATCGCTTTCGATAAAGCGTTCGGCATCGAACAGCGCGACCTGCAGGTTGAAGCGCCGGCGCATTTCCACCAGCCACTGGTGCTGGAGGTTTTCCGGCACCAGGATCAGGACGCGGCTGGCGCGACCGGAAAGCAGTTGGCGATGGATCACCAGGCCGGCCTCGATGGTCTTGCCCAGGCCCACTTCGTCCGCCAGCAGGACCCGTGGCGCGATACGGTCGGCGACTTCACGGGCGATGTGCAGCTGGTGCGCGATGGGTTGTGCGCGGACACCGCCCAGGCCCCAGAGCGAGGACTGCAACTGGCGGCTGGTGTGTTCCAGGGTGTGGTAGCGCAGGGAGAACCAGGCCAGCGGGTCGATCTGCCCGGCGAACAGGCGGTCGCTGGCCAGGCGGAACTGGATGAAGTTCGACAGCTGGGTTTCCGGCAGCGTGACGACTTCGTTCTGCGCGTTGAGGCCATGGTAGACCAGCAGTCCGTCGACATCGTCGACTTCGCGCACGGTCATCTTCCAGCCTTCGAAGTGGGTAATGGTGTCCCCGGGCGAGAAACGCACACGGGTGAGAGGCGCATTCCTTAGCGCGTACTGGCGAGTGTCGCCAGTGGCCGGATAGAGCACGGTCAACAAGCGGCCGTCCTGTGCCAGAACGGTGCCCAAACCCAGCTCGGCTTCGCTGTCACTGATCCAGCGTTGCCCCGGTTGATACTGCTGCGCCATGCTGCCTGACTCCCGCCTTGAAAAAGCCGACTATCTTAACGGAATCGGCGCTTTCAGGCCAAAGGCTCTTGCTCTCTTGATTGAAAGGACGGGACTCCTGTCGAGAAACTATGCGGAACAAGACTAACGGTAGCCCACGATGACGTTCGTCGGGACGTATTGCACCCTTGAGCGATAACCGGGTCACACTTTCGCGACTGACGGCTCAAGTCGCGGATCCCACAGCCGACAGCCTGCCGACAGGAGAGAAAAATCATGCTGCCACCGCTGCTACCCCTGAGCGTCCTGCCGGTGACCTCCCAGCAGGACCCGATCCGGCCACGACCGGATATCCCGCCCGTGGTGCCGGTTCAGGAAAGCTCCAACGAAAGTACCATCGACCTGCAGAAACGCGACCCCGAAGAGGCCGCGTGGCTGCTGCGTGAAGAACAGCGGCGCCAGCAGGAACAGCAGCAGCGTCGGCGCGAGGCCGACGATGATCCCGAACGCCACCTGGCGGTGCCGGGCGACGAGTTGAACGCCGATAACACCGTGCCGGTGGTGGCGCTGATGGATGAACAGCCGCGTCAGGGCCTGCTGGTCGACGTCGAGGTCTGAGGCCCTTCACTGGCCAACTGACCCAGGGCCTGCAACAGCAGGTCGATTTCCTCCCGGGTGGTGAGATGACTCACGGCAATCCGGGCAATGGCCGGCAGATCGCGGGCCTGCATGTCCAGGGGCGTATAGGCCGTGCCGTTGGCGCCCAGGTTGATCGCCCGTTCGGCCAGTTTCTCCTTCAGGGCAAACACATCCCAACCCTTCAAGGTAAAGGCAATCAGCCCGGATTGCTGCCCGGACAGGCCGAGGTCATGCAGCTCAAGGCCCGGAATTTCACGCAGATCGTGGCGCAGCCGGTCGCTTGATGCCTGGATCCGGCGACGGATGCGTTCGATGCCGAGCTGATTCACTTCTTTCAAGGCGTTGGCCAGGCCGGCCATCAGCACCAGCGAGCGTTCGCTGGTCTCGAAGCGCCGGGCATCGTCGCGCAGGGTGAAGGCCTTGCCGTCCCAAGGCGCCGACAGCACGTCTAGCTGGCGCGGCGCCAATTGTTCGAGAAAACCCCGACGCACATACATCAGCGCCGTGCCGCGCGGGCCACGGAGGAATTTGCGCGCGGCGCCCTTGAGCACGTCGCAGCCCAATGCCTGGACGTCGCAGGGCAACTGTCCGAGAGCCTGGCCGGCATCGATGAAATAGGCAATGCCATGACGCCGCGCCACCTCGCCGATGGCGGCGGCCGGGTTGATCAGGCCACCGTTGGCCGGCAGCCAGGTCAGGGCGATCAGGCGTACGCGGGCGTCGATCAGTTGTTCCAGGGACGACACCGACACCGCTCCGGTTTCGTCGCAGGGGATCACTTCAAGACTGGCTCCGGCCTTGACTGCCTCGGCCATGCAGGCCAGGTTGCCGGCCCACTCATGGCGTCCGACGAGAATCCGTTCGCCGGCGCGCCAGGGCCCCAGCGCCGCGAAGGCCATGCTCCAGGCCGCGGAACCACTGCTGGCGAACGCGATGCTGTCAGTGTCGGCGTTGAGCAGTTGCGCCGCAGCCTGTCGGGCCTGCTCTTCCAGGCGCGCGCCATGGACCCCGGCCTCCATCGGGCCGAGGCTCGCTTCGAGCTGCAACTGCCCGGTCATGGCGTCCAGCGTGGCCTGGCTCGGCAGCGACGCCCCGGCGTGGTTGAAATGGATCACCCGCGCGCAGCCCGGTGTGGCGGCGCGCAGACGGGTGATTTCTGCGTCGGACAGCTCGGTTGAGGTGTCGTTGTTCATGGCCGCAGCTCGAAAATCGCATCGATCTCCACGGCCACGCCGCTGGGCAGGCTGGCGACACCGACGGCCGTGCGGGCGTGGCGGCCTTTTTCCCCCAATGCATTGACCAGCAGGTTGGAGGCACCGTTGGCGACCGCGCCCTGGCGCTGGAAGTCGGGGGCGGCGGCCACGAATACGCCGAGACGGACGATGCGCACCAGTTTCGACAGATCGTCATCGATGGCCTGGCCCAATTGCGCCAGCAGGCCAAGGGCCGCCAGTTCCGCGGCCCTGGCGCCTTCTTCCTCGCCGAGGGTATCGCCCAGTCGGCCGATATAGGCGGGTTTGCCTTCCTGCAACGGAATCTGCCCGGAGATGAACAACTGGTTGTTGCTGATCACGTGGTTCACGTAGTTGGCGATGGGCTGGCTGGGCACCGGCAGGCTCAGGCCCAGTTGGTTGACACGGTCGAACAGGGAATCGTTCATGCTGAAACCTCCTGGAAGAAGATGCCAGCATGCTCGGCGCGCCATGGGGCGACAAACGGATAGATTCAATCGGACGTATCTGATTGGCTCATGTGTCCGCCCGGGCGCATTGTTCCGTCAGCCAGGCGCAGAAGCACTCGGCGTCCGGGGAAAGGGCGGCATTGGGCTTGATCAACCAGTATCCGATCTCGCTTTCAAAGGTCGGCGTGTCGAAGGCCGGAACCAGAGAACCGTCCCTGAGCCTGCGCCCGATCAGGCGTTGGCGACCCATGGCGATGCCCTGGCCGGCCACCGCGGCTTCGACGACGATGTTGTAGTCATGGAGCATGACCGTGGGGTAGTGCTGCAAGTCGATATGCTGGTGCCGCGACCAGTCGATCCACTCGAAGGGTTGTCGGGCCTGGGCCATCAGCAGTGGGCCGCGTTCGATCGAGCGGGCCTTGAAGGCCGGGCTGCAGACCGGAGTCAGGCGCTCGGTCATCAGGCGCTGGGCATCGACGTTGCTCCAGCCGCCCTTGCCATAACGAATCGCCAGGTCAACCTGGGCGCCGGCGACATCGGCCAGTTGGATGGACGGCTCCAGTTCCACCTGGATATGCGGGTGGCGGCCGATGAAGTCAGCCAGGCGCGGTGCGAGCCAGAGGGTGGCGAAGGAGGCGAGCAGGCCGATTCGCAGTACCCGGCCCGGCGTGGCGGAGCGCAGTCGCCGCGTGGCCTCGGCGATCTGCTCCAGCGCCGGGCGGATCTGCCGGTAGTAGCGCTGGCCGGCCTCGCTGAGGTCGATGGCGCGGGTGCGACGGATGAACAGGCGCTGGTCGAGGTACTGCTCCAGTTTCTGGATCTGATGGCTGACCGCACTCTGGCTGACGGACAGTTCCTCGGCCGCCTTGATAAAGCTCAGGTGACGGGCCACCGATTCAAAGGCGCGCAGGGCCATCAGCGGTGGGAGGTCCTTGTGCAATGTCACGTCAACGATCCTTGGCAGCCATTCGGATGGGGCGATTCTGCGGGGAAATCGCCGTTGCTGACACACTTTAATGGCAAGCGGGCGGCTTCACGACTGGTCAGCGCGGGCGCTTGCCCGCATTATTGAGTCATTGCGCGGGTCGAAGTGGATGACTTCGGCCGAATTCGACGGATAGCGATGTAGTGATCATGAGCCAAGACGACAAGCTGATCGACCTGAATACCGAGCGGGCCAAACGTGTCCACGACCTCAACGAGAAGCGCCTGAATGAAGTCCGCCAGGCGTTCGAGCAGGCGATGCCCCTGGGCAAGGCCAGGAAAAAATCGAAGAACAAGCCGAAAAAGCGCTGATATCGGCGCTGAAACTTGATGCACGTCAGTTAATGTCCTTTCCCCGCGCCCGGTTCCGGGCGGCATTGATCCCGGTCAATTTTCCTCCGTGCCCGTTTGGGTAACTTAGCCCCATCGCAACAGGGCAAGCGCAGGAGGCCAGTCATGTTTTTCGATAACGTGGTAATCGCCGGAGTGCTGACAGTGGGCCTCATGGTGATGTTCTTCGCAGGATTCGGTTTTTTTATCTGGAAAGACTCACATAAGCGGAAAAAACCCTAGGTCTTTCCAGGGAGCGAGCACGCAAGGCATTTTGGGCGACTTCGGTCGCCCTTTTTTTTGCCTGTCGTTTGCCTTTTGACCGGGCAAAAAAAAGGTGCGATCCGCAGATCACACCTTTTTCTGTGTCACTGGAAACGACTCAGCTGCCGAGCATCTTCGACGCGATCCAGAACAACCCGGCGGACAGCGCCACGGTGGCTGGCAGGGTCAGTACCCAGGCCAGCAGGATGGTCTTGATCGTGCTGCTCTGCAGGCCGCTCTTGTTCGCCAGCATGGTGCCCGCGACACCCGACGACAACACATGAGTGGTCGAGACCGGCAGGGCAAAGATGTTCGCCAGGCCGATCATGCAGGCGGTGGTGATCTGTGCCGACATGCCCTGGGCATAGGTCATGCCCTGCTTGCCGATCTTCTCGCCGATGGTCAGTACCACCCGCTTCCAGCCAACCATGGTGCCCAGGCCGAGGGCCAGTGCCACTGCCAGAATCACCCAGAACGGTGCGTATTCGGTGGTGGTGGTCAGGTCCTTGCGCAGTTTCTCCAGGTCCGCTTTCTCGCGGGCATCCAGGCCCGGCAACTTGCCGACTTTCTTCGCGGTGTCATCCAGGCAGAGCAGGTAGCGACGTACTTCGATGCGCTTTTCCGGCGACAGCGAATGGTAGTCGGTCACACCCTTGAGGTTGTTCAGCAGGGCGGCGATGGTCGGCTCGGTCTGCTGCGGGTTGCAGCGGAACTTGCCCGGCAGGTCGTCCTGAACGCTTTTGCCCAGGGCCAGGAACTCGCTCAGGGTCGCGTTGTTGCGCTGGTAGAACTGGCTCAGGTGCAGGGTCGCGTCACGGGTCCGCTCGATCTGGTAGGTGGTGGTGCTCAGGTCGAGGACGAATTGCGCCGGGACGATACCGATCAGCACGAGCATGATCAGGCCGATACCTTTCTGGCCATCGTTGGAGCCGTGCACGAAGCTGACGGCCATGGCGGAAATCACCAGTACCAGGCGGTTCCAGAACGGCGGGTGCTTCTTGTCGTCGATCTTGCGTCGCTGGTCCGGAGTCTTGTGCATCTTCGACAGCGGACGCCACCACTTCAGGCCCACCAGCACCAGGCCGGCGACCAGCATGCCGGCCAGCGGCGAGAACACCAGCGAGGCACCGATATCGATCGCCTTCTGCCAGTTGACCCCGTCACCCAGCGGAATATCGTTGAGCAATGCGTTGGCCAGGCCGACACCGAGGATCGAACCGATCAGGGTGTGGGAGCTCGACGCCGGGATACCGAAGTACCAGGTACCCAGGTTCCAGGTGATGGCCGCGGCCAGCAGCGAGAACACCATGGCCAGGCCATGGCCGGTATTGACGTTGATCAGCAACTCCACCGGCAGCAGATGCACGATGGCATAGGCGACGCCGACCCCGCCGAGCAATACGCCGAAGAAGTTGAATACACCGGAAAAGAACACCGCGAGATGCGGCGGCATGGCTTTGGTGTAGATCACTGTGGCCACCGCGTTAGCGGTGTCATGAAAGCCGTTGATGAACTCGAAGCTGAGGACAAAGGCCAGGGCGAGCAACAGGCTCACAAGAACCCAAGCATCCAGTCCGCTGAATAAATCGATCATGAAGGTTTTCTGACCCGGTCATAAGGGGGCGCGATTATGCCAGAAAAGCCTGCTAATCGATGCACTAGCTGCTCACCGGTAACATTCTTCAATGAAAAAAAATGTAGGAAACCGTTAAACCTCAGGTTTTCCGGGCGTTTGCCAAGCATCTGATTTCATTGGAAATGCCCAATGAACACACGGTTTCAGCGCGGGAATGAAAGGCCGAAACGGATGTGCGAAATTTCTGTGTGAGGGCCTGCCGGGCGTCATTCAACCCGATGGGATGTTCGGGGGCCTGGGCTCGGCGCGGGTAGCGCAAGCCGTTGACGTCCAGAAGCCTGAGGGAATCCGGATAGGAGAGACCGGCTGCCAGGGGCAAGCCTCACAAGGTTCGAGACCGCCGTGCCTAAGGCTCTTCGGCCTTGAGTTCCTTTTCCATTTTTTGCAATTCCTGGGTAAATGCCTGGTCCAGGAGGCTGGCTCGTTTGCGCCAGGGTTTGCGTTCTGGTTCGGGTTGCGCGGCGTAGGTGGTAATTTCCCCGCCGTAAACATCCTTGTAACGTTGCTCCTGGCGCTCAAGTTCCGCGCGCAGTTCGTCTTTCGTCACAGTGTTACCTAATTTGAGTTGATAAGGTTTTCCGGCGATACGTAATACGGGAGTTCCATGAAGTCCGGTGGCGTATCGGAACGGTTTTATAGTCGTTGGCCCTGGACGACGTGTCGGCGAAACAGCGGCGCCATGCACCAGGGCGGCGTCGACAGGGAAAGTGCCGTCATGGCAAGCGTTTCCCGGTTCGACAAAACGCGGCCATCCACGTTGAACATTGGTCTGGGCTTGAGAGCCAGGCTCTCGGAACCGCGACAGAACCAGACGGTTCGAATGTCGTATGGGGAGTATAGCGGCCGGTTTGAATAATACTATCGCGAAGCGGGGCTGGCCCGTCAACTTTGTGTGTGGGTTTTGTTGCGTAGGAGTTATGAACTGCAACTTGAGGACTTGGCTGGACACTGCCTGTTTTTTGGCGGCAAATTAACACTGCAAGTTCCGCGCGGGCAGTGTTAATTGAAAAGGGAAGAGCGCTTCTATATTGACGGCAACCTCATGTATCGGCGGTTTGCCGGAAGTCGGGAAAACGGCCTCACTTCGTGGGTAAGGCCGTGCCGGTGGATTTTCCGGTGGGTACCTGACCAGTATCCCGGAAAACCACCTGATGGCAGGGCAACGTTATAAGCTTCGGACCCTGGGGGTCAATTGCGATTATCGGGCCAGCGTTCGATAATCGCCCAATGTCGAGCCTGGCCGGCTTGTCTATCGGGCTGATGTCGGCCTGTAATAGCCGCTGACCGCGTGAACAAGGACCTGGAATGAACGACCCACTGCGCACTGCCTTCAACTCCGTGGCGCCGCCTATCGTTGCCTCGCCCGCCAAGCGGATCCAGGCCTTTACCGGCGACCCGGACTTCATGACTTCGCTGGCCCGGGGCCTGGCGGTGGTGCAGGCGTTCCAGGAGCGCAAGCGGCACCTGACCATCGCGCAGATCAGCCATCGCACGGAAATTCCCCGGGCGGCCGTGCGCCGTTGCCTGCACACGCTGATCAAGCTCGGCTATGCCACCACCGACGGACGCACCTACTCGCTGCTGCCCAAGGTCCTGACCCTGGGTCACGCCTACCTGTCCTCGACCCCGCTGGCGGTGTCGGCCCAGCCTTATCTGGACCGCATGAGCGAGCAGCTCCACGAGGCCTGCAACATGGCCACCCTCGAGGGCGACGACATCCTCTATATCGCCCGTTCGGCGACGACCCAGCGATTGATCTCGGTCGATCTTTCCGTCGGCGGGCGGCTGCCGGCCTATTGCACTTCCATGGGCCGGATCCTGCTGGCCGCGCTGGACGATGCATCGTTGCAGGAATACCTCGACCATGCCGACCTGCAGGCCAAGACCAGCCGCACCCTGCATACGCCCGAAGCCTTGCTCGAATGCCTGCAGCAGGTACGCCAGCAAGGCTGGTGCATCGTCGACCAGGAGCTGGAACAGGGCCTGCGCTCCATCGCCGTGCCGGTCTATGACGCCTCGGGCCAGGTGCTCGCGGCACTGAACGTCAGTACCCATGCCGGGCGCGTCAGCCGCAGCGAACTGGAGCAGCGCTTCCTGCCGAGCATGCTCGGCGCCAGCCGCGACCTCAGCGCCCAGCTGTTTGCCTGAACGTCCCGGCTGTCGCGGCAAAGCCGTTCGATAACCGCCCAGAGTTGCGTTTATCGAATTGCGCCGTTTTACGCCGCTCATTAATGTCGCGGCAGCGTCCTGAGTCGACGAGCCCGCAGGCCTCGACCCGGTGACCGCCCGATAATAATGACGAGGCCAAGCCGCCATGAGCACTCCCTTCGATAGCCCTCTGGGCAAGAACTCTCTTCGCAAGAACCCTCTCCGTAAGAACCCTCTCCGTAAGAACACTTTCCGTAAGAACACTCGCGCGCGGATGCCGTTTACGCTGAAACGGCTCGCCTGAGCGTTATTCGCTCTGTCCAACGTCCGCCGCCCCCTGGTCGGCACCTGTGCGTCTGCGCGTCTGTGTGGAAATAAAAATAATGAACCAGCCTCAATCCGCTGTCGGTCACTGCCTCGATGTGCAGTCCTTTATCAACGATCAACCGCTGTCGCGCTATCAGTGGCGGGTGGTGATCCTGTGTTTCCTGATCGTCTTCCTCGATGGCCTGGACACCGCTGCCATGGGCTTTATCGCTCCGGCGCTGTCCCAGGACTGGGGTATCGATCGCGCCAGCCTTGGCCCGGTGATGAGCGCGGCCCTGATCGGCATGGTCTTCGGCGCCCTCGGTTCCGGCCCGTTGGCCGACCGGTTCGGGCGCAAGGTGGTGCTGGTGGGGGCGGTCCTGTTGTTCGGCGCCTTCAGCCTGGCTTCGGCCTACAGCAGTAACGTCGACCAGTTGCTGGTCCTGCGTTTCCTCACCGGCCTCGGCCTGGGAGCCGGCATGCCGAACGCCACCACGCTGCTCTCCGAATACACCCCGGAGCGCCACAAGTCGCTGCTGGTGACCAGTATGTTCTGCGGCTTCAACCTGGGCATGGCCGGCGGTGGTTTTGTTTCGGCCAAGCTGATCCCGGCCTTCGGCTGGCACAGCCTGTTGCTGATCGGCGGGTTGCTGCCACTGATCCTGGCGGTGGTGCTGCTGCTCTGGCTGCCGGAGTCGGCGCGTTACCTGGTGGTACGCAACCGTGGCACGGACAAGGTGCGCAAGGCGCTGGCGCCGATTGCTCCCGAGCAGGTCGCCGGGGCGGCGAGCTTCAGCGTTCCGGAGCAGAAGACGGTCAAGGCGCGCAACGTCCTGGCGGTGATTTTTTCCGGCACCTACAGCGCCGGCACCCTGCTGTTATGGCTGACCTATTTCATGGGGCTGGTGATCGTCTACCTGCTGACCAGCTGGCTGCCGACGCTGATGCGTGACAGCGGTGCGAGCATGGAGCAGGCCGCCTTTATCGGGGCCTTGTTCCAGTTTGGCGGGGTGCTGAGTGCGGTGGGGGTCGGTTGGGCGATGGATCGGTTCAACCCGCACAAGGTGATCGGCACTTTCTACCTGCTGGCCGGGATCTTTGCCTACGCGGTTGGCCAGAGCCTGGGCCATATCGCCCTGCTGGGAACCCTGGTGCTGGCGGCGGGCATGTGCGTGAACGGCGCGCAGTCGGCGATGCCATCGCTGGCGGCACGCTTCTATCCGACCCAGGGACGGGCCACCGGAGTTTCCTGGATGCTGGGGATCGGTCGTTTCGGCGCGATCCTCGGCGCCTGGATGGGCGCCACGCTGCTGGGCATGGGCTGGAATTTCGAGCAGGTGCTGACCGTGCTGGTGGTGCCGGCGGCATTGGCGACGGCGGGGGTATTGATCAAGGGGCGGGTCAGCCACGCGGACGCGACCTGAGGATCGGCCTTGCCGTTGGCTGGCAAACGGTAGCCTACAAACAATCGGTTCGATAATCGAACACTTAGTCGATTATCGGATTGTTTGACCCCTGGCCTCGACTTAATCTGGTTTCACTCCGGCGCCGAACCTCGCGCCTTTTTCTTCCACGCTGGCTTGTTGAAACCGGGAGTCTGCATCCATGGCTGAAATCCTTTCGCTGCATGAAGCGGTGAAGCAATTCGTCAACGACGGTGACACCGTCGCCCTCGAAGGCTTCACCCATCTGATTCCGACTGCGGCGGGTCATGAAATCATTCGTCAGGGCAAGAAGGATCTGACGCTGGTGCGGATGACCCCCGATCTGATCTACGACCAGTTGATCGGTGCCGGTTGCGCTCGCAAGCTGATCTTCTCCTGGGGCGGCAACCCGGGTGTCGGTTCCCTGCACCGTCTGCGCGACGCGGTGGAGAAGCACTGGCCCCATGACCTGGAAATCGAAGAGCACAGCCATGCCGACCTGGCCAATGCCTACGTCGCCGGTGCCTCCGGCCTGCCGTTCGCGGTGTTGCGTGCCTACGCCGGTTCCGACCTGCCGAAGGTCAACCCGTTGATCAGGAGCGTGACCTGCCCGTTCACCGGCGAAGTGCTCGCCGCGGTGCCCTCGGTCCGTCCGGATGTGACGGTGATCCACGCGCAGAAGGCCGACCGCAAGGGCAATGTCCTGCTGTGGGGCATTCTCGGGGTACAGAAAGAGGCGGCCCTGGCTGCCAGGCGCTGCATCGTCACTGTCGAGGAAATCGTCGACGACCTTAACGCGCCGATGAATGCCTGTGTCCTGCCGACCTGGGCCTTGAGCGCGGTCTGTCATGTCCCCGGTGGTGCGCATCCGTCCTATGCCCATGGCTACACCGAGCGCGACAACCGCTTCTACCAGGCCTGGGATCCGATTGCCCGTGACCGGGAAACCTTTACCGCCTGGATCGCCGAATACATCCATGGCACGGCGGACTTCGCCGAGTTCCAGGCCAAGCTGGCCTGTGCGTCGGAGGCAAAATAATGACCTACACCACCAATGAAATGATGACCGTCGCCGCTGCCCGTCGCCTGAAGAACGGTTCGGTCTGCTTTGTCGGTATCGGCCTGCCTTCCAAGGCCGCCAACCTGGCACGCCTGACCTCTTCGCCGGATGTGGTGCTGATCTACGAGTCCGGCCCGATCGGTGCCAAGCCCAGCGTGTTGCCACTGTCCATCGGTGACGGCGAACTGGCGGAAACCGCCGACACCGTGGTGCCGACCGGCGAGATCTTCCGCTACTGGCTGCAAGGCGGGCGGATCGACGTCGGTTTCCTCGGCGCCGCCCAGGTCGACCGGTTCGGCAATATCAACACCACGGTGGTGGGCGACTATTTCTCGCCCAAGGTCCGCCTGCCCGGCGCCGGTGGCGCACCAGAGATCGCCGGTTCGGCGAAAAGCGTGCTGATCATCCTCAAGCAGTCGGCCCGTTCCTTTGTCGACAAGCTGGACTTCATCACCTCGGTCGGTCACGGCGAAGGCGGCGATTCGCGCAAGCGCCTCGGCCTGCCGGGCGCCGGTCCGGTGGGCATCATCACCGACCTGTGCATCATGGAACCGGAAGCGCAAAGCAATGAGTTCGTGGTCACGGCCCTGCATCCGGGGGTGACCCGCGAACAGGTGATCGCCGCCACGGGCTGGCCCGTGCGTTTCGCCGAGCAGGTGGACAGCACCGCGGCACCGAGCGCAACCGAACTGGCCGCCTTGCGTGACCTGGAAGCCCGCACCGCCGCGGCCCATGGCCAAGCCCCTGGAGAAGCCTGATGCGTGAAGTCTTTATCTGTGACGCCATTCGTACGCCCATCGGCCGTTTCGGTGGCGGCCTGGCCGGCGTGCGCGCCGATGACCTGGCAGCGGTGCCGATCAAGGCGCTGATGGAGCGCAACCCGTCGGTGAACTGGGACGAGGTCGATGAAGTGTTTCTCGGCTGTGCCAACCAGGCCGGCGAAGACAACCGCAACGTCGCGCGCATGGCGTTGCTGCTGGCGGGCCTGCCGGAGAGCATTCCCGGGGTGACCCTCAACCGCCTCTGCGCCTCCGGGATGGATGCCATCGGCACCGCGTTCCGGGCCATCGCCAGCGGCGAGATGGAACTGGCGATTGCCGGCGGCGTGGAGTCCATGTCCCGTGCGCCGTTCGTGATGGGCAAGGCCGACGCGGCGTTTTCCCGCAACATGAAGCTGGAGGACACCACCATCGGCTGGCGTTTCATCAACCCGTTGATGAAGGCCCAATACGGTGTCGACGCGATGCCGCAGACCGCCGACAACGTGGCGGATGACTATCAGGTCTCGCGCGCCGACCAGGATGCCTTTGCCCTGCGCAGCCAGCAGCGCACGGCGGCGGCCCAGGCCGCCGGTTTCTTCCGCGAGGAAATCGTGCCGGTGCGTATCGCCCATAAAAAGGGTGAAACCCTGGTCGAGCAGGACGAGCATCCCCGGGCCGACACCACCCTGGAAGCACTGGCACGGCTCAAGCCGGTCAACGGCGCGGACAAGACCGTCACCGCCGGCAATGCCTCCGGCGTCAACGATGGCGCCGCGGCACTGATCCTGGCGTCCGCCGAGGCGGTGAAGAAACACGGCCTGACGGCCCGGGCGCGGGTGCTCGGCATGGCCAGCGCCGGTGTCGCCCCGCGGGTCATGGGCATCGGTCCGGTGCCGGCGGTGCGCAAGTTGACTGAACGCCTGGGCCTGGCGGTCAGCGACTTCGACGTTATCGAGTTGAATGAAGCGTTCGCTAGCCAGGGCCTCGCGGTGCTGCGCGAGCTGGGTATCGCCGATGACGCGGCACAGGTCAATCCGAACGGCGGGGCGATTGCCCTGGGGCATCCCCTGGGCATGAGCGGCGCGCGCCTGGTTCTGACGGCGCTCCACCAACTGGAAAAGACCGGCGGCAGCAAGGGCCTGGCGACCATGTGCGTGGGCGTCGGTCAGGGGCTGGCGCTGGCGATTGAACGGATCTGACCAGGGTTCGGTCGCTGTAACCTGTGGGAACCGGCTTGCCGGCGATGAGGCCCTTGAGCCTTGCCCCATGTGCCATCGCCGGCCAGCCGGCTCCTGCAAGGGCGGCGATTGTTCTTGCGGAACAGGTCTGTTGCAAAGTATGTCTAGACTGCAACTACCCCTCCTACGAGTGAGAGAACATGACAACAACAACGACGCCGTACACCGGTGAGGAACGTAGCAAAAGGATCTTTGCCATCGTCGGTGCTTCTTCCGGCAATCTGGTCGAATGGTTCGACTTTTATGTCTATGCCTTCTGTGCCATCTATTTTGCCCCGGCTTTCTTCCCTTCCGATGACCCGACGGTGCAACTGCTCAACACCGCCGGTGTATTTGCCGCCGGCTTCCTGATGCGGCCCATCGGTGGCTGGTTGTTCGGTCGTGTGGCCGACAAGCACGGCCGCAAGAACTCGATGATGATCTCGGTGCTGATGATGTGCGCCGGCTCCCTGGTCATCGCCTTCCTGCCGACCTATGCCAGTATCGGAGCCTGGGCACCGGCGCTGCTGCTGGTGGCGCGGCTGTTCCAGGGGCTGTCGGTGGGCGGCGAGTACGGCACCACCGCGACCTACATGAGTGAAGTGGCGTTGCGCGGCCAGCGCGGCTTCTTTGCCTCGTTCCAGTACGTGACCCTGATCGGCGGCCAGTTGCTGGCGGTGCTGGTGGTGGTGATCCTGCAACAGTTCCTCACCGAGCCCGAGCTCAAGGCCTGGGGCTGGCGCGTACCGTTCGTGATCGGTGCCATTGCGGCGGTGATCTCGCTGCTGCTGCGTCGTGCGCTGAAGGAAACCACCAGCAAGGAAACCCGCCAGGACAAGGACGCCGGCAGCATCCGGGCGCTGTTCCGCGATCACAAGGCGGCGTTCATCACCGTGCTCGGCTACACCGCCGGCGGCTCGCTGATTTTCTACACCTTCACCACCTATATGCAGAAATACCTGGTGAACACCGCCGGGATGACCGCCAAGACCGCCAGCTACATCATGACCGGCGCGCTGTTCCTCTATATGTGCATGCAGCCGCTGTTCGGCATGCTCTCGGACAAGATCGGCCGGCGTAATTCGATGCTCTGGTTCGGCGCCCTGGGTGCCTTGTGCACGGTGCCGATCCTGCTGACCCTGAAGACCGTCACCAACCCGTTCCTGGCCTTCGTGCTGATTACCCTGGCCCTGGCGATCGTCAGCTTCTACACGTCCATCAGCGGCCTGGTCAAAGCCGAGATGTTCCCGGTGCAGGTACGTGCGCTGGGCGTGGGCCTGGCCTACGCGGTGGCCAATGCCCTGTTCGGCGGTTCGGCGGAATACGTGGCACTGAACCTCAAGTCGGTGGGGATGGAGAACGCCTTCTACTGGTATGTGACGGTGATGATGGTCGTCGCCTTCCTGTTCAGCCTGCGCCTGCCGAAGCAGGCGGCGTACCTGCACCACGATCACTGATCGGCCTGCGCGCCCGTTCCGGGCGCGCATTTACCAGGGATTTTTTATGCCGCGACCGAGCAATCAACTGTTCGATGCCTACTTTGTTGCCCGCGATATGGGCGAGGTGTTCTCCGATCAGGGGCGGGTCCAGGCGATGCTGGACTTCGAAGCGGCCCTGGCCCGTGCACAGGCGCGGGTCGGGCTGATTCCCCAGGCGGCGGTGGCGCCCATCGAGGCGGCCTGCCGTGCCGGGCTCTACGATTTTTCCGCCCTCGGCGAGGCGATCGCCACGGCCGGCAACTCGGCGATCCCGCTGGTCAAGGCGCTGGGCAAGCAGATCGCCGGCACCGATGCCGGGGCCGAACGTTATGTGCACCTGGGCGCCACCAGCCAGGATGTGATGGACAGCGGCCTGGTGCTGCAACTGCGCCGCGCCTGGCAACTGATTGACCGTGACCTGCAACGCCTGGGTGAAGTCCTGGTGTCCCAGGCCCGGCGCCATGCGGCCACGCCACTGGCCGGGCGGACCTGGCTGCAACAGGCGACCCCGGTCACCCTGGGCATGAAGATCGCCGGCTGGCTGGGGGCGGTCACCCGCCATCGACAGCGCCTGCGCGAGCTGCAACCGCGCTTGTTCAGCCTGCAGTTCGGCGGGGCCTCGGGCACTCTCGCGGCCCTGGGCGACCAGGCGCTGGCGGTGGCCGAAGCACTGGCCGGCGAACTGCAACTCGGCCTGCCGGAGCAACCCTGGCACACCCATCGCGATCGCCTGGTGGAGTTCGGTGCCGTGCTCGGACTGATTGCCGGCAGCCTGGGCAAACTGGGACGTGACATCAGCCTGCTGATGCAGACCGAGGCGGCGGAAGTCTTCGAGCCGTCGGCGCCCGGCAAGGGTGGTTCCTCGACCATGCCGCACAAGCGCAATCCGGTGGGCGCCGCCGTGCTGATCGGCGCGGCGACCCGGGTGCCGGGGCTGCTCTCGACCCTGTTCAGTGCCATGCCCCAGGAGCACGAGCGCAGCCTCGGCCTCTGGCATGCCGAATGGGAGACCCTGCCGGAGATTTGCCGGTTGGTCTCCGGGGCGTTGCAGCAGGCACTGATTGTCAGTGAGGGGCTGGAAGTCGATCCGGCGCGGATGCTCGAGAACCTCGACCTGACCCAGGGGCTGCTGCTGGCGGAAGCCGTGAGTATTGTCCTGGCCCAGCGCCTGGGACGTGACACGGCCCACCACTTGCTGGAGCAATGCTGCAGGCGGGCGGTGGCTGAACGGCGCCACCTGCGCGTGGTGCTGGGCGACGAACCGCGAGTGACCGCCGAACTGTCCGCGGACGAACTGGATCACCTGCTCGACCCGGCCCACTATCTCGGCCAGGCACAGACCTGGGTCGAGCGTGCCGTGGCCGATCATCTGGCTTTTATCTGAAGGAGGCTGTCGTGGGAAAGAGCGTCGTGGGTTCTGTGCAACTGGCCGAAGGCCAACTGAATTACCAGCTCGATGGCCCGGAGGGCGCTCCGGTCCTGGTTTTGTCCAACTCCCTGGGCACCGACCTGGGCATGTGGGACACCCAGTTGCCGGCGTTCGCCGAGCACTTGCGGGTATTGCGTTATGACACCCGTGGCCATGGCCGCTCGCTGGTCACCGAAGGACCGTACAGCATCGAGCAACTGGGGCGGGATGTGCTGGCCCTGCTCGATGCCCTGCAGATCGAGCGCGCGCATTTCTGTGGCTTGTCCATGGGCGGGCTGATCGGCCAGTGGCTGGGGATTCATGCCGGCGAACGCCTGCACAAGCTGATCGTGTGCAACACGGCGGCCAGGATCGGTGATCCGGACATGTGGAACCCGCGTATCGAGACCGTGCTGCGGGACGGTGAGGCGGCCATGCGGGCCTTGCGCGACGGGGCGATCGCGCGCTGGTTCACGCCGGACTTTGCCGCCGCGTACCCGGAGCGGGTGACGCCGATTACCGACATGCTCGCCGCGACGTCGCCCCAGGGTTATGCGGCCAACTGCTGTGCGGTGCGCGACGCGGATTTCCGTGACCGGCTCAGCGCGATCCAGGTGCCTCTCCTGGTGATCTCGGGCAGCGAGGATGCGGTGACACCGCCGTCGGGTGGCGTATTTATCCAGCAGCATGTGCAGGGCGCCGAGTACGCCGAGTTCCATGCCGCCCACCTGTCGAATGTCCAGGCCGGCGATGACTTCAGCCGTCGGGTGCTGGATTTCCTGCTGGCCGGCGTTTAAAGAGCCTGTTTGAACAGCCTGTGTGAGGAGAGTGTTCGTGGATGAGAAACAACGTTACGCCGAAGGCCTGCAAGTGCGTCGCGCGGTATTGGGCGAGGCCCATGTCGAGCGCAGCCTGAACAACCTGACCGAGTTCAACTCGGAGTTCCAGGAAATGATCACCCGGCATGCCTGGGGCGATATCTGGACGCGGCCGGGGTTGCCCCGGCACACCCGCAGCCTGATCACCATTGCCATGCTGATCGGCATGAACCGCAGCGAAGAACTCAAGCTGCACCTGCGCGCGGCGGCCAACAATGGCGTGACCCGCGAGGAGATCAAGGAGGTGCTGATGCAGAGTGCGATCTACTGCGGAATCCCGGCGGCCAACGCGACGTTCCATCTGGCGGAGTCGGTCTGGGACGAACTCGGTGTCGAGTCCCGCGGATGATGATCGTTCCCGCGCTCTGCGTGGGAATGCCTCTTGGGACGCTCTGCGTCCGCTTCTGTGACGCGCAGCGCCACGGGTTGCATACCCGGAACGATCGGTGCGAAGTCAGCCGCGTACGGAACGCTTTGCCATCCTGATGCTCTGAGTAAGATGATGGCCCCCCTTTCAGGATGGAGCGGGGCAAGGAGCTTGTGCCATCTCGCCACAGAGATGCGTACTCAAGCTCCACTCCGTTCCTTGCAACGACGGCTTGAAGGCATCTTGGTTCTGTCATTGTTGCGTCCCGGACCAGACCCTCCCCATGAAGTCGGTTTTCACTTTTCTTTCCGTGCTCGCGCTTGTCGCAAGCCTGGGCGGCTGTATCGGCCCGCCGCTACCACTGACCCCGGGCACCGAGCAGGCCCTGCGCACGCAACCCCCGATCCGTTTCCTGCTGACCTTCGATGATGGGCCGAGCGCGTCCAGTTTCTGGAATCCCACGGCATCGGTGCTCGATGACCTGGCGCAGAACCCGATCCAACCGGGAATCAAGGCCGTGTTTTTCGTCCAGACCGGAGCGCCCAGGGCAGGTAACAGCGATATCGGACGGGCGCTGATGCGCCGTGAGCAGGCCGAGGGGCATATCCTGGGTTTCCACACGGCGGGAGCATGGCACACCAATCACCGCTCGCTGGATCCCCAGGCGCTGGAGCAATCACTCAGCGACGGCAGTGCCGTCATTGCCGGGATCAGCGGCGCGCCGCCGACCATCCTGCGCCCGCCATTCTGGAACTACGACAAACGCACCTTCGCCGCCTATCAGCGGCATGGCCTGCATGTGCTGTTGACCGACCTGAGTGCCAATGACGGCAAGGTCTGGGGGATTACTGCCAGCCCGCAGCGCCGGGCCAATCTGCTCAAGCACCTGGCCGAAGTGCGTGAGCAGATCGCCCGTGGCGAGATGCCGGTGGTCGATGGGGTGATCCCGGTGGTGGTGACCTTCCATGATCTCAATCGCTACACCGCCCGGCATATGCAGGAGTATCTGCAGATCCTCATGGACTGCGCGCGGGACACCGGTGTGCGGACCGCCGAACAGCCGTTCTACACGGACCGCGCGGCGTTGTTGCGGGCGGTGCTGGCGCGCACGGTGCAGGACAGTTCCGTGCCGGTGCATCTGCCCGGCCTCTGGAACTGGTGGTGGGACAGTGACTCCCACTAGACCCGTACGAAAACTGCCTGATCGCCGCTCGGCAAGTTTCGTGCGGAGCCTGGGCCGGCGCGTGCTTACAGCAATGAAATCGGATAGCTGACGATCAGGCGATTTTCGTCGAACTCGTTGCTGCTGAAGCTCTTGCGCAGGCTGGAGTTGCGCCAGCGCACGCTCAGGTCGCGCAAGGCCCCGCTCTGCACGGTATAGGCCAGCTCCGATTCGCGGCCCCATTCCTTGCCGTCGGTCACCGTGCCGATGTGCACGTTGTCGCCGCTGATATAGCGGTTCATCAGGGTCAGCCCGGGGATGCCCAGCGCGGCGAAGTTGTAGTCATGGCGCAACTGCCAGGATTTCTCCCGGGCGTTGTCGTAGCTGTTGTTGTAGCTGTCGTTGGCGAGGGTGCCGCCGCTGGTGCCGTTGACCCGCATCCAGGCACTGTCGCCAGTGAGTTTCTGCAGGCCGACGTAGAAGGTGTTGCCGCCATGGCGGGCGGAGAACATGCCCGACCAGGTCTTGTTCTCCAGGTCGCCGGCCAGGGCGCTGCCGTCCTCCTTGCCGTAGAAGAAGCCGAGGTTGGCGCCCAGGGTCCAGTCACCCAGCGGCTGGCTGTGGACCAGGTTGACGTACTGCTGGCGGTAGATGTCCTTGAGCTGGGCATTCCACAGTCCGACCATCGTGCGCTTGTCGTTGAAGCTGTATTCGCCGCCGGCAAAGTTGAAGCGGTCGGAGGTAAAGGCGGTTTTACCCTGCATGTACATATCGGTCATGCTCGAATCGTTGCGCGGGCTGTTCTTCTGGAACTGGCCGCCGTAGAGCGTCAGGCCGTCGATT